>NZ_CAJJWO010000013.1 GCF_905196875.1 uncultured Parabacteroides sp. | reverse complement strand
TAAAGGATATGGTAGCCCGGTACGAAGAATGGGAGAAAGACTATATGGTCGTTCCCCGACCAAAGTAATACCTTGCGTTTTTCAATATATGTAAATTTAGAAAGACTCCCGGTTGTTTTAGGAAGCATGTGTTCCTGCTAGCCGGGAGTTTTCCGGTTTGTATAAAAAAGGTATAATCTTATCGAGAATGAAATAAATCGGTTTGCAGATGAATAACATTTTTTATTTTCTATATTTGTGACTTGAAAAAGGAAACAGGAAAGCATGTTGGAGGAGAGACGATTATTGAAAGAGTTAACCGAAGGATCAGAGTTAAGTTTTAATACTCTGTATAATCTTTGGGCTTCCAGGCTTTATTGTTTTGCGTTTTCTTATTTGAAATCAGACAGTGCAGCGAAAGATGTGGTACAGGAAACGTTTGTGAAAATTTGGACGAATCGAGCCGGTATAAATCCGGATACATCATTCAAGGCCTATTTGTTTACTATCTCCTATCATTTTTTATTGAAAGAACTTCGTCGTCAATTGAATCATCCGCAAATGGAACATTATCTGGACTTTAAAAAAGATATTATTTCGACAGATGATATAGAAGCGAAATATGATTTTGATCTTTTTTTGAAAGAATTGGAAATCGCCAAACTAAAATTGACGCCCCGGCAAAGAGAAATATTCGTTTTGAATAAGGAATATGGTCTATCTATTGCAGAAATAGCCTCTCGGCTATCTATAACAGAGCAAGTTGTACGCAACCAACTTTCTGCAGCTTTGAAACTTCTACGTAGTGAGCTATCGAATAATTCTTATCTGTTTATACTATTTACGATCTGTTTTTAAAAGATGTTTTATAGCATATAAAAAAGGATGTTATAAATTCAGTGTTTAGAGATATAACCCATAAACAAACGAAATCCTTGCTTTATGGGTACATCAATAAATAGAAAACTGAAAGACTGGTTTGCGAAATATCAGGTTGAACAAATCAGCCGGGAGGAGTTTCGTGAACTGAGACAAGAGGTTAATAACTATACTGATGAGGAACTTTTTCCTGTTTTATTGGACAGTTGGAACAATTCAAAGTATAATAAAACTTTATCACCGGAGGATGCGCAAGATATATTACTTCGTATTCGTAGGGATATAGCAACATCTCCGGCCTCGGTAAAGAAAATAAGAACGTTTAATTTGAGACAGATCGCTGCGACCGTCGCATTGTTTGTTCTGGGTAGTTTATCTCTATATTTATATATAGATAACCGGAATATAACCCTGTTGGCTGACCGGATAATGGAGGTAAAAGTAGGAAAAGGGGAACGAGTCTCAATCACTTTACCGGATGGGACAGCCGTAAAACTTAATTCTGAATCGCTGCTTTCTTATAAGCAAGATTTTGGTAAAAAAGACCGACGGGTCTCTCTCTCTGGTGAGGGGTATTTTGAAGTCCGAAAAGATACACAAAAGAAGTTTGTAGTCAATACTGAGTTCATGGAGGTTGAGGTCACGGGAACATCATTTAATGTATATGCCTATTCTGATAAAGAAATGATGGAAATGGCATTGGTACAGGGGAGTGTAATCGTATCTTCGGTTCATCCTCCTTTTGAAAAAATAAATGTCGTTCCTAATGAGAAAGTTATTTATGATAAGAAAACTGGGAAGATGAAAAAAATTACATCCTCGAATATACTGGAAACAGCTTGGGTTAGTAAAGAGTTGGTGTTCAGATCCGAGCCTCTGGAGGAAGTATTGAAAAGGGTAGGACGTAAATATGGAGTATTCTTTGATATAGCAGATTCTTCTTTTATAAAAGAGACTTACACTGGTGTGTTTGATAAAGAAGAAATAGAAGACGTGATGAATATCTTGAGAATTCATTATGAGTTTGATTATAGGATAAAAGGTGATGAAATTCAAATTTTTGCGAATCGGAAATAAATTATTAATCTTAAAAATGACAATGATGGTAACATGAAAGAAAAAAAATATCCGGAAAGCGGGCAGGCTCTCCGGATAGATCGTCGAATTCAGTTCGAAAAGCTATGCGACAACATAGCAGTATAAATAACTAAAAGTCAACTTTAAATTTTTTATTATGAATGTAATTCAAAACTTGTTTAAGTTAAAGTGTAAAAGTACAAAATTTTGTAGAATCAATCTGTTTATTCTACTATGTTTTATCTTTTTAACTTCAATATCTGCTTATGCACAAACGGGGGACGTTAATTTGGAACTCAAAAATGTGACATTAGCACGTTTTCTTCAGGAAATAGAAAAGCAGTCAACTTATCGTTTTTCTTATAAAGATACAGATCTGGCGGAAAAAGAGCCTGTGACCGTTTCTGCGAAGAATCAATCTATTAAAAATTTGTTGACTGATATTTTAACTAAGCGTAATTTAGAATATCGGGTTTCTGGTAATAAAATTTTGGTGACGATATCCTCTGTACAGTCACAAAAATCAAATGTAAAAAGAAAGATTAGCGGAGTTGTTATAGATGAAAAAGGAGAACCTGTTATTGGTGCTAACGTTTCGGAAAAAGGAACAACCAATGGTACTATAACAGATATAGAAGGGCAATTTTCTTTAGAAGTAGGCGACAATAGTAATTTACTTGTATCTTATATAGGCTATAATAGCCAGGATTTGTCTGTGAGAGGAAAAGAAGTATTGAATGTTACATTAAAGGAAGATTCTCAAAAATTGGATGAGGTTGTTGTTGTTGGTTATGGCACTCAGAAAAAAGTTAATTTGACTGGGTCTGTAGCGAGTGTCAATGTCGAAGAAAAGCTACAGGGACGACCGATCTCTAATATTTCGAGTGGTCTTTCTGGATTAGTAGCCGGTTTGGATGTCAGACAATCTTCCGGGCAACCAGGAAAAGATGATGCTAGCATCAATATTCGTGGGGTAGGAACTTTGAATAACTCTTCTCCCATGATCTTGATTGATGGAATTATTGGTAGTTTAAATGATGTAAATCCGAGTGATATAGAATCTGTTTCTGTATTGAAAGATGCATCTTCGGCTTCTATATATGGTTCCCGTGCGGCAAATGGTGTTATACTTATTACTACAAAAAAAGGGAATAGAGGACGAATTAAAGTTTCGTACAGCGGTCTGTTTTCAAGGCAAGAGGCTACAAATCTATTCGATGTAGTCAGTGATTATCCGACAACGGCCAGATTGACAAATGAGGGGTACAATAATGTATCTCCAGGAAGTATACCTGTTATTCCTGAATCTACAATTGAAGAGTGGGAAGTTCATCGGAATGATCCGATCTTGTATCCGAATACAAATTGGCTGAAAGCTATTTATAATCCTACTTGGCGAAAAGAAAATAATGTGTCTATCAGTGGAGGTAGCGATGCTTTCCTGTTCAATGTCGGACTGGGTTTTTTGAATAATGAGGGTATTTTAAAAGGTACCGGTTATGATCGTTATAATATCAAAGTTAATCTTGAATCGCAAATAAATAAATGGATCAAAGTCGGTTTAAATTCTAATATCCAATATAATGTATTGCGTGAAGCGTATGAAAGCGGTTATATTATGGCCTGTTTATCAAATTCTTCCCCCAGCACTTTACCTGTTCATCCGGATGGAAGATTTGGAGCAACAATGGCTCAGGGAGAGGATAATCAGGGTAATAATATGTTGGCATTCAATGACGGACGTTCCATAAAAACGGATGGTAGTAAATATATGGGTAAAATTTATATTATATATGAACCGATAAAAAATCTTGTTTTTGAAGGGAATTATGCATTGAATAATAACGCGGCTTTTACTAAAACGCAATTGCATTATACTCCAATGTGGAATTTTCAGACAGAATCAATTATTAGAAGTCCTTTCCCTGAGAATATACTTAATCAGATTACCAGTAAAGATCTGTGGCAATCGTTTTATGCTTCCGCTAAATATGATTTTACTTTAGGAGATAAACATAATTTTAAAGTGTTGACAGGCTTTAATACTGAAAAGTTTCGCCAAGATTATTCTTTGATTGGAAAAGGTGGAATGCCTGACTTTGACGAATTTCAGATTAATTTATCAACATCTTCTCCTTGGGCGAACGGTTGGGCGGAAGAATGGTCTTTGGTTTCTTGGTTTGCCCGTTTGAATTATGATTATATGGGTAAGTATCTGTTGGAAGTTAATGTGCGAAGTGATGGCTCTTCCCGATTTTCAGAAGATTATCGCTGGGGAACGTTTCCGTCTTTTTCTTTGGGCTGGAGAATCTCTGAAGAAAACTTCTTGAAAGATAATGTTAGTTTTATTGATAACCTGAAATTTCGCGTATCTTATGGCGCTTTGGGTAATAATAATATAGGTAATAACTATACATTTGCCAATGTTTATGCAATGGGAAATGGAGAGTCTTATGTCTTTGGACAGAATTTGGCTCAGGGGGCGGCTCCCTCCGGTGTCCCTAACAAATCTATTACATGGGAGAAAACAAAAATTACAAACTTAGGTATTGATTTTGGTTTTCTGAAAGATTTTGATGTAACATTTGATGTTTTTAAACGTAATACGGAAGGAATTTTGATAACTGCTCCTCTTCCCGGAGTGTTAGGTGGACTAGGAGCTCCTTATCAGAATCTGGCAAATGTGAAGAATAAAGGTTGGGAGTTATCATTGAATTATAATAAGAATATAAACCGTAAAGTTTCAGTGGGAGCAAACTTTAATATATCTCATGTTTCGAATGTTGTTTCTAAATATAGAGGTGGGGAACCCATTATCGGCGATAATACAATTATTGGTGATGGTTATGAATATGGAGCTTATTACGGTTTTGTCTGTGATGGTATATTTCGAACTCAAGTTGATATAGATAATCATGCTAAACAGAAATATGGGAACGAATTGGGAGACTTGATTTATCGTGATTTGGATAATAATGGAATAGTAGATGAAGATGACCGTACAGTAATAGGAAAGTCGACTCCGGATTATGTTTTGGGTTTGAATCTAACTGCTACTTATCGGAATTTTGATTTTTCAGCCTTATTTCAGTCTTTGTTAGGATATCAAGTATGGGGACAAGATTATTGGGATAATCCAAATGTCGGAAGAGGCCGTTCTTATCGGAGTAAATGGTTGGGACGTTGGACTCCTGAGAATATAAATGCTGAATTACCTCGTCTGACTGCAGATTACCAAGGAAATACAATAGCTTCTGATTTCTGGTTGCAAAATGCAAACTATGTGCGGTTGAAGAATGTACAGGTTGGATATACATTCCCTAAATATGCTTTGTTTCAGAAATGGGGTGTTGAACATTTGCGTTTGTTTGTGAGTGGAGAAAATTTGTTGACTTTTACAAAATATGATGGGTTGGACCCTGAAACAGCATCAACAAGTGCTCAACGTTATGATACGGAAGTCCGTATGGCTAACAACCATCCTAATGTAAGGCAATTTACTTTTGGTTTGAACCTGGTATTTTAATTAATTTGCTTAATAGAGAAAGTTATGAAAAAGATATTATTGTTTTTATCACTATTAGCAGGGTTATTTGTTTCCTGTGATGATTATCTGACTAAATACCCTTTGAATTATGTTGACGAATCGAATTTTTGGAAAACTAAGGAACATGCAATTCAGGGGGTAACGGCTGTATATGCTTCTTTACAATCTGTATATGGAAATTATGTATTGAATGATATGTATACTCCAATAGCGGATGAAACCTCCAACGGGGATATGAATCTTGGTCTTCACACAGCCCGGAATGGTTCGTTTAAAGATAAATGGGAGATATTGTACCGCGGGATCAACAGAGCAAATGTGGCGATGGAGAAAGTGGTTGATATCAATATGGATCAGGCATTGAAAGATCGTCTGATCGGTGAATGTAAATTTCTACGTGCGCTATATTACTTCAATTTGATTGATTTTTGGGGAGATGTCCCTTTGTATTTGGAAGAAATAACGGTGCAGAACGCAGTTAAAGGACGTACGCCAGTAGAAGAGGTCAGAAATGCGATTATTAAAGATCTGGATGATGCAATAAAGGTCTTGGATGTAAAATATGAAACATCTGATGCTGGACGCGCGACGAAAGGTGCTGCTATTGCTTTGAAAGGCAAGGTTTATCTGTATGCCGGAGAATATCAGAAAGCAGTTGAAACTCTGGAAGATTTAGTAAATAATCCGGATACATATCAGTATGGTATATTGGATAATTATGCAGATGTGTTTGATTATCATAATAAGAATAATAAGGAAGTTGTATTTGATGTACAATATTTAGGTCCAAAAACCGGAGAGGGCGGTTCTTTGGATTATTTATTAGGAAATTTGTCCTGTAATGGAACAGGAAGTACCAATACATCATGCCCTACAGTTGAACTTCTAGATTCGTATCTTTGTACGAATGGTTTACCTATAACTGATCCGGCTTCGGGATACGATTCAAACAATCGTTATCAGAATCGGGATAAGCGTATGGATATTACGGTGATGCGTCCCGGCACGAAGTTTAAAGGACTAGATTATGTTTTCCCGTTACAGGCAGGAGACTTTGTGAAAGGTAGAACGCGTACCGGCTTGATGTGGAGAAAGTATGTGGTAGAAGATGAGGGGTCAGCCTGGGGGGATGATAATCAGAATTATATAGTTATCAGATATGCTGATGTATTATTGATGTATGCGGAAGCAAAGAATGAAATATTGGGTGAACCGGATGCAAGTATTTATAATATACTGGATCAGATTCGAGAAAGAGCAGGTGTAAAAGGTCTTTCCCTTTTGTCTAAATCAAAAGAAGAAATGCGACAACTGATTAGAAATGAGAGAATGATTGAGTTGGCTGGTGAAGGAATTTATTATTCTGATATCCGTCGTTGGAAAGTTGCTGCATCCATGCTGAATGGGCGTGCATTTAAAAATCTGTTAGGAGAAGTTTATATGACCAGGGTCTTTGATGAGAAAAAGCATTATTTGTGGCCTATCCCTCAGACAGAAATGGAAATGAATAAGGCACTGATACAAAATCCGGGTTTTTAATGTTGAATGGAGTTTTATATAGAACATAGAAAATGTATCTGAGATTATCAATATTGATAATAGTCTTATGCGCTTGTATCCAGTGTCATAATAAACCGTATGATTGTTTTACTCTGGATTGCAATGAACATGGTTCTATTGTCAGTTTTACGGAAAATGTCTCAAATATGAAATGGAGACCTTCTTCTTTCCCTTTATACGATATTGGGAGAGAGGAAGGAATTTCTCCTTCATTGGCGGTTGAGCGTATAGATGAATGTAGTTATCGGTTATCATTAGTCCTTAGAAATAATGGAAATGATTCTGTTTCGGTAGAGCCACGGTTCCCTGTAATAAAGGATTGGAATGTGGAAGGAGGAAATTCAGATGAAATTTACCAGCTGTTTCCTCGTCAGGGAGAGATGGCCAATAATACGGATAGTATTTCTTATTCTGAGATTTATAGTGGTAATTTCCCTTTCCAGTTTATGGATATTTATCGGATGGGTCATGGAGGTCTGATGTTACAGACATTGGATATTTCAAATTATCCGAAAAAGTATTTTTTAGAAAGGAATAAAAATGTTTTGAGTATGGGTGTGATATATCGGGCAAAGATATTAGCTCCTGGTGAATCATGGACGTTGCCTCCGGCGGAACTGAAAGTACATAAAGGTGATTGGCATGAGGCTTTTAATGAATATAGAAATTGGTTATCTGCTACTTTAAAGCCAGTGACAGTCCGGAAGGATTGGTTTCGTGATGTGTATAATTTTCGTCAGACATTCCTTTATAATAATAGCGGGGAAATAGGTGCACACGATCTGAAAACGGGTAAGGTGGATTTAATTTCAAAAGTAACCGAATCGCTTGAAGCTTTTGGCGGAGTAGATTATCTTCATTTGTTTGATTGGGGACAAACTCCGGATCAGGGCCGTTGCGGTGATTACGCTCCATGGTGCTATTTGAATAAAGCTGAATTACAAGCACAGATAAAGCAAGTAAAAGCTTTGGGTATACCGGTTGGACTTTATCATGAAGGCTATTTGTTGTCGCCAGAGTCTGAGGTCTGTAAAGAATATGGTGTAGATTGGCAAATGCTGGATACACATTTGAGAAGGTATGCCCGTTTTGGTGATGGATATTATTATCCTTGTCCGTTGGTCGGGGAATGGAGGGAATATATCGCTAACACTGTAAAAAGATCCTCGGAAGAGTTGGAGGCCAATGGTGTTTATATCGATCAGTTTGGATTCGGCTGGCAATATGGTTGTTATAATCCGACCCATGGGCATGATGTTCTTCATACTTCTGTGAATAGTGAGATGCAGGTGTATGCGGAAGCTGGATTAATGAACCATATCAAGAGTAAAATTTCAGAAGATGTAGTTACATATACGGAAGAATGCTCGACAGATATTTCAACCCAGTATCAGGATGGTAGTTTTACCTATGCGATATGTCAGGGGCGTGATTCTGCAAGGCATAATCCTTCTGTTGTTAATTTGGCAAGGTTTGCATTTCCAGATTATAAATTGTTTGAGATTTTACATATTGATGATCCTATTGGACATGATACAATAGGTATAAAACATGTATTTTTTAATGGAGAAGGTATTTGGCTTTCCGGTCCGTTAAGTGATCCGAAGTGGTTCCCGGAAGACGTGAGACAAACAATAAGGAAATGTTATTCAATACTTAAAGCTCACAAAGATGCTTTTCGGTCAATGCAACCAATACCTTTGGTTGATACGACACAGCCGGATTTCATATATGCAAATTATTTTCCTACGGAAAAAAAACGTGTCTGGACGTTGTTCAATGCTTCAGATCATCTTTATGAAGGAGAGGTTTTAGAAGTGGAAACGGTGGAAGGTGGTCAATTTTATGATGCATGGAATGAGCAAGTCATTGAACCGGTGGTGAAGGATGGTAAAGCTATTATTCGGATAAAGTTGTATCCCAAAGATGTAGGTTGTGTTGTTCAAATATTGTAATTAAAAAGGTCGTATTCCATTTAGGAATACGGCTTTTTCTTTATGGAATACTTACCTTTGCATACATTTTAGTGAATTTAATATGGAACGCTTCGCCGCAATAGATTTTGAGACTGCCAATGGGAAACGTAGTAGCGTATGTAGTGTCGGGGTTGTTATTGTTGAAGACAATCAAGTTATCGATCAGGTATACAGCCTGATCCGCCCTTATCCGAATTACTATACACAGTGGACTACTGCAGTACATGGACTTACGCCAGCCGATACGAATGATGCCCCCGATTTTGAAGAAGTATGGGCAAAGATCGCCCCTAAAATAGTCGATCTGCCCCTGGTGGCCCATAACAGCCCTTTCGATGAAGGATGTCTGAAAGCCGTACATGAAACGTATGAACTCGCCTATCCGAAATATCAGTTCTATTGCACCTGCCGCCTGTCGCGGAAGATGTATCCGTTTCTGGTGAATCATCAGCTGCATACGGTGGCCGCCCATTGCGGGTACGATCTCAAGAACCATCACCATGCGATGGCGGATGCTTATGCATGTGCACATATCGCTATCACTATGATGCGGGAGAAGAATGTAAATACTTTGCAGGAACTATTATAACGACTTTTCAAAAACACCTGGGTGTAAATTAGTTTAGACCTAGGTATAAATCGATTTAGAGGTAGGTGTAAATTAAATTATACCTACCTCTGTTTATTTTATCATCAGGAAGACTCCCGGATATTATAAGGATGTTTGAAATGAATCTATTCGATCGTTTGGACAGACGGTTGTTGTTTCCCCGCAATCTTATCTACCACTATGGCGATAGCTCCGTCGCCGGTTACGTTGCAGGCCGTACCGAAACTGTCCATCGCGATATATAAGGCAATCATCAACGCCTGCAACGTCTCGTTGAAACCCAGCATACTTTGCAGTAACCCCAGTGCGGCCATGATTGCTCCCCCCGGAACTCCCGGAGCAGCTACCATCGTAATTCCCAGCATCATAATAAAACCGGCAAGAGCGGAAAAAGTAACCGGCTCTCCTGCCATATACATGATAGCCATGGCACAGGCTGTTATTTTCATCGTACTGCCGGAAAGATGAATAGTCGCACATAGTGGGACAACAAAAATAGCGATCGTTTCCCGGACACCATTTTTGACTGTTTGTGCCAGTGTAACCGGGATCGTGGCGGCTGACGATTGTGTGCCTAACGCGGTAGCATAAGCAGGCAGCATATTTTTTAATAGGCGGAATGGGTTCTTGCCGCTGACAGTTCCTGCAATGGTAAACTGGATAATTAAAAGTAGCACATGCAGTATGAATATCACGACAATCACTTTCAGGAACATCGTTATAATACTCATCACTTGTCCGCTGACTGTCATATTCAAGAAGATACCGAAAATATGCAGGGGAAGCAAAGGGATAATAACCGCTTCGATCAGAATGATAATGATCTTCTGGAAGTCGTTGAATGCCTCACGCAAAGCATTCCCGTTGATATAAGAAAGTCCCAGCCCGATCGTAAATGATAGTAGCAAGGCGGTCATTACATCCATTAAAGGTGGCATACCTACTGTGAAATAAGGAGTCAGCATAAAATCTTCCGGATTCTCCATTGCTGTAAGCTCCGTATTGACCGGTAAGATATGTGGGAGTATCGCCGAACTGCTGAAGAACGTGAAGAATCCTGAGAATATCGTCGATCCATATGCTATCAGTGCCGTAATGGCTAGTAGTTTCCCTGCTCCTTTCCCCAAGTCTCCTATGGCTGGTGTTACCAGTCCCAGAATGATAAGGGGGATGGAGAACGAAAGGAAATTCCCGAATAACGAGTTGAAGGTTACAAAGATACGCGCGATACCATTCGGCAGAAACTGACCGAACAACACACCGGCAGCGATGGCAATGACTACTTTAGTCAGTAGCGATACTTTCAGTTTTTTCATTTATCCGTTTGATTTTATACCCGATGGCGGCAACTGTGATGCTCATTAACGGGCTGATTAGATTAAAGAAACAATAAGGTAAATATGTAAGAGTGGCTACACCCAAAATGGTAGCCTGCGTCATACCGCAAGTGTTCCAAGGGATAAGGACGGAAGTCACCGTTACCGAGTCTTCCGTGGTACGGCTTAACAGGCGGCTTTCATATCCCTTTTTTTGATAAATATCCTTGAACATGTTCCCCGTAAGGATAATCGAAATATATTGGTCGGCCGTACAGATATTCAAAAACAGTCCGGAAGCAACTGTTGAAGCAACCAACCCGACTGTCCGTTTCATAAAGCGGATAAATACGGAAGTAATGCTTCCCAGCATTCCGCTGGCCGTCATAGCTCCTCCGAAACACATCGCGCAAATAATCAGCCAGATCGTATTCATCATGCCGCTCATACCACGAGTGGATACCAGATCGTTCAATTCCGGATTCCCTGTTTGTATTTGTGTACTTCCGTAGAAGGTCATGATCAACCCCTTAAATTGTGATTGCATATCCTGTATCGGTAGACCTGATATCTCCTGCAACAGATGAGGTTGAAAGAATAATGCGAACACGCCTGCCAGAGCCGTTGAAATAAACAAGGTGATGATAGAAGGTATACGTTTGGCAATCAGGATGCCGGTTATGACTGGAACGATCAATAGCCATAGGGAGATATCGAATGTTTCCTTTAATGAAGCTGAATATCTGGCAATCTGGTCCGTCGCGGTTGCTTCATGTGTCAATCCGGCTACGGTAAAGATAATCAGTGTGATCAGTATGGACGGCACTGTCGTGATCATCATATATTTAATATGTTTGAATAACGGAGTATCGGTCACTGACGAAGCCAAAATTGTTGTATCTGAAAGCGGAGATATTTTATCTCCGAAATAGGCCCCGGAGACAATTGCTCCTGCAATCCATCCATCTTCAAACCCTTGCGCCTGTCCGATCCCTAAAAGAGCGATACCGATGGTTGCTATTGTTGTCCATGAACTTCCCGTCATAACGGAGACGATCGCGCAAATAATACAAGTCGACGCCAGAAAGAAACTCGGATGAATGATCTGCATGCCATAATAGATCAATGTCGGAACCACTCCACTTATCATCCAGCTGCCCGATAATGCTCCGATAATCAGCAGAATGATCAAAGCCGTAGCCACCCCTGTGATATTATTGATCATCGCCAGTTCGATCGTTTTCCACCGCACTTTACTATATCCCATAGCGATCAAACAACAAACGGCTGTAGCCGTGAGTAAAACGACCTGGCTTCCTCCGCTCAGAGCATCACTGCCGAAGGTACGGATAGTGACAAACAGGAGCGCAACCAATACAAGTATGGGTACTAGTGAGAGTAAGGGCGAAGGTATCTTAGTAGGAGTATGATCCATTATAAATAAGTGCTTATGAATTTTGAATGCAAAAATACGGAAAAATAATGTACATATAATGCTCGGCTTTTCATTTTATAATGGCTTTTGAAGACTTTGCTAGTATTAACATTCAGATAAATATTCAGGATTTATATAAAAAATATAAACACTGATATACCCGCCTTGCTCTTTTTTGCGCCTTTAATTAATGAGTGGGTAAACTCCTGCTTTTTAATTGAAGAAAATGGATCAAATAGATAATTATATACAATCTTTTCTGAACGGCTCTTTGGATGCTGAGGGACATGCTGCGTTACGGCGATGGATTAAGGCAACGCCGGAGAATAGAACATATTTTCATGATACTGTAAGTATTTGGAAAGCTACCGGTGTAATGGCTAATGCGGATGACTTTGATCTGGAGAAAGCAATCGGCAAGTTTAATAAAGAAGCCAAGCCTGCGAAACAGATGGATTATTACCGTCGTGTATTGAGAATGTCAGCTGCTGCAATCATTATTCTGTTATGTGGGATTTCTTCGTTATTTTTTTTATGGCAATCGGAGAGAACTGCTTCGGAGATGGTCGGTGAATATAAAGAATATGTCGTAGAAGTTCCGGACGGAGCAAAATCTAAAATAACATTTCCGGATGGTTCTGTTGTCTGGCTGAATGCCGGGAGTAAGGTGAAGTATGACTCGAATTTTGCAAAGGAATCAAGAAATGTGGAGTTGTTGGGTGAAGGCTATTTTGAAGTAAGCAAAAATAAAGAATTACCCTTTGTGGTGAATACCGGGAAATTAACAGTGAAGGTTCTCGGTACTAAATTCAATCTAAAATCTTATGAAGAAGACTCAGAGGTGAAAGTAACCCTCAAAGAGGGAGCGGTAAAGGTTGGAGATTTTCCGACCGATGCCGCCCCGGTCGTGCTGAAGCCCAACCAGCGCTTTACTTATAAGAAAATAAACCAGTCAATGCAGGTCGATTCTGTAGATGCCAGCCATATTGAAAACTGGCGTAATGGAGCAATGACGTTTGAAAGAGTTTCTCTGGGAGATATTACGAAAGAATTGAAACGCCAATATGATATACCTATTCAGATAGAAAACGAATCTCTGAGAAATATCGTTTACTATTCGGATTTTCAGGAGAATGTAACCATTGAAAAGGTGTTGGAAATATTGTCCTCCGGTAATAAATTCAGATATGAGGTAAAACCGGGGTTGATCAGAATTTATAATTAACATAGGTCTAATTTAAAGTAAATGTGAATGAAAGAAGAGTGAATGTAACCGTTGGCTGAAAAAGTAGAAAACAGCCATTATTTGTCGAGTATTTTAAAAGTTAAATCTTAAACAAGTGAAGTATGAAAAAAACATTTAGAAAATCTGTTCAGGACTTATTGGCTACAAGAGCTGGACGCCTGGCTAATCTGGCCGGTGTATTTCTTGTTGCCGGAACGCTTACATTGAGCGCAAGTACGTATGCGACTGAACATATGCTTTCCTTAAATCTCAAGAATGCCACGATCCGCGAAGCTATTGAATCGATTAAGAGTCAAAGCGAATTTTCATTCAGTCTGGATGTCAAAGATCTGAATCTGGACGAAAAGGTGTCCGTATCATTGGACAACAAATCTATCAATGAAGTATTGGCTGTCTTGTTTAACGGACGGAATGTTCGTTATGAAATCAACGATCGCCATATTGTAATTACCCGTATAGGGCAAACCGGACCTGTTGCAGGTGTGCAACAGCAGACAAAGAAGGTTACAGGAACGATTCTTGATCCGAACAACGAACCGATCATCGGTGCGAATGTGGTTGTCAAGGGGACGACGATCGGTACTGTGACGGATGTGGACGGCAAGTTTGAACTGGATATTCCGGCAGGCGCAACTTTGCAGATTTCTTATATCGGATATATTGAACAAGATATTGCGGTAGGAAATAAATCTATCTTGTCTGTTATAATGAAAGAGGATTCGCAGGCCCTTGACGAAGTAGTGGTGGTAGGTTTCGGTACACAGAAGAAATTGAACCTGACCGGAGCTGTAGCTGCTGTTAGTGGTGAAGAAATGACTAAACGTCCGGTAGTGAACCCGAGTACGATGCTTCAGGGACAAATCCCGGGTGTGCGTGTAACACAGGGATTAGGACAGCCTGGTAGCGAGAGTGTGTCGATCCGTGTTCGTGGTCAAGGTACATTTTCTTCTGCAGGTTCCGACCCGTTAATTTTGATTAATGGGGTACCTGGAGATTTAAACAGTCTCGATCCTAGTGTCATTGAATCTGTTTCCGTTTTGAAGGATGCCGCATCTGCCTCTATTTATGGAGCCCGTGCCGCAAATGGTGTTATCCTGGTAACGACTAAACAGGGTGCCGGCGATCAGAAAACTAAGATTGCTTATCACGGCAATTTAGGTATTCATACACCGACACGTATGTTTGACCTTGTCACTAATTCTGCCGAGTATATGGAATTGGCGAATCTGGCTAAAACAAATTCCGGTTTAGGAGATAAATATCCGCAGGAAGAAATTGATAAATATCGTGCATCGAATGGAGCGGATCCTCAATATCCGAGCTTCGACTGGATCGATTACATGTTTAATCCGGCATTGGTGCAGAACCATAACTTATCGTTGGCCGGTTCTTCTGAAAAGTCTACCTATAATGTGTCATTGAACTATGTGAATCAGGAAGGTACATTGCGTGGTTTTAATTATAAGAAATATAACATGACTATCGACCTGACTTCCCAGGTGACTAATTGGATGCGTGTAGGTACTTATGCCAGCATGATGCATGGAAATAAAATGCAGACACGCCAAAGTCAGGATGACGCACTGCTCTCTACTTTGTCTCAGGCTCCGACTTATATGCCTTGGTTGCCGGATGACGGTTCCGGCGTTACAAGATGGACAAATTCGGCTTATGATTATGAATCGCATAATAAGAATATGCCGGGTATCATCGGAACCGGAACAAACAAACCTAATCTGGATTTTGATATTAATGCTCAGATTTGGGCTGAGATCAAGTTATACAAAGGACTTACCTGGTATACAAAAGGGGCAGCCCGTCTGTATTCCAATAAATGGAAAGACTGGAGAGGAAAACCTGAACCTCTTTATATGTACCATACCGGTGAAGAGAAAGGTCAGTTGGATAAAGGTGGTATCGGTCTGGAAGAAGAAGACGAACGTCTGTTCTATACCAACCTGTATACTTATTTGAAGTATGATTATACCTCTCCGAATAAAGATCATAGCTTTTCAGTAATGGCAGGTTATAGCCAGGAAAATGAAAAATATCAGTCTATTAAGGCTTATCGTCGTGATTATCCGTTCAATTTGCCAACTCTGGATGCCGGTGGTAAAACCGGTATGACCAATGGTGGTGATTCGGATAAAGGAAGTGAACGTGAATGGGCTTTGATGTCAGGTTTTGCACGTATCAATTATAACTATAAAGATCGTTATCTGGCAGAAGTGAATGCCCGTTATGATGGTTCTTCCAGAATTGCAAAAGATGGTCGCTGGGGATTATTTCCATCATTCTCTTTAGGCTGGCGTTTAACGGAAGAGGAATTTATTAAAAATGCAGATCTTTCCTGGTTGTCAAATGCCAAGGTCAGAGGTTCATGGGGACAGCTGGGTAACCAGAACATCGGTTATTATCCGTATCAGGCAATGATTGCAGGTGTCGATGCTTATCCTTTCGACAAAAAGAATGAATCGTTGGCTTATTCCCAGAAGGTGTATGCTAATCAGAATATTAAATGGGAAACTACTACTATTACTGATATAGGTGCTGATTTTCAGTTTTTACACCGTTTGAATGTAACATTCGACTGGTATAATAAAGTGACTAAGGATATTCTTCGCGGCTCACAGGTTTCTTATCTGTTAGGATTAGATGCTCCGACTGTAAACAATGGTACTTTGGAAAATAAAGGTATTGAATTGGCTGTAAACTGGAATGATGTAATCCAGAGTGGAACATTCAAAGGACTTGAATATAATGTCGGTTTCTATGTAGATCGTTCACGTAATAAATTGATCGATTTCGGTGATGTAGAATATAGTAATCATGGTATTCTTCAGGAAGGCTTACCTTATGGACAGTATTATATGCTGGAATGTATCGGAATCTTTGCTGATGAAAACGAAGTAAAGAGTTCGCCGAAACAGTTTACTGACGATACACAACCCGGTGACTTGAAATATCGTGATGTAGACGGTAATGGTAAGATTGACAACAATGACCGTGTGGCTATGGATGGTCGTTTCCCTGGCTTTGAATATTCAGTAAATGCGAGTGCTTCATGGAAAGGTTTTGATATTTCTCTGTTGGGACAGGGTGTTGCCGATAAGAAATATTATATCACAGACTGGGGAGTAGTACCTTTCAGACAGGGTTCAGCTCCAACCCGTGACTATCTGGCCGGTATGTGGACTCCTGAAAATCCGAATGGTGCGAAGCATCCGAAACTGTATTGGGATAATTTGGGTGGTGGAAAGAATACACGCGATAATACCTATTTCCTTCGCAATGCCTCCTATTTCCGTCTGAAAAACCTGACTGTTGGATATACGATTCCTAAGCAGTTTACAGATAAGATCAATATGTCCAGACTGAGAGTTTATTTCTCTGCCGACAATCTGGTTACTTTCACGAAGTTCGATGGATTGGATCCGGAACGTAGTAATAGCAGTAGTGGTGACGGACGTGCCGCTCAATATCCGCAAAACCGGATTGTGTCATTTGGTTTGAATGTTGAATTTTAATATGGATAGATAATATGAAACGATTAATAAATATATCATTAGCTGCCTTATTGTTGTTGGGTACGACTGCATGTGAAGATTTTTTGCAAAAAGATCCTCCTTCATCACCATCACAATCTATTTTCTGGCAATCGAAAGCTGAATTTGAATATGGCCTTGCTGCTTGCTACTCTGTCGTTTATGAATGGCCACAGTCTTTGGGTGAAATTCAGGCTTGTTTTGACAACTTGACCGATAACTCTTTGTGTCAGCATGATGAAACGACTTACGGTAAAACCAAGACAATGGCTCAGGGGGACATTACTCCTTTCTCTGATGGCTTTGTTTCAGATGTCTATAAAATATGCTATAAAGGAATAGGACGTGTACATCAGGTAATGACGCAATTGGAGGGCTATAAAGGTCCTGATATGTCTACCGAGGATCGTCAATTTATACTTGGACAATGCAAAGCTTTGAGAGGATATTATTATTATTGGTTGTACCAGTGCTATAAAGAAGTCCCTCTGGTAACTGAACTTCTTACGACTGATAATATGTATTTGCCGAAGGCTTCACGTGCCGATATTTATGCTCAGATAACAAAAGATTTCGATGAGGCGATCAGTGAATTACCTGATCTACCTTATTCGGATGGAAAGGTATCGGGCCGTATTACTCCGGCTGCCGTAAAGGTTCTTAAGGCTCGTTTGATGATAATGAATGCCTATGATGATAATGGTAATGCTGATGCAGCAAAGATGAAAGAAGTGGTTCCTTTGCTGGAAAGTATCAAAGGATACAGTTTGGCTGATAATTTCCGTGATAATTTTATTTCGTCGAAACAGCTGGCTAGTCCGGAAATCATTTTCTCTGTCAGATATTTATCTCCGAACAGAAATAATGATATAGACTTGTATTTCGGAGCATGGGCAACGAATATTGTTATGCGTAACCTGGTAGATGAATATGAATGTACGGATGGTTTGGAGTGGGGCAAATCTCCATTAACAGTGCCGGTTGACGAGTCGTTGATCAATACCAGCGATGGTTCATTGAAAGAAAAACAAAAGGCTGAACGCGAAAAGTTGTTCCAGAACCGTGATCCTCGTTTAGCTCAGACGATTGCCCATTCGGGTGTTCTTAACTTTCCGGAAAAAGATGATTTCCCCGATGAGGTTATAGCTTCCAACAGTCCTTCCGGATTTAGTATAATGAAATTGATCCAGCCATCAAAGACTTCTCCAGGTTATGATACAAATACCGATCCGGATGTCGTTCTGGTTCGTTATGCACATGTATTGTTGATGATCGCAGAGGCTGAGAATGAAGCCAATGGTCCGACAGAAAAAGCTTATAGCGCTATCAACCAGGTAAGAGACCGTTCAAAAATGCCTCCTTTGCCTGCTGGTTTAACAAAAGACCAGATGCGTGAACGTGTTCGTCATGAATGGCGTGTCGAAACAGCTTTTGAAGGATTACGTTATTTCCATATGAAACAATGGAAAACTTTACCCAAAGTGAACGATATGGTAGACCCGATGTATCAGACGAAATCAGTATTTAAACCTGAATTCTATTTCTGGCCATTGCCACAAGGTGAAATAGATAAGGCTGGTGGAGTTCTTGTTCAGGATCCTGCTTATAATTAATTGAAAATTTGAATTAAAAGGAGAGAAAAGCCCGGGATAGTGAATTTGCTTAATATCTTGGGCTTTTCGCTGATTAATAAGGTAATACCGGCTGATTTTACTGACTAAAAAAAACGTTCCTTTTTTTTAGTCATCCTTCATGGCTTTTGCGAGAAATTTAATATTTCCATAAAAGTACTAATAATCCGCAATATAGCTTGCATTTCAATTTGTAAAAATAATAATACAACCTTAAAAATATGATGACTAAAAAAAAGGAACGTTTTAACTAGTCATTTTATGATTCATGTGCTTTTTAAGAATGTTTATATATGCTGTTTTCTAGAAAGTTATGCGTTTACGGTGATAATGCCTTGTTAAGAATATGAAGGATGTTTTTGATAAATTTGCCGGGTTACAGCAAGGAGACTATAAAACTTTCGAGAATTTGTTTCGAAAATATTATGTCGTTCTTTGTTATGAAGCACGTTCATATATTGTAGAAAAACATATCATAGAAGAGTTAGTAGGAGACGTTTTCCGATGGCTATGGGAAAACAGGGAAACTGTGATCATCACGACTTCGATTAGAGCTTATTTAATCAGAGCTGTTCATAATGCATGTTTATCTTATCTCCGTCAAAATCAACCGGAGCATATCGAATTAGATAATGTAGCGGAGAAGAATACTCTTTTCTCGTTAGATGAGTCTCCACTCGATTATGTGCTTTCTAAAGAATTGATAGAACGAGTAAACAAAGCGGTTAAAGAATTACCTCCCCAATATAAAAGAGTTTTTGAACTCAGTAGATATAAAAATCTGACTTATGCAGAGATCTCAGAGGAAATGGGTGTTTCTGTCAATGCAGTGAAATTATATCAGAAGAAAGCGTTGGCACAACTTCGGCTGGCTTTAAGAGAGTATTTGCCGGCTTCTCTTGATTAACCAAATTGGCATAATTTGTTATTGTTTGGTTCTGATTATATTCAATTTAGTAGATTATTTGCTTTTTTGTGAACGAAAAGTAATATAGTCTCAAAATATAAATGCATCTTTGTTGCGATAAGGAGTGATCGCCCTATCGGTTGTCAGCTTGTTAACGCAACAACAATATATTATACTTATGAAAAAAATTCTAGTACTTCTAACTCTGTTGGGATTGTTGTATCCCAGCCAATCGTTTGCGCAGAACAGTATCAGGCTGTATCCTTATCAGATGACACCGTCTCATCATCCCGATTACTCCCGTTATCATGTGAAATCGCCGGATGCCTCTTTCTTCAATAATAAAATTCAGTTTATCGCTCTCCGTGATCTTTCGGGTGATTATAAACAGAAGCTCGATCAGTGGGTCGATAAAGACAAACTAGGGGATATCCTGTGGGTGTCTTATCCGCTGGTCTTTCAGGATAATCTGAAGGAGGTTGTTGGTGAGATTAAAAAAAGAAACCTTTATCTGTTTGATCTCTGGGGATATATACCCGGTTCGGGCCCCGGTGGGTATTGGACACAGTTCGTTATTCCCGACGGAGTGCTCGACCTGTTTGAATCGGAGTTGGGCGACCGTTGGTTGGGGATGGACAATGGAGAACAAGATGGACGTTATGTAGGAAGCTTCGCTCCCCGGATGTACCCTTTGGGAGCCGACCGTAAACAACAATACTTTAATTTTCAACGTCATTTTCAGGAAATGGGTGATCAGTTGGGAAATAAAATGGCAACTCTTGTTTCTCTGAACTTTGGCCATTATTTCCTGAAAGAGGGTATTTATACCTTGATTGGTGCCGAGACAGCTCAGGGATTACCTAATTCGCAGATATATTATTCGTTTATTCGTGGAGCCGGCAAACAATATGGTGTTAATTGGTTCGGTAATGCTTCTGTATGGAATCGATGGGGATATAAAACTTATGATTCGAATGCTACAAATATAGATGAAGATTATGAAAGCGGAGGCCCCCTGAAAGGAACTTCTCTGGGATTGTTGAAACGACTGATCTATACCCATCTGATGTATGATTGTGTGGCTGTTGGCTTTGAAGGATCTATGCGGATTGATAATAAGGGATTGAGTCCGATCGGTAAGATACAACAAAGTGCTGTTAAATGGGTAGATAAATATGGTGATCCGGGTGTTATGTACATTCCGGTAGCTTTGATGACTGATTTCTTTTCCGGCTGGTCGTTTCCGCGTCATTTGTACTCCAGACAAGCTTATAAGGTATGGGGAAATCTTCCTTATGAATTGCCGGATTATCTGACTGATGCCATGCTTGATATTTTATACCCTGGTTATCAGGATGCCTCTTATTATAAAGATGAAAGGGGTTTTATTACTCCGAATCCTTATGGTGATATTGCCGATTGCTTGATGAGCGATGCCCCTTTGTGGGTATTGAAGCAATATCCGGTATTGGTCATTGCAGACGAACTCCGTCCGGGTAAAGAAATTAATGATAAACTGAACGCTTATGTCAATCAAGGCGGGCACCTGGTTATTACTGCCGGTTCTTTAAAGAACATGCCGGATGGAATAGCCGGTATCCAAGTCGGAGAAAAAACTATGGTATGTACTGCTCCGGTAGCATTTAAAGGACAAGTATTGACAGAGCGTGCTCCTTATACGCTGGCTGAATTGATCTACCCTGCATCAGCAACGGTATTGCAAAAGAGTAACGAACTTCCGGCTGCTATCGAGCTGAATGCCGGAAAAGGGAAGGTTACTGTTATCGCCTCTCTTTATGGTGTTGCAGAACAGCCGCAATGTGAATTACCTGTAAAAGTGATGGAAGAAAAGCCATTGGACAAACCGTATCCGATACTTAACCATACGAAAGCATTAATGGAAGATATTTTTGCTTCTATGCAACTGTTTGAAACCAATCCGGAATTAAGTCTTGTTACCTGTTCCAGAGGAAATGGTGAATACACTGTTCTGATCTCCAATGAGTCTTGGGAACCGAAAAGTTTTTCGATCGGAACGAAGACAGGAAAGATCTTATCCATTAAAGAATTGCCGACAGATTGTTCGGAAATGAAAGCGATAGGTTATACTCCGAAAGTTATGTTGAATACATCGTTTGGAAAGAACACCTCTAATACGATAGCCGGTGGAAATGTCCGTATTTTCCGTGTTCGTCTGAATGAGGAGGCAGAAGTGACAGTTATGCCGGAAAGTACCCCGGTTCCGAATACTAGCGGACGGGCACTTGTTTTACGTAATATCCTCGATATAAAAGAGGAAATCCTTTCACGCCCAACCTTCTTCGAACATTATGATCGTGTTGTGATCGACTGGCGTTATCTGCATAATAAAGAAAAAGAGGCATTGAAGTATGAGGCAGGTTGGCTGGGACGGCAGAAATTGAAAATAACCGTCGACTTGACTTCCGGTCTGAACCTGTATCCGGATTTGAGAATTGTAAACAACGATCCTTCATTCTATGAGAAGAGTATGGAAATCATGAAAGGCATTATAGATAAAATGGAGATATTAAGTGCTGATGAATTGTTGATATCTACTCAGCGAACCATAGAGAATAATTACACGATGGAACAGTTCTATGCCTCTTTGAAAGAGTCTTTCCGGATTTTATCCGATTATGCAGCAAAGAAAAATATTCGTTTGTTGTTGAGACAATCAGTTTCCCGCACACCTGATACAATAGAAGGCCTTCAGAAACTGGTGGAAGAGGTGAATCGTCGGAACTTTACGCTGGTACCTGCACTGTCATTGCTATTGAATGATGAAACGGATCTGGATGCTGATCTCGCCCGTTTGAAGCAGATGGAAATTAAAGATATTCTTATTTCGGCTCCGGAAAAAGATATTCACGATCAATTATGGAACCCAAATACTCCGATATATAAATCCGGCAAAGCAACGATCATCCGTAAGATACTAGCTGCATTTCCGCAGGTAAATTACATTATGGATGGTCTGTATACTTCACAGGATGAAGAATATATGGATGCGAAAGAAATGGACGAGTTTATAACTAAATACTAATCATTTATGTGGAAAAAATTATTAATTACAGGCTGTGTAACCTTCAGCTTGCTGAGTGGGGGAGCTCTATCGGCACAACCTAGTTGTGAGACAAAACAGGAGGTTACCTCCGAGCAACTTGACAAGACACAAAAAGGGCTGGTTGCTATGATGAAAGAGTTGAAAAACGACTCTTATTTTCAGACAGAACTGGATAAAGCCGCCTCTCTGTCTACGCCATCCAAACAAATGGAAGCATATAAAAATCTTGCTTCCCGTTTGCTTTCTGTTCTGGAGATACAGGCTGAACTCGAATGGATGAAGCCGGAAGCTATTCAGGAAGCTTTGGATATCATGAAAAAAAGCTCTGGTTTTGATTCTGCACTGGCAGATAAACGTTTTAATGAATTGAAATCATTGCTTGCCGGAGGCTTCGACGGAGTATATTCTTGTGATCAGCAGGCTATTGATAATGCCAACAAAGCGTTGGTATTGAAACGTAAGTTATTGCTGATGAGTCCGGATGTGAATGTGGACAAGATGTTGACGGTTAAATTCGATCTGACTGGAAGAGCGAATTATGTAGGAGCCGGAAGTTTAGGAATTCAGCCGAATAACTGGTCGAACCTTAGTTCTGCCAGTCGTAACAATTTTAAAGCACAACTGATCGAATTGTCAGGTCTGAAAAGTGGCGACTTGACTGAAAAGGTACTTTATAAACCGGCAGTGGATGGCTCTTCGGTTACTGATTTGGTCTTGAACTGGGATGGGCAAAGGGTGATGTTTACTGCTTTGGATTCGACCCGTAGATGGCAGGTTCATGAATTGAACCTCGATAAAGGGGATACCCGGCAAGTAACCAATATCCCTGAACCGGATCTGGAGTTCTTCGATGGAACTTATCTGCCGGATGGGCGTATGCTGGCAATTTCTAATATCGGTTATCAGGGTGTACCTTGTGTAAACGGTAGCGATGCGGTAGGTAATATGGTGTTATATGATCCCAATAACGGTGATTTGCGTCGTTTAACATTCGATCAGGATGCAAACTGGCATCCAATCGTAATGGCGAATGGTAAAGTAATGTATGTCCGTTGGGAATACACCGACCTGACGCACTATTTTTCCCGCATCGTGATGCATATGAATCCTGACGGAACAGAACAGAAATCGCTTTACGGTAGTGGTTCCATGTTCCCGAACAGTATTTTCGACGTGCAACCGCTACCGAAGAAAACGAACCGCTTTGTGGGGGTTATCTCCGGTCATCACGGTGTAGCACGCTCTGGTCGTTTGATGATCTTCGATCCCGCAAAGAGTCGTAAAGAAGAAAAGGGGATGATACAGGAATTGCCGTTCCGTGGCCGTCCGATCATTCCGGAGATAAAAGACGAGTTGGTAAACGGCGTATGGCCGCAGTTCATTAAACCCTATCCGTTGACCGACGAAACCTATCTGGTGACAGCAAAACTATCTCCGTATAGCCGCTGGGGTATCTATCTGGTAGATATCTACGATAACCTGACATTGATAGCTAATGCCGACGATGCCGGTATGATATACTCTGTTCCGGTAAAGAGCACCCCAGTTCCTCCTGTCATTCCCGATCGTATCAAACCGAATGAAAAGGAAGCTACCATATTCATCCAGGATATTTATGAAGGAGAAGGATTGCGGGGTGTGCCGCGCGGGGAAGTGAAATCTTTCCGTGTCTATGCCTACGAATATGCTTATCGCAGAACGCTTTCCGATCATTATAACAATGGTGTTCAGGCAGGATGGGATCTGAAACGCCTGCTGGGGACTGTTCCGGTGGAGGAAGACGGTTCTGCTATCTTTAAAATTCCTGCCAATACCCCCGTGTCTCTTCAACCGCTCGACGCGGACGGACGTGCCGTGCAATGGATGCGTAGCTGGGTAACCGGTATGCCGGGCGAAATCGTTTCGTGTGTAGGTTGTCACGAAGACCAGAATACGATCCCGGTTCCTAAAAGAACATTAGCTTCGACCCGTAAACCGCATGAATTGAAGATTGCCGAAGGTGGTGTCCGCTCTTACACCTTCAAATACGAAATACAGCCCATTCTAGACCGTGCTTGTGTGGCTTGCCACGACGGAAGCAAAGCCGGGCGTCCCAACTTTAAGGATACCACCTCGGTAGGTATTACCGACTGGAGCGGTACGCGCTATTTCCAGAAGAGCTATCTGGCTTTCCATCCTTACGTAAACCGTCAGGGGCCGGAAGCCGATATGTATGTTATGAGTCCTTACGAGTATCATGCCTCCACTAGCGAGGTTGTCCGGATGCTTGAACGTGGTCACTATAATGTGAAACTAACCGACAATGAATGGGATCATCTGAACATGTGGATAGACATGAATGCTTCGGGACGTGGTGAGTTTGATGCAGATCCGCTGGATGGCTACGACCAGTATGCACGCCGTATCGAACTGACGAATAAATATGCCAACAACGCCGGTGCAGACTGGCGCAAAGAATTGGCCGATTATGCCGGTTACCTGAAAGGCAAAGGTGAGATCCGTCCGGAACTGCCGGCAAAGGTGGTGCCTGTCGTTCATAAAGATGTGAAACTGAAAGGCTGGCCATTGTCTGCCGACGATATTCAGAAGATTCTATCCAAAGAAACATCCCTGCGGAAAGAGATAGAGGTGGCCGATGGTGTGAAGATCGCTTTCGTTCGCGTCCCGGCCGGCAAGTTTGTGATGGGCTCCAATAAAGGTTATCCTGATCAGACTCCTGAATTTAAGGCAGAGGTAAAACAAGGTTTCTGGATGACAGAGAAAGAACTGACCAATGCGCAGTATAACGCTCTGGTACCGGATCACGACAGCCGTATCTATGCACAGCATTGGAAAGATCATACCACCCCCGGTTATCCGGCCAACAAGCCGAACCAGCCGGTTATCCGTGTCAGCTACGATGAGGCTATGCAATACTGTAATATGCTTTCGGAAAAGACCGGATTAAAAGTAACGCTTCCTACCGAAGTGCAGTGGGAGTGGGCTTGCCGTGGTGGTAGCGACCAACCTTTCTGGTATGGTGGAATGGATGCTAATTTTGGTCCGTATGAAAATCTGGCTGATGTACAGTTGGAAAAGATGGCCGTTACAGGTATTGATCCGCAACCGATGGAAAAAGATAATCCATGGTTCCCGTATTACAATTACATGCCGAAGATCGAAACCGTAAACGACGGTATGATGATTCCGACCGACGAGTATAACTATAAAGCAAACCCGTTCGGCTTGATCAATATGCACGGAAACTTGCAGGAATGGACTCGTTCGCTGTATGCTCCTTATCCTTACAGCGATAAATCGCAGGCAACAGTCAATACCAGACAGGTCGTAGCACGCGGAGGTTCCTGGGTAGATCGTCCGAAAGATGCCACCGCAACCGCCCGCCGGGTATATCTGCCTTGGCAGCGTGTTAATAATGTGGGGTTGCGTTTGATCATAGAAGACTGAAAATAAAGATATATCTTTTCGAAACAAAATAAGGGACTTCCATTGGCGGAGGTCCCTTATTTTGTTTTTAAAACAGCATGTGTTTCTTATATAGTAATTGTTTATTTCTTAATAAAAAAGATGTGTTATTTTATGTATAAATTACGTAGTTCTACTGGAACTAAGGTTGATAATATGTTGCAAATATATAAACAAATATAATACAAACAAATTTTAACCTGATTTTTTGCAAATTATTTAGTAGGTCCCGAAATCTATAATAAAAATACGATCTTATGGGCGAATATTTCATGAATTTAATTTTGAAATACTTGTTTTGATGTCTTGTAATTATTAGTTCCAGTAGAACTATGTTGCTTTTCGTTATTGTTTAATTTGTAAAATAAAACAATGACTGGTGGGTTTATAATAAAATCAAAGTTTGGTTTGATGATATTTTTAGATCTAGAATATAGGTAAATAAACAATTAATTATTTAAATTCATGAAAAAACTATTATGTTTATCGAATGCAAATAATGCTTTGCTCCTGAAAAATCCAAAACGAGCAGGTATTATCACCAGCATTTTTCTGGCTTTTTCTCCAGTCATGAGTGCTAACGAGAATCCAGTAGCGGAACCGGATATTGTGGTGCAAACTTCTCTACAATCTTCTACTGTAAAAGGTGTCGTAGAGGATGACATGGGACCAGTAGTGGGAGCAACAGTCATTGTTAAAGGAACTGCAAATGGTACGGTGACCGATATGGACGGTAATTTTTCATTGCCCGGAGTGACGAACGGTAGCATATTGGTAGTATCGTATGTCGGCTATCTCTCTCAAGAGGTTATTTATACCGGCCAATCTTCTCTCCGGATTCTGTTGAAAGAGGATTCAAAGCAACTGGAGGAAGTAGTAATTGTAGGGTATGGTTCGCAGAAAAAAGTTAATTTGACAGGATCTGTCAGTACGGTAGATTCTAAGGTTCTCGAATCTCGTCCGGTACAGAACGTGTCTCAGGCACTTCAAGGCGTGGTCCCTGGTCTGAATATGTCGGTAGGTAGTAGTGGAGGTATGCTCGACGGACAGCTGAATATTAATATCCGTGGTGGCGGTACGATTGGTCAGGGATCGAGTGGCAGTCCGTTGGTGCTGATCGATGGTATCGAAGGGAATATGAATACCGTGAATCCGAATGATATTGAAAATATCAGTGTCTTAAAGGATGCTGCATCGTCTTCCATTTATGGGGCGCGCGCTTCGTTCGGTGTAATCCTTATTACTACTAAGAGTGGTAAAGCCGGTAAGACCCGGGTAAATTATTCGGGTAATGTACGTTTCTCCGACGCCGTCCAGGTACCGGATATGGTCGATTCTTATTCATTTGCCCAATATTGGAACAGGGCAAATACGAATGGAGGAGGGAATCCGATCTTTAATGACGACGCTATGAAAAATATCAAAGATTATATGGACGGTAAATTCACCGACCCTACCAAACCCGAATACTACGGTACTGTTGCCGGAGCCGACGGTAAATGGCAAAACTATGGAGGCGCTTTTGCCAATACGGATTGGTTTGCTGAGTTCTATCGTGACTGGGTACCTTCTACGGAACATAATCTTAGCCTGAGTGGTGGTACGGAGAAACTGACTTATATGCTCAGCGGTAGTTTCCTTGACCAGACAGGCCTTTTAAAACATGGCGACGACAAGTTCAACCGCTATACAATGAATGCAAAGATTTCGGCAAAGTTAGCTGACTGGGTCACTGTAAACTACACTGGCAAATGGACACGTGAAGATTACCATCGTCCAACCTATCTGACAGGTTTGTTCTTCCATAATATTGCACGTCGCTGGCCGACTTGTCCGGCTGTCGATCCGAATGGACATTGGCAGCGCGATATGGAAATTATCCAGTTGGAAGAAGGAGGAAAACAAACCAGTCAGAAGAACTGGTATACCCAACAGTTACAGGCCATTTTTGAACCGATTAAAGATTGGCGTATCGTTGCTGAAGGCAGCATGCGTTCTTACTACCGTAAACAGACCTGGGCAGTATTACCTATTTATGCTTACGATGCTAAAAACGAACCATATCTTCTCTCCTGGAACGGTGGTGCAGCCGGTTACTCGGAAGTATCCGACGCACGTGAGGATGAAGACTACTTCTCTTCCAATATCTATTCGGATTATACCAAATCGCTGGGCGATCATAACTTTAAAATAATGGCTGGTTTCAATGCCGAGCTTTATCGTCCCAGCGGATTGAATGGCTTTGGTACGGACCTGATCTCACCGGATGTGCCATCACTTGGCTTGACGCAGGATAATAAGAAAGCAAGCTCCTGGGCTCGTGAACGCGCCATTGCCGGTTTCTTCGGACGTATCAACTACAATTATGCCGACCGTTATATGGCGGAAGCCAATCTACGTTACGACGGTTCTTCCCGTTTTATCGGCGATCAGCGCTGGGGGCTTTTCCCTTCCTTCTCGGCTGGTTGGAATATTGCTCGCGAAGCATTTTTCGAACCTCTGAACAGTGTTGTCGGTACCTTGAAGGTAAGAGCATCCTGGGGACAGCTTGGTAATAATAATACGGACAGCACCGATGCCTGGTATCCGTTCTATCAGAACATGCCCACCGGTACGGCTTCTTCCAGCTGGCTAATAAACGGCACTCAGCAGAATGTGGCCGGACTTCCGGGTATCGTCAGCAGTCTGATGACCTGGGAAACGATCGAATCATGGAATATCGGTCTCGACTGGGGGGTGTTCGACAACCGACTGACTGGTTCATTCGATTATTACAACCGGTATACATACGATATGATCGGGCCGGCTCCTTTGTTGCCTTCTGTTTTGGGAGCCAATGCTCCGCAGATCAATAACTGTGATATGAAGTCGTATGGATGGGAATTGGAGATGTCGTGGAGAGACCGCATTCAGAAGTTTGATTATGGCGTTCGCCTGGTAGTGTCCGACAATCAGCGTAAGATACTCCGGTATCCGAATGAAACAATGGCCCTGAATACTTATTATAAAGGACAGATCCTAGGAGATATCTGGGGATACCAGACGGTCGGAATCGCACAAAGCCAGGAAGAGATGGACAAACATCTTGCCAATGGCGGTACACCCAACTGGGGGACAAACTGGGGCCCGGGTGATATCATGTATGCCAATATCGATGGTAAAGACGGTGTAGATAACGGTGCCAACACGCTTGACAATCATGGCGATCTGAAGATCCTTGGAAACAATACGCCGCGTTATAACTTCGGTCTGACATTAGATGGAGCTTGGAAAGGACTCGATTTCTCTATTTTCCTGCAAGGCATCATGAAAAGAGATTATATGCTGGGCGGTCCGTATTTCTGGGGAGCAGACGGACAAGGTGGACAATGGCAGTCCTGCGCCTTCAGTGAACATCTGGATTATTGGCGTCCGGAAGGTGATCCTTTAGGAGCCAATACCGGAGCTTACTATCCCAAACCCTATTTCAATACCAACAAGAATCAACGTACTCAAACCCGTTATTTACAAAACGCAGCTTATATACGTTTAAAGAATATGCAGATCGGGTATTCCTTGCCGAGAATGTGGACTCAAAAGGTAGGAATGGAATCGGTACGTATCTACGTTTCGGGTGACAATTTGTTGACTCTATCCGATATCAGCGGCGTATTCGATCCCGAATTACTGGGCAGCGACTGGGGAGACGGTAAACTTTATCCTTTACAGCGGACTATTTCAATCGGTTTAAATGTAAACTTTTAATTCATTGAATGAATATGAGACTAAAAATAAAACATATATATGTCGGCGCATTGATCGGTATGGCCGGATTGACAACAACATCATGTAATGACTTTCTGGAACGTGCTCCGATCAGCCAGATAACTCCGGAGTCTTATTTTACGACAGTGGATCAGGTTGGTAATTATGTGCTTAATTATTATGATTCCCAACTAGAGAATTCTAACGGGAGCAAAATGTATCATCAAACATCCTGGAATTCCGGTGTACAACGTAATGATGCCAATACCGATAATTTGCTGGCAGACGAAAGCAATCTCGGTTATTTTGCCGGAGACTGGCAGGTTCCGACCGGTAAGAGCACACAAGGTTTGCTATCCCGCGCCCGTGTATGGAATTACCTGTTCGAACAGGTACTTCCCAAAGAAGAAGCGGGTACTATCCAGGGGGCAAGCGATTTGCTCAGTCATTATATCGGTGAAGCCTATTTTTTCCGGGCATTAAGTTATTACGTAGCCCTCGTGAAATACGGCGATTTTCCGATCGTAGAAGAAGTGCTGCCCGACCAGAGCGACATACTTGTCGAACACAGCAAACGAGCTCCCCGCAATGAAGTGGCTCGTTTTATCCTGAAAGATCTCGATGAAGCCATTTCCCGCCTCAAAGATCAGGGATTTCAGATGAACCAGCGTATCAATAAACAGACAGCATTGCTGCTAAAATCGAGAGTCGCTCTCTTTGAAGCTACTTTCGAAAAATACCACCAGGGCACAGGGCGTGTACCCGGCGATGCAAACTGGCCGGGAGCTAAGATGGATTATAACAACGGTAAATCGTTTGATATACCCGGCGAAATAGACTTTTTCCTGAGTCAGGCTATGGATGCAGCGGCAGCAGTTGCCGATCAGGCTACGCTGACGGATAACTCGCATGTGATGAATCCTGCTTACGGACAGGTATACGGCTGGAATCCCTATTTTGAAATGTTCAGCACACCGGATGCGTCGGGGATTAACGAAGTGTTGCTATGGAAACAGTATAATAAGGGCCTGAGTATCTCCCATTGTGTGCCTATCCGCTTGCAGGTAGGTGACCGTACCGGAATGACCCGTGCCCTGGTCAATACGTTCCTGATGAAGAACGGCCTGCCCATTTATGCCGCAGGTTCGGGTTATCATGGTGACGTGACGGTATCGCAGGAGAAAAAAGACCGCGACGAACGCCTGCAACTCTTTGTCTGGGGCGAAGAAGATGTACAGCGCAGTGATACGAAAGACCCTACTATTGCCGATACAGGAGTTGTAGTGCATATGAAAAATTTCCGGATTATTTCAGATGCCGAACAAAACCGGGATATCACCGGCTACCGTCCGCGTAAAGCATATACCTATGACTACGATCAGAACAAAAATGACGAGTTGCTGGGTAGTAACGGTTGTGTCATTTTCAGGGCTGCGGAAGCCTATCTGAACTATATGGAAGCATGTTACGAGAAAAACGGTTCGCTCGACGGCAAAGCGCAGGGATATTGGAAAGCCATCCGCAGCCGTGCAGGTGTTGACGAAGATTACTCAAAAACCATTGGTGCGACGAATCTGGGCAGTGAAAATGATTTGGCTGTTTATTCCGGGGACCGGATGGTGGATGCCACGCTTTACAATATCCGTCGCGAACGTCGTTGTGAATTTAATGGTGAAGGTATGCGTTGGGACGATCTGATCCGGTGGCGTGCGTGGGATCAATTGCTTACGAAGCCTTATATTATTGAAGGTGTTAACTTTTGGGACGCTGCGTATCTGAAATATACGAAAATGGTGGATGGCGTGGAAGTTTCGGCCGTTGTTGCCGACGGTACCACTGAGGCTAATGTTTCCGGAAAGGAAGATAGTAAATATTTGCGTCCATTGCGTAGGACCAGTATCAACAACCAACTCTACGACGGACTGACCTGGCGCAAAGCTTTCTATCTGAGTCCGATCGGTTTGCAAGATATGCAGCTTGCCGCTACCAATCCGGAAGATATTAACACCACGGTCATGTATCAGAACCCGTATTGGCCGATGGCACCAGGAAAGGCTTTAGAATAGATAAAACACATTTAATGATTACGTAAGTTAACATGATTGATGGTTAACGAGTTCAGAGGAAGAGTGTTCGAGAGAATACTCTTCCTTTTTTATGAAAAAAGAGGATTGCGGTTTTATTTTCCGAAAGAGCTTGTATATAATGCTTTCAAAAGGCACTATCGTTCAATAAGATATTTGCCAGTTGTTTAACACCTTCCGATGCTCCGGCTTTGATGAAATGGATATCATTCCGGTAAGTGTTCACCTCTTTCGGATCGATGAGGTAGATAGGCTGTCCGCGACGTACATAGTTTAGCAGTCCCGCTGCCGGATAAACATTGAGGGAAGTGCCGATCACCACAAACAGGTCACATGATTCCACCAGGCGGATAGCAGGATCAATCATCGGGACAGCTTCACCGAACCAGACGATGAAGGGACGGAGCTGTACACCATGTGGGTCTTTGTCACCGATATGGATATCCGGATTTTCGGGCGATAAATCGTAAGTCGTATTCAGATCGCGGACGGAGCATGCCTTCATGAGTTCTCCGTGCAGGTGGATCACATTACTGCTGCCCGCCTGTTCGTGCAGGTTGTCGATATTCTGGGTAATGATATGTACATCAAAATCCTTTTCCAGTTCAGCCAGTCCGGTATGTCCGGCATTCGGCCGGGTGTTCAGCAGCTCCCGGCGTCGCTGGTTATAGAAGTTGAGGACTAATTCCGGATTGGCGGCGAAACCTTCGGGAGTTGCCACGTCTTCTACCCGGTACTTTTCCCAGAGTCCGTCTGAATCGCGGAAGGTGGAGATACCGCTTTCGGCACTCATGCCGGCGCCAGTCAATACGACTAATTTTTTTTTCATAAGGCAGTTGTTTTAGAGCTTTACAAAGATACGTAATAATGTCGCATCGTTGGATTGTCTCAAGATGTTAATTGGAAAATTTTGATTTCTGAGGGTAAAACTAGTAAAACCGTTTCAGGATAGCCTGTGGTGAGTATCGGTGGCTATCCTGAAGAGAGGGGGAGTAACATTCGAATTACGGAACAAGAATTTTGACTGCCTTATTATTAAACCGTACAATGTAAACACCCGAAGAAAGAGACTGTCTTGTCTCTCCTATAGGAATTTTCATTACCTGTTTGATTTGTCCGTTCAAGTCGATAACTGTTGCCTGTGCCGGGATGTCTGTGTAGAAGCAGAGCATTTGCTTCTCTGTCCACACATGTGTGCCCGAAGTAATAACCGCATTGGCGACAGGGGGGATGTTGGGGACGATACCGTCAATGTTGATAGTAAGGTCTGTACGGACGTATTTAATGATATATTTACCGTCGGAGGTACGAGGTTCAATCGTTTCGCCCCGATCGGTGGTGATGACGGGGGTGGACTGGTCGTAACCGGGGCTGAGGGTCAGGTAGAAACTGAAGTTGCTCCATTCCTCTACTTGGTAACTCCCGGCTATAGGGTCGGTAGTGAGTCCTTTGACGGCTGGAATAGTGACAGTATAGAAGACTGATGGGGTTTCGGGAGTCGGGTCAGGAGTCGTATCCGGTGTCGACTTTATTTTCCAGGCGATACCAAAGGGGCTGAAGCTGGTCACATTAAACTTCAATCCGACATTTGTATTTTCCAGATTTCCCTTTGCAACGGTAAATGTTTCCGTCGTACCGTCTGTTTTTAGGTGAACGATGGTGAAGGTACAGTTTTTATCCGTACCCTCGGGATAAGGATAATAAAGCAATACCGCAGAGCCTTCTTTGGGCTGTATAGGAATCATTTTCCCATCATTCGTTACTTCTACCAGTGCGATGTCGGCATAGACCAGTTCATCGAAAGATGACGTTGTTTCTTGTATTGCCTTCTCGACATTATCCTGTTGTTTTTCTTCCAGATCGCTTTTTATGAGCTTAATCGTTGAATTGGGGTCGACAGTAGGTTTGTCCGCATCGGGAATAATGCCTGTCGGCTTATCTACACTGCTTGTCGGAGGGATTATCTTGACTTCTTCTTCTTCGATAGGAGCAGCTTCTTTCTTTTTGAAAGTGGCAGCGACTGTGACCGAAGTTGTTGAGTTCTCCACAATATATTCATCTGCAGAGCCGGTTAATCCCGTAAGTGAATAGTTTTCGAATTCATGTCCCGGTAGCGGATCGTTTACCAGTTTAATTGCTGCTCCATCAGGTAAGACGTCGGAAGCATCCAATAACTGCTCGTTCCAGTATGCGTAGATGGAACCGCCATTGTCTGGTTTGGTGATGGAAAATGAAACTGCATCCTTTACTCCGGTGAATGTGCTTAGTCCGTCTGCTTGTACGGATTTGAAAAGGATAAGACTTGTCGAGCCGTCGTTGCCTTGCTGGCGGGTTAGGGATGAGGTTTCACCGCCGGATGCTTTCGTGCTTAACGTATAGGCTTTTCCGGCCGGAAGGACGGTCGCGAAATTCTTTTGTGTTACCTTCATTTCTTTGGTATAGCTCTTGTCGGTGGCAGCAATGGCGATTTCGGTCGGAACTGTTTCAAATTGCCATTCCATCCAGTTTCCGCAGAGCGTTCCGGCATTGCTGATAGCTGATTTTGTGGCTGCAGACAGGCTCAGTGTGCCATCGCCTATTACGGAGAGAATCCCATTATTTATTAATGCGTTTGCATCGGAACTATTCATCGAGCAGGAGCCTTCGACGTTAATGGTCAGAGAAGAACCATTGTTAATAGTCAGAGGAGTGCCTGTAGATGGTGTGAGATGTACATTTTGGAATGTAAGTGCCGGCCCCGGTACCGATGTTGCAGAGGTGGATATTGTCAGCGTGTTATCCACTGACGTTTCGTCGGAACTTTCGATTGTCCCGTTGAAAGGTACATCCAGGTTGTTTTCGTCTTTGTAGCTCCATTGTCCGTCCTTGTTCGAGATGGAAATGGATGAACCATCGTTGGGAAGCTTTAGCGATTGTCCGGCTACCGCAGCCAGATAGGTTGATGCCGGTAGCTGAGGTTGTTTTGGAAAGCTCCCTTTTAATTGAGGAAGATTGGTGTCGCTGAATGTCCAGTTATCATTCCAGGCTGTTTCCAGTTGGGCACGATAGTTTTCCAGATAGACATCGGCTCCGTTTTTTTCATTCGGCTTTTTATCGGTGGAGGGGATGGCTATTGCATTTGAACCTGCCTGAAGAGTGATCATCGTGCTGGCGTAGTTCGTTTCTAGCTCGGTCTTGGCTGTTCCGCTATCTATGCGTCCCAGAGCTGTGCTGTGATTAGTGAAGATTGCAGCTTCTCCGTTCGTGAAAGGTTTGTTGAGAGCCAGACAATTAATCGTGTTGGATTTGTTTCCACAGATACCACCGGCAGCAGAAAGTGTTTGGCCTGTGTTAGTCGCTTTAACCGAACCTGTGGCAAAGCCGTTTTGCAACGTGGCGTTATAATTAAAACCGGCTAATCCGCCTGCGTAGGTTTGATGCTTGGAGTTTGTGCCGGTTGCATCTATATTTGATGTGGAGTAACAATTTGATATTGTCCCTCTATTTTCACCGGCAATACCTCCTGCATTAACTAATTTTCCTGTGACTTTTATATCCTCCGTCGAATAAACCTTATCCAGTGTACCGGCGTTTGGAATGTAACTACCGATAATTCCTCCGACGTAATAGTCGCGTGTATCGTCATTGATATCGATCTTTACGGAAGAGGCACAGTTGGTAATGCTTCCATTGGTACCAGCAGTGTTGGTGATACTTCCTGCGATACCTCCTGTACAGATGGAAACGCTTCCGTATTTGTTAGGGAAGGAGGAAGAAGTTAATGTAATGCTGCCTTTTACTGTCAGATTTCTGATCTGGCAGTTTGTGATATCTCCGAATAATCCTATATATCCTGTTGTTACTATTTTTGTTTCATCAGCCAGTTTAGTGATTATCATATTAGAGATCGTGTGTGAGTTTCCATCGAAGATCCCTTTGAACACTGATGTAGCGTATCCGATCGGTAACCATTCGAAATTGTAATCGGCGGTGAGGTTTATATCATTATCCAGTATGACAGTGTTACCTTTGAAACAGTAATCCTTCGGGAAGAGAGGATCAAATGGGGAGTTTCTGCTTACCCTTACCACATAATTGATCCAGGCTAATCCGAGTGCGGTTCTGACGTGATAGATATTGCCTTCGTTTTTTTCTTCGATCCAGATATCCAGATCCTGACTGTTGATTGTGCTTACATTGGCATTGTAAATCTGGAACCAGTTGTTAGCGGCCGAAAGGTAAGTGCTTTTAGATAGATTATCAGATGGCTGTGACAGACCGGTTGGCCATGTCGAGTAACTTCCATCTGCATTTTTTATTTTCAGGCGGGGAAGATTATCTCCCGATGTATCCCATGCATCGCCAAGAAAAGTAAGAGAGGTTTGAGTATAACAGTCGTGACCGTGCTTTTCTTGATTGTCGGAAGGGATAAATGTTGCGGGTGTATCTCCATTATAAACTTGCATCTTGGCGGTTGCGTAGCTTAAGGCATCAGTCTTTCCGTAGGAACCGACACGATAGTAGTTACCTCCTGCTGTGTATTTGATAGTCGGATTTAAAGCTAGACAGCTTGTCGAGCTTCCGTATGCTGCAATACCGGCGACTGTTTTTCCTTCTAAAGAGCCAGTGGCAAAACAGGTGGTTATAGAGTTGTTAGTTCCATTAGCGAATCCTACTATTCCACCGACTAGAGCTCCTGCGCCGGATATATCAATTGTAGAGTAGCAATTTTTAATTGTACCAGTATTGGAATATCCGGTTATACCTCCGATATTGTTTTCACCGTTATTTGTATCTGTTACTGTGATTGTTCCATTGCCGGTTGTATAGCAGTTATCTATGCTGCCGTTTGCTTTCAAGCAACCAGCTATGACTCCGACATAGTTGTTTGTTAGATTTATTTGTATTCCTGTCGTTGATAGTTCGACTCCAAGATTTTGTATTTTAGTTCCTTCTGCAAGTCCGAATAGTCCAATGGGAGTATAAGTATTTTGGGTTATTGTCAGTCCTTTTATCAGATAGCCGTTTCCGTTGAATGTGCCTTTGAAAGTAGTTCTGTTTGCGTTAAAAAGATCACCTTTTCCTATGGGTATCCAGCTTTTATCTGTTACCGGAAGAGTGGCATCTGCAAGATCGATGTCCTGATCTAATGTTACTGTACAATTTTCAAATCCTGTTGTGGCAGGAGCGTGGGTTAGGGTGGAAGATGTTTTTTTATTATTTGTCACCCACGCAATCCAAGCGAGTCCCAGGGGGGTATGAACTGTATAGTTTGCGTTGTCGATGGTTACATCTTCGTCTGATCCGCTGGAGCCGACAGTGGCTGTTTGTCCGTAGGCGGCCCAGTCTGCAAAAGGGCCGCCTGTATCCTGCGCAAAGATTATTCCGGGGAGGAACATAAGCAGCATGCTGCTTAAAAGCTTGGCGTAACATGAACGCCAAGCTTTTAAGATATTAGAGAATATTTTCATATAGATCATATTATAATCGTGAATGTTGTTGATACTTATTCAATAACCGGCCTGTCGTCGTCGTCACCTCCACCGGGGATATCCGGCTCTTCGGGTGTCGGATCGGGTGTCGGATCGGGCGTGGGATCGGTATCGTCGTTGCCGCGGGATGGACTGGAAGGGCCTCCTTTGGCTGCAATCAGGTCTTTGTATTTGCGGTAGATCTGGTTGACGATGTCGATGAAGTTATTGATTTCATCGGTCGGTTTGAGTACGGCATAGGCGTTGACGCGTTGAACGATGAGGTCGAGCATGTCGTCGGTTGCTTTGCGGGCTTTGGAGGTGTCGGTTTTTACACGACCGGCATACTCGTCGGTGCGCGAGGCGTCGAGGGCTTTATAATCCTCGTTCTGAGTTTTCAGTTGTGCAAAATAAACCGTTAGGTTCAACGTTGTAGCGGCCGCTTCCAGGTCGGGGCTTCCCAGGTCGGAGAGCAGACCGTCGATCATGGCTGTTTCTTCGCTGTAAGCTTTGTTGTAGAGGTTTTTGTAGGCCCGGAGCAGGGCATTCAGTTTTTTGGCTGCGGTTTGCATAGCAGCATCGGGGCAGGTCAGGTAGCTGGTTACCATCGAAGTGATAAACTGGTAAGTTTTATCGCGTTCCGCATCTTTGGCTACCAGCTCGTCGGTAGTTGCGCTTTTACTGATGCGATTGACGCATTTACCTTCACGGTCGATACATTGTTTGTAACCCGGAGCGAGATCCTCGAGATGCAGCTCTGCGATAGTAAAAGCCAGAATACGGTCGTAAATCTCGGTATTCATCGCTGTATGGGCAGAATTGCTTAGTTTTGTTCGGCTAATAGTTCCGATCTGTTTTGCTAATGGCATACTATTCGTTGTTTATATATTTGTAAAATAAGAAGATTTCGTTTGAATGTCTGGAATATTGCCGTAGACCTGCCGAGGTATGACTGAGGTCTTCGACATCCTTTCTGAGGCCTCCGGAGGTATCACGGAGGCTTCAGAGACTCTTTCGGAGGTCTCCGGAGCGATCACTAAAGCTTTCGACATTGTTTCGCAGGGGGTGGAAGGCATGGCTGAGGTCTTCGCGGTATCTCCGGAGGCCTCTGTCGGTATTTCAGGTTTCTTGGCGGCTTTCGCCGGTTGCCGGGAGGCGGTTATTCCGACGTTGCGTATCCAATTATCTATTGTTTCGCGCTCGCCGAGCGACAATTTGCGTTTGAAGCGCGAGCGGGTGGTGTAAAGACTCTTTTCGTCGATCTGCAGGATCTGTGCGATTTCCTTATTTTTTTTGTTCAGACGGATCAGAATGCAGAGTTTTTCTTCTCCTTCAGTGATGCCGGGAATCATCTCCCGGAGAGTTTGTATAAATTCCGGGTTGTGTTTTCTGAAAGAGAGGAAGAGGTGGAATACTTCTGTTTCTTGAGAGATATTTTTTGAAGTAATATTCTTTAAATGTAATTGTATATTCTCATTGACCTCTCTGATGCCATGCTGTACGTTTTCTATTTCCGTATGAAGGTGATGTATGCGTTTGTGGTAGTATTTGATACTTTTGACAAGCCAGTATAAAATAAAGATCGAAGCAAAGAGAAATATATACAGATGATCGGGGACATCTTTGTTTAAAACAAAATCATCCAGGATGAAGAGGATTGTGATGGTAATGATCCATCCCCCTGCGATCAGAAGTAGTGCTATTTTACGTGTGTTCGTCATGTTGATAGAATTTATGACGAAACTATGAAAATAGATCCCCTGATGAAAGAAACACCTATTGACAGTTTACTGTACAAAAATATGTACAGCCTTTAATTCGTTGGAATGTAGCAGATTAAAAATCTTTCAGATACTCTTCCAGTGAAATGTCTTTCTGTATCTCCATTTTTTTACGCAGGCGCGAACGTGAGGTGTGGACGCTCGCGCGGTTGTTTCCGAGTGCAAAAGCAATCTCGTCGGTGGTTAGTTGCAGGCGGATGAGCATGGCCAGCAGTTCTTCGCTGCGGGTAAGGCCGGGGCAGACTTTGCGCAGGCGGCTGAGGAATGCCGGATGAATAAGTCCGAACTGCCGACGGAAATCCTGTTCTTCTTCGGTGGTGAGGAGGCGGGGCGACAGGTTGTTGATAATTTCCTGCAGGCCGGTACGGGCATCGAGCTGTTCGAGTTCGTTGCGGAGTTCCTCATTTTTGCGGTTCAGTTCCTGGCGGTCGTTCAGCATTTGCCGGAGCAGACGTTCTTTTTCTTCAAGCAGGAGGCGGGCTTCGCGCTGGCGGATCAGGTCGAGTTCGTGTTGTTTGCAATCGGCTATATGTTGCAGTTTGAGTGTCCGTTGACGCATGATAAGGCAAATAGCGAAGACGCATCCCAGCAGAAGCAGGGAGATGATGATGACGATATTGTATTTGATTGTCTTTTTTTTCAGTTCGACTTCGGAGTGAAGCAGCTTGTTTTGCTGTTCCTTCTCCCGTGTTTCGTATTTGACGCGGAACTGGGAGATCAGCCCGGCATTGCGGCGTTCGGTGAAACGGCTGTTTGCCTGGTTTGCCAGTTGGTAGTAGCGGCTGGCTTCGGTATGATTGCCGGTGCGGCTGTAAAGTTCAGCCAGCGAGTAATAAATATGGCGTTGCTGGTTGAACAAGTTGTTGCGGGCGATGTAGTCGCAACAGATCGAATAGGTTTTGATGGCCAGCTGATCGTCACCCTTGTCTGCCAGAACGTCTCCCAAAAGACGGCAGGAGAGAACGGATAGGTTGTCGAGCGATTGTCCGGCCAGTTCGTCTATCATTTTGCGGGCACGCGGGAGGTAACCGGAGTCGCCTTTTGCCGCTGTGCCGATACTCAGTATGCAACAGTAATTATCATAGAAACGATGGTAGAACGTAGGTTGCGAACGGTCGGGCAGGCGTGTGCCGATACTGTCGATCAAGCTGGCGGCCGTAGGATAATCTTTTTGCAACAGGGCATAGTAGGCGGCCAGGTTGTCGACGCGGAGGAAGGCATCGGTGACGCCGCACGTATGGGCAGCCTGACGGGCTTTATCGAGATGGTTCTTTACTTCCTCTTCTATTCCCCATTCATCGAAGAGATGAACAGTGTTTACTTCGGCTGCACAGAGGCCGTATGGGTTCTGCTCGCCCTGACCGGAGACAATCAGACTGTCGTAGGCTGCCAGCGCCTGATCGAATACGCCTATCTGCTGGTATTGGTAGACGAGGTTGCCGAAAACGAAGGCCATCTTTGTCTTGTCGGGCAAGGTGCGGAGGATGGCGAGGCTGCGGTTGTTGCAGTCGATGGCTTTGCATATTTGTCCTATCTGGTTGTAGATAACGGACGATATACCATAGTCGACGTAGAGGCGGTCGGGACTTCTTCCCTCTTCCGGGCGCGCCAGGGTGCTGTCGATGAGGACGGCTGCCTGTTCGGGTTGGGTCGCTTCGTAAAGGGCGTAGGCGGTACATATTTCGATATCGCGCGGCGAATAGCGCACGATCCAGCAGTTGTCGTCGTGGCGTAGGCGGGTGAAGTACTTGGCACCGTCTTCGCGGCGGTTGGCAAAGATGTAGGAATACATGAGTTGCAACAGGGCATCGGCTTGTATATTGAAAACGGAATCTTCCTGACCGGCGACCGGGGAAAGTGTGATCAATTCTTTGTAACGGTCGATGGCGGCAGAGAAATCCTTGTTTTTCTGCAATTCTTTCGCTTCTTCAAACAGGGTTTGCTGCTCGGAGATACTCTTGCCTGTGGTTGCAGCAACAGGAAACGTCAGACTGCAGACGATTAACAGGAGGAGTAGTGGCACAATAATATTAATACAGTGTCTTTGCTTATTCATGAAAAAATGTTTGGACTGCAAATGTAATAAGTTTTGATTATCACGGCAAGAAAGGGGTAAGGTATTGCGGTTTTATTTTCCGAAAGAGCTTATATATAATGCCTTCAAAAGGCACTATCACTCAATAAGATATTTGCAAGTTGTTTTAACACCTTCCGATGTCGTAAGTCGTGTTGAAGTCGCGAACGGAACAGGCTTCCATCAACTACCCGTGCAGGTGGATCACATCACTGCTGCCGGCGCCGGTCAATATGACTAATTTTTTTTCATAAGGCAGTTGTTCGATGAATATGTAGGCAAAGATACGAAATCTGTGATGAGGTTATGTAAATAAAAGTGTTTTGTTCATTGCTTATAATTAGCGTTTTACATCTTGTCTTGAAGAAAAATGAAAAAAAGTGCTCTTATTCTTGTCAGTATTCCGGACAAAGGACGACTAAATTATCAAAGAACAAAAGTAGTCAGTATAAATAAAAAAGAATATGAAAACAATAATCAGTAAAATCAGCTCTCTTTTCCCTTGCTTCGCCAAGGCCGGACATTATGTGTCGCTTTCGGGTATCGTTGTAATAATGGTTTGGATCGGTGTCTTTAAATTTACTCCAACCGAAGCGGAAGGTATTAAGCCTCTGGTCGAAAACAATTTCTTGCTGTCATGGCTTTACGACGTGATGAGCGTGCAGCATGTGTCCAACTTGTTTGGTGTCCTAGAAATAGCAACAGGCTTGCTTTTACTGTTAAGTATAAAGATAGACGTTTTGAGAGTCTTTGCGGCATTAGGACTTATTGCTACATTCCTTATTACATTCACTTTTCTATTTACCACTCCCAACACCTGGAATGTGGTAGACGGAGTCCTTACTACAAACTTCTTTATATTGAAAGACATTCCGATGCTTGGACTGGGTATGATGTATTTAATTAAAAAAGAAAGAATATAAAGAGTATGAAAAAGATAAAGAACATAATTGTAATACTGATAGTTTTTACAGGCGGGCTGCTGAATGCCTGGAGTATGAATGTTACAAAAAAGACAGAAATGAAAGAGCAACATGAGATTTATTTCGCAGGCGGATGCTTCTGGGGCACCGAACATTTTATGAAACAAATTCAGGGTGTGGTATCCACCCAAGTCGGATACGCGAACGGAAATATCAAGAATCCCACTTACGAACAGATTTGTTCGGACGATACCGGATTTGCAGAAACAGTCAAGGTTAGTTACTTGCGGGAAAGTGCTGATTTGGCATTCCTCATTGACTTGTTTTTCAAAACGATCGACCCGACAAGCGTCAACCGGCAGGGGAACGACAGGGGTAGCCAATACCGTACCGGTATCTATTATACGGATAAAGCCGACTTCCCGATCATCCAAGCAACCGTAGCGAAGCTGGCAAGGAACTATTCCAAGCCTCTGGCTATCGAGGTAAAGCCGCTCTCCAACTTCTATAAGGCGGAAGAATATCATCAAGATTATCTGGACAAGCATCCGAACGGCTATTGCCACATCAGCCCGGAACTGTTCGATATGGCGAAAAAAGCGAGTTTGCAACAAACATCGGCTAAGGATGAAAGTGAAATGGCATACGAAAAGCCCGATGATGCCGCATTGCGTGCCACACTGACTGCCGAGCAATATGCCGTAACCCAACAGAATGCAACCGAAAGAGCTTTCAAAAACAAATATTGGAATGAAATGCATGAGGGCATTTATGTAGACATTACCACCGGCGAACCTTTATTCGTCTCGACCGATAAATTCGACTCCGGATGCGGCTGGCCTAGCTTTTCCAAGCCGATAGACAATACGCTGATAAAGGAGAATACGGACAAGTCTCATGGCATGACCCGGACAGAGGTGCGCAGCAAGACCGGCGACGCCCACTTGGGACATCTCTTCAACGACGGGCCGCGGGCTAAAGGCGGATTGCGTTACTGCATCAACAGCGCTTCCCTGCGCTTTATCCCGAAAGAAAAGATGGAAGCGGAAGGCTATGGGAAGTACCTGCATTTGCTAAATAAAAAATAAGAATATATATCATCAGAACATTAGTAATACAAACAATTAATAAGAACGCTTTATGAAAAAGAATTTAGTATCAGTAGCTGCTTTATCGGCTTTACTTTTAGTTGGAACAGTTTTGACATCGTGTGATAAGGATGAAGATACACCGATGCCTGTCCAGATGACGTCATCGTTTTCTATTGAGAATGTAGTATCTGCGAAAGACTTTGTAGAGAGTGGAACTTTTGTCGGCATAGGCGGTCCGGGTGTAGACGCTCCGGTTGTGCTTCCCGGTTCATCCATTAAGTTCAGCTTCTCTGCCGGAAAAGGCCAGTCGCTTATGTTTGCCACCATGTATGGCGCATCGAAAGACTGGTTTTTCGCCCCTGCCAACCCCGGCCTTCAGTTGTTTGATGCCAATGGCAAAGCGATGACAGGCGATGTTTCGTCGGAGATTAAATTATGGGACAACGGCAGTAAAGACAATGTTACCGGTGAAGCCGAAGACGGTAAAATTATGATGGTACCCGAAGTCGATGCTTCCGGGCTGATGAAGCTCGAATTGGCTTTCGACGAACCGTCGTCAGAGTTTACGCTTACTATAACAAACACGTCGGGCGGAACGGAAAACGAAACTCCTTTTTCTCCGGGCGTATGGGCTATCTCCAATGTCTTGGGAGGCAAGTTACTGAACGAAGCGCCTTTCTTCGTTGAAGGCGAAAAGACAAACGATGAGATTACCGCTATTGCTCAAATGGGTGATAACGCACCTTTATCCAAAAAGATCAGCGACAATACGGGTATTATTACCGGTATCTCCCCGGCAGTAGTTGTTGTCTATACCGGCGACGTTAATCCGATATTCGAACTGAACAAGAAAGATGCAGGCATGGGCTTGAAGAATCTGGCACAGATGGGGGATGGCTCGGTTTTGAAAGTAGCCCTCGAAAAAATGGATAATGTGAAGAAAGTGTACATTGCCGGCTCGGCAGCTATGGGGCCCGGTGGAAGTGCAGAGGTGCAACTCGAAAGTGTTGAAGGAGACAATATCGCTTACGCCTCTATGTTCGGTTACTCGAATGACTGGTTCTATGCCAACGAAGCAGCTGTACCGGCTACATTCAAAGGTGATGCAACCGGTAAAACCGCCCTTTTCGATGACGGTACGGCTGTCAGCCAATATCCTGGAGCAGGTAACAGGCAAGGATTATTTGTCGGCGGTTCGGAAGCGGAAGATATGGTAATCATGAAAGTGGGTGATAAATATCCTGTACCGGCAGTAAATGAGGTGGTAAAGATTACAATCCGGTAAAAAATCGTATATTGGGACGCTTTAATAATCGGGGTAGGAACGACTCTTGTCCCGATTGCCGGTATTTTTAAAATACATAAATGAAAACTATGCAGGAAAATAACTTAACACGCTGTTCTTGCGATTTGGAGAAATGGATAGATGAATATTCCCGGGCTTTGCTGGATCGTGCCTGTTATTTGCTGTCCGACAAGGAAGATGCAAAAGATGTCGTACAGGAGGTGTTTCTGGCAGCCTTTAAAAATAGTGCTTCGTTTAAGGGGAAGAGTTCGCCTCTGACCTGGCTGATGGGGATCCTTCATCACAAGATAGCGGATATCTACAAGAAACGCTACCGGGATGACTCCGTCCCCTTGCATTTCGAACAGGTATTTGATAAGCATGGCGAATGGAATGAGCACGATGTCCTCGACCCCTGGGAGATGGAAGAACATTCCACCGGCGCTTTACTGAATAACGAAGAATTTTGCGAAACATTATCCCGCTGTATAGAGCACCTGCCCCAACAATGGCGTATGCTGGTAAACTTATGCTATCTGCAAGGGCAAAAAGCGGCCAGGATTTGTGAAGAACTGAACCTCTCTTCCGCCAATTACTGGAAGCTGTTGCAACGAAGCCGCCTTCAGTTGAGAGAGTGTATAGATATTCATTGGTTTAAAATGTAAAGGTAAGATGTGGAAAGATTTTATACATATATTCGTTTTATCTTGTAAGCAAGCCACTTTCCTGATCGAAAAGCGGCTGCATGTGCCTTTATCCCGGCGGGAAAAACTACAACTCGGAATTCACCTTTCTATCTGCCGGCTTTGTCGTGAATACGACAAGAAAGCTGCTTTCCTGAACGGTATCATGAAAAAGATTCTCTCCCGAAAAGAATCCCGCAGCCAGTTCCATCCGGATGAACTCCGCGAGTTTAAGGATAAATTAAAGAACAAGATTAATAAGAAATAGCCTTGAGAAATATTCCCAAGGCTATGAAAAGGCGATCAGGGCTTTTCTACTTTTCCAGCGAAGAGGATGGCACCTGTGCTGTTTTCTTTGATGATGTATCCGAAAGGATGGTCGAAACATATTCTGTAAGGCCAGGGATTGAACTCTATCGGATCTCCCGTCGAGGTCTCCATACCGCCGATGGTGGCTGCGGCTGCTTCCGTTCCGATTTCGTTCACTTCGAGGTATGTTTTTTGGAGCAACATATTAATGTATAAAGCCTCGCTGCATGCCTTCGAGAAGTCGGCCTTGTCGGTAAACGCCTTTTTAATGCCTAATGCCTGCATCGGCTCGATCAGGTTGAGCGAGTTCTCTATCTTGAAGCGCGGCAGAAGGAGTTCGGGACTGTAGGCGATCGTATTTTCCATCCAGTTGTTCCACTTTTCCTGGTCGAGACCGGCGATGATGTCGTCGATATTCTTCTCTTCGGGGATGGAGGGCATAAAGACAACCATGCTCAACGCCTTGTTGCCGTAGGGTAATTCTACGGTGGTCACTTCCCTGTCACGGTAGACGTTGAAGTCGTTTTCCTGCTTCATCATATCGACTTTCGGAGTCTGGCCGTCCGAGGTGTAGAAGGTTTCTTCCTTTGTATCTTCTTTCTTGAACTCGTCCGTCCATTGCCCTTTGAAGTAGATGGCATTCAGCAGGTAGCAGACGGCACCGGGGGATACCTCGCGGATGATTTCAGGAATAAGCTGGTTGGTCTTTTCGCTACACCAACCGTTGATCTTGCCGACAAGTCCGTCGTCGAAAGCTTCGTTCCGGACTTCTGCGTCGTAGTAAGTCGTATTGAGCTTCACGAAGTCGGGCAGCAAGTTATAGCTCTTGTTCGCCCAAATGCTGTTGGCGCTGCTGAGTAGCGTCCTGCCATCCAGCTTGGGCAGTTCGGTTTGCATCGTTTGCACATATTCGTTGATTTCTTCGTTGGAGAAACCTTTGTAGCCAAGGACATCCCGGATTTCCTCATAGGTGTCGGTATCGGCTCCGTTAAGGAGCATACCCAGGCAGAAGCCGACGCTGAGAGGGGAGATACAGCTGTTTTCCTTAGAGGAACCGGCTATTTCTTTAAACAGTTTAAAGGCAAACTGTTGACTGATGGCGTTCACCTCTTCCGATTTGGTGGAAAGGGGAATGTCGTAACGTTCAGTGTCTGTTCCGAAAAGGGCGGAAGGGTCGTCTTTCGGATTGTCTTTCGGAGTATCTATCGATTCATCCGAACTGCATCCTGCCAGGCATACGGCAAACAGGATGAAACAGCATATCGCAGTTCTCATAAGCAATGATTTTATAGGTGCCGTAAAGATAGACGTTTTGTTATGGATATCCTACTTTGCCGGCAAATAAAAAGCCCCGGATCGAAATCCGAGGCTAATCTATTGCGGTATATTTACAGGATTTTTTTATCCCAAATTATTCAATATATCCTTCTTCCCTTCCTGTACCAATCGGTAAATCATTTCGCCGAACAAGGTGTTTACCCAGGCAAACCAGGAACGGGTGAAGTTCTTTGGATCGTCTTTGTGGAACGATTCGTGCATGAAACCGGTTTCGCCGTCGGTATCGCGCAGCATTTTTACGCAGTGACGTATCTCTTCGTTGTCGTTGGTCGTGTTGCAACGCATGATAATACTCATCGGCCAAATAAAGTCGAAACCGATGTGCGGGCCACCGATACCTTCGCCGGCTTTCCCTTTGAAGAAGTATGGGTTGGAAGAGCTGAGCACCAGTCTGCGGGTATTCTGGTATACCGGATCGTTTACGTCGATGCATCCCAGGTAAGGCATTGCCAGCAAGCTCGGAACATTGGCATCGTCCATGAAAACATGATTGTAGAAGCCGTCTGCTTCAAAAGCATATACTTTACCGAATTCAGGATGTTCTACGATTCCGTATTTTTCGATGGCGGCAGCCACTTCATCTGCTAATGAGTCGCACTGGCGGGCAAAGTCGTTGTCCTTTTTTATATCGCGCATCATTTCGGCCAGTTGGCGCAGGGAAGTGACGGCAAACATATTCGACGGGATCAGGAAGCCAAACAGGGAAGCATCATCCGAAGGACGGAAAGATGAAACGATCAGGCCGACGGGATTTACCGGGCTACCGTAACCGTCGTTCAGTAAGGTATCGCCCTGGCGATCGGTCTTACGTGAGAAACGGTAAGGGCCGAGGCCGTCTTTGCGCTGTTGTTCGATGAAAGTCTTATAGACGGATTTCATCGCTTTGTCCCAGTCTGCGTCGAAAGGCGAAGTGTCGCCGGTCTTTTTCCAGAAATGGTAAGCCAGACGGATCGGGTAACAAAGCGAGTCGATTTCCCATTTGCGTTCGTGAAGTTCCGGCTTCATGTCGGTACGGTCGCTTTCCCATTCGCTGCCTGTCGGGCCTTCGTTGAATCCGTTTGCATACGGGTCGATGTTGATACACCAGGTCTGACGGTTGATTACACCGGCCAGCATGGTTTTAACTCTCGGGTCTTCATTGGCGAATTTAATGTGAGGGAAAACCTGTGCCGACGAGTCGCGCAACCACATTGCGTGGATGTCGCCTGTCAGGACGAAGGTGTCGGGTTTACCGTTCAGCATCTTATGTTCACAGGTGGTATCTAGTGTGTTCGGGAAACAATTTTCGAACATCCAGGCCAGTTTCGGGTCTTTCAGTTGGGCTTTCGTTGCTTTGATAGCCTTTTCTACAGCTTCCGAAGTGAACTGGCGTTTTTCCGGTGCCGGACGAAGACATGTGTACTGTGAAGTTTCAGAAATAACCGGTGAACCAGTAGCGGCTGACTCGGCGATGTGGGCAAATGATTTTTGTCCTACCAGCAGGCCTGCCAGTGAGAGGCTCCCGGATTTCAGGAAGTTTCTACGTGTAGTCATGATGAGTTTACGTTTTTGTTTTATGATTATTGAATATTATTGATCTCAGCAAAAAGTTCAATCATGCAGGCGTTGTCCAGCAACCATTTGAACTTCTTATTCTTAGTGCCTGCCCAGTCGTTACCCAGGAAACCGTTTTCGTCACGGGTATAATTCCAGGCATAACGGGCATTGTCTGCCATCGTATTTACATATTCGTAATTATTGTCTACCTCTGCCAGAGCGATAAGTCCACGCAGGAGGATAACGTTGAACCACGGATTTGAGGGGTAAAAATAAGCATCTTTTCCATCAATACCAGTACGTTTGCTCAAAAAATGCTTGTAAGCGCCCTTTGCGGTATTTTGTGCATCTTGCAGGAATGTATCGTCTGAGGTGGTTTGATAGAGCAATACACCGGCCTGTATCATCTGTCCGCTGTTGTAGGTGAATTTAGCTTTTCCGATTGTTTTATCGAGGCTTATGTTGTCCCAGTAAACCGAGTCGGCAGGGTCGCATAAATTTGTTTTTGTCCAGTTGTAGGTTTTGATGGCCTGATCCAGATACTTCTGTTCTTTCGTCAGGTTATACAGTTTCATGCATAAAACGGCGGCCGGTGCATTGGAGCAGGTATTTTTGGATACTTTTTTCTGTTCGCACCAGTAGATGCCACCATCCAGCACATTGTCCCAACCGCTATAGATATATTCGTGCAACTCTTTCGCTTTCAGAAGGTACTGCTGGTCGTTGGTGAGTGCATACAGGTCGCAGAAGTCGATGGCTAGCCAATCGTTATCATCGTAGAAACGGTCGCTTTCGCCGTTGAACATGGGATAGCTCTGATAGCAATGCGGAGTACGTGTATTGTCCCAATAGAGATCCAGCCCCGGGATAATGCGTTTTTCCAGTATTTCCAGGTATTTGTTATCACCGGTAACATCATACAGGGCAATACATCCCGACAACATACCGGAGTAGGGCCAAAGGAAAGATACTTCCTGGTCCTTTTTCTGTTCGCTTCCTTCAGCGAGGTAAGTAACCTGGTTCTCAGGATTAACAGGGTAGGTTTCCGAAAGAAGACCGTACTTCTCGACATTGTACTTTGTCAGAATGTTGGTCAATAACGAGTCTGCGATAATTGCATCCCTGTTTGCGTGGAATTGTGGTTGCCTGGTACACGCACAAAAACATATTGCGAGTAGGCAACAAGTAAAAATTGGTCTAATTCTCATGGTCTATATATTTGAGCTGAAATTGAAAAGTACAAATGTAATATATTTTCTTTAGTTATTGAATAATAAAAGGAGGCGATTATCAAAATGTCACTAGTATAGCGACTAATCAGGATTAATATAGCGACTAAATTGAATTAGTATTGCGACTAATATTTTTTAACACATTAAAAAGAAAGCGATTGAGTAAAATAGTGAACAAATAGTAACCTTATCCGGCGGCGTTTTAGATCAAAACAAAATGACTAGAAAAAACGATCCTTTTTGCTAGTCATTTAATAAATGGCAACACTTGTGGTCGATATGGGTAGGCTTTTAAGTAACACTATTATTAATATTAAATTAAAGAATTATGAACAAAAAGTTTTCTACGTTAGTGGCTGTCCTTTTGGCAGCCGGTGCTTGGACGACGCTGGATGCTAAGGTGATTACAGTCACTGAGCCGGCTGTTGGTCAGGCTGTAGTAATTGGTAGTAATTTGGATGGGGCTAAAGAGGGTTCTGCCATTTATTTGACTGCCGAAGGATATGCGGCTGTAGTTGAAGGAGATGTGACTGCAGAAACTACTACTTGGGAACTGGAAGCTGTTCCTGCAGTTGAATCCAAATCTGAAGCTTCAGTAAAATATTATCTGAAAACAAAAAATTCAGATGGCGAAACGGTATATTTGCTTCAAGCACAGGGTGGAGAAGGAGAAGCTGAAGGTGCTTCATTAAAAAGTACACCCAGTTACACTTATTCAGTAGGGGCAGTAGCAGAAGGACAGGCAGCACTTGAAATTTATATTGTTGATGGTAGAATTCAAGTAATGGAAGGTGAGACTGCAAAGAACTTGAAGTTTGGTGAGAGTAAAATTGAGTCGGAAGAAATACAAACTAAAAGTGAGGAAACTGCATTGACTACTGTGGAATTCGGTGTTTACAGTGCTGACGTATTCCCCGGCACAGGTGATGTTGCAGTGGATGAAAGCGGTAAGGTAACAGATCTGAACAGTTTTGTTGAAAATGCAGCTGAAGCTACTGCTTCTTTCTACCTGCAAGTGGAAGGTGGATATTTGTATGTATCCGGTAGTGAAGTAAAAGTATCGGAAAAAGTGGCTGCTACTGCTGCTTATTCCTGGACATTGGATGCAAGCAAAAAGATGTACTCTGTTGCTCTGGATCGTGCTGATAGCGATGCTAAGTATTTGAGTGTAAAAGCTGAAACAAAAGCAGCTGCTAACTGGACATTGGTGAAGGCTGCTGTTGCTGCGGAAGTTACTGTAGCAGACGGTGGTTTGACTGTAGGTTCTGCAACAATCAGTAGTGTATCTGTTTCTGCTTTAGCTCCGGTTGCTACTAATTCTACCATTACGATAGATGGTCAGGATGTCGCTTTACAAACTTCTTTCAATAAAGATGAATATTATTTCATCTCTGGTAGTGATGCCGCTAAGGCTTGGAAAGGTGCTACAGATGGTACGGTTTCGGCTACGACGGCTGTGAATACAGACGAATATTTGTGGGCTGTGGAAGATGCTTCTGCTAACGGTGTAACAAGATACAAATTCAAAAACAAAGCAACTGGCAAGTATGCTATGTTGAATAAATCTATTGAATTTGTTTATACGGCTGCATATAATAGCGGTATGTATTTGTCTATTGCTAATGGTGCAAATCTGGATGCAGATCTTACAAATACAACAGCTGCTGCTTCTTTTGGTATCTACAAGTCAACAATTGAAAACGTTGATGCTAAAGAGCTTAACGACGTTCTGGGTAATGGCTTCGGTCTGAGTATCCTGAAAGTAAAAGATAGCAAAGACAAAGTGGAAGGCATGGATGCTTTTGATGGTAAGCTGACTGCTATTGTTACAAAGGGTTCAGATGCTGCAGATGTTAAAACTTTCCAATTGATAAATGGTGACAAATATGTTGCTCTTACGGTTGCCAATGAATGGGGAGTTGAAAATACAGGTGTAAACAAGAGAGGTGGTAAGTTCGTTCTTATCGATGGAAAAGAACTGGCTAAGAATACAGATAAATATTTGACCTATTTCACTATTAAACGTTATTCTGGTGTTGCTGACAATCTGATTGACCATGTTTCTGTTTCAGATAAGGCTGCCGCTGCTACTGACACAAGAAACCTGTACATCATGAAATTGGGTGAAGATTTGGTTCTGACAGGAACTGTAGGTACTATTGCCGGTGAAATCTATCCGTACATTACATTGGGTCTGAATAATGTAGCAAGTGTTAAACAATTCCTGGGTACGTTCTGGAATATCTCTTTTGCTGCAACAAACAGCGAAGTAACAGATGCCAACAAATATAAAGTAGGTCGTGCTTTTGCAATTGAGGATGATGCTCCTGAATACGTTTTGGCTAGCTCTGTAGAAGCTGGTTTCCCTGAAGCACAGTGGGCGGTAACTGCTGCCGATTTGAATACAAATAAGTTTACTTTGGCTAACCGCGAAACAAAAGCTGAAATTAAAGATATTGTATTGCGTGAAACAAGTGAAAAGAATGTATATGTTGTTGAGTCTGTAGAATCTGATAAAAATCTTGCAGCAGGCGATAAGATCAAAATGACTGCTTACGAAGATCCTACAATGTTTGATGGTTTTATGCATACAACTGAAAACGCATTGAGAAACCAGAAATATTACATGGGCCAGTACCATGCAATTGCAGGTAACAAGAATGTGTATTTCTCAGAAAACCATCAGAAGTCTCACCAGCTAGGTGTAGTAACCGATAAAGAAAATGCTACTCTTTGGAACCTGAGCTTCAGAATGAAGGATTATGACGGCGGAACAAAGAATGCTGTCGATACAGTATTTGTTGAAACTGTATTCGCAACGTTGATTGATGGTAAGATCGTTACTGATCCGGATAACAAGAAAGTTGAGAAATCTAAACTGGCTATCCTGCCGTATCAGTTCCAGAACAGAAGCAATAATGAATATGTTGTTTACAATGGTGAACATGGTTATAATTTCTATGTACTGAATCCTGATAAGAAGAAGGAAAATGCTCATAGCTTCGCATTGAAGAAACAGCCGAACGGAACTTATAATATCGTTCAGTTCTTTACTACTGATGATGAGGATACTCCTAAAGTTAATGAAACACATAACTTCAATCAGAAAATCTACGTGGCTAACAGTGAAGTTGATGGCTTTGGTGAATTGAGACAGATGGATACTTATGCTACTGATAATAACTCATTGATGGTTGTAGAAAAAGCAGATGCTCCTGAATATCACAAAATCGCTGTAGAATGGGGTGACACAATCAGTCTGTATCGCGAAGAAAACAATGCTCAGGTATTGTATGAAAAACATGATGACAAATCGGTTGTTGAAAAAGATACATTGAGCTTCCTGAACATTGATAATATCAATCAGTTTAGTGTAAATCCGGCTATTTTTGCTGATACAGCTTATATCAACCGTACTATCAATGGTGAAGCTAATACTTGCTACCAGTATTTACTGGCTGTAAACGTTGACAAAGAAAAGACTCACTATTGTCCTTACAACCCGGAACACAACACTGACGAATGGTTGGCTGCTAATGGTGGCCCTTGTGCAGACGCAAAAGAACACAGAGCTGTTAAGGGTCGCTTCCTGGTGAACCTGATCGACACTGCTAATGTTTATGGTGCTACTCATCTTCATAACAATCCGTATGTAAATGAGGTTGAAGCTGGTGAATCTCGTGCTAAACTATCATTCGTAGAAGGTATTCACGCTGATGATACACTTTATATTACTCGTAAGGGGGGTGAAGTTGTTAAGTTGGCTATGGATACAACAGACTTCAATGTGGCTAAGTTTGCTTTCCGTTATGTAGATAACGATGCTAAGACATTCAAGATCCAAACTCAATGGAAGAACTATTTCCCGACTGAAGATGCTGAAAAAGTTGAAAAAACAGCAAACAATGACGGTTACTTGAAATGGATCAATGGTACATTGGTTGTAGAAAACGGTTTCGCAAACGGTGATGTATTCGGTATCGAAGAAAACGTTAAACGTGATCCGGTTGCTAACGAAGACATTACAACCTCTTCAATTAGCATAGTAGCTAAAGAAGGTGCAGTAATCATCAACGGTGCAGCAGGTAAGAAAGTTACTATCAGTAACGTTCTTGGTCAGACAGTTGCTAACACAGTTCTTTCTTCTGATAAGGCTGAAATCGCTGCTCCTGCAGGTGTAGTTGTAGTAGCCGTAGAAGGTGAAGCTGCTGTAAAAGCAATCGTAAAATAATAGAAACTATTTATAATCAATAAATTTAAATTTGACTGCGCGGTGATATCGGACAAGAATCAACCAATTACCCCGTGAGGGCGAACAAGCGGTCGATATTAATACTAAAGTAATGAAATAAAGTTCTTCTGTTCAACCTCTGTGAAGAGCAAAAACAGACAAAAAAAGCAACCCCTGGGAGATTCATCTTTCAGGGGTTTGTGTTGTATGGGGAGAATAACTATCTTTGTCTCCCGATAACCATAATAGTCACATTTTGAAAGTAATTCTAAGACTTATACTGGCTTAATATTAGCCCCATAAACCGCGGGTTAATAGTTCTACGTTCGGGAAATCCTTCTCGAACAGGTTTTTCATATCATCATTTTTCTTCACAGTATCGTCCTTTGAGGCCGATAGCATCTGCTATTGTCGTTTATGATAACCTTTTGAGTTTCTCATAAGCAGTGATACTGTGCGGATATAATGAATTTTTCAAAATACATTAAGCACAGTATAGAAATGGAAAAAGAATATATATGGGAAATAAAGATCAAAAATACCCCAATCTTAAAACGAAAATGTAATCGCTGTAGTTCCGACAGATTTTATTGCAGCGGTAAATTCAGAATGAATTCCCAGAAAAAGAACACAGATGTATGGTTAATATATAGATGTATGGAATGCGACAGCACATACAACTTAACTATATTATCACGTACGAAATCCGAACTGATCCAAAAAGACCTGTTTCTTAAATTTGCAGAGAATGACGAAGCGGTAGCGTGGGAATATGCTTTTTCTGCTGAAACAGCAAGAAAGAACAGTGTCGAGTTGGATTATGGCAGTGTCGAATATGAAATACAACATGAGTCTATTTCGATTGATGATATTTTAAACAGTGATAACGACATTATATCATTCAAAATTCAAACTCCTTTTGATTTTGGACTGAAATTGTCATCTGTTATCCGGGCATGTCTGGGATTATCGGCAAATCGGTTAAATCAAATGATTGAAGCAAAAGCGATTTATGCACCGGAAGATTATCTGATAAAGAAACATAAAGTAAGGAATGGAGATGTAGTATCGGTTAGTAGAGGTAAGTTACAAAGTGTTTGCAAAGAATGAAAGACACACTGTTCTCCCATAACAGATGCAAAAGTAATAAAAAAGTACCTTCCGATGACGTTTGTGTACTTAAAAGCATTACTTTTGTAGTTTGTAATTAGTTGAAAACGAAAAAGAATGGATAAAGTAAGTTATGCACTTGGCTTAAGTATCGGAAATAATTTCCAGAACTCGGGCATTAATGATCTTCAGATTGAAGACTTTGTAAAGGGATTGAAAGATGTTTTGGGTAATCAGACTCCTGAACTCAGTTATGACGAAGCTAAGCAAGTGATCAACGATTACTTCATGAAGCTGCAGAAAGAAAAATTCGAAGTAAACAAAAAAGCCGGAGAAGAATTTCTGAATATAAACAAAGGTAAAGCAGGTGTTGTTACATTACCGAGCGGACTCCAATATCAGGTACTTCAAAAAGGAAACGGTGCGAAACCGACCGCATCCGATCAGGTGAAATGCCATTATCATGGTACATTAATCAATGGAGCAGTATTTGATAGCTCCGTACAGCGCGGTGAACCGGCAGTATTCGGTGTATCGCAGGTAATCCCGGGATGGGTAGAAGCATTACAACTGATGGAAGTGGGTTCTAAATGGAGATTGTTCATCCCGTCTGATCTGGCTTATGGCGAACATGGTGCGGGAGAAGCGATCGAACCGAACAGTGCATTGGTATTTGATGTTGAATTATTGGACATAGTAAAATAATTTATAGAGAAAAATGAAAAAGATTAGTGTTTTAGCCGCTACAGCTATTGTAGCATTGGGCGTTTCTGCCACATCTTGTGACTCAAAAAAGAGCGCGAACCTGAAAACCTCTGTGGATAGCGCGAGCTATGCAATTGGTGTTGCTAACGGTAGCATGTTCAAACAGAACCTGGACGGTATGCCTGGTGGTCCTGCTAATGTAGATGCTTTATTAGCTGGTTTCGAAGCTGCTATGAAGGGCGATTCTACCGGATTGAAAATGACTCCGGAACAGGCTCAGACTTACCTGAATACTTATTTCGTAGAAGCTCAGGCTCGTGATGCCAACAAGACGAAAGAAGAAGGCGAAAAGTTCCTTGCTGAAAACAAAGCTAAGGAAGGCGTTATTACTACTGAAAGTGGCTTGCAGTACAAAGTAGAAACAGAAGGTACAGGTGCGAAACCGACTGCTGAAGATCAGGTTAAAGTACACTACACTGGTACACTGTTGGACGGAACTAAGTTCGATAGCTCTGTTGACCGTGGCGAACCTGCTGTATTCGGTGTTGGCCAGGTGATCAAAGGATGGACTGAAATTCTGCAGATCATGCCGGTTGGTTCTAAGTATGTGATCTGGGTTCCTTCTGATCTAGCTTATGGCGAACACGGAACTCGTGGTATCAAACCGAACAGCGTATTGAAATTCGAAGTGGAATTGCTGGATATCGTTAAAGACGATCAGAAAAAGTAATTTCTCATTTTAGTAGATAAAGGAGCGGGCAATTTATGCTGAAAAGCATTAATTACCCGCTTTTATTATTTATTTGCTACTTTTTTCTTTCAGAATGATAGAATGTTGAAAATTATTATATACTTTTGATATATAAATAATTTAGAGCGTATAATAAAGCGATAGAAAACATGGAGAAAATAGACAAGCTGGATCGGCAGATATTGAACATTATTTCAAAGAATGCCAGGATTCCTTTTAAGGATGTAGCTGAAGAGTGTGGTGTGTCTCGTGCAGCCATTCATCAAAGGGTACAGCGCATGATTGATATGAATGTGATCGTTGGATCGGGTTATCATATTAATCCTAAAATTCTGGGATATAATACCTGCACGTATATCGGTGTTAAATTGGAACGTGGTTCTATGTATAAGGATGTGGTTCCTGAATTTGAAAAAATACCTGAAGTGGTTGAGTGTCATTTTACTACCGGTCCGTACACAATGCTGATCAAATTGTATGCCCGCGATAATGAGCACCTGATGGAACTTCTGAACTCGAAGATCCAGGAAATACCGGGTGTAACGGCTACAGAAACGCTGATCTCATTGCGCCAGAGCGTGAAACGTGAGATTCCTATCTGCAATGTCAACGAATAATTTGTAACATAATAGACAGCCCGGCCTCCTGAAGAGTTGCCGGGCTTTTTTATATCCATCGCAATTATTACCTTTGTAAAACCAATGTAGTATAGAGTTTATTAGTTCCATGAAAAGATATATAGGACTTATCATATTATTGAGTTGTTTTTCCTCGTGGCTTGTTGCCGGGGAAAGCTATTGCTTTCGCGTCTACCTGAAAGATAAAGGCGATTCCGGTTATACAATAGACCGGCCGGAGTCATTTCTTTCGAAGGAATCTATCCAACGTCGTGAGAAAACCGGTACGCCTGTATCGGTCACGGATCTTCCCATAGCACGTTCTTATCTGGATACATTGGCGTCGGCCGGGGCTGAACCGGTTGTCCAGAGTAAATGGTTTTCTACTGTGGTGGTGACGAGCCAGGACAGTACCGTTGCTGACCGGTTAAAGGAGCTGACTATTGTCGACTCCGTAAAATGGGTCTGGAAAGGCACCAATGTAGTTACAGCTGAACAGGAGGAGCAGGACGAGCGTTTCTTTCCGGCAGATACTCCGCTAAAAGACAGGTACGGATATGCCAGTGAACAGATTAAAATGCTTAACGGCATCAAATTGCATGAGGCCGGATTTCAAGGTGAAGGTATGCGGGTCGCCGTGATAGATGCCGGTTTTCAGAATGTAGACCGTATCAGTGTGTTCGATTCGCTGAGGCTGATGGGTACGCATAATGTGGTTTACCCGGGGCAGAGCGTATATAATGCCGACGATCATGGAACGAAAGTGCTGTCTTGCCTGGCTGCCGATATGCCGGGTATCATGGTGGGGACGGCTCCTAAGGCATCCTATCTCCTTATCAAAAGCGAAGACAGCGATTCCGAGTATCCTATCGAGGAAGATTATTGGGCGGCTGCGGTTGAGTATGCCGATAGTGTGGGAGTCGATGTGATCACTTCATCGCTCGGGTATTTTGCTTTTGATGCCGATGAATTATCGTATGACCAGTCTGCCCTTGACGGCAAGACAACATTGATCAGCCAGGCGGCTCATATGGCTGCCCAGAAAGGTATCCTGATGTTTTGCAGTGCAGGCAATGAGGGTAACGGGATTTGGGGAAAGATCACTTTCCCGTCCGATGCATCGGATGTGCTGACGGTGGGAGCGATCACAGAAGAAAAGAAGAAAAGTGTTTTCAGTTCTGTCGGTTTTACGGCCGACTACCGGGTGAAACCGGATGTGGTAGCGCTGGGTTCGGGTAGTTGTGTGATCGATCCGAAAGGGAATGTGCGTTATGCCAGCGGAACCTCTTTTGCCACGCCTATCCTGGCAGGTCTGGGAATATGCCTGTGGCAGGCGTTACCCAGATTAAGCAACAAAGATATTATAGATCTGCTGCATCAGGTATCGAGCCAATCCAAACGGCCGGATGCAGAACTGGGATATGGTATTCCCAATATGTACAAAGCTTATAAAAAAGGACTTCAATATGCCGGGGCTGAACATTAATCCGGAATACACTGGCAATAAACGCCGGGAGTTCTCTTTACTGGAATTGAATAATCTGGTGCGGGGAGCGATTAGTGACGCTTTTCCCGGTACTTGCTGGGTGCGCGCGGAAATGAGTGATGTGCGGACCAATGCAGCTTCCGGCCATTGTTATCTGGAATTTATAGAAAAGAATCCGGTAACCGGACAACTGGTTGCCAGGGCACGCGGCTCTATCTGGGCGAAAACGTTTCGGATGCTGAAGCCTTATTTCGAGATGGAGACGGGGCAACTGTTCGCTTCCGGATTGAAAGTGCTGGTTAAAGTTACCATCGAGTTTCATGAGTTATACGGATACAGCCTGACTGTGACGGATATCGATCCGGCTTATACGATGGGTGATATGCTCCGGCGCCGGATGGAGATCGTCCGCCAACTGAAGGAGGAAGGTGTGTTTACGCTTAACAAAGAGTTGCCTTTTCCTGAGTTGCCTAAACGTATTGCCGTTATCACTTCGCCTACTGCGGCAGGATATGAAGATTTTCTGAACCAGCTGGCACATAATAAGGCCGGTTATCCTTTTTATACAAAGCTTTTTCCTGCCCTGATGCAGGGAGAAAAAACGGAAGAGTCGGTTATTGCGGCACTTGACCGTATTTATCATCATATCGATTGTTTTGATGTGGTGGTGATTATTCGTGGGGGTGGAGCAACCTCCGACCTGAATAGTTTCGATTCGTATCTGCTGGCTGCTAATTGTGCCCAATTCCCTTTGCCGGTTATTACCGGTATCGGTCATGAACGGGATGATACGATCCTGGACATGGTGGCTCATACCCGGATGAAGACGCCGACGGCCGTGGCGGAATTCCTGATCGGTCGTATGGATGTAGTGGCGATGGAGTTGGAAGAACTTCAACAGGATGTCAGCGAACTGGCTACCGGGATCTTGCAGAAACAACGGAATTTCCTGCAACTGCTGGGTAATCGTCTTCCTGCAATCGCTATCAACCGGATCGAGCGTAACCGCTCGCTTTTACAGATGCTGGGTAATAAACTCCCGACCTCTGCTTCCGCCATGTTGTTGCGTCGTCGTTCCACGTTGGATACGTTGCAGTTGCAATTACAGAATCGTGCGACTTCCCGGATCACGGAGGGAACCCGTTTTATTCAGCTGACAGAACAGTTTATCAAGATGGCTTCTCCTGATTATGTACTGAAGCGTGGTTATAGCCTGGCCCTCAAAGACGGCAAAATAATTAAACATGCCACCGAACTTAGTTCCGGCGACGAACTGGTGACCCGGTTTGCGGATGGGGATGTGAAGAGTATCGTTAAAAAATAAATCATTCCGATATATGACAAAGAAAGAAGAAACGTACAACGAAGCGGTAGAGAAACTGCGTAAGATCGTAGCCGACATTGAGAACGGTGAACTGGATGTGGATGTCCTTTCCGAGAAAGTGAAGGAAGCGACTCGCCTGATCAAATTGTGCAAAGAGAAACTATATAAGGTAGACGAAGAGGTTAAAAAGGTATTGGAGGAGCTGGAGTAATGCGCAGATATGTATTGATCGTGGCCGGAGGGAAAGGACTTCGAATGGGCGGAGATCTGCCCAAGCAGTTTATCCCGTTGGAAGGAAAGCCTGTCCTGATGCATACGCTGGAGGCGTTCCATCGTTGGGATGCTTCGGCCGAACTGGTGCTGGTGCTTCCCGAAGATCATCAGCCGTATTGGAATATGCTTTGCCGGGAGATTGGCTGTAAAGTACCTCACCGGATCGCGAATGGCGGTGAGACGCGTTTTCATTCCGTTCGGAACGGATTGGAATTCCTCTCGGAAGAAATTGAAAATGCATCCGAAAGGAATGAAAAAGCCTTGATCGCCGTGCATGACGGTGTGCGTCCGTTTGTATCGTCTGAAGTTATCGAAACCTGCTTTAATGAAGCGGAGAAAAATGGTGCGGTTATTCCTGTAATGCCAATGATCGACTCCTTACGCGAAACAGACGAAAAAGGCTCTCATCCGGTAGACCGCAGTCGTTATTTTGCCGTACAGACGCCGCAAGTATTTTGTGCCGACTTGTTACTCAAAGCCTATGAACAGGATTTTACTTCTCTTTTTACGGATGATGCATCTGTTGTGGAAGCGATGGGGGAAGCCATTCACATGGTTACCGGAAACCGGGAAAATATAAAAATTACGACACCGTTTGATTTACTTATTGCTGAAGCTTTGATTATCCGAGCCAAAAGAAGTAATGGAGAGGTTTGATTTTAAAACAAATATCCGATAAGGAGCGGTAAGTAATCTTTCAGGTCTTTTTTGAGAAGTTCGATTGCTTTATTTTTATACCGTTCAACTGTCCGTGTCGAAATATCCATCGATTCGGCTATTTCTCCATAACTTTTATCTTCAAAGCGGTTTAGTATGAATACACGGCGATAGTCTTCCGGGAGTTTGTTTAGTGCTTTCGCCAATAATTCCTGTAATTCGGTCAGTGTATAAAAATCGTCATTATTTTCTGCGTATATAGGAATATTCTCCTGAATGACCTGTTCGAACGATTCTGTTGGCTGGCGGCGGAGAAAATTCAGGCAGTGATTTCGAACGCAAGTCAGTAAATAATTCCTGACAGAAGTTTGCACAGAAATATATTTCCTATTTTCCCAAATAGAAAAAAATACATCTTGAACGATGTCTTCCCGGGTTTCTCTTTCCTTGATAAAGCGCTTTGCATAGAGACATAATGCCGGGTAATAATATTCGAATAATTTACGAAAAGATCTCTCATCATCCTGGGTCGAAATGTTCCGAAATAAGAGCTCAATATCAACTGCGCCAGCGTGTTCCTTTTCCATGATTTGACAAATGTATTTCTTTTTTTGAAAAAAAACGGATTTTGCTGTCGTGATTTTTATTTTCATGTGTCTCTATTATACAAAGGCTCGGAAAATGGAAGATAATAAAAAAACGATAGAAGAAATAAAGGCATTGACTGAAGATATTTTGGAATATCAGTCAGTAGATGTGGAAAAAGGATATATGCGAATAGGAAAGCGGATGCAAAAAAAGCAAGGTCGCCGGATCTATATGCAGACCATTTCCCGCATAGCCGTTATTTTACTATTACCGTTGCTGATTTCTTCGATTGTTTTTTCTTATTTATATATGGATCAGAAAAAACAGCTGGCTCAGGTCACTTACAATCAGGTAAGTTCTGCTCCGGGTACAGTGACCCGGTTGGTTTTGCCGGATCAGTCCGTTGTATGGTTGAACTCCGGAAGTTCGTTGAGCTACCCTTCTGTCTTCAGTGGTAAGGAACGGGACGTGAAATTATCGGGCGAAGGATATTTTGAAGTACAATCGGACCGGGAACATCCGTTTTACGTTTCCACCGACGGAGGAGTGAAGGTGATGGCTTACGGTACGAAATTCAATATCAATGCGTATGAAGACGAATCCTGTATAGAGGCGGTCCTGGCTAAAGGTAAGATCGATGTAATCAGCCGGAATAAGACCGTTTCTTTGGAGCCGGAGAAGCAAGCGCTGTTTGATAAGGAAACAGGAAAGTTCACTGTCTCATCAGTGAACCTGGAAGAAAAAATAGGTTGGAAAGACGGACGGTTGGTCTTCAGAAATACCCCGTTGGATGTGGTATTGAAGAAATTGTCCAAACGATATAATGTCGATATCGTGTTGCATAAAACTAGTAACAAGGAATATAAATATCGTGCAGCATTCACGACAGAGACGGTAGAACAGATACTGAATTACCTGAAGCTGACAGCACCTATCGAATGGACCGTAAAAGGGCTGGAGCAAAATAACGATGCCACTTTTGCCAGGGGGCGGATCGATGTATATCAGAAATAAAAACAAATAAAATATAGTTGTACTTAAATCGAATATGCCTATGGTGTAATAAAGAAATGTGCCTTAAAAAAAGCAAGAATAAGCGCCAACCTATTCTTGCCCGTGTGAAACATCTTTTGACAGGCGCCAACCTGTCAAAAAAATAATAAATATAAATCATTTACAAAGTTATGAAGTTATTTAAATTACGCAAGGGTAACTATGCCCGATGTATGCTTAAATCTTTCCGTATTATGAAGTTAAGTGTCGTATTTTCTTTTTTGATGGCTGCCCAGCTATATGCCGGAGTATCCTATTCACAGACAACTTCGCTTTCGTTATCTTTGAAAAACGTAACGGTTGAACAAGCGCTTGACCAGATTGAAAAAGAAACAGGTTTCTCTTTCCTTTTCAGAGATAATACAGTGGATGTAAATCGTATTGTCAGTCTGAAGGTGAACGGAGGCGATATCAATCATATCTTATCCCAGATATTCAATAATACGAATGTCGAGTATAAAATTGTAGACAAACAGATTATTTTATCTAAAAAGGCAGCAGTCGTTTCGGTTCAGCAGCAAGACCGTACAATCACGGGTATTGTCACCGATAACCTCGGGGAACCTATTATCGGAGCTAATATTGCAATTAAGGGAACAACGATCGGAACGGTTACTGATATCGACGGTAATTTCTCGTTGGAGGTTCCTGCATCGGCTACTATAACGATCTCTTATATCGGTTATCTGACGAAAGAAATTCCGGTAGGGAACAATTCACGGATTGTAGTTAAGCTGGCGGAAGATACACAGAATCTGGACGAAGTCGTTGTTGTAGGTTACGGTGTTCAGAAGAAATCAGACTTGACAGGTTCGGTTGCCAACATTAAATCGGAGAAATTGATGGAACGTCCGGCAACAACTGTTGAACAGGCTTTGGCAGGACGCGTAGCCGGTGTGAATGTTTCGACCAACTCTGGACGTCCCGGCGGACGAACCAGTATCCAGATCCGTGGTTATAGTTCTATCAATGCAACCAGCAATCCTCTTTACGTTGTCGATGGTGTCGTATGGGAAGGCGGAGGTCTGGATGCGATCAATCCGAATGATATCCAGAGTGTCGATGTTTTGAAAGATGCTTCTTCTACGGCTATATACGGTACACGTGGTTCTAATGGTGTTATCATTATTACAACGAAGAAAGGTAAGCTGGGTCAAAAAGCAAGTATCGGCTATGATGCTAACGTATCGTTCAGTAAATTGGCCCGTAAGATCGATGTGCTTAATTCAGAAGAATTCATGCAGGTATGGGATACCGGTTACAAGAATGCAGAGAAGTTCGATCCGGCCGGTTGGAAATCAGGAAAATATAACTCGTTTAGTCCTGAATATGTTCGCGAACATTATAAGGTAGGCAATACTTATGGCAACCGCGAATTGTTCGATGCCAACGGCAAGCCTTTATATGACACGGACTGGCAGGATGAAGCAACCCGTTTGGCTGTAAGTCAGAACCATAACCTGTCGGTAACAGGTGGATCGGAAAAAACATCTTATGCTGCTTTCCTCAACTATACGGATGATGAAGGTATTCTGAAGTCGACTTATAAGAAACGTTTCTCCGGTCGTTTGAACCTGGATACTGAAATTACCGATTGGTTGAAGGTCGGAACAATGTTAAGTTATAGTGATATCCGCGAAAGTTTCCAGGATCAGGAACAGGGATCTGGTAATATTCCGAGAACCATGATTGAAACGACTCCGATCATTCCTACAAAATGGGCCGATGGAACTTTTGCCCGTCCTGCTGATTTTGCCGGAATGGAAGATGCCGATACTCCTGCCAGCCTGGCAAGCGAGTTGAAATGGTTGAACAAGAGTGCCTTATTCAATGGTAATGCTTATGCGAACATTACCTTTATGAAAGGTCTTGAATTCAGAACGACTATCGGTGCCTCTAATACAGACTGGCATGAATTTATTTTTGCTCCTACTACGATCAGCTTACGTACAGGTGTGGGTAAAAACAAAGCGAATGTAAACAGTGAACGCCGCCGTTTCTGGCAGTGGGAAAATCACTTGACTTACAATACGACAATCAACGATATCCACTCGATCAACGCGATGGTCGGTGCCGAGTATCAGAAATATCACAAACTGCGTACGGAACAAACCGGACAGGATCTGTCTGACGATTTCTTCAACTGGAATAATCTGGGACAGGCAAAATCACAATCGATTGCTTCCGAATTTATGGGGTGGCAGATGGAGTCTTATTTCGCCCGTATCAACTACAGTCTGAAAAACAAATATTTGTTGACTGTAACAGGACGTGTGGACGGTTCTTCCAAATTCGGTAAGAACAATAAATATGCATTCTTCCCATCAGCTGCATTAGGCTGGCGTGTCGTAGACGAAGCTTTCATGGAAAATACAAAAGACTGGTTATCTAATCTGAAACTGCGTTTAAGCTATGGTTTGACCGGTAACTCCGATATAGGCCAGTACCGTTCATTGTCGATGTTGGGATCAACTACTTATGTATTCGGAGGCGACAGAGCTCCCGGTATGATTATCGGTGAGTTGGCTAACCCGGATCTGAAATGGGAAAAGACAGAACAGTGGGACTTCGGTTTCGACTTCGGTGTACTTGACAACCGTCTCTCTCTGGAAGCCGACTTCTTCCTCAAGAAAACAAAGGATTTATTGTATGAAGCTCCGGTTCCTGCAACCAGCGGTAAACGTTCTATGATGTCTAATATCGGTAGCATGGAAAATAAAGGTATTGAGTTGACATTGAATACTGTCAATATCAAAACCAACGACTTCCAGTGGTCTTCTTCATTCAATATTTCATTCCTGAAGAACAAAATTACCCAGTTAGGCGTAAATAATGAAGACAAACTGGTCGATCCCGACTTCCTGGGTAAGAACGTTATTCTGCGTGTCGGAGAGCCTGTCGGATCATTCTGGGGTTATAAATTGCTGGGAACATGGGGCAGCAATGAAGCCGAAGAAGCCGCTAAATACGGAAAAAAACCGGGTGACCTGAAACATGAAGACCTGAACCATGATAATCAGATCAATGACGCCGATAAACAGATCATCGGTCGTGGAACTCCTGATTTCTATGGTACATTTAATAACTACCTGCAATATAAGAACTTCGACTTCTCTCTGGAATTGCAGTACTCTGTCGGTGCCGACGTATTGAACAATACTAATCACTCTTCGGAAGACCGTACCAGCATTGCCAACTCCAAAAAGACAGTGTTGAATGCCTGGACAGAAGAAAACCAGAATACACCGATCGCACAGACTCGTCTGGCCAGTGCGGGATATACAACGCTGATCGACTCTCATAAGGTTGAAAACGGTTCTTTCCTGCGTGGTAAGAATATCTCTATCGGTTACTCTCTGCCAACAGAACTGATCAGTAAGATCGGTTTCACTAAACTTCGTGTTTCTTTCTCTGCTCAGAACTTCTTCCTGATCACATCTTATTCCGGATACGATCCTGAAGTTTCTACCTGGGATACCGGATTCTCACAGAATATCCAGTTCTATGATTATCCTAAAGCAAGAAGCTACACCTTTGGTCTTAGTGCAAGTTTTTAATTTAATATAATCTATATTGATCATGAAAAGAACAGTAAAACAATTCTATATATTCGCTTTAAGCGGTTTGCTTTTAGCAGGAGTTACCTCCTGTGAGGATTTTCTGGAAGAAAATCCTAAAACTAACTTTAGTCAGGATAGTTATTTCCAGAACATCAACCAGGCGAAGACTGCGGTAGATGGTGCTTACGAACGTTTGAGAGCATTGCAGGCATATGACGGTTATGGCGAAGGCCCGTGGGTAACACTGGAGTTATTGTGCGGTCATGCAACCACTTTGGGACAAAGTACTTATAACAATGGTTATATCCGTCATACAACAGGAACGAACAGTCCTTCTTTCAAGAATATCTGGGAAGGTTTCTATGAAGGAATTGCCGACTGTAACATGTGTATCACCGGTATCCAGAAGGTTAGTGGCGACACTAAGAGCCTGCTGGGTGAAGTTCATACGTTGCGTGCCCTTTATTATTTCTATTTGGTACGTCTGTACGGTGATATCCCTCTGATCCTCGAACCGGTGACAGCCGACTCTGAACTCCTGTATCCGGAACGTGCCACAAAAGAGAAAGTGTTCGAATCGATCCTGAGCGATTTGAAACTAGCTGAACAATCCGGTCTTCCTGAAACCGACCGTACGGGCCGTGTTTCTTTAGGTTTGGTGAAAACGATCATGGCCGATGTTTATCAGTATATGGCAGGTGCTCCGTTGAATAAGGGTGCTGAGTATTATAAGCTGGCTTACGAGAAAGCAAAAGAGGTGCTCGACAAATCTTACTGTGTTTCTCCTGCCAGTGCCGATTATAATGCCAGTGCAGCAGGTTCCGCCTGGTATTCTTTGTTCGACTCTTATGAAAAACTGCATGATGATGAAAACAAGAACCGTGGTGAACTGATCTTCCAAATCCAGTATAAAGAAGGTATCACAACGAACCAGATCACTTCCATGATTGTACCGACTATGAAGCAGATCATCAAGATTTACGACGAGTTCGGTGCTTTGATGCCGACCTGGGATTTCTATAATTCCTACGAAAAAGGAGATAAACGTACTGAAGAAAAGGAAATGTTCTTTACTAAAGACGGACATCGTGATGATAAGACCAATATTATCGAATTCGGTTCACCGGCTTTATATAAGTATTATGATATCGAAGGTGCATTAAAGACCGGTCTGTGTGATATCAACTTTACTTTGTATCGTCTGCCGGAAGTTATGTTTATCTATGCAGAGTCTTATACTCAGGCAAACGGAGCTCCCGACCAGTTGTCTTATGATATGGTCAATGCTATCCGTAGCCGTGCTAACCTGGCCCCTGTTACCGGATTAAGCAAAGACGATTTCCTGCAGGTCGTATGGAAAGAACGTGCTCATGAGTTATGCTTCGAGAACAAAGATTATTTCGATATTCAGCGTACCCGTAAGGCATATAATGTGAAAGCTAACAGTTATGAGGCATACGATGGTTTTGCGAATGAAAGCGGCATTACTTTCGACGAGAAATATCTGTTGTGGCCCATCCCCTCGACAGAGACAGATGCGAATCCGAAATTATTGCCGAATAATCCCGGTTGGTAATCATTCAGTTTAAATGAGGAAAAGGGCAACGGTTTTGGGAATGATTTATCAAACAAGACTTTTGCCCTTTTTTTATAAAGAGAAATATATGATCAGAAAAAGTATATGTATTCTTTTTGCTGTCTTTTGCGGACATGCGGCTTATGCGCAGTTGTATAAAGATCCGAAAGCTCCGGTAAAAGACCGTGTTGAAGACCTGCTCGGGCGTATGACACTGGAAGAAAAGGTGGAACAAATGTCGATGACGGGACTGGGTGATTTCCCGCGCTCTTCGGGTGTGTATGGCGTTTGCGACAGTCCTTTCGAAAGTCTGGAAAAGATTGTAGAACAATCGGCACAAGCCAAAAAGCATGCTCGTGAAAATACTCGTTTGGGTATTCCTCCGATCCAGATCGCGGAATGTCTGCACGGACAATTGGCTTATGGGGCAACGATATTCCCGCAGGCCATTGCGCAAGGTAGCACCTGGAATCCGGAACTGATAGAAGAAATGGCCTCCGTCATCGCCTATGAAGCTTCTGCATCGGGAGTGGATCAGGTCTTGTCTCCGCTCTTCGACCTGATCCGTGACGCACGTTACGGGAGGAACGAGGAATGTTATGCTGAAGATCCTTACCTAGTCGGACAGATGGGATCGGCTTTTGTTATCGGTTTGCAGGGGAAACCGGAACAGACCCGTATCGGTATTCCTGCCGGTAAACTGATGTGTACAGCCAAGCATTTTGCCGGTTATAGCCAGCCGTGGGCCGGCATCAACCTGGCACCGGCATCATTGGGTGAACGGGAAATGCGCTCTCTCCATTTGCCTCCTTTCCAACAAGTAGTAAAAGAAGCAAATGTATATTCTGTTATGCCATCCTATAATGAAGTGGACGGTGTGCCGGCTCATGCCAATCATTTCTTATTGACGCAAGTTTTGCGGGATGAATGGGATTTCCAAGGATATGTCTTTTCGGATTACGGGGGCGTTTCTCAACTTTATAATTTCCACAAGATAGCCCGTGACAAAGCAGAAGCTGCTGAAATGGCCGTTACTGCCGGTGTCGACCTGGAAGCTGCCCGCCCGGATATCTATACCCATCTGGTTCAGCTTGTGAAAGACGGGAAAGTCCCGAAGTCGTTGATCGATAATTCGGTACGTCGTATCCTGACGGCAAAATTTAAAGCCGGTCTGTTTGAGAAACCTTATCCTGAAGTAGCGAATATAAAGGAAAGGGTTCACCTTCCGGCTCATGTAGAACTTGCGCAGAAGGTCGCTGAAGAATCCATTATTCTGTTGCAGAACGAGAACAAGACGCTCCCGTTGGAGATCAGCCGGCTGAAGGATATTGCTGTGGTTGGTCCGAACGCCGATCAGGTACAGTATGGGGACTATTCCTATACGCGTGATAATAAGTCGGGAGTTACCGTGCTGGAAGGAATCCGGCAGGCGGTAGGAGATCGGGTGAATGTGCATTATGCCAAAGGTTGCGATATCTCAGGATTGAGTAAAGAGGGTTTTCCGGAAGCTGTCAAGGTGGCCGAGAAGAGCGATGCCGTAGTTGTCGTATTAGGCGGAACCAGTGTGATTCTTTCGGGACTCGGCTGGGGAAGAGGACCGGGCGAGAACGAGGTAGGCGACCCGTTTACCTGCGGGGAAGGATATGACCTGACAGACATCAATCCGCTGGGCGTTCAGCGTGAGCTGGTACAGGCCTTGAAAGAAACCGGTAAACCGATCATCCTGGTATTGGTACATGGCCGTCCGTGGAGTATCTCCTGGGAAAAAGAAAATGTTCCGGCTATACTCGAAGCCTGGTATCCGGGTGAAAGAGGAGGTGCTGCTGTTGCCAATATCCTGTTCGGCAAGGTGAACCCTTCCGGTCGTTTAAATGCAACGATCCCCCAGTCGGTGGGACATATTCCTGTTTTCTATGATTATAAACCCTCCGCAAAAGGGATCAACCGTGAACCGGGGACAAAAGAAAAGGCTGGACGTGATTATGTGTTTTCATCTCCAGCTCCTTTATTTCCTTTCGGATTCGGTTTGTCTTACACTTCTTTCGAATATTCCGATATGCAGGTTTCCAAAAAGACTTTCGGAAAAGAAAACGTAGAGGTTTCTGTGCTCGTGAAGAACACCGGCAACCGGACAGGAAAGGAAGTCGTACAATTTTATGTCAATGATAAAGTGAGTAGCGTTACTACTCCGGTAATTGCATTGAAACGTTTCCAAAAAATAGAACTAAAACCTGGTGAATCTAAACGTGTTACATTCTCAATATCCTATATAGAACTCGGCTTGTGGAATTCCCGGATGGAATTCGTTACGGAGCCCGGTGAGTTTGAATTTATGTTTGCAAAATCGGCGGAAGATATACAATGCCGGCAAACCGTAGAATACATAGATAATTAATCTCAATTTTAAATACAATGGATAATAAATGGTATAAAAGATCAGGTTGGTTGGCAGGACTATCGTTGTGCTTGTCGATGGTAGCCTGTAACAAGTCGGACCAGATAATTGTGGATGTCTCCCAGGAAGGGGCCGAAGTGCCCTCTTCACTGTACGGTGTGTTTTTCGAAGAAATTACACATTCCGGGGATGGTGGTTTATATGCGGAAATGGTGCTTAACCGTGGGTTCGAAGACGGTAACCTGCCGTCAGGGACTGTTTACGAGGATGGATATGCCGTATCGAAAGATTTACCCTGCTATTCCAATGACTCGATCAATCATTTCAAGGTGAAATGGCAGGATGGAAAGGCTATGAATGGGTGGAAAGTCGTTTGTACGGCCGGCCAGCCTGTTTATAAGATCGTGGATAACCAACCCCTGCATCCGGCAACCCCGCATGCTTTACAGTTGGAACTGGGAAAGTCGGCAGGTGACGTACAGGTTATCAACAATGGGTACTGGGGTATGGCTCTCAGCAAAGGGAGTTCTTATAAGTTGGCTTTTTACCTGAAAGCGGATGCTGCCAGCGATGAAGAAGTGTCTGTCGCTTTAATCGATGAGAACAATCAGCCGGTTGCCTCACAGAGCTTTGAGATCACCCGTGATAACCAGTGGCACCGTTACGACGGAACACTTGTCTCTGCTTCGACAGGAAACAAATACCGTTTGGCGCTGACTTTCAAGAATAAAGGAAATATTTATCTGGATTATGTATCCCTGTTCCCGGAAGAGACATTTATGGATCGTCCGAACGGTATGCGTAAAGATGTGGCTGAAATGCTGGCCGATCTTCATCCTGCCTTTATCCGTTGGCCGGGTGGTTGTATTGTGGAAGGCCTGAACATGGCAAACCGTGTTAAATGGAAAGAAACGATCGGCGATCCTGTAACCCGACCGGGCGAATATAATCTCTGGGGATATCGCAGTACGTATGGTTTCGGTTATCATGAATTCCTGCAATTCTGCGAGGATGTGCATGCAGATGGTATGTTCGTTTGTAATGCAGGTATGGCCTGCCTGTTCCGTAACGGAGATTTCTGTGACGATAAACAGGTGGACGACCTGATCCGGGAAGCGTTGGATGCTATCGAGTATGCCATCGGCGATACGGATACTTATTGGGGAAAGAAAAGAGCAGAGAACGGTCACCCGGCGCCTTTCCCATTGAAATATGTCGAGATAGGCAACGAAAATATCGGCTCCCGTTATGCTGCCAATTACAAACGTTTCTATGCGGCTATCAAAGAGAAATATCCTCAGATTACACCGATCTGTGCCCTGATGTTCAGTCCTTATCTGCAAGAAGCCGGACCGATCGACATCATTGATCCGCATTATTATGAGACGGCTGACTGGTTCTATCGCAACGGCGACCTGTATGATAAACTTCCGGCCGATTATCCTTATAAGATTTATGTCGGTGAGTACGCCGCTACCGGACGTTCCAGCTTGTATTCTTCATTGGCTGAAGCTGCTTATCTGACGGGTGTGGAACGTAATGCTGATAAGGTACAGTTGGTATCTTACGCTCCTCTGCTGGAAAATGCGGACGGACATGGTCGCAACCACCTGATCATTTTGAAAAACGACTCGGTATATGGACGTACGAACTACCATATCCTGAAGATGTTTTCAGAGAACCGTCCGGATGTCAACCTGAAAACCCAGGTTTTTCCGGCTGAGACACAGCCTGTTTTCCGGACACAGGGAATTCTGGGTATCGGAACCTGCAACACCGTAGCCGAATTTAAAGACTTTAAGGTGACCCGTGACGGTGAAACGGTATATGCTACTGACTGGAGCGACTTGTCTTCTGCCTGGACTGCCTCACAAGGCGACTGGAGCCTTGATAACGGAGTCTTAAAACAGTCGAAAGTGGAGGGTGACTCTTACTTGTGGCTGAACGACAAAGAACTTGGCGACTGCACCATAGAACTGAAAGCCCAAAAGCTTGAAGGACGTGAAGGTTTCCGTATCTTCTTCGGCTCTAAAGGAGAAGAACAATATTTTATGGCGGATATCGGTAGCCATACGAACGAGTCTGTGATCTTCGGAGAAAGAAATGCTGCCGGCAATGTTTCTTTGTTCGACTATCGTAATGCAACCGGTGTAAATACCTATCGTTGGTATGATGTCAGAATCGAGATTAAAGGAAATCACTGGAAATGTTACCTGGATAATCAGTTGGAGTATGAATATACTTATCAGCCGGTAATCCGCCATTATGCGGTTTCCGGCTATGACAAGCAGACTAACGAGGTTGTTATCAAATTGGTGAATGGTGAGAATACGCCGTGGAATACTTCGATCAACCTGGCTAATATGAAATCGGTTCAGTCGGAAGGTACGCAGATCACTTTAAGTGCTGTGAATCCGGATGATGAGAATAGTTTTGCTGATCCGGAAAAAGTCGTTCCGGTGGAAACCGTCCTGAAAGGAATAAAACCTTCTTTCGAAATGGTTTGCCAGCCTAATTCATTTACAATCCTGCGAATTCCTTGCGAACGTTGATTACAATAAAAATACTCGTTGACGGAATTAAAGATGGTTCATTATATAAGAAAGATCTGAACTAAATTAATTCCGTCAAGAGTATATATTGAGATTATCGTAAGGTGGCAATGATTACTTTTGATATTTCAAGACAGCTATTTTTACGTTTTTAATACCTGTTTCTTCAGAGCGAAGGAGTAATTTCTCTACTTTCAAACCCGGCCGGAATGAAATCATGGTACGTTGACCGGCTATTTCCGTATCTATTTGTGAACCTCCGAATTTATCTTCATATTTGACAATCATACGAACTGTAAATGGTTTGTCGGTGTCGATCAGGTTCTCAATGGCATAATCACGCGCATGGTTTGGATAACCACCTTCGCGTAATGTCTTTTCTGCTTCTGAAAATCTCTGAAGATTACCTTTTCCATATTGGGCTTTCTTTGCCTTTGGACTCACCTGGATTTCACAGGCATGATCATTTTCGTCGGTACCGGTAAGTAAAGCTCCTAGTTTACCGGACAGGTCATCTCCTGGTTCTACATCGAATGTCAGCATAAATGAAGGGCTTTCAACAGGAAAGGAAGATGTTTTCGTTATTTCTTTAGCCAATGTCTTAGCCTTTTGAGTGGCAGGAATAATTTCCTCCATCCATTTTGTCCCGATACGGCCGTCAGGATAGTGGATCATTTCATGGATGTTTAATGTTCCACCCCAGTTTACCATAGGAATCCAGCCTGCCATCAGGAAGCGTCCGCCAGCTATTTCTGTGATAGCTGGAACGCACATTCCATTGTAAAAATCCAGTCCTTGTTTAACTACATCTGTATATTCATCCTCACCTGCATTGGACGGTTTTGACCATAAGCCCGTAAATCCACCGATTACATAATCAAAATTTCCCCAGCGGAAAAAGAATGTACAGTCACCTCCCGGAGGAAATCCAGGGTTGACAGACCACCAGCCTCCATTTATTGATTTAGACTCCCAGGTTCCTTTTGCTCCATAGTTGGCCAACATGCGTAAACGTCCTTCCGGATCAGTGTATACACTCGGGTTTTCACATGGATGGAATAATATATGTGTCTTTTTGAAATTACTTATGCCATCCTGACTGATAGAATAAGTCGAACCGGCTGGAAATCCGGATATCGTATTGTAACGGAAGGAACCTGTCGTACCGTGTTCATTATAATAATCCCATAACTGCGGTAAGGTTGTCTTTTCCTTTGGATAGATACGGGTAGTATGCAGACCGTAACTGATACAAAGTTTATTGTCGAAGATAAAAGGAGTGCCTGTACCTAATGTTTCCCACTGTTCTTCAATAGGTGTGGCTGCATCGTGTTCAGTCCATGTTTTGAAGTCGGTCGTTGAGATATGTTCGAAATAATGGGCTCCCCGGCCGAATTTACTGGCATGTCCGCGTCTGTCGTACAGATAAAATACATGGTAACGTCCCTGATAGAAGAACGTTGCTACATCGCCAACCCAGGTATTATGGCCTTCTGGTGTCCAATATTGGATTTCTTGTGAGACACGCGGTGTTTCTAAGTTTGTTTTTTGAGGATCAATCCCCGGAAAATATATTTCTGCCTTTGAAATAATAGAAGGGTTTATTTCCCAGCTCGTTTGTTTTCCCCATTGCGGATAACCTAATGGGAAATCGTTATCCAAGAGTTCATTGTCGATATACATAGTCCATCGAACCCCTGAAAAATGAAGAACGATTTCATGTTCGCCTTCTGGTTTATCCAGCATAGCTAATGGAATACCGACAGGCATATAACGGGCCTCTTCCGGCTGAACCGGTAAATGGAGCAGGAGAGAAGCCTCCAATACTGGAACAGAACCGTCTGACATAGGGTAAGCCGGATAGTTCTGTTGTTTGCGGTCCTCCGGATCATGCTGATATGTATTCACCTCCAGTACCCCGGGAATTGTAACTAAGGATTCTTTTGAAGTAACTTTTTTCAGGTTGACCTGTAGTTTAATAGTAAAGCTACTGCTATCGCCCGGTGATGTAAAGTTATCTTTTGATTTCTGTTGCGTGAGGATATTTAATGGGACATTCCGGGTTGTAAAACTCCAGGGGGAAGAATGAAGCTCAAGCTGAACAGGCTTTTGTGTTTCAGTACAACCCACACTGATAATACTACTGACGATTAGTATGATTACGGCAAACGAAGTAATAAGTTTTGTATTCATTTTCTCAGAATTTTAAGTGTAACGATTTTCTATCACAATCTTTTTGAAGACTGCGACTGTTAGGATTTAATAATTTGTAATCTCTGATACCTGATGAAATCTAAAGTGTCAGAGTTTCATTTGTATAATATTAGAGAAATTGACTGGATTCACGAATCACAATTTCTCCTGTCAGGTTCACTGTAACGGGAATGTGGTTATTATCTTTTAATCTCCGCATTAATAACTCGATGCTGATGTTGGCAATCTCCACACATGGTTGCCTGTAAGATGTCAGTGAATGTTTGAGATGTTTGGAATATTTCATATCATCATACGCGCACATCAGGATGTCCGATGATATTTTGATCCCTAATGCATCCAAAGAAGACATCAGCACTGCTGCTGTGGAATCATTTGCACATACAATACCGGTTTTCCCGGGGACGATCTCCATTTGTTTGACAAAATCGAGGTCTTCCGGATTCCCGCAAAAAATATTCTTTTCCGTAAAAGAATATTGATGTTTAAGAACCGTTTCACGGACGCCGGAAAGGCGTAAATCTACAGAACTGGCCGAATCAGGACGATAGAAAAAATGAAGATTGTTGCAACCCTGATCGATCAGATGTTTTGCCATGACACAACCGGCACTGAAATTATCCAGGCATACCACATCGAATTCACTTCGTTCGGGAAAAGTCAGAATATCCCTGTCAATAAGTATAAGTGGTATATTTGCTTCCCGTATGGCTGCACATATTTTTAAATTCAAGTTATATGCATCCGGCACTCTTTCCAGTGGGGAAAAGAAAATACCATCTACCTTTTTATTTATATAACTTTCACAACACGTTTCAATAAGCGTTTTTCTGATTTCCGCACTGCTTGCTGTTGCACCTTCCCAAAGGCAATTGAATCTACCGATTTCAGATTGTCTTAAAAGTTGGTCGTTAATAATGGAGAATATTTCCGACTCACCTGCTCCGGGTAGAAGTAAGCCAAATGTATAGGTCGTATTTTTACACTGGTATATAACGACTGTACCGAGTCCTTTCGTCTTTTTTATGAAACCTTCTTCTTGTAACTGATTATACACTTTAGCAATGGTCGGACGGGATACAGAATATTTTTGAGCGAGCGTTTGCTCCGTAGGTAACATAGACCCCGGAGGAAAAGCTTCTTTTAGTATTTGGTCTTTCAATGTATTGTAAATAACCTTGTAACTTATTTTAGATTCCATAAAGGTGATTTTTAAATGATGTGCAAATGTAATTATTATTTGCATATAGTTTGCATTTGTGAGTAACAAATGTGATATTTTTTTCTCGTTTTTGATTGGTAATGTAAAATCTTACATTTGCAGATGTAACTTGTTTTCTTTAAATGTTAATGAAAGAGATACTGATGTTTACATTTAAAGAATGTAATGTTTGTGTGATGTAAAATATTGATTCTAATCTTGTTGCAGTGTGTATGCGTTGATGTATAACTGTTTTGTGCTCTTGCTGTTTTTATCTCTATCCTGAGTCTTATATCTCTGTTTACTCTTGTTTTGGTAGGATATATGTGTGTAAATGTAATAAATATAATAAATTAAAATACGCTAAAATGTAAATTTTGTTTTGTTTGTTTTGATCTGATATCTATATTTGCAATGGGAGACAAGGGATGTTTTGTTAGCTAAATGTAATGCGACTATCATACTGCTTTGTAATTTATTTTATAACTAATGTATAAAAATTAAATCATGCTCAAATGAAAAAAAGACTTTTAGCAACTTTTCTATTAGTTACGATATCTTCTTTTGCACAAGTTGTAAAAGATTATAATCCGTCTATTCAGCGTACCACCCATATGCAATATTTTAAACCGGTAGAAGAACATCTGTTTTCCGGTGATTGTATGCCTTATTATCATAATGGAACATTCTACTTGTATTGGTTGCTGGACGAAGGACATCATGCTGGTCTCGGAGGCTTGGGAGGTCATCAGTGGGCATTGAGCACTACTACTGATTTGATAAACTGGAAACACTATCCGGTAGCTTTAGGAATTGAAAATGAAGAATGGGAAAAGTCTATCTGCACTGGTTCGGTCATTGCGGAAGGTGATAAATTCTATGCTTTTTATGCAACACGCGTGAAGGAAGACGGGAAAGTGCATGAACAATTGAGTTATGCAATAAGTACGGATGGAGGATATTCTTACCGGAAGCAGGAGCCCAATCCGTTTTATTATGCTCCGGAAGAGTGTATAAGCCGGGACTTTAGAGATCCGAAAGTGTTTAAGGATGAAAATGGCCTTTTCCATTTGTTCATCCCCGGTAACTTGAAAGAACCTTCTTTAGAGGGTTTTGGAGGGTATCTGGTGCATCTTACTTCAACTGACTTGAAAAACTGGAAGGAAGTGGAGTCACCGTTGAAGGGACAACGCGGAACTCCCGAATGTGCAGATTATTTTAAGTGGAACGATTGGTATTATTTATTATATAGTATTGGTGGCCACACTTATTATCTGATGTCCAAAGAAACGTATGGTCCCTGGATATATCCGGAATCACAGACTCTGATTGAATATTTCGGGAGTGTATATAAAACGGCAGGTTTTAAAGACGGACGTCGTATAGCAGTGGCCTATTCTCCTTGCCGTAAGGATGATAAAGATAACGGGGATAGAATTTGGGGCGGTACTATTTTACTCAGGGAAGTATATCAGGAACCGGATGGAACTTTGGCAACCAAGTTTTTAAAAGAAGTTTTACCGGCTATGTCTCCGATAGCTACTCCGGCTATAGAAATTTCTTCACCTGCCGATATTGTTTCCTTATCTAATGGAAACATAACAATGAATGCTTCGGGTGATATCGGCGTAGCTTCTCTTTCCGACCTTCCTGATAATTACCGTATTTCGATGAAGATAGAACCTAAAGGAAATTATGAAGAGTTAGGTTTGTTTTTGCGGGCAACAGACGGGCGGAAGAATGGGTACCGGTTAGAGTTGAATCCGGATAATCAAACAGTTTTAATGCATAACACTTCTATTCACGGAGTAAAAGGATTGAATAAGCCTATTTTGCTCGATGTGATTGTGAACGGAGAATTTTTTGATGTGTCTGTAAATAACAAGCGATGTGTGCTCAATCGTTTGCCAGAGCAACAGGGGAAAAACCTCTTCTTCTATGTAAAAAACGGCAATGCCGTTATCCGGGATATACAAATTCAGGAAATTAAAAATTAGTGTTTATGGTTTTAAATTAAAAGCATCCGCTTCATTTTATCCGGGTTGAATATACCCGGGAAATTTATTAGAATATAATGTATGAATATCAACCGGATTATCCGGTTGATAGGGCCCCCTTTATCTTTAAAAGGTGAGTTTTTGATTGGATATTTTTCTGTCAGGGGAAATGATAACCAGGTTTGATAAATGGTAAATGAATGACAAATTTATATGTATGAAGAATTTAAATAGTGGATAAATCTGATTTTGGAAAGTATGATGAATACTTGAAGAGCAATGTGAAAAGGCGAATATAAATAAGCACCTTAAGTTTAATAACAATTAAAAATCTATTTCATGAGTCAAACAACATTTCATGTGAAAAAAGCAATGTGTTACCTGACACTTGTGTTTTCCCTGTGTGCTATTACCGGACATGTATCTGCCGTGGATAAAGTAGATACTGTCAACCAGCAGAAAATAGTTGCGACAGGTACTGTTTTAGATGAAACCGGCGAACCTATGCCCGGTGTCTCTATTGTTGAAAAAGAAGGAGATCGTAATGGCACTATAACAGATGCCAACGGACATTTTTCATTAAATGTCGGAAGTCGAGGTAAGTTGATTTTGAGTTTTATCGGATTTAAGACGATGGAAATCGATGTTGCGACAGCAAAAGACATAACAATTAAATTAGTAGAAGATGCGCAAAAATTGGATGAGGTAGTTGTAACAGGATATACCAGCCAGCGCAAAGCAGATTTGACCGGTTCCGTGTCGGTTGTCAAAGTCGACCAGATTCGCTCAAATATCACAGGTAATGCTATGCGTGCCATTCAGGGAAAAGTGGCCGGTATGGCTGTGTCTACTAATGGGTCTCCCGATTCTAAGGCGACAATCCGTATACGTGGAGAAGGTACTCTGAATAACAACGATCCGTTGTATATTATTGATGGAACACCCACTACCCGTTCTATGGAAGAATTGGCTTCGATGGATATTGAATCGATCCAGGTGTTGAAAGATGCTTCTTCCGCTTCTATCTATGGTTCGCGTGCAGCCAATGGGGTTATTATTATTACCACCCGGAAAGGCAAGAAAGGAACAACAGTCGATTTCAAAGCTTCCTATACAGTGGCAAGTAGTAAGAAGCCTTATGAGCTGATGAATACCGAACAGCGGGGTATTGCTCAATACTGGGCGATCAAAAACGATAACCCGCAGGCAGATCCCAATCAGGTGGGTATCGGATATGTGAATGGTCATGGTGGTTTGTACCAATACCAGGATCATCAGGATTCGAATGGAAATTGGTTTTTGGATAATGTCTCCTGGAGAGAATACCTGGACCCGGTTGAAAAGACTATGCGTTCGGCAGATACGGATTGGCAAAAAGAAATTTTACGTACAGGACAAATTCAGCAGTATAATGTCACTTTATCATCCGGAACAGATAGTGGAAATGCTCTTTTTGCACTTGATTACTATGATAACAAAGGAACAATAAAAGGAAGTTATTTTAATCGTTTCAATGGTCGTGTAAATACCGATTACAGTTGGTTGGACGGACGCGTGAAAGTCGGAGAGAATTTTACTGTTTCCAAATGGAGGACAAGTTCGAATGTCGGGGATGGCAACCTGGGAGGTTGTAAATCCTTGATGTCTATTGTTCCGGTTCATACCGTCGATGGTGTTGGTTGGGGAGGTCCTATAGGCGGAATGAGTGACCGTCAGAATCCTGCTCGATTAATTGCGGATAATGACCAGAACTATCAGGATAACCTGCGTTTGTTCGGTAATGCCTTTATCAGCATTGAAATATTGAAAGGTTTGACTTTCCGCTCTTCTTTTGGTGCTGATTTCGTCGGTTACTGGAGAAAAGAAATGAACCTGACTTATAACTCCGGTTTTATGAGCGAAAATCGAAATAAGGTTACTCAAACTTCAGACTATAATTTCGACTGGAATAATAGTAATATTTTGCAGTATGTCTTTGATATAAATAAGCATGGTTTCGATATTATGCTGGGGCAGGAAACGGTAGACCATAGCTATCAGAAACATTGGGGAAGCAGACGCGTATTTGCCTTGGAAACACCCGATTATATGCAATTAGGTGCCGGTGAAGAAGACCGGGATAACGGAGGTTCTTCCAGTTATAATACATTGATATCCTGGTTTGGTAAACTCAACTATAATTATGGAAATCGCTACCTCGCTTCAGTTACTGTCCGCCGGGATGCTTCTTCTGTTTTCGGAGCGAATAACCGTTGGGCAACATTCCCTGCATTCTCATTGGGATGGGTGCTGAATAATGAAGCATTCCTGAAAGAAGCATTATCCGGTTTTTCTATTTTGAAATTGCGTTACGGCTGGGGACAAAATGGTAACTCACGTATAGATGACTATGCTGCTTACCTGATGTATGAGGCTCTTTATGACCATTATGCGGAAGATTGGAACTGGGGAACGGCTTATGACTTTACGGGACAAGGTGGTAATAATCTGCCTTCAGGTTTCCGCAGGACTCAAAGAGACAATCCTAATCTGAAATGGGAAACAACCGCACAGCATAACTTTGGATTGGATTTTGGTTTCTTTGATTCAAAGTTCGGAGGATCGTTTGATTATTATATAAAGAAGACATCCGATATCCTGATGAAGCCGGGTACTGTTGCTACTTTAGGAGAAGGTGCACAGATGTGGTTGAATGGCGCTGATATTGATAATAAAGGGTTTGAATTAACATTGAATTATACGGATAAATTGGGTGATGTAGGCTTTGATGTCAGTGGAGTATTCTCGCATAACAAACAGAAAATAATCCATGTTCCCGATGAAGTAATAAATAATTTTGCCGGTAACGGTACGAATGAGAATATTCTTGGCCGCCCCAAATCTTCTATGTATGGTTATATTGCAGACGGTCTTTTCCAGTCTCAGGCTGAGGTTGATGAACATGCAACGCAGGTAGGTGCTGCTCCCGGTCGTATTCGATACAGAGACATCAATAAAGACGGAAAGATCGATAGTGAAGACCGGGCATGGTTAGGAGATCAGAATCCGGCTCTTGAATATGGTATCAACATTGCTTTGAACTGGAAAAACTTTGACTTTTCCATTTTCTTCAATGGTGTATTTGGAAAAAAACTGGATGTAAGTGGATGGAAACAGTGGACTGATATCTATGCATTAAGTACTTCCGGAGAGAATTACGGCATACGCATGTTAGATGCCTGGACTCCAACGAATACCGGTTCTACTATCCCGGCAATGTCAATAAATAACTATAATGACGAAGGGCGGTTTTCTACCTATTATGTGGAAAGTGGTTCTTATATGAAAATCCGGAATATGGAATTAGGCTATACTATACCTAAGAGTATATTGGCAAAAGTAAAGATGAGCAGAGCGAGACTTTCATTGAGAGCCGACAACGTGCTTACCTTGAAGAAAACCTGGGGCGATAATGCTTATACCGGCCTTGATCCGGAAACTCCCGGCAATGGATATCCGTTACCATTTTCTATGACATTCGGGGTAAATGTTTCTTTTTAATAACTTCTAATAAAATACAATGAAATATGAAAGCGATAACAATAGCCATATTCGGTTTATCTCTACTCTTCTGTATCTCATGTGATTCCATGCTCGATACAAAACCGCAGGGAGTAGTCTCCGATGAAGATTTAAATACCCCGGAGAGGGTAGAGCAGATGGTGAATGCTGCTTACTCTTTTTGCGGACAAAATCACTTCAATAAACAAATGGGAATGCCTTATGAGGAAGGTTCTGTACGTGGTGGGGAAGCCTATAAAGGGGGTTCCGGAACGAACGACAATGCAGAGAGAAACCGTTGGGAAACATTCACATATATGCAAGCAACTAATGTAGGAGACCTGGATAACCTTTGGTGGGTTCATTATGTAGCGATAGGCAGGATACATGATGCTCTGCGAAGAGTAAAAGCACTGACACCGGAAGAATACCCGTTGAAAGATCAGCGGATCGCCGAGTTACGTTTCTTACGGGCACATATTTATATGTACATGAAGCAATGTTTCAAATTCTTCCCTTATATCGATGAGGATACTCCGCAGGATATGTATGACAAAGTAAGCAACGATGAGTTGACCGATCAGGAACTTTGGGGTAAATTGATAGAGGATCTTCGTTATGGTGTAAATACTCTACCGGAAAAACAAGATGAAGTAGGACGTCCGAATAAATTCGCAGCAAAAGCTTATTTGGCGAAAGTATTGATTTTTGCAGCCTATGAACAGGATGATAAGCATAATGTAGTGAATATTAATCGGGAGAAACTAACGGAAGTTGCAAGTCTGTGTAAAGATATCATAGATAATTCCGGCAAGAGTTTGGCATCTGATTTTGCAGAAAATTTCTTGTGTGAGTTCGAAAATGGCTCCGAATCCATATGGGCAATTCAATATACTGCAGATACTCCTCAGGGGAGATTGAATTCCTGGTTGGTATCTCCTGTTAATTCAGATTATGGCTGTTGTGGATTCCTACAACCATCTGTAAATATGATGAACAGGTATAAAACAGTGAACGGGGTACCCGATTTTGAAAAGTTCAACGAAGGCGAAGCGTTGGATAATAAAGAAGCTTTTGCGAAGACACCGATGGATCCGCGTTTGATGCATACGGCTTGTGTTCCGGAAATGCCCTGGAAATACGAACCTTCTTATGTGATGCAGGAAAACTGGACACGTACGCCCGAGGTGTATGGTTATTCCATGAGTCAGAAATTACTTGTTTTACCGACATGCGATTGTTTTAAAAAGACCAATCCGTTTATGGGAGCCGGTTTAAACTGGGACGTGCTTCGTTTGGATGAAGTGATGCTGTGGAGAGCGGAAGCGCTGATACAGTTAGGAGAGGGAATGGATGAGGCTCTTAGCCTGATAAATCAGATCCGTCTACGTGCTGCTGCCAGTACAGGCAGATTGAAGTTTGAAGACGGTACTCCTACCGGTAAGTTCGATGTTCAACCTTATCGACCGGGAGTGAATTGCCCGGCATGGACAAAAGACTTTGCGATGCAGGCTCTTCGCTGGGAGCGTCACCTTGAATTTTCAACTGAAGGTAAGTGGTTCTTCGATCTTGTACGCTGGGGTATTGCCGCAGAATACATGAATGAATATTTTGAAGTGGAGAAAACTCGCCGTTCTTATTTGAAGGATGCAAAGTTTACAAAGAACCGGGATGAGTATTTCCCGATCCCTCAGACACAGATCAGTTATGTGAAAGGATTATACAAGCAGAATACCGGATGGTAATACACCCGGTGACTGGAGGAGCTGTACTCAGTATCCTGAGTATGGCTCCTCTCTGTAAATCGAGCCTGTATGCCTGAAAGGTTGAAGGCTGGAAACAAAATATAAAATATCCATAAAAATAGAAGTTATATGAATAGATTGCTTACATGGGGATTTATAGTGATGTTGTTAGCCACATCCTGTCGTTCGGAAAGTATTTTCGACGATGCTGTCGCTGTATGGTCATTCTCCGACCTGAATGATCAGGCGGGAGAAAACAGCATGTTGAAATCTCATGGCGAAGTTCCGATTGTGAACCTGAAAGGGAATAAAGCAGCACAGTTTGACGGCTCTGCATGGCTGGATGCCGGCCAGGGAGCTGGTAACGAGCTGAATCTGACAGGGAAAGAGGTGACGCTTTATACCCGCGTGAAGGCTTCTGTCGTAAATGGATATTCTCCGGTTATCACCAAGGCTGGCAACGATCAAAACCTGGCTTATAGTATTGCCCTTAATCCGATAGATAAAGATATTTACATTGAAGTAAAAATGGGTAGCGACGAAATTGCCGGAACTCATTTATTAAAACATAAATTACCTGAAGACGAAATAAATGGCTGGCAGGACATTCTTTTTCGTTTTAATGGAAAAAGATCCGAATTGTATGTGAACGGAATATTACGGGATGACGAAGTTACCGTCGGACAAATACGTGATTGGAACTGTCGTCCGCTACTTATCGGTGCACAGTATAAACAACCTGACGGATACGCGGAAGCTGCAAAAAATGAAGTGGAAGCAACGTTTAAGGGATTGATCGACCTTGTTGCATTATGGGATAAGTGGTTGCCAGACCCGGAAGTCATGGCATTGTCTAATGTAACGATACTGAAAGACGGCCGACCAGAATACTACAAAGAAAAATATCGCCCCCAATTTCATTTCTCTGCTAAAAAGAACTGGTTGAATGATCCGAACGGCTTAGTCTTTTACGACGGCGTTTATCATTTGTTTTTCCAGTATATGCCTCCGCATCGCCCGGGTGCGTACAAAGATTGGGGACATGCGATCAGTAAAGATCTGGTACATTGGGAGCAGATAACAGATCATATCACACCTCATAAAGTGTGGTCGGGATGTTGGTCGGGATCGGCAGTGGTCGATATAAACAATGTCGTAGGTTTCCAGACAGGAGATAAAAAAGCAATTATTGCTTTTATCACTAATGGTGGGCATCCGGATGCCGGCCTTGGCCCTTTATGTACGCAATGTATCGCTTACAGTAATGATGGCGGTATGACCTTTACTTATTATGACCAGAATCCGGTGATCCGGCATATTAAATATGCCAACCGTGATCCGAAAGTGGTATGGGATGAAGAATCACAACAATGGATCATGTCTTTGTTCATGGATGAGGGATATGAATTTGCCCTGTTCGGTTCGGAAGATCTGAAAGAATGGAAATACCTGAGTACTTCTTCCATTGAGGGAGTAAGAGAATGTCCCGGGTTTGAAGCCCTGCCGGTTGACGGTGATTCGGACAATAAGAAATGGTTGTTTTTTGGAGCCAATGGCGACTATGTGATCGGTTCTTTCAACGGTAAAGATTTTAAGGCCGAAACAAAAGTGTTACGGGGGGATTACGGTACCAATTATTATGCAGCGCAGACATGGAACAATGTGTCTGACGGCAGATGTGTTACCATTGCCTGGATGCCAACTCTAAAATATCCGGGAATGCCTTTTGAGCAACAGATGAATTTCCCGACTGAAATAACTTTACGAACGACTTCTACCGGATTTAAAGCTTTCCGTATGCCTGTCCGGGAGATACAAAACCTCTATGATAAAGAATATACATGGGAAAATCAAACGATAAACGGAGAAGAAAAGCTGGATAAGTTGAATAATGACCTTTATGACATGGAACTTGAACTTGATGTAACCCGATCGTCTTCCTTCGAAATAGCATTGCGTAATGTGATGTTAACATACGATGCCGTAAAGAAAACACTCTCTTGTGGCGGAACTCCCATGCGCAACGGCATTATTCCCGATAACTGGGTTTCCGGGAATAAATCGGAAATCAATGATACGAACAATCTGGGAAGGGCTTTCTTACCAGCCCGCGATGGTAAGATCCGTCTGCGTATCTTACTAGACCGTAATTCGGTGGAGATATTCGGTAATGATGGCGAAGTCGTGATGAGCTCCTGCTTTATGCCGGAAGATAATAATAAAACGTATGCGATCCGTTCTCAGGGGGAACTTCTGGTGGTGAAAGCAAAAGTCTATTCTTTAAAATCGGCCTGGAATATTTAAATGCGATACTAAAATGAAACAGTTTGCTTTTTTGATTATAGGAATAATAACCGGACTTCTGTCCTCTTGTGGGGAGGGAAACGTTCCTGGCGGTGAGGAGATACATTTTTCACGGGAACAGAACTGGACGGGAGAACCGGCCGGTTTGGTGTATCATAACGGAAAATACCATCTGTTTTATCAATGTAACCCGTCGGATGTTGTTTCAGGGAATATCAGTTGGGGACATGCCGTCAGTACAGACCTGGTCCGTTGGGAGGAATGCCCGATCGCAATAGCGGCAGATGAGAACGGCCAGGTTTATTCCGGCAGTGTCATTGTCGACAAGGATAATACTTCCGGATTAGGCTCTGCGGATCACCCGGTCTTTATCGCCTATTACACTCGTTATAAACCGGAACAAGGTACAGACAGCAATTCTTCCCCTTATTCGATAGGAATGGCATACAGCAGAGATGAGGGGATGACCTGGACGAACACTGCTATGGAGTGGGATGATGGTGCCGATAATAAGCGTTACCCCAATGTTTGCTGGAATAAACAGATAGACGCATGGGTAATGACTGTTTCTACAGGGCGTACAATCCGGTTTTATTTTTCGCCGGATGCTATCCATTGGAAAAGCCTGAATGAGTTTGGCGGGGAAATGGAGATAACGGGTAGTTGGGAAAACTCAACGCTTAGCCCGCTTAAGATAGAGGATTCGGATGAAACGAAGTGGGTACTGTTTGTCAATGTAAACGAAGGAGTGTCGGATGGGGCTCCGGGCACGCGCTATTTTATTGGTGATTTCAATAACTCCGGTTTCCATATGATACAATCGAAGGAGCTTTGGGTCGATTATGGGAAAGATAATTATGGTGGCATCTTATGCAATAATCTGCCGGATGACCGTACCATCATGGTCGGTTGGATGAATTGTTGGTTATATGCTAACCTGACCCCACAAACCGGGAAGCGTGGAAGTATGACATTCCCCCGTGAATTGACATTGGCTTATGAGGGTAACAATTATACGCTTTGCTCAAAGCCGGTGCGTGAACTGACCGGTTTATACGGCAAGACCCGGAAAATTGAAAATACGGAAATAGCAGGTATTCAAACTATTTTCAACAAAAGATCAGTCTCCCGATATCCTTTTGGTATTCATTTGGTTTTCGATGCCTCCGATCGTTATGCGATGTGGCATCCCCGTGAGTATGGCATTCGTTTGAGAACAGCTTCCGGCGGAGAAATAACCTTTGCTTATCGGGCTGAGATGAATTACTACTATGTGGATCGTTCCCGATTGTCGGATACTTCTTTTTCGGAAGATTATGCAAGCCGGTTAGGGGCAGCTTACCGGGTAAATCCTCCGGACGATGAATGGTATATTCTTGTCGATCGGGGCTCGGCTGAATGGTTTGCAGGAGATAATAAAGTTGCTATGACCTCTCTCTGTTTTACGGATGAGGCTATAGAATCAATTGATTGTTATACGGAGTCAGGACATATTAATCTGAAAGAAGCTTCTTTGATAAGTATTGAAAAGAAAACAAATAAATAAACAAATACCATGAAAAATGAAAATGTGATAGCAAGAATTATCCCGGTGATGCTGGTCTTCTTTACGATGGGTTTTATAGATCTTATTGGGATAGCTACGAATTATGTAAAGAGTGATTTTGACCTTTCCGATACGGCAGCCAATGCCTTTTCGGTGATGGTGTTTCTGTGGTTCCTGATCTTTTCTGTTCCTACAGGAATACTTATGAATAAAATCGGCCGGAAAAAGACGGTACTGCTGAGCCTGATAGTCACCTTTGTTGCTTTATGTGTTCCTTTTATCGCTTACAGCAGCGTTTCCATGCTGTTATGTTTTTCTCTTCTCGGCCTGGGGAATACATTGATGCAAGTATCATTAAACCCTTTGCTAACCAATATCGTAAGCGGGAATAAACTACCCAGCTTCCTGACATTGGGACAATTCGTAAAGGCTATAGCTTCTTTTGCTGCTCCGATTATTGCAGCCCAGGCGTTGATTCATTATGGCAATTGGAAACTGCTTTTCCCGCTCTTTGCCGTTATCACCCTGATTGCTATCTTTTACCTTTACTTTACCGAAATCAAAGAACATGCCATCGAAGGTAAGCCTTCCTCTTTTAAAGAGTGTATCGGAATGCTGGGGGATCGCATCATTCTGATCCTGTTTTTGGGTATATTGGTTCATGTAGGGATCGATGTAGGAGTGAATATTACAGCTCCGAAACTACTGATTGAACGAACCGGTATGGAGCTGGCTGAAGCTGGTTATGCAACCAGTTTATATTTCCTGTTCCGTACTTGCGGATGTTTTGCGGGAACTTTCATCCTGGCCAGGTTCTCTTCGAGAAATTTCTTTATCATTAGTGTCTGTCTGATGCTTTTAGGTATTCTTGGCCTTTACTTCAGCTTTAATGCGATGACGATTTATATATGTGTGGCATTTATCGGCTTAGGAAATTCGAATGTATTTCCGATCATCTTCTCACGTGCCTTAATGTATAAGCCGGCACGCAGCAATGAGATTTCTGGGTTGATGATCATGGGAATAGCCGGAGGTGCTGTTTTTCCATTGCTGATGGGGCTTGCTTCCGATAATCTCGGCGGACAGGTCGGAGCTGTCGTTGTGTTAACGGTTTGTGTGGCTTACCTTGTATTTCTTATGTTGAAGTTTAAATCTATACATGAAAAGATATAATCCTGTCGAAATATAGATATTGGACGAACATTCATGCCAAAATACGTAACTTTGCTGTTAATTCGCTGTGTCCTACAATTCTATAATAAAATTTAAAGATAGGGTTTTCCTGAATATACATTTAATGATTAGTAATTAAAGAAATAAAAT
>NZ_CAJJWO010000012.1 GCF_905196875.1 uncultured Parabacteroides sp. | reverse complement strand
GCCGACCCTCTGCTTGTAAGGCAGATGCTCTGAACCAGCTGAGCTAAACGCCCAAGTTGAAATCAATTGGATATGAAAGGTGGGCGTTGACGGATTCGAACCGCCGACCCTCTGCTTGTAAGGCAGATGCTCTGAACCAGCTGAGCTAAACGCCCTTTCATTACTTCAGTAAGTTTTGTACGCCTTATCTCTCTAAAGCGCTGCAAAGATACGGCTTTTTTTATTACCTCCAAATGTTTCGGCAAAAAAATAGAAAAAAAGTTCATTCCTGCCCTTTAGTCTGAAGAAATATAGTAACTTTGCATTCTATATTATTAATGTACATGAAGTAATCGATATCATTGGCATATCGCCCGAACACTCAGGGTTATAGGTGTATAAACTAAATGAATATGATATTTTCGACACTAACTGCCATATCTCCCGTTGATGGGCGATATAGAAATAAAGCCGAAAACCTGGCGGCTTACTTCTCAGAGTATGCACTTATCAAGTATAGAGTGCAGGTAGAGATAGAGTATTTTATTACTCTTGCTGAGTTCCTTCCACAGTTAAATAGCCTTGCTACAGTGGAAAACAAGGAAGCATTGCGTAAAATTTACCAGGAATTTTCTATAGAAGATGCAACACGTATCAAGGAGATCGAGAGCGTAACCAACCATGACGTAAAAGCTGTAGAATATTTTATCAAAGAAAAATTTGACTTGCTGGGTTTACAGGATTATAAAGAATTCATTCATTTCGGACTGACATCGCAGGATATTAATAATACTTCTGTGCCTTTGTCGATCAAAGATGCGTTGAATGAAGTTTATTATCCGGGTATACAGGAAGTGATAGACATGCTGAAGAAGTATGCCGAAGATTGGAGCAACGTTTCTATGCTGGCCAAGACACACGGACAACCGGCTTCTCCTACCCGTTTGGGAAAAGAGATCATGGTATTCGTTTATCGCCTGGAACAGCAGGTGGCTTTGTTGAAATCTATTCCCGTATCTGCTAAGTTCGGCGGTGCAACCGGAAACTTTAATGCACACCATGTGGCGTATCCGGCCTACGACTGGAGAGCTTTCGGTAATAATTTTGTGAATGAAGTGCTGGGACTGAGCCGTGAGGAATGGACTACACAGATTTCGAACTATGATAATCTGGCAGCTATTTTCGATGCTCTGAAGCGTGTGAACACGATATTGATCGACCTGAACCGTGATTTCTGGCAGTATATCTCTATGGAGTACTTCAAACAGAAAATCAAGGCTGGGGAAGTCGGTTCGTCGGCAATGCCTCATAAGGTGAACCCCATTGATTTTGAAAATGCGGAAGGAAACCTCGGAATGGCCAATGCAATTCTGGAACACTTAGCTACTAAATTGCCTATCTCTCGTTTACAGCGCGATTTAACAGATTCTACCGTATTGCGTAACGTCGGTGTGCCTTTGGCTCATATCGAAATCGCATTCAAAAGCTTAACAAAAGGGCTGGGTAAACTGTTATTGAATGAGAACGCTTTATATCGGGATTTAGATCATTGCTGGGCTGTCGTTGCGGAAGGTATCCAGACGATATTACGTCGCGAAGGATATCCGAAACCTTACGAAGCCTTGAAGGCCTTAACCCGTACGAATGAAGGAATCACTGAAAAATCGATCAGTGACTTTATCGAAACGCTGCAGGTTAGTGATGCAGTGAAAGCTGAATTAAAGGCGATTACGCCGCATAATTATACAGGTATTTAGTGTGAGAATAAACGTAGCCGTGAGGTTACCAATTAATTAATTATTATTAATTTACAACAATGAGCACAGAAGAAAGAGAAGAATCTCAACCGCGTCCTAGAAAGGTGATACCAAGTATCAGACGGGAAAACACAGATCAGGAAGGTGAAAGAAAACCTTACAATCAAGGTTACAACAGACCTGAGGGAAACAACTATGAACGGAGACCATATAATCGCCCTAGCCGGGATGACCGCGGCGGTTATAATTCTTATGGTGATAACCGCTCATCTTACGGAGACCGCCCGAGTCGTCCCCGTACGTATGACAATCGCGAAGGTGGTGGTTATAACAGCAGACCTTCTTACAACAACCGCGACAACAATCGGGGTGGTTATAGCAATAACCGCGAAGGAGGTTATAATTCGAATCGTGAGGGAGGCTATAGTTCTAACCGTGAGGGCGGATACAATCGCCCTTCTTATGGCAACAATCGTCCTTCTTACGGAAACAATGATCGCTCTTCTTATGGAAACAACGATCGTTCTTATGGTGGTGGTAGCGGCTTCAATCGTCCTTCCCGTCCTAACTATGACGAAAGACCGGGCAGAGCCTATTCTGCTTCTCCGGAAGGGGATGCTGCAGGCGACGGCATGAAGAAAAGAAGACCGAGAGTAGGCGACACTCGTGTCAACTCTTACGACTCTCGCGATAATCGCGGTGGCGGCAGACCTTCATACGGTAACAATAATCGCGGTGGCGGATATGGAAACAATGGCGGTGGATACGGAAACAGACGTCCGCAGCAACGCCGTACAAACGATTATAACCCGAATGCCAAGTACAACTTCCAGAAACAGTTGAAGTATAAAGAAGTACTGGCAGATCCTAACGAACCGATCCGTCTGAACAAGTTCTTGTCGAATGCAGGTGTTTGTTCACGTCGTGAAGCTGACGAATTTATTACAGCAGGTGCTGTGAAAGTAAATGATGTAGTGGTAACCGAACTGGGTACTAAGATCACCCGTCAGGATAAGGTTGAATTCAACGATAAACCGGTGCAGATCGAAAGCAAGGTATATATCGTACTGAACAAACCGAAAAACTGCGTAACTACATCCGACGATCCTCAGGAACGTCTTACCGTTATGGATCTGGTGAAGAATGCTTGCCAGGAACGTATCTATCCGGTAGGTCGTCTTGACCGTAACACAACCGGTGTATTGCTTCTTACTAATGATGGCGACTTAGCTTCAAAGCTGACTCACCCGTCATTCAAGAAAAAGAAGATCTATCACGTTTGGTTGGATAAGAACGTTTCTATCGAAGACATGGAAAAGATTGCTAACGGATTGGAGCTGGAAGACGGCGAAATCCATGCAGATGCAATCAGCTATGCCAGCGAAGACGACAAGAGCCAGGTGGGTATCGAAATCCACTCGGGACGTAACCGTATCGTACGTCGTATCTTCGAATCACTGGGATACCATGTAACGAAGCTGGATCGTGTATACTTTGCCGGACTGACCAAAAAGATGCTCGGACGTGGAAAATGGCGTTACCTGAACGAACGTGAGGTGAACGCACTCCGAATGGGCGCTTTTGAATAATATTAAGATTAGCCGGTAGTCAATACCGGCTATCTTGTTTTGATTATCTAAGAATAAACATATAAACATGGAAACAATTACTAGAACAAAAATTGTAGATGTACTGAAGAGTGAAGCTTACGGTACAACCGTTAACGTGAAAGGATGGGTGCGTACCCGTCGTGGTAGTAAACAGGTTAGCTTTATTGCGCTGAATGACGGTTCTACAATAAATAATGTTCAGATCGTTGTGGATGTGGAAAAACTGGGTGAAGAATATCTGAAACCCATTACTACCGGTGCTTGTATCAGTGTGAACGGTATACTGGTAAAATCTCAGGGACAGGGACAGAGTGTAGAGATTCAGGCTACTGAAATTCAGATTTACGGTACAGCCGATCCTGCTACTTATCCGTTGCAGAAGAAAGGACACTCGTTGGAGTTCCTGCGTGAGATAGCTCATTTACGTCCGCGTACTAATACGTTTGGTGCAGTGTTCCGTATCCGTCATAACATGGCGATCGCTATCCATAAGTTCTTTCATGAAAGAGGTTTCTTTTATTTCCATACTCCGATCATTACTGCTTCAGACTGTGAAGGTGCCGGACAGATGTTCCAGGTAACGACAAAGAACTTGTATGACCTGAAGAAAGATGAAAACGGCGCTATTATTTATGACGACGATTTCTTCGGCAAACAAGCAAGTCTGACAGTGTCAGGACAGCTGGAAGGTGAATTGGCTGCCATGTCTTTAGGTTCTATTTATACGTTCGGACCGACATTCCGTGCAGAAAATTCCAATACTCCACGCCACCTGGCCGAGTTCTGGATGATCGAACCGGAAGTTGCTTTCAACGAGATCGAAGAGAATATGCAGCTGGCTGAAGACTTTATCAAATATTGTATACAATGGGCTTTGGATAACTGTATGGACGATATCCAGTTCCTGAACAATATGTTTGATAAGGAACTCATAGAACGTCTGCAATTTGTCCTGAAACATAACTTTATCCGTCTGCCTTATACGGAAGGTGTCAAGATCCTGGAAGAAGCAGTGGCTAAAGGACATAAGTTCGAATTCCCGATCTATTGGGGAGCCGACCTTGCTTCAGAACACGAACGTTATTTGGTGGAAGAGCACTTTAAATGTCCTGTTATTCTGACTGACTATCCGAAAGAAATCAAATCTTTCTATATGAAGCAGAATGAAGATGGAAAGACGGTGCGTGCTATGGACGTATTATTTCCGAAGATCGGAGAGATTATCGGTGGTTCACAGCGTGAAGAGGATTATGAAAAACTGGCAAGACGGGCTTCAGAAATGGGTGTGCCTGAAAAGGATATCTGGTGGTATATGGATACCCGTCGTTTCGGTACAGCACCTCATTCCGGCTTTGGTCTGGGATTTGAACGTCTGTTGTTATTTGTTACGGGCATGACAAATATTCGCGACGTGATTCCTTTCCCGAGAACTCCGAAGAATGCAGAATTTTAATAAGCATCCCGGCTTTTAGGGCCGGGAATCTTCAGTAATAAAAAAGGACTTTTCTTGTGGAAAAGTCCTTTTTTATTTTATTCATCATCCAGATCGATCGGTATCTGTCTTTTAAATGCTTCTTTGAAAGAGATCAGCGATTCTGTACGGGCTAATCCTAGCGGCTGAAGTTTATTGTGGATGATATTCAGTAAATGCTGATTGTTTTTTGCGTATATTTTGATGAACAGGTCATATTGTCCCGTCGTGTAATGGCATTCCACTACTTCCGGAATCTTCTTTAATGCCTCTGTAACGGTAGGGAACTGCCCCGGTGATTTAAGGAATAATCCCATATAAGCGCAAGTCTCATATCCGACTTTTGTATTATCGACGATAAATTCAGAACCTTTGATGACCCCCAGGTTCGTAAGTTTCTGAATTCTCTGGTGTATGGCTGCTCCTGATACATTACATTCTCTGGCTACTTCCAGAAAAGGCATTCGGGCATTCCCTATGATCAGTTTTAATATTTTTTCATCCAATTCATCAAGTTGATGGTGTGCCATAATTTCTGTATATTTGTATTTCAGTTATTCTGTATGTTACATTTAAATACAAATATAGTCAAACTATAATGATTAGATGCTATAATTCGTCCAATTATTTTATTTCGTAAGTTTTCTTTTATTAATCAATCAATATTATAAGAGTATGAGTTTAAGTGCGGTAATCGAATGCAGGCCGGTAAAAGATTTTTCCGATCCTTTGTTGGATAAAGTAGAAAAGACATATAACGATTCCTTTCCGGAAGCCGAACGACGGGTATTTTCACTGGTGAAAGAACTGGTAAAAGAAGAGCCCCGCTTTACTGTATATACATTGTTCAAGAACGGAGCTTATGCGGGTTTTATTACTGCCTGGCAATTTGAGTCTTTTGCTTATGTGGAGCATTTTGCAATCGATGAGTCAGCGCGTAACGGTGGGATAGGAGCAGAGGCTATGAAGCAGTTTATGGCCTTGTGTGATGTTCCTGTGATATTGGAGGTGGAAATACCTTCCGAAGAGATGAGTAAACGCAGAATCGGCTTCTATGAACGTTTAGGATATGCTTTGGATAATCATGTCTATTACCAGCCTCCTTATCGTCAGGGAGAAGAGTTTCTGGAAATGCGTTTGATGTCTTATGGTAATATAGATCTGCAACAATCTTTTGAAGAGGTAAAAGATTGTATTCACCGTTATGTATATGGTGTCAAATAGATTCGGTTTTATCCCAATAAAAAAGGCAGAACTTTTAGTCCTGCCTTTTTCTTTATTATAGAATTAATTAATCCACTTTTTGTCTTGCAGAATAACTAATCTTCAATGCGTATGCTTCACGAAGCGCCTGTTTTACGTCTGTAATAACACCCATCTTGGTTTCCTTATCCGCCTTGATAGATACAGTCATAAACGGCTGATCTTCCTCTTTCATACTTGACTTTTCCTGTGCAATGTAATCTTGAATCTCATCGACATCTGCGATCTGATCGTTCAACTGCAGACGAGTTTCAGTACCCATTTTTGCTCTCAGTTCCTGAGTCGGTTTACCTACATAAATGAATGTTACCAGCGATTTCTTTTCCAGTTTCTGAAGCTCTGTAGCTTGAGGAGCCTGGAATACTACTTTCAAAGTAACTTCACGCATAGACGTAACCATCATGATGAAGAACAAGAAGGCAAATACCAAGTCAGGTAATGATGAGGTATTTAATTCGGGCATTTCTCTTCCGCCAGCTTTACTAAATTTTCCCATTATTATTTGCCTCCATAATTTTTAGGTTCTGCTTCTGATATCTTCTGAGGATAGATCAGCTGCACCGCCTTTTGTTGTTCATCTTCCAAATCTGCAAAAGCTTTACCGAATTTTTTTCTGGCAACATCGTCTCTCAGTTCGTTATAGGCTGCTGCCAATTCGTTCTGAACGTCGATATAGGCCTGATATTCTGTTCCGCGGTCGTTCTGTAAAGATATAACGTGATTTTTCGTTACCATCATTTTACCATAGAACGGTACGTCCACTTCTGTCTTTTCAGGTTTGTGTTCGTCGTTATAAGGATTCTCAATGAATTCTTTAACCTTTTCTTTCAATTGCTTAATATCGATGAACTGGTTGTCGCAGAGAATTTGGTTGTTACTGTTGATAAGTACCACCAGGATATTTCTCTTTTTGATATCCATTTCTTCATTTTTCTTCTGGTCTTTGGGTACAGGAGGCGGTAAACGTCTTGCCAAACCTTTATCTGTATCCATTGATGTAGTAATAAGGAAGAAGATAAGCAACATGAAAGCAATATCGGCCGAAGAAGAACCATTGATACCCGGTGTCTTTCTTTTCTTACCCATTTCTTTCTTGTTTGATCAATTCGTTATTACTATTATCTATTAAGCATTCTTTTTACAGAACCCCAAACAACTGCAGCAATGATTAAAATCATCAAGACAGCTGTAGACTGAATCCACATGTCTGTTACTTTTAACCATAAAGGAATGTTGTAGGTTTGAGAATCAGCATTTAATCCTTTCAACGGAGTAGCATCACCCATAGAATAAGTGATGAATAAAATTGCAGCAAAAACAACAACAACAATCAAAGATGCTATAGCTGATTTTGCATTAGTCTGGAGCAAAGTGATAAATTGCCACAAAGCAAACAGTATTGTACTGATAATAGTGACAAAGAATAAAACAGATGTCCAGTTAATCAATAAACCGGTGTAAATCGGTTCTTTCATTTCTGCAGCAGCGTCAACAACGCCTCCTGCATAGAACATACCCAGAACTACGATACTGATGATCGAAACAATCAACAGTGTCCAGCTGGACATTTTTCTTATTTTAGTAACTGCCATAGGTCTGAATTATTTTTTGAATTTAAGGTTGTATTTGATAACCATATCAAGCAATGTGATAGAAGCATCTTCCATCTGGTTCAGGATAGCTTCCAGTTTGCTCAACAAATAGTTATAGAATACCTGAAGAATCAAAGCAACGATCAAACCACCTACTGTTGTGATCAAGGCCACTTTCATACCACCAGCTACAACCGTCGGGCTGATATCACCAACTTGTTCGATTTTATCGAACGCCATGATCATACCTACTACAGTACCCAAGAATCCTAATGACGGAGCCATAGCGATAAACAATGTGATCCAAGACATGTTCTTTTCCAAAAGACCACCCTGAACACCACCATAAGAAACGATTGATTTTTCAACAACGTCGATACCCTGGTCAATTCTCATTAAACCCTGATAAGCGATAGAAGCGATAGGACCTCTTGTGTCGCGAGCAATAGCTTTAGCTCCTTCTACATCACCTTTATCAAGTGCATCTTCGATACCTTTTAATAATTTACTAGCATTAGTTTCAGCTAAGTTCAGATAAATAATTCTTTCAAGGCAGAATGCCAAACCGAAAATCAAAGCGATAGCAACCAAACTCATGAAGTCTGCACCACCCTCGATAAACTTCGTCTTTAAAGACTGGTACATACCACCTTCAATAACTTGTTCAGCTCCGGCTGCAGCGTCCTGCGCGAATGCTACGGTAGAGATTCCAAGGGCACATAAACCCATGAATGTTTTTGCAAAATACTTTTTCATTGTGTGTTTAATTTTTAAGATTAATAATTCTCTTATTTGTTTTTATTTTTGTTGTTAATAATATCCTCATGGTATCTAAGCGGAGAGAGCGGGATTCGAACCCGCGATACACTTTAGGCGTATACACGCTTTCCAGGCGTGCCTCTTCAACCACTCGAGCATCTCTCCAATTTTCAGCCTTCGTCTCCTCTAAAACGAGCGCAAAATACGAAAAAAATCGCATATCCAAACGTTTCAGTGCACAAATCTAAAGTTTTTGCTTGACATATACACAATATCTGACGGAATAAATTTGGTCTTCCAGCTGAAAAAGTCAAACTACGCATGTTTATTAGTAATTTTAAATAAATCCAGTGCGTTTTTTCTTGTTATTTCCACCGTTTCATCCAATGTAATGCCATATGTGTCCGCTACCTTTTCTGCCGTTTTCCATATATATACGGGCTCGTTTCGTTTTCCTCGATATGGGGCAGGAGCCAGGTATGGAGCGTCGGTTTCGAGTACTATACTGTTAATGTCGGTAGATAAAATTGTCTCTGACAGTTTTGAATTTTTAAAGGTGATTACCCCGTTAATACCCAATTTGAATTTTTTCAATTTCTTAATTTCTTCCAGGTCCGTATTTGTGCCGGTAAAACTATGGAAAACTCCCTTTAGTTTTTCGGCTCCAACTTTATGGATACTTTCAAGAACTTCCGGGTAAGCCTCTCTTGTATGGATCGCAACCGGGAGATCGAGATCGATGCTCCATTTCAGTTGTTCTTCGAATACGATTTTCTGTTCTTTCAGGTATGTCTTATCCCAGTATAAGTCTATTCCGATCTCTCCAATACCACAATAAGGCCGTTTGCCGAGATAGGATTCCGTTTTTTTTAGAGTATCAACATAGTGCTCGTCCACACTTGTGGGATGTAATCCCATCATCGGATAGGCAAAATAGGGAAAACGGTCGCATAGGTCATGCATCCGTTCTATCGTTGTGAGATCGACATTCGGGAGAAGCAACGTGTCGATACCCGATTTCAGCGCGGCATCAACCAGTGCATCTTGTTCCGGGTCGAATTCTTCCAGGTACAGATGGTTATGCGTATCTATTAAATTCATGTGATTAAGACTGGCGATACATTAAATGGTTACTTACTTCTTTTAATATAGTTAGTTTTTCCGGCGATACATTTAATGCGGAGAGATGTTCCATTGCTTTATCGTAATATCCCTGCATTTTAGCCGTCGTGATATCTTTTAGATTTAATGTATTATATATGGCGGTGATTGTCTTGATTTTCTCAGCGGGATTGAAAGACTCTTTACCTATCCAGTCTTTTAAGGTTTGCTTTTGTTCCATGCTGGCGAGTTCAAATGCATGTATCAACAGGAATGTTTTCTTGTTGCAGATGATGTCTCCACCGATATTTTTTCCGAATGTTGCTGTATCTCCATATACATCCAGCAGGTCATCCTGTAATTGGAATGCGAGTCCGATGTTTATTCCGAACTCATAAAGATTCGTGGCGTCTTCTGTGGATGCATTTCCCATGATAGCACCTGTTTTTAAGCTACAGGCGAGCAGGACTGCAGTTTTTAACCGGATCATTTCTATATATTCCGCTTCTGTAACATCCGTCCGTGATTCAAACTCCATATCATATTGCTGACCGCCGCATATCTCGAGTGCAGTGGCAGTGAACAGGTCGAACACTTCTTTCAGATGTTCCGGTTCCGTTTTGCCGATCAGTTGATAAGCGGCGATCAACATTGCATCTCCTGAAAGGATTGCCGTGTTGTCATTCCATACCTTATGAACTGTCGGTTTGTTTCTTCTTTTGTCAGCCTTATCCATCAGGTCGTCGTGCAATAGGGTAAAGTTGTGGAAAACTTCTATTCCCAATGCCGGGTTGATCACGTTGTCTATATTTTCGCGGTATAAATTACAGGCCATTAATGCCAATGCCGGACGGATCCTTTTTCCTCCCAATGATAGAATGTATTCGATCGGGTCGTATAAACTTTTAGGGGGATATTCGAAACTGAGTTGAGAAATTTCATTTTCTATTTTTTGTAGGATCTCGTTGAAAGATAACATATCGATATTGAATTATAGATAAGACAAAATAAAAAAAGGCTGCAAGTTTACAGCAGCCTTTTTAATATGTTTAGAAGTTATTATTGTAATCTGAAAGTTACAGGTACTGTATATTTTACACGTACCGGTTTACCTCTCTGCTTACCAGGAGACCATTTCGGCATGGTATTGATCACACGCAAAGCTTCTTTATCCAAAGATGGGTCTACACCACGGATAACTTCTGCGTCTACAATAGAACCGTCACGGTTTACAACGAACGAACAAGTTACACGACCTTGAATACCGTTTTCCTGTGCAATAACCGGATACTTGATAGATTTTGCAAGGTATTTCAACAATTCACCCTGTCCACCCGGGAATTCCGGCATTGTTTCTACGACAGTGAAGATCTGTTGAGCGGATTCTTCTTCTTCTTCTACAACTGCGGGTGCCACATAAGCTTCAACCTGTGCTGAAGTCTGGTCATCTTCAGATGAGATAAGATCCACTTGATCCAGTTCCACGTCGTCATCCACAATGTTCAGTTGTTCTACTGCAGCAGGTGCTGGTGGTGGGGGTGGTGGAGGAGGTGTATCCTCCGGTCTTGTAATTTCAATTTCCTCTTCAGCGATGATATCAGCGACGCCTTCTGTTTGGACTACCTGAATATCACGGGTTCCCCATTCGAACCCAACGAATAGAACGGCTAAGCCAACAACCATACCCATCAGGATACCGAGTGTTTTGCCCCCTTCTAAGTCCGCTTTCGGTGATTTCTTAATTTCCATACTCTTATAATGTTTAAATATGTGTTTTCCAGTACGCAAAAATACAAATTATTTTATATATCAATAGAAAACCGGGAAAAATACTTCTATATTTTCGTTTTTTTTTGAACCGAAAGAAAAATAACGGTGTTTATATACCTTTTTCCTGTTTTTTCCGTTTCTGTTTATGAAATATGTTATAACCGTATTTATATCTTTGTACGCATTTGTAAAAAATATGAGAAATATATTAGCTGTATTGTTCCTTTCGTTCTTTATACAATCTGTCGCGGCACAAACCGGAGAGCAGGTGTTTACTTTTTTGAACTACCCTTCATCGACCAGGGCGAATGCTCTTGGAGGTCATACCGTGTCCCTGATAGAAAGGGATCCTTCCCTTATTTTTCATAATCCGGCTTTGCTGGGAGGTGAAATGGACGGTATGATAAACCTGAACTATATGAATTATATAGCAGACGTAAATGTAGGAAGCGCCCTGTTTACAAAGGCGTTCCGTGAACGTGGAGCCTGGGGTGTCGGAGTCAATTATTTCCATAACGGAAAGTTCATAGGGATGGATGAGCATAATCAGCCGACCGCCGATTTTACGGCAAACGATATTGCTGTCAATGGTTTTTTCTCATATGATTTATCGGAACGTTGGCGCGGAGGTGTTTCTATGAAGTTCCTCTATTCCAATTATGATATTTATACATCTTTAGGGCTTGCGGTGGATGCCGGGTTGAGTTATTATAATTCGGAGAAAGAGTTCTCTTTCGGGTTTGTGTTTAAAAATATAGGTGCACAGTTGAAACCCTACAATGATGACCGTCAGAAAATGCCTTGGGATATTCAGATGGGTATTTCAAAAAAGATGAATCATGCACCTTTCCGTCTATCCGTTACAGCTATGCATCTGAATCGTTGGAAATTCGACTATCTGGATGATACTGATCCTGACTATAAAGGCGATAACTTCGCCCAGGCATTGTTTAAGCATTTTGTATTCGGAGTCGATTATATACCTAGTGAGAATTTCTGGATTGGTGTCGGTTTCAATCCGAAGACAAAGATGGATATGAAGCTCCAGGGGGGAGGAAATGGGTTATCCGGTTTCTCGGCCGGTGCCGGCGTGAAGATCAAAATGTTCGACGTAGGTGTTTCTTTCGCCAAATATCATCCTTCAGCCATGTCGATGATGGTCAGCGTTTCTACTACACTGGCCGATTTTAAACCTTGAAAATATAATTAAAGTAAGAATGAAAAAGATAGTGATCGCCATCGATGGTGTTTCTTCAACAGGAAAAAGTACCATGGCAAAAGATCTCGCCAAAGAGATCGGTTATACATATATAGATACCGGAGCTATGTACCGGGCTGTAACATTATATTGTATACAGCATAATCTGTTCAAAGAAGACCGGATCGATGAAGAAAAGCTCGAGGCAGCAATGAACGATATCCATATATCCCTTCGTTTCAATCCGGAAACCGGACGACCTGATACTTACCTGAACGGTGTTAAAGTAGAAAAAGAAATACGCGGAATGGAAGTGGCAAGTTGGGTAAGTCCTGTGGCCACATTGGGATTTGTCCGTCGTGCCCTGGTTGCCATGCAACAGGAGATGGGTAAAGAAAAAGGAATTATAATGGATGGAAGAGATATCGGAACTGTGGTTTTCCCGGATGCAGAACTGAAAATATATGTAACCGCCAGTCCGGAGGTCCGTGCGCAACGTCGTCTGGACGAACTGAAAGCTAAAGGGGAGGTTGCTTCTTATGAGGAAGTTCTTGAAAATGTGAAAACCCGCGATCATATCGATTCGACCCGTAAGGAAAGTCCCCTGCGTAAAGCAGACGATGCGTTAGTATTGGATAACTCGCATATGACCATTGCTGAACAAAAAGCATGGTTGCTTGTTCAATATGAAAAAGCTATCTCTAAATAGGTAACAGTTACAATGATTGAAGTAGAAATAGATAAAGGCTCCGGCTTCTGCTTTGGGGTGGTGACAGCTATTGAAAGTGCAGAACGTGAACTCAACAATACCGATATATTATATTGTTTAGGGGATATCGTGCATAATAGCCTGGAGGTCGAGCGGTTGCAGGCACATGGCTTGCGGACGATCGATCATAGTGAGTTCTCTACTTTGAAAGGTAAAAAAGTCTTGCTTCGTGCTCACGGAGAACCCCCTTCAACCTATGAAATCGCCCGGCAGAACGATATTGCGATCGTCGATGCCACTTGTCCGGTAGTTCTTCAATTACAACGTAAAATACATAAATGTTATCAGGAAACCCGTATCAACAATACGCAACTGGTCATATACGGAAAGAAAGGACACGCCGAAGTGAACGGTCTTGTCGGACAGACGGAAGGAACCGCCATCGTCGTGGAAAAGATCGAAGACCTGGATCGTCTGGATTTTAACCGTGATATCTGCCTGTTCTCCCAGACGACCAAATCGCTCGACGGTTTCCGTAAAGTAGTGAAAGAGATAGAACAGCGTAGAGCTGAAAATGTCCGCTTTGAATATCACGATACAATCTGCCGCCAGGTAGCCAATCGTCTTCCCAATATCAAAGCTTTTGCATCCAGCCATGACTGGGTCTATTTTGTAGCCGGGAAGAAAAGTTCGAACGGAAAGATGTTGCTGGAAGAATGTCGTAAGGCAAATCCCAACACGATCTTCATTTCGGAAGTGAAGGAGATTACCGAACCGCTTCCGGCCGGAGTACGCAGGGTAGGCGTTTGTGGAGCCACATCCACTCCGAAATGGTTGATGGAAGAGGTGGCTGTCCGTATTCAGGAACTGAATGCCGGGCGTTGATAGAATGATTAAGATTTCATTAAGTTTCAGAGAAAATGAAAGAATGTTGGCAAATAATTATTATTTTTGCCGCGAATAATATAAAATAAAGACGCTATGTCTACTATTAAATGTATTGGCATTTTAACGTCCGGAGGTGATGCTCCCGGAATGAACGCTGCCATCCGTGCAGTGACGCGTTCCGCTATTTATAACGGGATTAGGGTTAAAGGTATTTTTCGAGGCTACAGAGGATTGATCACAGGTGAAATTGAAGAATTCAAGACTCAGAATGTAAGTAACATTATCCAGCGTGGTGGAACAATATTGAAAACAGCTCGTTGTATGGAGTTCAAAACTCCTGAAGGCCGTAAGCAGGCATACGATAAGTTGGTGGAAGAGGGTATCGATGCATTGATCGCCATCGGTGGTGACGGTACATTGACTGGAGCCCGCATATTTGCACAGGAATTCAATTATCCGATAGTCGGTGTTCCGGGTACGATCGATAACGACCTGTATGGTACGGATGTTACGATCGGATACGACACAGCCCTGAATACTATCATGGAATGTGTGGATAAGATCCGCGATACAGCTACTTCTCACGATCGTTTGTTCTTTATCGAAGTGATGGGACGAGATGCAGGCTTTCTCGCATTGAACGGTGCGATTGCTTCAGGTGCAGAAGCTGCGATCATCCCGGAAATATCTATGGAGAAGGACCAGTTGGCGGAAATGATCGAAAATGGTTTCCGTAAGTCAAAAAACAGTAGTATCGTACTGGTTGCCGAAAGTGAAGTAACCGGCGGTGCAATGGGGGTGGCCGAACGTGTAAAGAATGAATATCCTCAGTTCGATGTTCGTGTCTCTATCCTGGGACACTTGCAGCGTGGCGGATCGCCTACGGCACAGGACCGTATCCTAGCAACCCGCATGGGAGTCGGTGCCGTCGATGCGTTACTGGACGATCAGCGTAACGTGATGATGGGGATACAGAATGACCAGATCGTATACGTACCGTTCTCCAAGGCTATTAAGAATGATAAACCGATCAACCGTGATTTATTGAATACACTTCGTGTGTCTTCCATCTAAACATGAGTTGTCAGAAATAAATAACCCCCGCCGGATAGCAATCTGGCGGGGGTTATTCGTTTTAGGTTATATCTTATTTTTTCGATAAATTATCCAGGAATAAATCCATCATTCGTTTAGCTGCGACAAATGAGCTGATCTCGTTGTTTAACACCTGTTGCTCTGTCGGTATCAGCATGCCTTCAACGGCAGGATTATGATAGAATGTTTCACGTAATGTATCGTTGATACTTTCATACATCCAGTACTTGGCCTGTTCATTCCGTTTGTAATTGAAGTAGCCGTTTTTCTTTGTAAACTCCATGTATTCGCCTACCATATCCCAGATTTCCTTGATCCCGATATTGTAATAACCTGAGTAGGTCAATACTTTGGGGAACCATCCGGAATCTGCGGGCGGGAAAAGATGCAGGGCATTTCTGAACTGTGCAGCGGCCAGATTCGCTTTGTCGATATTATCGCCGTCTGCTTTATTGATAATGATACCGTCTGCCATCTCCATGATACCGCGTTTGATACCTTGCAGTTCATCCCCTGTTCCAGCCAGTTGGATAAGCAGGAAGAAGTCGACCATTGAATGTACGGCCGTTTCGCTTTGTCCGACACCTACTGTTTCTACGAATACGGTATCGAAACCGGCAGCCTCACACAAAACGATCGTTTCACGTGTTTTACGTGCCACACCACCCAGCGAACCTGCCGATGGCGAAGGGCGGATGAATGCATTCTTTTCGCGTGACAAAGCTTCCATACGGGTCTTATCTCCCAGGATACTTCCTTTGGAGCGTTCGCTACTCGGGTCGATGGCCAGTACAGCCAATTTACGTCCTTCTTTGATCAGATGCATACCGAATGAGTCGATAGAGGTACTCTTTCCTGCACCGGGTACTCCGGTAATACCGATACGAACCGATTTACCGGCAAAAGGAAGACATTTTTCGATGATTTCCTGAGCTAATTGCTGATGCTCATATTTTGCACTTTCAACCAAGGTCACTGCCTGGCTGAGGATGGTTATATTTCCTTTCAGTATCCCTTCTACAAATTCGGAAGGGGTATATGCTTTACGTTGAGGTCTTTTGAGATACGGGTTTACAGTCGGTACGTCGGCTACTCCCTTGTTTACCTTTAATCCTCTGTAAAGATCGTCGTTTTCGGGATGTTCCATAAATAATAATTATTTAATGTGCCAATATGTCAATATGCCAATCAGAAAACACATTCAGTATTGGCACATCGAATAATTGACTTATTATTTTTCTGCTGTTACTTTTATAAGGCGAACAGGGCCGTTCGGGTCGTTGCATACCACATTGATAAGCGCTTCCAGTTTTGTCTTGATTTCTCGTGGACGAACCGAAATCTTATAGGTAGCAGTCGTTCCCGGTTTAATTTCTTTTTTACCTCCGGAGATATCCACCAATTCATTATCGCAACTGATGCTGTGGATAAGAAGCGGCGACTTTCCGGTATTGGTAATATCGACAGTTCCGGTCACTTTACCTCCGATCAGAGGAATAAAACCACCTTTCTCCGGTAATTTCCCGAAGTCGAGTAAAGTACCCGATAGCTGTGCAACAGGAGCTTGTGCCTTCTCTGCAGCCGATAATTTTCCAAAGTTATCAATTATATTGGCTGCTACGTGCACTTTCCCTGAAATTTCTTTTTGTCCTATGCTTTCAATCGTTAAAGGTATCTCAGTTGTAACCCGCCCTTTTCTTTTGGTAGCCTTGGCATCCATCAATAAAGTAATTTCGCCGACTTCATCCGGTGCCAGCTGGGTAGGACGAATTTCGACGGTCAGGAAGTTGGGTACTTTACCTTGGTGGATCGTAAGAGTTGTTTTTCCTTCGTTCTTCACACTGATCTTTTCCCCTAATGTTTCATCCGGACGGATACTGCTGTATAGAACCGTTTTGGTCTGCATTTTCAGATCGCCGATGGAATAAGGGTATATAAATGTAGGCTGAAGCGGTTTCGGTGTCACGTTCCCTTTGATAGCCAGTGTATAACTGCCTTTTTTACCGTTGCTGAATATGGAGATCGTTTTGTAGAACGGGCCAGGACGTCCTTTGGGATTATAGGTCACTTTTACGTTTCCGGTCTTTCCCGGGGCGATAGGTTCTTTTGTCCATTCCGGTTGTGTGCAGCCACAAGAAGCGGTGATACGAGTGATGACCAGTGGACCGTCTCCCGTATTTTTAATAACAAAAGTATGACTGGCCAATCCATCCGCTTCAGCGATAGTACCGAAGTTGTAGGTCAGTTCATCTGCACTTATCTGAGCTCCGTTCTGTGCCGCCATATTAGCTGTTATCAGGAATATGCAGCATAGAATAAAGCCCAGTCTTTTCATATTCAGCATTCTTTGTTTTTAGTTTTGCTAGTTGTAAATTAAATGACTTCTCCCCGTATGGTCAGAATAAAACTTCCGGTTTTACCGTTGCTGTAAACTGAAATAGTTTTAGAGAACGGGCCGGGTCGTCCTTTCGGATCGTATGTTATTTTAATATCTCCGGTCTGACCGGGAGCAATCGGTTCTTTAGTCCATTCAGGAGTCGTACATCCACAGGAAGCGATTACACGGGTAATAACCAGTGGGGCTTCTCCTGTATTTTTAACTACAAATGTAGTGGATACCTTTCCGTCGGCTTCTTTGATTTGTGTAAAGTCGTGAGAGGTTTGATCTGCAGAAATAACTGCTTTTTTCTGAGCAGAAGCCATTCCTGTAGCAAGCAGGATTGCCATAAAAATAAAAATAATCTGTTTCATTTTACTTTTTATTTAGCTATTGTTTATGTTACAAAGATAGAAAATTAGAATTAAAAATTGACAGAGATTGTCTCACTTTCTGTATGCGAAACGAACTCGGGAGCGTACAGGCATTGAATTGTACTGATTCCCCCGGCATACTCGCCGCTGCGGGTTACGTAGACCGGATACTCGATTACGAACGTTCCTTCCGGCAACGAACCGAAGAAGAAGTTTTCGGAAACATCCGTCGGCGACTGGTAATAAGATACACCGTCGCTGAACATCATGCCCGAAAGCTGGTTGGCGGGTTCGAAGCAACCTGCGCGCAGGTCTTTCAGGAATACGTAATCCATTGCCCGGTCGGTGCGGATCGTCAGACGGACGATCACTTTATCGCCGATGCGAAGTGGGCGTTTTTCCGTTACCGGTTCGATCTGCAGGCCGCTGCCGCTGTTGCTTTCGATGAACAGTTTCTTTTCTACGTTGAGCACACCTTTCTGTTTATCTATTTTATTGATGTTCTCGAAGTACTGTTCGTAGACGGCTCCCCAGGCAGGCGCGTTTCCTTCCTTTCGGATGGAAATAGAATTCCTTTCGGAAGAAACTGTTTTTTCTCCCGGTAGCACTACTTTCAGATAGCCGGTGGCCGTTTCGCCTTCCGCGGTGCTGTATGTCTTGCCGTTCCAGTCCACGATGCAGGTGTTGTCGTCGTTCAGCCAGTCGCTTCCGGTAAGAACCAACGCATAGATGGCATTGACAGTAGACGTTACCGATTCCCAGTTCTGAGTGCGTTTCTGGTTCAGCAGCCATTGTTTCAGGCGGTCTGTCTCTTTCTGATCCGGTGCGAACGTGTCGAATACTTTCATCAGCAGGCAATGAGTGTCGATGGGAGAGGTGAAATAGCTGTTGCCTCTCCGGTTGTTCGCCCAGTACATGCCCTGTTCTGCCGATGTCGTTGCCGTTTTGCGCAACCAGGCGAGGATATCGTTTGCTACTGCTTTGTTACCGTTGCGGTACATCAATAGGGCGGTTTCGCCTTTGCCGGCTAATGATTGTTTACTCCAGGTCTTTTCAGCCCGGGTGGTGTAGAAACGGATAGCTTCGCGGGCATCGCCCAGTTCGGGGATATCGCGGTAAGCACTGCGTACGAACAGGTATTCCAGCTGGATATCTGTCAGTTCGTAGTTCTGCCAGTCCTTGTTGTTCTTTTTCAGCAGCTTGTAATCATCCTGTATTGCCTTATCCAGGTATTTGAGGGCTTTCATCTGCATCACCTTCTCGTCGTTGCCGAAGGGAGCGGCGTTCATTTCAATCAGTTGCGTCATGCCTTGCAGGATAAACAATGTGATCTGGCGGCTGGGATAATAGTTTTTGAACCAGCTCCATCCGCCTTCGTCCGTTTGCAGGTCGAGCAAATGTTGCAAAGCCTGTGCACGTTGTTGCTGTGCCCGGTTGATGTCGAACAGCAGCGACAGGCGTTGCTTCTGCTCCGTCTCGTTGTCGGCAGCCATCACCCAAGGAGTTTCCTGCAACAGGATGCTTTTCAGTTCCTGGTTCTTTTCCAGGTTGGAGTAAAGCGTTTCGGCTGTTCCGCCTTGTGCCTTCCATTGGTTGATGACTTGCTGTATCCGCGGATTCTCCGTTGCGATTGAGCTTGCCAGCGTGTTGCTGTAATATGAGGCAAACCAGGAGATGGCATCATCGTTGTCCGGCTGTGTGATGGTTGGCAATGCCTGGATGGCGTACCAGATCGGGTTGGCCGTCAGTTCCAGTGTCGTACGGAACGGCTTCAGGCTGCCTGAGAGCCGGATACGTTTTTCATTATCTCCCATCAGGTAGAACGGCTGGCTTTCCGTCACCAATATTTGGTTGGAAAGGACAGGGATCAGGTGTTGTTCGCCATCGCTGCCTAATTCGGAGTCGGCTACGATGCGGCAACCGATCAGATTGGTCGTTTCCGGCACGCGGAATGTCCAGAAGGCAGTCGTTATGCTGTCGGCAGCTAAGGTAAACGCCTTTTGCGACTTGGTCAGGCAGATCACCGGCTGGTTGTTTGCCGGGTCGAACAATTCCAGGCTTACCCGTCCTTCGACCGTCTCTTTCGAGTTGTTGATCACCTGCGTGCTGATGGTCACTTCGTCTCCCTGGCGCATGAAACGCGGAAGGTTCGGCAATACCATCAGCGGCTTGCTGCTGATCACTTCGCGGCTCAGCTTGCCGTATTTCATATCGGCCGTATTAGCCAACGCCTGGAATTTCCAGGTCGTATTGCTTTCCGGCAGGACGAACTCGATCATGACGTCTCCTTCTTTATCTGTCAGCAGGGACGGATAGAAGAAAGCTGTTTCATTGAAGTTCTCCCGCATTTGCTGAACGGGCAACGCTTCCGGCTGGCTGTTGCTGTCATCACTATCCTGGGCAATCCTGTCGGCATAGGCTTCTACGGTGTTTTCTGCCAGCATGCCGCCGGCACGCGAGTAGCTTTCTACTTGTGCTTCTGCTACTTCTTCTTCAGCGATAATCGGGGCAGCAGACGATTTCATCATGATGCCACCTCTATATCTGCGGATATCCATCAATCCTTGCCAGTTCAGCCGGTCGTATTGGTATTCGGGGACTTTCATCCGGTTCACATCCCCGTTTTCGTAACTGACTCTGTTATCCATGCCTGTACCGATCCGGAATGTCGGAGCTGTCAGGTAGACAGAGCGTTCGGGATTGAAGTACCAGTTAAACGGTAATATCTTATCCAGTGAAGCATCATACATGCTTGCCAATACCTCTGCTGTAACGGGAACAGAATCGGCATCCAATATGCGGAACTTCCAGCTTTCCTTATTACCCGGCAGCAGACGGTCGCGGAAGGTGACGGGCTTGATTGTCAGCTTTCTGTCCGGCTCCTGTCTCTTGATCTGTGATTGAGTCGTATATAATTTGCCTTCTTTTACAAAGGTAAAACTAGCCACTACGCCTTCACCGTAACTGTCGAGGAACGGGATGCGGAAAAGACGGTTCTCGTTATTCAACACCTCTTGTTTGCGCAGGATGCATTTGCCGTTCTGGTATAGTTCATATAATACGTGCGTGTCTTTGAGGGACGTACCGAACAGGACGCGCGCTTCTTCACCCGGCAGGCAGTTTATCTTTTCGTTTACCAACCAGATGTCTCTGAATACGGGTGGTCGTTTATCCCGCAGGCTATACAACTGTATATCCCGTTGTTCCGTAGCCGGACGGCCTTGCGAGTCTTTGGCTTCCAGCTTGATGCGGTAAGCGCCCGACGGAAGTTTTCTGAACAGCTCGTTATCCATCGCCTTGCCGGTAATGAATGTACCGGTGTCGACCCGCTCGACTTCTTTCATTTCAGGAAGCGCTTCTGCGATGTCCTTTTGCCGGTTACTGAGTTTATAAATCGAATAAGTGCCTTCCACAGTGATTCGTTCCCCATTCAACGTTTGTGCCTGCACGACCGGTTTTACCGAGTCTTTGTTGACTTCAATCGAGGGGAAATCCATACTCAGGATGATACTGCTTTCGCCTACCTGGAAAGTATAAGTCGCTTCCTGCGTCTCTCCGTTGCTATTGGTCAGGGTGGCCGTCACTACATAACTCTGGTAGGGGAAGAAGTTGTAATTCTCGGTCGTCTTTTCGGGGCGGAACTCAAAAGAGAATGTCCCGTCGCTGCCGACTGTTGTTTTCCCTTCTGCCACCTGATCGCGGGACAGGTTTCTGGAATAACTACGTAACCAGAAAGGAGCTTTGTTGATACGATAGCTTACTTCACCGCTTTGCAGTGCCACTCCCGAGAAGGTCTGCGCTTTCCCGCTGATCGTTACCCGGTCGCCGAAAGTAATCTCTCCCTTAATCGGTTGCAGTTCGACGAAGAAAGAAGGACGCTTGTATTCTTCCACCCGCACGCCAAGATTCGTATATTCGGTAGACAACGTAAAGGTGCCGTTGAGCGTTTGCTGAGGCAACGTAAATTCACCGTTGAAAGAACCGAACTTATTTGTCTTAAATTCCTTGGTGCTCACTTCTTTCCAGTTGGCATCACGCAACACGACCTTGTAGGTTTTCCCTTCTACGGCGTATGGCTCATTGGTATTGTTCATGTAAGCAATCCCTTTGAAATAAACCGTTTGTCCGGGACGATACAAGCCGCGGTCGGTAAATAACGCCAGTTGCGGACGTGTCTTTTCCGTATCCCTGTCCCAGTATGGGTAAAGCGGAGTCAGCATCGGCGATTCGTCTCCCGGACGGGAAACCAGAAACGCCATCTGGTCGCCTTTCTTCGGGAAGGTAGCGAGACCGTCTTTGTCTGTCTGAACCGTACCTTGTTTCTGCATGCTGTTGCGTTTGCCCGAATAATAGATAACGGAAGCATCGCTTACCGGCTTGCCGCTCAGATAATCCGTCACCAGCACTTCGGTGCTTCCCGAAGTCGTATTGCGCGAAACGGCTGCCAGTCGGCTGACACTGAACAGGTTGTTTGTTTTTTCTTTAATGCCTGGAGCCGAAACGACACATTCATACAGTCCCATCTGATCCATCGGGATAACGAGACTGGTGTCTACGCTTGTATAAGTATTGGGTGCGGAGAGGGAGAAAGTAACCTCTTTGACCAGTGCTCCCAACGTATTGTTATCCGAAGTGTAGACTAATGTTTGCTGAGGCGTCTTCAAGCTCTTGTAAATACGCACGTCGATACGCGGAATATTCCTGTAATTCAGACGAAGCGTCAACCCTTTGCCGGGATAAACCGTATTGTTGGTATTGACCGACAGCACAGGGTTTTGCATATCTTCCAATCTGTTTTTTATCAGACCGATACGTTCGTAGTTCGGGAAACGTGCGATGGTTTCCTTGCCCAGATTGTAAACGACTGTCTGTATCGAGTCCGTTTCCGCCTGGCTGCTTCTGCCGTAAACACTTGAAATGGCATTCAGTTTGGCTGCTATGATTTCAACGGAATAATCCTTATCCCCATATATCTTGAGCAGACTGTCGAGTGCCGACACATATTCTTTCTGTTCTTTTTCTTCATAAAGACGGTTGTATTTGAACCGCAGGTAATCCAGCGAAGCAAGCACGACCGCTTTCTTGTCCGGTTGCGTATTCAGATAAGCCAGCAATTCTTCATACAGCTCTGTGGTAGGAGCAATCTCCAATGCGCGGAACGCCAGGAAATCGTATAAGGTAGGGCGCAGGGCAGGCGTGTTCTTGCCTTCCGTCAGGATCGCCTTGAATTCCGCCACCGGTGTTTGTTGCAACAACTCTGCCGGTTGCAGGGAGGCGGCGAGTTCCTCCTTGATCTTTTGGGTAAAAAGGTTGGTCGTCCATTCGCGGATATCTTCGGGCACATATCCGACGAGGTCGGTACGCTGTCCGATCGTCCAACGGTTCTGCGTGTAGTAGAAGTTATACATTTCGGCTATCATCGAATGCAATACGGCTACCGAGGCCGTATCTGTGCAGTCGGCCGCATAGTTCTCCACCTCTTTGATAAGAGCCGGAAACTCGTCTTCGTTTACTTCCATCTTGTCTTTCATGCTGCTGATCAATGCCTTGATCAGTTGTGGCGTATTTTTGCCTTGTAATGCTTCGGTAATCATTTTACTTTCGCCTTTGGGTTGTGCTGCCCGGGTATATACGATGGCTGCAGAAACGCAACACAGTATCAGGGCAGAAATAATAATCGCTCTTATCTTCATATCTTACTGAGTTTACTAATTAAACAACGTCCTTTCCTATATAGATACAAAGAAAAGGTAAAAAGTTGTAAACTCTTTGTTAATAAGGAGTAAATAAAAAATACCCCAATAGGCATTCATGACTTCATGTCGGCTTCTGTCTCTTGATATTTAATGGGTATAAATCTGAACCCGCTCCGCTTTCGGGCTTCATGTGGGTTTCATTTAGCTTTCAGGTATGGAATGTGAACTTTCGTGTATAGACAGTTGTGAACAATCCGACCTCTCCTAAAGGTCTATATTATACCTTTAGGAGTGACCTTTTAGCAAAGAATAGCCTGATACTTAGTACAAAAGTAGTATCCTAGTAGTCTTTTGACAACTACCAAACAATATTTTGCCAACTGTCAAATAATCTTTCGGCAATAGGAAAAAGATCTTTTGGCAGTTGGCGAAAGATTAATGAGTGTCTACTTTCATCTTAGTGGTAAGTGTGTTTTGTTGTAGTTTATGCTTATGTGATTACTAATAGGTAGTATCTTCGTTAAGAGATGAATTTTCAAATGAAGGCGTTATGAACGCACGATGACAGCACAAATAGGAGGTGAGTTCATGTCGTAAGAGGCACATATCCTGCAGGTTATGGCAGTAAATGAATGCTGAAATCGCGAGGGTGAAAAAAATAGCAGAGAAGTATGTTCCCTGCTATTCTTATTTGATCGTTGTTATTTCTTACGCTTATAGGTAAGGAAGGTATACGGATAAGCATGCTTCGCGTCGGCAGGAAACTCCTGACGTTCCACTTCTTCCCACATATCCCAGTTTACCACAGGGAAGAATGTGTCGGCATCCTTAAACTCTCCGTGTACGCGTGTGATGTACATCTTATCTGCTATACGCAATGCCTGGCGATAAACCAATGCACCACCCAGAATGAATATTTCATCTTCTTTCTCACAGATATCTAATGCTGCACCCATTGATTCGCAAGCGAAACAATTTACAAATCCTGCTTCCGGCAAAGTAGTCAGGACTACATTTTTGCGGTTGGGAAGCGGCCCTTTCGGCAACGACTCGAATGTCTTACGTCCCATGATCACGGCGTGTCCTGTCGTCAAATCTTTAAAACGTCTCATATCGGCTGGCAGACGCCACAACAATTTATTGTTTTTACCGATAGCGTTGTTTTCTGCTATGGCAGCGATGATTGAAATTGTACTCATAAACTTATCGATTTATATAGTCTGTTTATATTCTATTACTGGTTGTCGAACCCTCAGACCGCCACTTCTCCTTTGATGTGCGGATGCGGGTCGTAACCGGTCAGATTGAAGTCTTCGTACTTAAAGTCGAAGATACTTTTTACATCCGGATTAATCTCCATCCGGGGAAGGGGACGCGGCTCACGGGTAAGCTGCAACTTTACCTGTTCGAGATGATTACTGTATATATGGGCATCACCCAGCGTGTGAACGAAATCACCGGCAATAAGTCCTGTGGCTTGTGCCATCATTTGTAAAAGTAAAGCGTAGGAAGCGATGTTAAAAGGAACACCGAGGAATATATCGGCACTGCGCTGATACATTTGCAGACTCAGACGTCCGTTCGCTACATAAAATTGAAAGAAAGCATGACACGGTGGAAGGTTCATGTTATCGAGATCGCCCACATTCCAGGCACTGACAATGATTCTCCGTGAGTCGGGATTGTGTTTGATCGTCTCGACGGCTTCGCTGATCTGGTCGATAGAACCGCCTTTGTAGTCTGGCCATGAACGCCACTGGAATCCGTAGATATGTCCGAGGTTCCCGTCGGCATCCGCCCACTCATTCCAGATACGTACACCGTGATCCTGCAGGTACTTTGCATTCGTATCTCCCTGTAAGAACCAGAGCAGTTCGTATATGATAGACTTCAGATGTAGCTTCTTGGTCGTAAGGAGAGGAAATCCCTCTTCCAGATTGAATCGCATTTGGTGGCCAAAGATACTTTGTGTACCCGTTCCTGTGCGGTCTTCCTTCTTGACTCCTTCGGCTAATACGCGATCTAGCAATTCTAAATACTGTTTCATTTTTATCCTTCTAGTAGCTTACAAAAGTACGAAAGGGATTTGTATTAAACAACAGGTAATTTGTAAAACGATCTGTTTTAGTCTACTGATGGTTTGAAATTGAAAGGGCGCGAAGGCTATGATTATATAAATCCTATAAATATTAAAATATGCGGCCAGAACGATTGGTGAATTTTGGATATGAATTTATTAATATTAAAGTACGTGTACGTTATTATATAGGCGTTTTAGCAGCCGGAGAGAGACCGTTTTTTTTCTATTTAACAACTATTCCTGATTGTCTGTATGCTTTGATAATTATCTGAGGAGCTGTGATTTGGACTGACTAAAAAAAACGTTCCTTTTTTTTATGCAGCAAAAATACGCATTCCTTTTGAACCTGCAACTCTTTTCAGAACTTTTTTCACTTTTCTATCTGCTTTCTTATCAGCACGATATAGAAATAAGGACCAAATAGCCACTTCTTGTTACAAAAGTAAAAGAATCTTAAACGACTGACTAGAAAAAAGGAACGTTTTAGCTCGTCAAATCGGTAATCGGCGGGTAAAAAGGATGCCGATATACAGGCATTTAACAGTTCCGTTAAAATGCTTTTTCTTGTGTCCTACGGGTTTAGGCGGTTGAAATAAGCGGAGAGAGGCTAAATGAGATCAAAATAATCAATTTGAGTATAGATCATAATTTTATTAATTAAATGTTTTACGTATGAGAAAAAGTACTTTGGTAAAAGGCGGGTCGGCCGCTCTTTTATGTGCTATGGCTTTTTATGGCTTGTCTCCGATGCTGAACGCAGCGGATCCGGACTATGCCAATATTAAGGCTAAGTGGTATGAAACAGTGAACACTGAAACTGCGTGGGAGAATGAGACAGGTCTGATAACAGGCTCGACTCATTTGAAGCCGATTGACAAGGTGAACGTTCACGATCATTGGGAAGCTAATTCGACTTCTTATGGAAACTATGAGTCGTTGATTGACTTCACAAAGATGAATGCAGGTTTAATGAATGGTGTTTTTGTTACTTTCTTTAACCTGGATAACAGTGATGCTCCTAACTATCTGAAGCCTTTCACCGGAAAGTATCTGGAAATGGCTTATTCGGATATTAAGAATCACGAAGAAATGAACACTGCCGAATATCTGAAATTTACAGATGATAAAGGCAATACCGGTTTAGGTGTTTACCAGAACCAGACAGCCAGTTCACGTGTAGACTTCCTGTATAGCACAAAAGGCTTGACAGGTGTTGAAAGCGTGGAGATGGATATCCGTGCTTTTGGTAATACGGATTTGGTAAACCGTAAGATCGACTGGACATATGACGTATATGTTTATGATCTGGCAGGCACATTAGTAGGTCAGATGGTTAGCGACCGTGCAGTTTTCACTGCCAGTAATCATGAAGTGGCTACAGCCCATACGCATCACATTAAAGCGCATGTTTCTGATGCCGATAATACAAATCCTAGTTCATGGCAGCAGGGCTCTTTGGATAACAAGATGATCATTGTTATGTTCAGAGGTGCTAAATCTGTTGCTGATGATGCCGTTGAATCTACAGGTTCAAAGAACACAGAACCGTTGACAGTGTTTACAAACGCAAGATTGGCTTTCAATCGCCCGAATGTAGACTTCAGTGCTGCAAATACAAAAGTATTCAACGCTGGTGCCGGACGTAATACTTCTTGCGCTCCTGATACATTGACAACGACTGTAGAGTTGTGGAATACATTGTATAAGAACAGCAAGGCTAACAATGAGTATACTGCAACTTTTGGTGGAGCAAATCGTGATATGCTGGCGTTTATCGATCAGACTCAAGCTCAAAACTCAAAAGAAGAATTGGCATATTATGAACTGAACGTCGAGTATCCGTTTATCGTTGATATGATGGAAATCTCTCAGAAAGATGATATGACAAAAGTTCAGGGTTGGGTATCTTTGGATGAGTTGGCAACAAGTTCTCCAATTAAGGTCGTTAGAAAAGGTACACCTGGTGTAGATAAGAAAGTAACTTATCTGATTCCTCGTGAATTCTTCGTTCAGACAGATGCCAGCGACGATCGTGATTGCAAATCGAGCGCTCGTTTCACCTATTACTTCGCTCCGCAGGAAGTAAAAGCATTTGAAAAATCTGACTATATCTGGTCTACTATCACAGCTGAAGCTTCAGATACGGCTCGTTACGAACTTCAGGGTACTTCTGTTCCTGAATATAGCGAATTGAACGATCTGCACTTCGATGAATATCTGGATTATAAGACTGCAAAGATCAGCTTCAAGAACTTACCTTACTTCAACTCGGTTGTTGGTCGTACAGACAATTATACATTGCCGGAAGAGTTGTTCGGTGGTTTCACTCTGGAAAATCGCACTAAAGCTCCGAAGCATTCAACAGGCCGTTATGACGACGACGTGAACATTAAGGGATGGAAGATCGTATTTATCAACGATGAAAATAAGAAAGATTCCACTTATTACTGGGGACGTTATCTGCCGATGTCTGTTTCTGGATCTAGCTATGAAGATTGGAAATCATGGTTGGAAGAACATGGTTGTCCGGATTGTTATATCGAAGACTGGCCAGAAGAAATCGGCTCTTATGCAGATGTCGATCTTATCGATTGCGATGGTAATATCAACAAGGATGTTGTTAGCATCAATGCTATCTTCAAATATCACCGTGGTGATGTCAACATTGGTGACGACGAATCTAAATATGTAAATGAAACATATACATTGGCTCCGCGCCTGGTTTATGATGCCTCTGTTGCACGATATAATGTAAATGAGGATGTACTTTCAGGTACGACTTATACTTACTCGGCTGAGGATCTCATGGATAAGATGGGTGGTGCAGTTTATGAAGGCCCGATCAAGATTTTCGGTAACAATACATTCGTATGGTTCCAGGATACTGATCAGTCTCTGTTGAGCCACGCTATGGGTGTTCTGAGCTCTGAATTCCTGAAATATTTCGAACGTATCGATCGCAAAGACTTCTTCTTCGCTCCTTACGACGAATGGGATGGTTACAAATATGAGTCAAGACCTCACACGGTTAAGATCTTTGCTACAGGCCTGAAACCGGATGTTCCTGGCGGAACAGTCGCTTCTATCAAGGTCTTCAAAGAACAGTTCGCTAAAGATGAAAGCTTTGACGATGCCGTTTATCATACAAATGCATTCGTATTTACAGGTGAAAGCCTTGACTTTGCGAAAGTATATGTGAAGAAAGGTACTCAGGAAAAACCGATCGAAGAATATAGCGGCGCTACATTCGGCAAATTTATCGGTATGAGCACAGGCGATACTTTGATTTACAAGGTTGACCTGGATAATGACTATGCTGTACAGTACGTAGAAGAAAACGGTCTCGATATGACTGTTAAATATGTACCTTACAACGATGTAAACCTGCTTCCGATTGAAAAAGAATACTGGGATTACTGCTGCATGCAGGGAACACCTAACGTATTCAACCACGTAGCTCAGTTCGGTGCAACTGCATCTAACAAGAAGGGGTGGAACGAGTTCTACACATTCGGTACTACTGACAGAGGTTTGATGACTACCATGAATGCAGATAAGATCATCGGTTCATACACTAGCTTCTATTCATTCCTGACACAGCAGTTCGGTTCTTGCAATGATTGCGGTGGTGGTTATCCGAATGCAAACTATAGTAGCATAGGTGGCTCTGAAGGCAATTGGGTTCCTGCTCCGAACTTGATCTATAACGAAATCTTCCGTAAGGATTACAAGACTCGTTATGTAAATACTTGCTATCCGGTACGCGACGGTCAGTTCATCATCTCCGGTTTGAATATCGTTGATCCGGTCGATATGGACGTATTCTCTAACAAGAAAGGTGCATTCGATTATGAAGTAACAGTTCTTGCCGACCTGAATGGTATACCTTATGGAAAAGTTGATACAGTAGGTACTACGGTTCAGATCTCTCCGAACAAATATGGTGAAGTATTGGCTCTTGTTTCTGCTAAGTTCGATCCGAAAGATCGCGACGGTATTGAAATGACTATCGATACGATCACTAGTGGTGCTGAAAAGGGTATGTGGGCTCGCTACTATGCGAAAGACTCTATCCGTCTGGCTCCGCAACAGCATGGTGCTGATGTTGAAAGATGGAACCGTGTATACTTCTTCGATCTGGATGATTACAAACATAATCTGACATTTGAAGATGAAAAGTGGAAACACTTCGGTATCTGGGCTCCATACGGAGTTAATATTACCGATACGCTGACTGCAACTATCAAGGGTGACGTGAAAGTTCCTGAAGTATGGTTCAGCTCTGACGCTGCTGGTAAGAATAAGATCGAAGCATTCCAGTTCGGTGTTGTAAATGGTGGCGCTTCTAAAGATTCTGTATTCTATATCCAGGGTCGTGACCTGCCTCATTACGGTACTACTGTTAATGATACAGATCCTAAGGTAGAACAGGAAATCAACTTGCTGAGTGCTTCTGACTTGTTCACATTCGGAACAAACAAAGCAAAAGAAGTGAAACTGTTCATCCGTGAAAAGTCTATGGAACTGGCTGCAACTGCAGAAGAAGCTCCTTATATTTTCAAGGGTGGTGCAAACGACCTGGTGAACAATGTTCTTCGTGGTGACGTAGCTGCTAAGATCGATGTTCGCTCGACTCCGAACGTAGAAGATCTTTGCGATGTAGAAAATGAACTGTCTCTGTCTGCTGTATGTGATGTACAGAAAACATTGCCGTTAGCATTTACCGCTGGTCTTGAAATGCCATATATCAAAGATATGGAACCAGGTGACGTTGGTGGTAGCGATGCTCGTATCAAGTGGACAGCCACTCCGGGTGCTCAGTATTATCAGGTTGCTGTAGGTCGTTTCACTCCGAAGTACACTTCTGAAGATGTATTCATGTCTGAAGTACGTGCCGACGATGCAAGCAAGACTATCTGGGTTGAATTGTTCAACGCAACAGGTGATGTTATCCACCGTGATAACAAAGTTAACTACTGGTTGGAAGTAACTAAAGAATATACTGACGCTGCCGGCAAACCGCAGAAAGAAGTAACTAAGGTAAGTGTAGATAACTTCGAACTGCAGGGTAATACTCAGCCGATCGACAGAAACTGGGGTTATGCTCCGATTGCCCACCAGATGGACAACATGGAACTGACTACAGATATCACGAAACCGGTTAAGTATACAATCCGCCTGATGGAAGGATTCCAGACCGACGAACACCAGATCGATATCTATCTGTTCGACACTCCTGCAACATGGATGGTTAGAAAGCCGGTTCAGGGTATGCCTATCAACGGTGGCGACTTCAATACAGGTGACTGGAGAACTGAAGTAGGTTCATTACCGACAGCATATTACGAATGGCAGGATGATATCAACTTCGACGGTGAAGAATCGTACAAAGTTGCTGCAACTGCAACATCGATAGCTGTTCATAACCTGATCCCGCAAACTGCTTACACTGCACGTGTACGTGCATTCAACGAATGTGTAGGTGGTGAAGAAATGATTCCGTCGGAAGACTTCTATGACTTCGCAACATCTAAGACTGCTACCTCTACCGGTGACATCTACTTCGATGATGCTGACGAACATAATCCGGTTTCTAACGAATCTATCAATACAACAGCTGTAACAGTTCTGGGTGGCCAGGGTAAGGTAACGATCCTGAATGCTGCTAACCAGAAGGTTATCATCAGCAACGTATTGGGACAGACTGTTGCTAACACAACGATCAACTCTGATAATGTTACATTCGACGCTCCTGCCGGAATCGTTGTTGTAGCTCTCGAAGACGGAACAGTTGTTAAGGCAATCGTTAAATAAGACAATGAATAACTATTGATATAAAGAAGTTTATAATCAATAATTTCTAAATAACCGCGTGGCGGATGTAGAGACGTTGCTTGCAGCGTCTCTACCTGACACCAATTAACCTGTGAAGGCGAAAAGGCGGGTATTAATACTAAAGTAATGAAATATAAATTCTTCCGCCTAGCTCTGTGAAGAATGAAAGCGGATACAAACCCTGACTAAGTTTTTTGTCAGGGTTTGTATTTATGTTATACAACTTGATTATAAGCACTCACTGGCTATTGATTGAAGTATAAACTAATTAAAATAATTGTGTATGAAAAAAGTATACTTGATCGATGTGAGTAGGCGACTACTTATATTCGTACTATTATTGGGAGGGTATATCACACAAGCAGTTGCAGCAGACATTTATGTCCCCGTAAAAGATGTCCTGTCAGTTTATGAAGGAACCAGTAACGCAAATGCAGAGCAGTTGAAATCCCATATCCAAAGTTTATTGCAGGATGTTGTCGATCAGAGTGATCAGACAGCAACGATATCCGATGTCACTATCAGAGGGGCAGGCGGCGACCAGACTGGTGATTTGGTAGCAGGAAGTTATAATTATACTTTTAAAGTGACTTCCTCCGGTGTCGTTACGTTGAATTTTGAACGGGCGATCGGAACAGGAAATATAACTCCAGCCACTCTTTTCGGTACACTTGACCATGAGCAGGTAGTGGTAACAAATGCCGTCGAGATCAAAGCCCGGCAGGCTATCGGTAATCTGAATTTCCCGGCAAACTGGGGGAATTATGTTTATGGAACACCTATTAGTGATCTGAATACCAAAATACAGGTATCAGGTATGTCCGGGGTATCATTTGCTGATGCTTCGGTTTTCCTGGTTAAAGACGGTTTGTCGATACAATATACAGGCAATAATAGCCTGGATGCAGGAGAATACGACGTACAACTGACGTTCCCCCCGACAGAGCAGTTTGCCTTTAATCCTTCTCTCAGTAACTGTACACAGCTGGCTGCCGGTTCCTATATCTCGACAGTGAAGCTGAAAGTAAAAGAAAAACCGATCAACAACACAGTATTTCCTGTTTTTGCAGAAGGTGTAGGCGGCCTGGGTAAGATGGCAGCCAATACAAATCTGAACAGGGCGAAGAATCTGATCGGTAACAACATTAATCCTTCCGACTTTATCTCTGAGATAAAAGTTTATTCCGATACTAATTTCAGTAATGAAGTAACAGCCGGCAGACTGACTCCGGGAGCGGTATATAGCTACCGGGTAGTGCTTCTGCCGAATTACGGCAAGGGCAATAATGTATCGGCCAGTGTAGGAGGGGCTACGATTTCCTTTAATACACAGCAGCATAGTTATGATATCGTAAATGCGATTTCTATAGAAAAGAATACATTGTCGGTTAAATTGCCAGACTTCGTTGCTAGTCCGATCCATATAGGCGATTATACTGATAACGCGGCAGTGGCTACCATGCTGAAACGACTGATCCAGGATATCAATCCGGATATGGTAGACCAGAGTCTGGTTCCTCAGGTTGAGGTGACCGGTGGAACCGTTTCTTCCGGTATGGCAGACAACAGTTTATTGGGATATAAAGTGACTGTACAGGGCGACCTGACAAAGACAGATCTGAACTTCGTAACAAATGGTAATGTCTCATCTACTAATCTGACAGTCAACGGCAATGTTTGTACATTCAATAACTCCTTGTTGTTTGTAACCACATTGCCGACTACACATTCCCTGGTTTATCCGGGCAACTATCAGATCGCTTATGAAAAAGATATGCTTCCGAATGCGGTGATCCGCCGTATCAAGAGCGACTTGTTGGTTCGTAATGCAGGAATTTTGGGTAATGAAACATTTGTAGTCCGCCTGATCAATAACGATCTGGGTAATAAGAATGCGATAGCAGAAACGGATGATTCGTTCGGTTATAAGATCATTATTACGAAGAGTGCCACCTTGCAGGAAATAGAAGCTCCTGCCAACCAACGGATCAATGTCATCGATAAGGGTACGACTATCGAGATCACTTACTCGAAGAGTATTGCCATCGTTCCTCGTCCGACGATCGATTTCACATTCGGTGAATATACCGTTCAATATGTGAAAGATATGACCCGTACGCAGGTTGCAGACAAGGTACGCGAATATATCTATCTGGCAAATCCGTACATTGCAGAGTACATAACGAATGTACAGATTACCGATACCCGGATCAGAGAAAATATGGGTCGTGCGACTTACCGGGTAACGTTGAGTTCGGATCTGGATGTTCTCTTCTCGGAAGTAACCGTTAACGGACAACCGCATAGCTCTACCACATTTGAAGGTATTGTAAACATCACTCCGCGTCCGATAGCAAAAGTGAAACTTTATAAGTATGAGTTCAAGAGAGAAGGTGCATCTGATGACATGATCGAAAAAGCGATCCTGGCCGACCTGCTTTTGAAGAACCCGGATATGAAGGGGGCTTATATCTCCAGCGTAACATTGGTACCGGCAATAGGTAGAGATATTTACTCTTATACAGTGGTATTCAATCCGAATGATAATATTCAGAAAATCGATGTGACGAATGAGGATGGAGGAGTTATCATCCCGATAGAATTGTTCGGTTATACGACGGCTACTTATCTTCGTTCCGTGCGGTTGACCGATGACGGTCAGTCACTGGCGGAATACCCGCTGCCGATCAATGTGCAACTGCCTCTGTGGGAACGTCCGTTCGGACAAACCGCCGACGAGTATGCACAGGATCTGTTGGATGACTTCATACTGACTCCGGGTGCTGACCGTGTAACGGTTCCCGACCTGAATAACTGGGGCGTGAAGACCTATCTGATCAACAACGAGACTTCAACAGGAGACGTTCCGGTACGTATTGCCGGCGAAAGCTATCCGCAGGTTTCCGACTTGTATGGTTACGAAGTGGTTACGGGTGCAAATACTCAGTTCTCGGAATACTATACATTAAATTATACGGCTCCGTCCAGCATCCATCTGACTAAAAACGGTAATGATGTGATTGCCAAACTGGCTCTCCGTATAGTAAAAGCGAAACGTACGCTTACTTTACCGGAAGTGAATGTTACTTACAATGACATCAATACGAAAGTCGCTTTGCTCGACTCTGTGAAGAAAGCGGTGCTGGAAGATCCGGCAAACGAAGAGTTCTTCGAACTGGTATCTAAGACCGGCATTAAACCTCTGAAGAGCTTTACAGTTACTATCAATAATATAGAAGAAGAAGGAACAACAGCAGCTAAGACTTATACTTACTCGGTAGCATTCGTTCAAAAGGTAACGGATAATATCGAAATAAGAGAAACAGGTCCGAAGACACTGGTTGTGGGCAAAGCTCCGGTTGTCTTTACATTCCCGACGGATATCACGTATCGTTATGGAAAACGTAAAGCGGCCATCGAAGCGGATATCCTCAGTCAGTTCCTGGCTGCTAACGAAGGTTTGCTAAGCGCATATACATGTTTCGAAAATCCGGCAGACCTGTTCAAGGTAATGCTGACAACTGCCGATTGTACTGCAGAAGAAACAGAAACGATGCCGAAGAACGGTGATTACGGTTACAGAGTGGACGTGCTCGATCCGAACCTGTTGTCGAACTTCCTGCTCGATAACCAATTCGGCAGTAACTTCCATAATGTACAAAACTCTGTACAGATCGGTCAGCGTAAACTCACTATCACGCTGCCTACTTATCTGGCCGCTACAGCCGAAGAAGAAACAGCTGCAAAAGCTGCATTCACGTTCGGTAAAGCGACAAAAGATGAGATAGAACAGATCATCTATGATGATATCGTTGCTTTGAATGGTGCAAAAATCAAGAGCGATTACACATTGACAGTGGGTCTGGTAACAACCAAGGCGCAATTAGATAAGAACAATCCTGTAATTGGCGACTATGACTATACAGTCCAACTGACCTCTGCCGATTATACCTTCGTTTATCATATCGAAGGAGCTGAAGTTACCGACGGTCCGGGAACGGATGTCGTAACTGCTGTCAAGGCAGTGAAGGTGGTTGCTCCGGGTGTCGTTGTGACATTCAGTGAAGAAAAGCTGGAAGGTGTTTGGACGATCGTTGCCGGTAAGCCGGTATACGAACTGACTAACCTGACACTGGCAGCCAGTGATTACGGCTTTAGTCTGGTCTCTATTAAGGAAGATCCTGAAAACCCGACACCGGCCATGACAGCTGCACGTTGGAACAAATTGTTCAGTTCCGATAAACTGCATTGGGCATTGTACCGTAACAATAAACTACAGTTCCACGGTAATACATTGAACAGTGTCCTGATCGACTCTGTGCAGAACAATGTAACTCAGGGTAATTATAAACTTCGTATCATCGATGCTTCGACATTAAAAGCTGCTATCGGTAACTTCGAAATCCAGCTGGATGCTGATCTGGCTAACCTGAAAGTTACTCCGGCTACAGTAGAAGTGAAAGCAGCCAAAGACGCTTATACAAAAGTATACGGCACGGAAGTAACGAAGGCGGCAGACCTGAAAGTTGCTCTTAACTTTGCTACCGAACCCAAGTTGAATGCAGCGAAATTGCTGGCGGAAAAGAATGTGATCGATCTGTTTGAAACAGTTGATCCTCTCGATACAGACGTTTATGAAGCGGCAGCTCCGGTAGGCGACTACCAGATCCGTGCAATCGATGCAATGGCGAAAGAGCTGTTTACTCCGGTTATCGGTGTTAAGTTTGCAGCAAGTGAAACAAATGCTAAAGTAACTGTTACTCCGGCTCCGCTGACAGCAACCGACTTAACGGTTAAAGTATCCGTTACACGCGAATATGGCGAAGAAGCGACAGATGCAGATGTATACGCAGAAGTTTCAGGCCAGTTATCCGATGCTTTCCAGGCAGAGATCAGCAAATTGCTGAATGCAGATAAAGTGAACCGTACAAGCTGGCTCGACCTGTCAGGAGTTAATAAGAAGACAGACGTCGGTACATACGAACTGCGCTTTACATCTTCGGCTGCTGCACAGATCGCTGCATTGCTTCCGAACTTCGATATTTCAGCCGCTACTCTTGTCAACGCCGGCCTGACGATAACAAAGGCTCCGCTGACAGTACGGGCATGCAGCTACAATCGTCCGTACGGAGGTGGTAATCCGGATCTTGAAATCGAGTACATCGGTCTGAAGAATAATGAATATGAAAACCTGGCAGATGTATTCTCTGTGATGCCGAAGATTGCGACAGATGCTAAATCTGATTCACGCGGTACATACGATATCTACTTCACGGTAGAAGGAGAAGCACGTAATTATGCAATAACTCACGAGAACGGAACCTTGTCGATCGATAAGATCCGCCGTACCATCATATGGCCGGAAGATCAGCGCAATCTGGTTATCCCGGTTGGTGAAACAGTTGAATTATCCGCTTACCTGAAATCGGAAGCCGACGGTAAACCGTCTATCTACGATATCCGTTACGAACTGTCGGGCAACGATCGCGAACGCGTGATCCTGTCTGAAACAGCGAAAGGCGTTTATGCCGTAACCGGTAATGTACGTACGGAAGGTGACAACTATGTGACCATCACCGTATTTGCCGATGGCGACGATACATACGAAGATGCGACTCCTGTAACAGGAACGATCAAGGTGATCGCTCCGGAAGGTGATGCAGCCAAAGTAAATGTGATCATCTCTAATGTAACCAGCATTTACGACAGTAACCCGAGAGCTGTAAGCGTGAAGGTAACCGACGTGGAAACTGGTGAGGCTGTGAAAGACTTCAGCATATATTACGAAGGCGACCAGTTGGGATCTGTTCCGACGCTTTATCCTTCTACCCAGGATGCTCCGACAGACGCTGGTGTATATACCGTAACGGTGAAGGCTACACTCGGTTCGGTTACTTATTCTTACATAGCTAAGAACAAGATGGTGATCGCTCCGAAGCCGGTTGTCGTAACTGCCCGCAGTTTCGATATCAAGTATGGCGATGCAATGCCTGCTTATGCGAATGCTTACGATTATAATAAGAACGACTTCCTGAACGGCGAAGACTTCCTGATTGGACAGGCTCCGGTTGTTCGTGTAGAAGCATATAACGGTAAGGCCGGTTCTTATAAGCTGACTCCGTATTCTGCTCAGGACTTCGGTCGCAACTATGTAATTACTTATGTTTCCGGTTTACTGAATGTAAGCAAGGCGGCTCTGTCTATCCAGGCCGATGACAAAGAAACAGTTTATGGTAAGGATCTGGAAGAACTGACCTATACGGCTACAGGTTTCGTGAATGGTGAAACTTTGAAAGACCTCGGCTTTGCTCCGCGTATCAGTTCTACTGTTACACGTACTTCCGATGCCGGATCTTATCCGATCACATTCGCTGATAACTACATTTCCGATAACTACGAGGTTACTTATACCGCCGGTAAGTATGTAATCGTTCCGGCTACCCAGAAGATCAGTTGGAGTCCGGAAACTGCAATAGATGTAGAAGGCGGTGATGTGATTCTTACAGCGTCCGCTTCAAGTAAACTTCCGGTTACATTCAATTCGTCTAATGACGCTGTTGCTTATGTGAACCAAATCGGCGATGCGTGGATACTGACTCCGGTTACTTCCGGTACAGTAACGGTAACAGCTATGCAGCATGGTAACAATAACTATAACGCGGCTGAACCGGTGGTGGTGACTTTCCTTGTGGACGACGAATATCTGTCGGTTGGCAATGAGAATCTTGTCGTGGCGGATCAGATCGATGTATATCCGAGACTGTTTACCAACACCGTAACAGTTGCTGCTCCGTCTGAAATCAAGCAGGTTGAACTGCTGTCGATGAACGGAACACTGCAGAAAGTTATTCGTAAACCGGGATCTGTTCTTGATCTGTCGTCATTTGGATCAGGTATCTATCTGCTCAATGTAACATTGGAAGACGGAACCTTCAAATCAGTGAAGATCATTAAGAAGTAACCTGTAAAACTAATTTAGTATGAAGAAATATATTAAATCAATATTCACATCGAGGAAGCAGCTTATGCTGCTTCCCCTGATGCTTGTTTCAGGCGGTATCGTGCAGGCACAGATATCAGTACCTGATACCATATACGTAAGTTTCGCAGCTAACGATCCGGTTGAAATGACTTATGGTCAGGACTTGGGTTCGGTTGTGGAAGTTTCCGGCTTGACAGAAGCCAGTTTCACATATACAATGTCACTTACTGTTGGCGAAGGTCAGAAGATGGATGTCCAGCTGCCTTCCATAAATAATGGAGTACAGTTCAAACAGGATAAAGATGCTAAAGATTTCTTGAGTTTCTCTGCGACACCAATCGTAAACGGAGGGCAGACGGTAGGTTTTGCATTAGATAATCTATCGGATTATTTTTCCTTTGACAATTCTTCTTTTGTTTTCTTTGTCAGCAATCGTGTTGGTGCCGGACTAACTCGTCCACTGGATGTGAAAAAAGCGTCATTGTCTATTGCTGCCCGCGATACTAGCCGTTTCTACGGTGATGAAAACCCGACTACACCCTGGTCCGTTGATGACTTTGTGTTTACCGGATTCGTGAATGGAGATACGAAAGATATCTTTGTGAACTCACAGGTAAATGTATTGCCAGACGTGACTTATGGCGGAGCAGACAAAACTTCTTTGCCCGGAACTTATGTGATCGGGTTAAGTGGCGGACAGGCTGCCAACTATACGCTTGACTTGCAAATCTGGTCTGATCTTTGGCCGGACAGAGGCTTGTTGACAGTTAAGAAGTCTCCGTTGAGATTGGCTGTTCCCGACAGTGCCCGTTTGTATGACGATGCAAATATCGCAACAGTACCTGGCAGTAAACTTGTTATTACTGAAGGCATATTGAAAAACGATCAGACACTGGAAAGTTTGTTCCGGGGAGACGATCTGGCAGTGTCTCACACGGCTATCTCTGCTCAGGTGAACAAACCGAAGAGCGATGTCGGAACCTACAGCTACGAACTGACTGCCGCAGCGGTAAACCAGGTGGCCTATCGCTTGTCGAATTATGATATCGAAGCTGTCGCTGCCGGTAAATACGAAGTAAAGAAGGATACGATCACAATCACTGTGTTCGATGCTTACCAGGAAGTCCCTGTCGCCGATAAGAATGTAAAGGTTATGCAGAAAATCTATGGTGAACCGAATCCCGACGGCTACTTCTGGTTGAAGAAGAGAGCGGAAAAACCGGCTGCTTCGGCTCCTTCCTATGCTTTCTCGAAAGCAGCTGAGGCTGTGAATTATATCTCTGCAACAGCCGAAGGCGACAGAGGTTTCAAAGTCGCTCCGCTTGCCGGATACTTCGATTATGAAGGACGCAAGGCTACCGAAAAGACCGAAGTGAACCTGAAGCGTGAGAAACCGAACCAGAAAGAAGACAGCCTGTATGTCGCCAAGGTGGATAATGCAGACAAAGTATCTTCTCTGAACTACGCTTTCAAAACGGTCGACGGAACCTTCCTGATTAACCAGCGTCCGCTGGCCATCTGGAAAGTAATCGTAGACCGCGTATATGGTGAAGCCGATAAAGATACGACCTGGACATTCGAACCGAACGATGCCGAAAAGAAACGCGGCCTCGCCAGCTTCGATGTCAAATATCAGACAACAACTACTCCTGACGACATTATCGACTTTATGCCGAAAGTAGTCGTTAAGCCGGTTGCTGCCGATAATACCCTTCACGCAGGAACTTACAACGATACCTTGCATATCAAGGTTATCACTGAAGATCTGACAATCGAGCCGCCATATAAAGCGAAGGATCGTAACTATAAACTGAACATGAACACCCTGGTGCCGGGAACCATGACGAACGACAGTGTACGTTTGGAAGTAGCGAAGGCTCCGCTGATCATCCGTCTGGATACCATCAAACGTGCTTTCGGTTCGGCTGATCCTGAATTCAACAAAGCTGAAATCCAGAAAGAGTTTATCTCTTACGAAGGTTTCAAGCTGGATGAATCGGCCAACAGTCTCGACTCAACGGCTACCGTTACTGTCGGCAACCGTATCAAGAACCTGGCTATCAACAACCGTCCGGCTGGAGTTCTGCCTGTAGGTACGTACGAACTGACCGGTATTACCGAGCTCAACAAGGTAAATCCGAACTACGAAATCACCATCGTAGGCAAAGCCCGCTATCAGGTATATCCGGATAATAGCTATGTAATGGTTTGGACACCGATACAGAACGAGTTGATCGTGGGCGACCTTGTGCGTCTGAATGCAGTCGTTAAACAGGGATCGACCGTAATAGCCGAAGGTTCCCAGATCGTTTACGAATCATCCAACCCGGCATTGATCCAGGTTGAAAAAGTAGAAAGCATCTGGTATCTGCGTGCGAAAGCATTGACAGGCGACGAAGGCGTAACGATCACTGCCCGCTACAATGCAGAGTCCGGACAGGAAGAAGCTTTGAAATCGGAAGTATTCAAAGTCTTGCGTCTGAAGAATGAAGCAGACTTCAACGTGATCCTGGGTAACATGGTATTCGATTACGACGGAACCGGCAAAGAAGCCGATGTGAAGCTGACCGACCTGAAGGGTATCCAGACATATACTCCGATCATTACTTACAACGGTGATCCGGAACTGCCTGTTAACGCTGGTATCTACAACATCTCCATCTTCGTGAAACATAACGGTTCCGACCTGCTTGTCCGCAAAGAAAAGATGCAGATCAAACCTCGTGAAGTAACGGTGAAACCGAAAGACGCATTGATCGCTTATGGCGAAACGATACCTGAGTCATTCGAATATACTTATTCCGGCTTTATCGGCAGCGACGACTTCAAAGCCGCATCTGCCCCTGTTGTAAAAGTAGCAGGAACAATAACCGGCGCAGGAAATTACACCCTGTATATCGAAGGCGGTGATCCGGGTGCCAACTACACTATCGTAGGCGGAACCGGAACCCTGACTGTTTCGAAAGCACAGCTGACAATCAGTGCCGGCACGGTAAATATCGTTTATGGTGATGAGATACCCGAACTGAAACCGGTATATACCGGCTTTGTAGGCAACGACAACCCGGATGTTCTCAACTTCATTTACACAGTGAAGACCGCCGTGAATCCTGTTAATGCAGGTTCTTACGACCTGATCATCGACTGTCTGAGCGCGGAAGAAGACAACTATGCCGTTACCCTGGCTCCGGGTAAATTGAACATTGCAAAGGCGGATCCCGGACTAGAATGGTCTGTCGAGTCTACATCGATTGCCGTTGGCGACTCTGTCCTGCTGTATGCTTCCTGTAAATCTTCGGCAACGATCGTTTATACGCTTGAAAACATTGTTGTCGCAGGCACGAGAAACCATATCGAAGGCGTGCATGTGATCGGTAAGAACGAAGGTATAACCAAGTTGTACATTACAGTTCCTGAGTCGACCAACCATTTGGCATACCGTGACTCTGTTACCTTCAATGTGAAGCTGGGTGCGGTAGGCAACGAATCGATCACCTTGCAAGGCGTAGGTTTGTATCCTACTTTGGTAGAAAATAATGCAACAGTAGTTTCCGAATCTCCTGTAGATGCCATCATCGTGATCGATGCAGCTGGCAGAATACAGAAGGTTATCAACAAACCGGAACAGGTAATCGACCTGAGCCAGTTGCGTAGCGGTTACTATCTGGTTCGTATCGTTCTGGATAACGGCGAAGCGAAGACTGTCCGTATTATTAAGAAGTAACTCTGTTTGGTTCCCTTTCCTTTTTAGGGAATGAATTGCATACAAAGAAGCTGTTCCGTGCATTGCTCGGGACGGCTTCTTTTATTTTGCTTATAGACTCCCTTAATCTTTTTTATATTAACAACGTAACCATTAAGTCGAAACGTCCTTACCTTTAAGGTCAAAGTATGTAATATCTAAGCCACAAAGTACTGATATTTTTAAAAGTAAGGCTTCTGTTACGATTGAGTAAGGCTCGCCTTACATAAAAGTAAAGTATTTGTTACATATTCGTAATGTATGCCTTTCTTTTATAAAACTCCTGAGAAAAGCCATTAATTGTCCTATCTTAAAACCTTGGAAATACTGACCAAACTGCTTAGTCCTCCCCATAACAAGAGACTCCGCCATAAAGCCTTTGGAAAACAGTTCCTTATTAAAAGATATAGTATATTTAATGTACGCACGTACATTATTATATATAGCACATTTTCCTATATGCGAAAGAGGTTATAAAGCTGTATTAAATATTGAAAAACAGGAATAACAGGCGAAAAGTGTATGACTATAAATAACGGTCGTTTATTCTCGTCAACAAAAGTACTCATAAGTTTTAAACCTGCAATCCTTTTGATTCTTTTTTTTCCTCACCTATATGCTTTCTTATCAACTGTATAGAAAGATTAGTATGAAATTCCTTCTTTTTATGACAAATACATAACTCTCTCTAAAATGTGACGAGAATAAAGGACCGTTATTTCTAGTCATTTGATATGATATGCTCTTAGAACTGGGGCTGTAAAGGAGTTTTTAGTAACACTATTATTAATATTAAATTTATTGATTATGAACAAAAAGTTTTCTACGCTTATGGCTGGCTTATTGCTGGCAGGAGGTGTGTTTACTGCGAATGCACAGGTGGATTCTCCAAAGATGCCTCGTTCTGCTGCGTTTGTTGGTAGAAACGTAGTTGAATTGAAGCAAGTTGGGGAGGGTAATGATGCCTATAAAAGCAATGGCTTTTACCAATTGAGCGTTAGTACAGGAGATAGTGTACTCGCTATGCTTTGGGATCCTAAAGCTGAAGTCAATGGTAAATACCGTTTGATGATGCGCAATCTGAAAAAGGCTAATACTCCTTTGGATAATACATTGTGGAGTATTTCTGCTAGTTGGGATAAAACATCAGGTACAGTTAATTATGTATTTGTAAATAAAGCTACCTTACTTCCTTTGCAGGTAGCTATTCCTGATAGCACAGCTGATGCTCTTATCAAAGGTACTGTAACAAACTGGGTATGGAATCCGAATGTAAAGGATTTAGGCGTTAATCCTATTAAAGCAACAACAAGTACTTCAGAATCTGTTTATCTGACATTGAAAGATGATACAGTAAAGATTAAAAAACAAGCTTCAAACCTGCCGGCTCCGGCTGCATTACTTAGCTTGAAACCTGTAGAAGCTGGACGTGTTATTTTGACTGCAGACCAGATCAACTCAAAATTAGCAAATGCAACAGGTGAAAATGCTACACATATCGATTTCATTTTTGATCCGGAAGTAAAAAATCCGGTTCCGGAAGATGCAAAGAATATTCTGACAGAAATGGCTTGGGTTGCCAGAGGTTGGACTTGGACATTGGAAAAAGATAGTACTTTAAAGAAGGGTTCGGGATTCAGTGTTCCTGACTTCAAGAGTTTTGCGGCTCCTGATACAACGATTGCTGATAGTACACTTGTTCAGTTTATCCCTTATGCTGATTATCAGAAAAATCAGACTGATTTGAAACAAGTAAGAGTATTGATGGTCGATACTGCTTATTTTGATTCAGCAATGAATAATAAATATAATCTGCAGTTAGCTGCTAAGAAACTGGAAAAGAATGAAAATGCCTATAAATTAGGAGTAGGTGGTGCTTCTGTAGGATTGGATACTATTGCTGCAGGAAAGACTCCGGTTGCTTATGCAAAGTTCCAGGATCAATCTTTGTTCAAGGTTGTTTATGAACCTTCTTTTGATCGTGTATTGCTTCAGGCTCAACAAATTACATTTATAGAGAAAGACTCTTTAAATAATAAGAAACAAGCTTGGGCTTATCAGAAACAGGCAATCGATAGTCTTAAGTATGATGGTTTTGTAGCAGCATCGAAATTGGATACGGCTTCCTTATGTACTGATTCAGTAACATTTAGCCCAATCAAGAGCAATATGGTTAAGTTGGTTTATCTGACTCCTGGTCACTCGGAGTTGACGGTAGATGTTCCTGATTCAATTGATGTAAAAGCTAAATTGGATGGTTTTTGTGGTGCTCTTACTAAGATATCAATGAAAGGCACTAAGAGTTTTGGACAGTGGACTTTTGCTAATATTGCTACTGGCTTCTACTATATTCAGAACGCAAAAGAACAGTCAACTGCTTTGATCCCGGCTGCAGGTTGGGCTTATCAGGATCTGACTGCTACAAATAGCTCAAACAATGGTAATGTGGTATATTCAGATCAGAAATTTGTAACAATGCCTTCTGCACAATGGTATATCGATGGTAAAGCCGGTTTCTTTACTATTGCGAACCGTGAATCAAAGAAGGAATGGTCTACACAATACTGGTATGCAGTGAAGGATGCAGACGGTAATAATATTCCTAACGTTTATACTAATTACGGTACATTCAATGTATCTGATACTATTGGTTCGGGAATCGGTTCTGTAGCAAAAGATACAATCCGCCTGGAACAAGTTCCGTCAAATGTTTTGAAAGCAAGTTTGAATGGTTACCTGAATATCTCTCAGGCTGTAGCAAAAGCTGATACATCAATCTTTACTTTCAAATATGTTACTCCTCTGGATGTAAACCTTGGCTTGACAATGGGTAGCGATTCAATCTTGGTAATGAAAGAAGGTGAAGCTATGAACTTCAAACTGGAAAGAGTAACAAAAGATGATGTTAAATATGGTGTTGAAGATGGTTTGTCAAGAGTGCTTTATTACATCTATTCTGATGAAGTTAGCAGCAACTCTTCAGAGGTATCAGGTTACCATGAAAGAAAATATATAACTCTGGAAGGTGGTAAATACAGATTAACAAACATGTATGTAAAGGATAATGCTGATGGTACGACTACACTTCTAGGTGTTGGCAATAGATCTCAGTTCTATGTAAAAGAAATCGGTGAATCCGGAAAGAACTATGTTTTGGTTGATCCGAATGATCAGAATTTGCCGACTACTGCACAAGGCGCTAAAGCTACTGGTGTAAGAATGGCAATGGATCAGACTTCTCTGACAATGCGTGCTAACGGTTTGGCTTCAGTTGCAGAAAATGTTTATACAAACAGCTTGCTGAATGTAGTGAAAGCTGCTGCTGGTAACTATGTATCCAATTTGGCTTATGGCGATACTGTAAAAATATTCTCTAATGATTACCCGGAAGTTACTCTGTATGAAAACGACGGATTATTGGCAATGTCTTCACTGGAAGCAGGTCGTACTTATAATACTGCTATGTTTGTAGATACAGCAAATGTTAGAAATAACACAGCTAAATCACAGTATATGTTTGTACTTCGTCCGGAATTCGATCCGAACTGTAACTTCCCGACTCATGCACACCATGCAGTAGAAGGTGATTACCTGATGCATTTGGCTGACTCTGCTGTTATCGATGCTAAGTATACTTGGGAAAACAGAAAGTTCGCTCGCTTAGGTTTTGTTCCTGCACGTCACGAAGGTGATATCGTAACAGTGAAGAGCACAGGTGACGAAATCAACCTGGCTGACAACTCTAAAGATCAGTATTGTACATTCGCTTTGCGTTATGTTGACACAAACCGTGATGCATTCTATCTGGAAACATTGTATAAGAAAGGAACTCCTGCTGACAAACACAACGCTGAAGTACCAGATATGAAGGGTTGGGTTAGATGGCACAATGGAGTACCTGTAGTAGTAACAGATCTGTCTCAGGCTGGTAAGTTTAATTTCGAAGCTGTTAAAGAAGCTCCTGTAGCTAACGAAACAATCGGAACATCTACTATCAGTGTGGTAGCAACCAACGGTGGTGTAATCGTTAAGGGTGCTGAAGGTAAGAAAGTCGTTGTTACTAATGTACTTGGTCAGACAATCGCTAATACTGTAATTTCTTCAAGCGAAGCAACAATCGCAACTTCTAGAGGCGTAGTTTACGTATCGGTAGAAGGTGAAGCTACAGTTCCTGCAATTGTGAAATAAGTAATTATTTAAAATCAAATAATTCTAAATTGACTGCGTGTATTGTCTTTATGGCAATTCAATTACCCCGTGAGGGGGAACAGGGAGTCTATATTAATACTAAAGTAATGAAATAAAGTTCTTCTGTTCTAGCCCTGTGAAGAGCAAAAACAGACCAAAGTAAACCTCTCCGGAATTCCTTTCGGGGAGGTTTTTCTTTGTTTTGACATTTTATCTTCTTCGAAACCAATATTATTCGAAGAAAAGTGTATATTTGCCCTCATCTGTAATGAAAACACTTTAAATTATTAATTTTCAAATGAAGAGACTATGTATGGCTGTCATGGCAATGTGTTTATTGCTGTCGTGCGCCGAAAAAAGAGAAGAGGCTACACTCTCCGGGTTATTGAAGTCTGACTTCGTGTCAGAAGTGGAAGGAAAACCAACTGCATTATATGTGCTGAAGAATAAAAACGGTGCCGAAGCATGCATTACTAATTATGGCGGCCGCTTGGTTTCTGTAATGGTGCCCGACAAAAACGGGAAAATGACCGATGTTGTTCTTGGTTATGACAATGTAGATCAGTATGTAAAATCAGACGGTAACTATGGTGCGCTGATCGGACGTTACGGTAACCGTATCAACCAGGCTAAATTTACTTTGGATGAAACAGAATATACGCTTCCGGCTAATGACGGTATGCATTGTCTGCATGGCGGCCCTCTGGGATACCACACCCGCATGTGGGACGCTAAGCAATTGAACGATCAGGCATTGGAACTCACTTACCTGTCGAAGGACGGAGAAGCCGGTTTCCCGGGTAATCTGGATATTAAAGTAACTTATACTTTGACGGATGACAATGTTGTCGGTATCAAATATGAAGCTACTACCGATAAGAAAACAGTGGTGAACCTTACCAACCACAGCTATTTCAACCTGTCGGGTGTTCCCGGATCCGATGTATTGGATCAGGAGATTATGATCAATGCCGACAATTATACTCCGGTTGACGAAACACTGATCCCGACAGGCATAAGCACCGTTGCTGAAACTCCGCTCGATCTGCGCACTCCGGTGGCTATCGGCAAACACATCAACGAACCTTTCGATCAATTGCAGAAAGGCCGCGGATACGACCATAACTGGGTGTTGAATTCAAACGGCGATAAGAACGTTCTGGCAGCAAAGGCTTATTCTCCGACCAGCGGTATCGCTTTGGAAGTCTATACCAATGAACCGGGTATACAGTTCTATACAGGAAACTTTATGGATGGAAAAGATACCGGTAAACACGGTGTCCTGTATCCTCATCGCGGAGCTTTCTGTCTGGAAACACAGCATTATCCCGATACTCCCAATCATCCAGACTTTCCAACCGTTGTGTTGAATCCGGGTGAAAAGTATTTGAGTGAATGTATTTATAAGTTTACAGCCGAATAATCAGGAAATAAAATATAAGGACAGGGTTATCCTGTCTGTTGATGCATAAAGGGTACCGTTTACGGTGCCCTTTTTTTGTAGTTAATAATTCTTTGCAATCAATATATTTTATTGCTTTTCGTTATCTTTGCCCCGACAACATGTTGGCCGGGCATTGAGTTTCGGCTCTTCATCAGTTGGCAACGTTAAGCGTTTAAGATATTATCTTTGGAACTGAAAATCGCCAAGTTTCAAGTCGAACAAGGATAATAGGCAACTAAACGCTCACGCTTGTTATATATATTCATGTATATAATAGGGCGTGGGCTGTTGTCTTATTATTTGTTCGATGGGTGTTTGGCGATACCTCAGTTCCGAATAATAGATTAGCAGTTTCCACGCTTCTTTATAATATAAAATGCCAAACGAGGGAAACGGGGCGGCACAGAGTTAGAATATGAATCCTAAAGAAAAAGAACGGATTGCTGTTTGCTGTGTTTTACTGGATATTGCCGAAAGTATAGGAGGCAGTGTTGCTATATCCGATTGTCCTCATTATAAACAGCTGAAGGATAGGATCGTCCTGACGGAACAGGATTTTGAAATGGCCCGCAACGCATCTGTGTTGACAAGTTTAGCGGTTTTGAAGAATGTGCATTATAACACAAAGATGATGCTGGCCTTAGCCGTCTGCGACCTGTATTCCGAATACATGGTTGTTCCGTTCGACTATCGTGTTGCCTTCGAAACATTGATGAACGCGATAGATTGGCCTATCTCATTCTCCGAAGTTCTGGCACGAAGCAGAACGGAATAACAATCGCTGTTAGAATAAATTATAGTTTGTTCGAAGTACCTTAAACTCTGTACGGCGGTTTATCTGATCGGCCATTTCCTGCTGTTCAGGAGTGAGCGTCAGGATAAACTCTTCCGTCAAAACATCCCCTTCTTTCAAAAAGTCGAAACTTTTTGCCAGTTTCTTATTGATTGTCTTCGGCACGCTTTCACCATATCCTTTGGCTTCGAGGCGTTCTTTGTCGATACCTCCGGCGATCAGGTAATCGACAACCGACTGGGCACGCCGTTGGGCGAGACGTTCGTTATACTGGTCGGTTCCCTTACGGTCGGTATGCGCTCCCAATTCGATCGTTACATTCGGGTTATCGTTCAGCATCTTGATCATTTCATCCAATGCCTTTTGCGATTCGGGGCGTAAAGTCGCTTTGTCGAAGTCGTAGAAGATATTATCGATCACTACCGGTTTGCTGATCGGAGAGAGGTAGAAGTCGACGATATAGGTCTCGTTCTTTTCTTCCGGACCTGTCTTCAGTTCGAAGTTCTGGTTGAGGTAACCGCGTGCACTGGCCATCATTACGTAGCGAATGTCACGTTCCAGCTCCACCCGGTAACTACCGTCTTTCTTTGCCGGAACTTTTACATTCAGGCCATCTTTACCGACAATGCGTATGGTGGCGTCTTCGATCGGGTATTCATCCACGTCCGAAACGAGTCCTTCGATAAATATCGTGATGGTCGGCAATTCGAATGAATAGAGGTGGTCGTAACCGCGTGCGTCGTTGCGGTTGGAGCTGAAGAAACCTCGTTCCTTGTTCCCTTCGAAGGTAATACCGAAATCATCCCCCATGGAATTAATCGGGGCTTTCAGGTTTTCCACATGCCACTTGCCGGTGCTGTCCTGTGTCGCTTTGAACAGGTCGAGACCTCCCATACCCGGATGACCGTTCGATGCAAAGTAGAGCGTAACGGAGTCGCGTACATACGGAAACATTTCGTCACCGGGCGTATTGATTTCCGGCCCCAGGTTCTCCATCGGGCCAAAGTCGCTGCCGACCAGTCTGGAGCGGAAGATATCTTTTCCCCCGAAACCTCCGACGGCATCGGATACATAATAAAGATATTTCCCGTCGGGAGAAACGGACGGATGCCCTAAGGCGGTCACGGAGTCTTTTACGATAGAGGCGCGTGTCCCTTTACCCCATTTGGCACTGCTGCGGGTGGATACGTATATTTCAGAGGTACGCGGGCCTTCCGGATCTTGTGCGCAATAGGTATAATACATAGTATTGCCGTCTTTCGAGAAGGAAGGTGTTCCTTCATCAAATTCGGTGTTCACTTCATCTTCCAGCTCGATAGGAGCCAGCCAGTTACCTTGTTCATCTTTCTTGACCAGGAAGAAGTCGTTGTTTCTTATTCCGGTGATGGCACTGACCGTTTCCTCTTTATCTTTTCCGGCCCCTTTGGGGGTACGGGAAGAGGTGAAATAAAGCTGATCGTAAGCTTCTCCGAATAACATCGGGCAGAATTCGCCACGACGGGAATTAAATTTCTCCATGCGCTTAACGGTGTAACGGGTAGGGTTCTGTCTCCATTGCGGAGCCAGTTCGCTTCCTTTGATACCGTTCAGGGCCAGCTCGCTTTCCGGGTTTAGTTTCAGGAACTCGTTATAGTAGCGGATTGCTTCGGCATACCTGCCGCTTCTCTGGTACATCTGTCCCAGGCGAAGGTTTACAATGCTGTCGGGATAGTCGTAGCGCAGTGCATTCATGTAGGCACTTGTCGCTCTCGGCGTATTGTTGATAAGCCGGTTGCATTCAGCCATTCGATAGGCAATATATCCGCGTAGATCCCGCTTCTGGGGAGAAGTCTTTGTATAAACTTTCCGGTAGATGGCTGCTGCTTCAAAGTATTCACCAATGCGTTGCTTCTCCTCCGCATCACTCAGCTTGGCTGATTTGCAGGAAAACAGTAGCAATACAGATAGAAACAGTAGTATATAGGGAGTAATCTTTTTATTCATCACCGGACATTCTTTATAATAAGTAATAACGAATGGAATGAAAGGATATTGCCTTTACTTTGTATTCAATCATATTATAACAGCAACGAACTATCCCCGTAACTCAGAAAACGGAAATCGTGACCGAGTGCATAGTCATAGATGTTCTTCCAGTCGCCTTTGACAAAGGCGGAGATCAGTAGGAGCAGAGTGCTTTTAGGCTGGTGGAAGTTGGTGACAATGCCTTTGACGATCTTGAATTCATAGCCCGGAGCTATGATAATCTGGGTGGCGGTAACCAATGTCTTCAGCTGATGCTTGTCCAGGTAATCCAGAATATTCTGTAAAGCTTCGGCAGGTGTCAGCCGGTTGTTTTCTTCATTGTAGGGCATCCATTGCTTCACTACCAGTTCGTCGGAAGTGGCTTCCGGATTGGAGGCCAGTGCTACGCCGATATAATAAAGGCTTTCGAGCGTGCGGACAGAGGTCGTGCCGACAGCAATGATCTTACCGATATTTTGCATCACCCGTTCGATGGTGCTGCGGCGTACGGAAATAAACTCCGTATGCATTTCATGTCCTTCAATCGTCTCACTCTTCACCGGCTTGAATGTCCCGGCACCCACATGCAGCGTAAGCTCTTCGCGGTTGAAGCCTTTAGCATCCAGCTCAGCTAAGACTTCGGGGGTGAAATGAAGTCCGGCTGTCGGAGCGGCAACAGAACCTTTTATCTTGGAATAGACTGTCTGATAAGTCTTCAGATCGCTTTCTTCCGTTTTCCGGTGCAAGTAAGGAGGAATAGGCAGTTCTCCCGCAGCATCCAGTACTTCGGCAAAGCTGAAACCACCATCCCACGTAAACCGGATCTGATGCGTCTCCCCGTAACTCTGCACCTTTTCTGCACGAAGTGTTATCTTCTCCCCGTTGATCTCTATCTCTCGGCTGAGGCAAGGCTCTTTCCATTTCTTCGCATTCCCGATCAGGCAGATCCAGCAGCAAGTCGCTGTCTCCTGGAAGATCAGTTCGTAATCGTGCGGCTCGGAAGGATCGAGACAGAACACTTCTATCTGCGCTCCCGTTGCACGTTGGAACAGTAACCGAGCTTGTATTACGCGGGTATTGTTGAAGACCATCAGTGAACCTTCCGGAAGATAATCCGTGATCTGCTTGAAGATACTTTCGCTAATCTTTCCGTTACGGTAGAGTAACAATTTAGACTCATCCCGTTTCGGCAGCGGGAACTTGGCGATTCGCTCGTCGGGCAACGAATAATTATAATCTTCGATACTTATCTGTTGAGTTTTTGTGACCATTGCATTCATTATTACGGGGTACGATCTTACCGAACCCGGCTGCAAAAGTACAAATTTGTATGATATTATGGTATAATGAAGTATCTTTGTCGACACGAATATAAAGATAAAATAAGTATGAATATAAAGGTTGGTGATAAGGTGCGTTTCCTGAATACGACAGGGGGCGGCATTGTACGTAGTTTTAAAGGGAAAGATCAGGTATTGGTGGAAGACGAAGACGGCTTTGAAGTTCCGGCCCTGATCCGGGAATGTGTTGTTGTCGGCGGTGATAACGAGATGCAGGTGCATAGTTCTAACCGTCCGCGTGTGCAGCCTCAGCCCCAGGTTCAGCAACCGATGCCGAAACCCCAGCCCAAAGAGGAAGAGGTGAAGGTGGAAGAAACACCCGAAGGCGAACGCCTGAACATCCATCTGGCTTATTTGCCGGTTGAACCATCGAAAGTTATACAGGATAGCGGCTATGAAGCTTATTTCATAAATGATAGCAACTACTACCTGTTCTTCAATTATATGAATCGTCATAATAATAGTTGGATAAGCCGTTACAACGGTCTGGTAGAACCGAACACAAAGATATTTATAGAAGAATTCGGCAAAGAAGAGTTGAATGACCTCGAACGCGTATGTGTGCAGCTGATCGCTTTCAAGAAAGATAAACCTTACTCGCTGAAAAATTCCATCTCGGTTGAATTGCATCTCGATACGGTCAAGTTCTATAAGCAACATTGCTTTATGGAAAATGATTTCTTTGAAGAAGACGCTATGGTTTATTCTATCGTGCGTAACGACGTTCCGGAAAAGGAACTGCTTATCTCTGCTACAGAGCTGAAAGAGGCCATGTATCAGAAAGCCCGTGAAGATCGTCATGCCCCGCAGCCGATCGTAAAGAAGAAGTCTGACGGTGCCATTCTGGAAGTCGACCTGCATATAACTGAACTGTTGGATAATACAAACGGATTGAGTAACGCGGACATGTTGACGTATCAGCTGGATAAGTTCCATGAAATTCTCGGTAAGTACGCAAACCATAAAGGACAGAAGATTGTCTTTATCCATGGTAAAGGCGACGGAGTACTTCGTAAGGCTATCGAGAAAGAGTTGAAAACGAGATACAAACAACACTATTATCAGGATGCATCTTTCCGCGAGTACGGATTCGGCGCAACTATGGTAACGATCAAGTAAAGATATCTCCTGATTAATAACAATTAAGTGCCGGATGAATGCTATTTACCTTTGCAGAAAATCTGTTGCCGACAGTGTCGAAAGCTTTGTCGACACTGTCGGCTAAATAAACGACACTGTCGACAATATAGCCGACAGCGTCGGCAACAACTTTCCTGCAAAGGTAAAACTAAATACAAGTAGTCCGAATACGGCTGACAACCGGAGAAAATAAAAAGATATGGCAACCGAGATAGAAAGAAAGTTCATTGTCGAAGGCGACTTCACTGCAGATGTTTACAGTTCCCAGCGCATTGTGCAGGGATATATCTGTTCCGAGCCCGGCCGCACGGTACGTGTCCGCATCCGTGGAGAGAAAGGTTTCCTCACTATCAAAGGCCCTTCGGATGACAAAGGCCTGAGCCGTTACGAGTTCGAGCAGGAAATACCGCTTGCGGATGCCGAACAATTGCTGAGGCTTTGCGAACCGGGAGCTATCGATAAAGTGCGCCACCTTGTTCGTGCAGGGGAGCATATCTGGGAAGTCGATGTCTTTCACGGAGCTAACGAAGGCCTGGTCATGGCTGAAATAGAACTGTCTTCCGAAGACGAGCCTTTTGAAAAACCGGACTGGATAGGAGAGGAGGTAAGCGGTGACAGGAGATATTACAACTCGATGCTTACCAAACAACCCTATACAGGCTGGGCAAAGAAATAATACTAATTTAAACGATAAAACACTATGAAGAGAATCTTATTATCCCTTTTGGCTGCCGCTCTGTCATTGCCGGCGGTGGCGGATGAAGGAATGTGGTTGCTTCCCTTACTCAAGCAGCAGAAGTTTCCGGAGATGCAGGCTTTAGGATTAAAGCTGCAGGATTACGACATTTACAGTCCTGACTCGGCTTCGCTGAAAGATGCTGTCGTGATCTTTGGCGGCGGTTGTACGGGCGAGATCGTATCGCCGGACGGTTTGTTATTGACCAACCATCACTGCGGATACGGGCAGATACAGCAACACAGTACGCTGGAGCACGATTACCTGACCGACGGCTTTTGGGCAACCACCCGCGACCAGGAACTTCCCAACCCGGGACTGACCGTGACCTTCATTGACAAAATAGAAGATGTCACCGACTACGTGAAAGCGGAACTCGAGAAAGATACCGATCCCAACAGTATGAACTTTCTTTCTCCCAAATACCTGAACGGACTGGCTAAAGCACGCGTCGGCGAAAAGTTCCTGCAGGATAACCCCGGAACAGAGGTGGAGATCAAAGCCTTTTACGGCGGTAACGTATATTATATGTTCACGAAGAAGATCTATTCGGATATCCGCCTGGTCGGAGCTCCCCCTTCTTCTATCGGTAAGTTCGGTGCGGATACTGACAACTGGATGTGGCCGCGTCATACGGGCGACTTCTCTGTCTTCCGTGTTTATGCCGATGCCAACGGTAACCCGGCAGAATACGCCGAAACCAACGTTCCCCTTCGTCCGAAACGTTGGTTCAAGATCTCTATAAAGGGAGTGGAAGAAGACGATTACGCCATGATGATGGGATTCCCGGGACGTACAAACAAGTATTATACCTCCTGGGAGGTTGCCGAACGTCGTGATATCGACAATGCAGTCCGTATCAATATCCGCAACCTACGTCAGGAAGTGATGCTGGACGAGATGCTGAAAGATCCTTCCGTACGTATCCAGTACGCCAGCAAATATGCCGGATCGACTAATGCTTACAAAAATGCTATCGGTAGCAATTGGGCGATAAAAAAACGTAACTTCGAGCAGGTAAAGAAGGAAGAGCAGGATCGCCTGATTGCCTGGTCGCAGGATAATGACGAGTCTGATTACCCGGAAGCCTTATCGACGATCGAACAGATCGTTTCCGATCGCAAAGACCTTCGCTTCCGTAGCTGGATGCTGGATGAAGCAATCCTGCGCGGTATTGAATTCACAAAAGTACCTTCGGATATTCAAGCTGTCAGCGAAGCCCTGAAAGGTAAAGACCGCAGCGAACAACAGAAGCAGGTGCGTATGCTGGAAATGGCCTACCACCGTTTTACCGATAAGGATTACGCACCTGAAGTGGACAAGAAGATTGCCAAAGTGATGTTGAAGGAATATCGCAGGCTGGTTCCGGCTAAGTCGCAACCGGCTTACTTTGCCCTGATCGACAAGAAGTTCAAAGGAGATGTAGACCGTTTTGTGGATTATCTGTTCGACAAATCTATCTATGGTAGTGAAGAAAACTTCGATAAGTTTAAAACGCGCCCTTCCGTGAAAGCACTGGAAGAAGACCCGATGATCCTGTTTGCTAAATCAGTGCAGGAAGAAAAGTCTGACCTGAATGCTGCTCTGGCGGATTTTGATGCCGGTTATGCCATCGCTCACCGGATGTATGTAAAAGGGCTATTGGCTATGTATCAGGATAAAGCCAATTTCCCCGATGCCAATTTCTCGCTGCGTCTGACTTACGGCCAGGTGAAAGGATACAGTCCGCGGGATGCCGATTATTACAGTTGTCAGACAACGCTTGACGGTGTGATGGAAAAAGAAGACTCAACCAACTGGGAGTTTGTTGTTCCTGCCCGTCTGAAAGAATTGTATGCCGCAAAAGATTTTGGCCGCTACGGTATGCCGAATGGTAAAATGCCTGTCGCTTTCAGTGCGACGACGCATAGTACCGGAGGAAACTCGGGTAGCCCTGTATTGAATGCAAACGGAGAACTGATCGGTATCAACTTCGACCGTAACTGGGAAGGTGTAGGTGGTGATATACAATACCTGCCGGATTACCAGCGCAGTATTATCGTAGATATCCGCTACGTCCTGTTCCTGATCGATAAATATGCCGGTGCCGGCTACCTGTTGGAGGAAATGGATCTGGTAGAATAATAAAGATAAAGAAGAAACCGGTATGATCATGAAAACCACGCAACTATTTATATATATCTTCCTGGCAGCTAACTTGTTGCTGGTCGCTTGTAATAAGTCGTCGAACCGTCAGGTGATCGACGAAGCTTTCGAATTGGTATATGTACAGCCCGACAGCGCTGCCTGGTTGCTGGAAAACAAGATCATACCGGCTTCTTTAACGGATAGCGACAAAGCCGATTACTGGTATTTGCTCACCTTAAGCCATCTGCAAGAGCGGCGCAGTACCGTCAACGACTCATTGATCGCTTATTCCGTTCAATATTATAAGGATCATAACCGTTTCGACCTGTTGTTTTATGCTTGTCGCTTTGCCTATTGGCAAGCGAACGATAAACAGTTGAAAGAATCATTCCTGCAGGATGCCGTAGCCGAAGCAGAGCGAAGTGGCGACACGATACATCTGGCACGTGCTTATGGTATGCAAGCAGATTTCTTTTATAAAGAAAGAAGATATGAGGAGGTCATCGATGCTTGCCGTAGATTAATAGCGATTGCCCCGGATGAGCGGGCAGATGCATGGTATGTTTTAGGACTTAATTATGGACGGATGGGATGTGAAGATTCTTCTTTATATTATATGTCTGAGGCGGCAGATCTGGCCTGGCAGATGAAAGATCCTTTAGCCGAACATTACTTGCGTAATTATGTTGATGCTTTGTCTCATACCCATCCTCAGAAAGCTTTGGAGAAATATCATTTATTAGTCGAAAGATATCCGGACAAACCGTTTGCCGCTACGGCTTTAGGTCTTTGGCAAAGTTTGGGACAGAAAGACTCTGTCGAGTATTACCTTTCACTTATGGAAAACGGGTTGATGATCGACCCGAATCCCTGGTATATAACCCGGAATGTATTGACAAAGGCACAACGTGCCTATTGGCGGACGCAGAATGGGGCTCCTTTCGATGTGAGTGAATTAGCGCAATTTGTAGATTCGACTTCCGTGGCTGCTATGAGTCTGGTGAAGGATGAAAAGGAGCGGGTCCGGATGCAAAATAAATTGTTGATAGATAACCAACGATTGGAAGTGAAGCGGCAACAAACATTGACTGTTCTTTTCGCTCTGCTCTTTATCTTTACTGTACTGGGAAGCGTTACCTTCTTTTATATTCGTAACAAACGTGAAAAGCTATTGGCAACAGAAGAAAAGCTGGACACCTTACAGCAATTACTGCGTGAAGTGACGCCGGTCAGGATTGGTACCGACGATTCATCTCCCTTACCGGATAGTCATTTCTTCCGTAAAGTGTTGCTTCAGCAGTTAGGTATTATCCGACTTGTGGCTACCACTCCGACTGAACAAAACAAGGAACTTCTCCAGCAAATGGCCAACATTGCCAATAACGAAACCCAAACCGATGCCTTGCTGATATGGGAAGACCTGTATCCGATTATTGATGCTGTCTACGATAATTTCCATACCCGCTTGCTGGGATTTGCCAGTGGACGTTTATCTGAAAAAGAACTTCAGCTTTGTTGCTTGCTGCGGGCCGGTTTCTCCACTAAGGAGATAAGTGTAGTTACCCAGCAAAGTGTCCGTACGATCTATCAGCGTAAAACGAATATCCGGCATGCATTAGGAATAAATGAAAAAGACGATATTGTTTCTTTTATAGAATATAGCGGAGAGGTTTCCTCTTCCTCCGGACTACTTTCTGAAGCCATATAAAGGCAAAAATACCAGATATAAACTTTTAGGAAGAAAGCCAGTTGCAACACCTTGTAAATGAGGTGCGTGTAAAATGGGCTGCACTTTAATTAGTCTCTCATATAAATCGATATCCTACTGGATTCAATGTAATTTTACTCATGTAATTTAAAACAGATTTATATGAAAAGACTATGTATGCTGTGTATGTTAGGATTGTTTTCTGTGATGATGAAAGCACAGGAAATCACAGTAAAGGGAACAGTGAAAGACACGGAAAACGAGCAGGCTGTCGTCTCGGCAAATGTCTCTTTACTGAGGATGGACTCGACTCTGATCGGAGGTCTGGTGACCGATCGTAAAGGTCATTTCGAGTTGCAACGGATCGCTCCGGGCGATTACCGCTTAAGTATCACTTTCGTCGGGTATAAACCCTCGATGGTAGTGTTGAAAGGTTTGACTTCTTCCATTAATTTGAAAGATATCTGGTTGGAACCGGAGTCGGTCGAACTAGGGGAAGTTTCAGTCGAAGCCTCTTCTATGGTCAGGCAGTTGGACCGTCAGTTATTGTTTCCGTCAAAGGAACAAGTTGAGAAATCGAACGATGGTCTTGAACTGACCCGCCGTTTGGCGTTACCCCGTATCATGGTCGACCCGAATACGAAGTCGATCGGGATGGCAAGTGGAAAGGTCCAACTGCGTATCAATGGGGTAGAAGCCTCGTCACTGGAAGTGACAGCTCTTTCTCCGGCTGATGTCAAGCGGGTCGAATATCATGATAATCCGGGTTTGCGTTACGGTGACGGAGTAGATGTCGTACTGGATTATATCACTGTCAAAAGAACTTCCGGAGGTAATTTCGGAGTCGATCTGAACCATCAGTTGAATACGTTCTGGATGGGAGATTATATCTATGGAAAATATAACCACGGCAGATCGGAATTTTCTTTATCCAGTTTTGTGAATGGCCACCGCTACAAAGAGTCCTGGACAGACCGCACGGAAACATTCTATTATCCCGATCATACGTTTCAGCGTGAGCAGAAAGGAATACCGGGAAAAGATTATGAGAACTACTGGGTTACGACTGCCAATTACAATTATACGAAGGGAGACGATTATTTCCTGAATGCCCGTCTGAATATGTTGCGTTACGACTATCCCCATTATTATAGTCGCAGTTTGCTGTCTAATAATATGACACCGGAAGTAAGTGAGTTGAAAGACGATAATAACCGGTTGACTACCCGTCCGTCGTTGGATGTCTATTATTTCCGTAAGCTTCCTAATAAACAGTCGCTGGTATTGAATGTGGTTGGGACATATTCAAAGACTTCCGAAGATCATAGTTATATCGAGAAGCAGGAAGAAGCTCTTCTGACCGATATTAATACACATATAAACGGTAAACGTTATTCCGTGATCGGTGAAGGTATTTATGAGAAGGAGCTGTCTTCGGGTAGAATAACCGGCGGGTTGAAACATACACAGGCCTATACGGATAATGTCTATGCCGGTTCGGGTGATTATAAAACGCATATGGTGGATGCCGAGTCGTATTTATATGCACAATATGTAGGAAAATGGAAGAAACTGGTATATAATGTAGGAGTAGGCGTTTCGAGGAATTATCTTTCACAGGAAGATGTCAGTTCGTACGACCGTTGGTATTTTCGTCCCCGGGTGAGCCTTACCTATAATATAAGTCAGAAATTAAGCCTTCGCTATGATTACCAGTTCCGCAATCAGAATCCGTCTTTATCCCAGTTGAGCGATGTGGAGCAATGGATCGATTCCCTGCAAATACGAAAAGGTAATCCGGAGTTGACGCCTTATTTTTCTCATTTCAATTCGTTGAATTTCTCCGTGAACACTGCGAAGGTGAAGACTGGTTTGTATTTGTCCCATCAGTATATGCCCGATATGGTGATGGAAGAAACTCGTTATGATGCTTCCCGCCATTTGTTTATCCAGACTTACGATAACCAACGAAGTTTTCAACGGTTATCCGCAGAGGCCTATCTGAATTATTCTCCATTCGGTGATTATCTGTCGATGAACCTTTCGGGAGGTGTCAATCATTATATTTCCCACGGAAATGATTATTCCCATACTTATACGGACGGCTATTATGTTTTTTCGCTGAACAGTGATGTGAAGAAGTTTAGTTTCGGTCTGCTTATTTATAAAAGGGCATTTAGTTTTTCAGGAGAAAGCAGTTCGCAGGCGGATCGTTTCAATATGTTGAGTGTCGGTTATCGGTTGGGAAAGGTGAAACTGGGAGCTTCGGCATCTATTCCGTTCTCTGGTAAAACAGCTTTGTATCAGACGAAAAACTATTCGGCACTTACTCCTTATGTGTCGGATAAGCAGTTCGGAGATATTTATCCCGCTTTCCGTCTGACCTTCTCTTATCATATAGACTTCGGGCGTAAATATAAATCAACCTATAGGAAAGTCAATAATGCAGATAACGAATCCGGTATTCTGGACAGCCGGAAGTGATAAAGCTTTGTTGTCAGGTAAAGGTTGAGTATAAAAAAAAGCGAATGATCGAAAGATCACTCGCTTTTTTTATATCTGATATAATTAAAACATACCCTTTTCCAGGTCAGCTGCCTTTACGCGGAAAATATATCCGTTGCGAGAGAAGACTAATTCGCCGTCTTCTTTCTTTTTCTGGTTAACTAAGCGTTGAAAAGCTATATTGGCACCTTTAACTATATTCTCTTCAAATTCTCTTACTTCTTGTTCACTCATGATGTTCAAGTTTAGTGTAAATATCCGAATTATATATCTCTTTTTTATCATTCCTGAATCCTTTGGCAATTACTTCCATCGGAGACATAGAATTGTCTGTTACCATCCAATAATCACTAATGGGGATATATAGTTCAAAAAGATTGTGAATACCCGCCTCATATCTACGGCGGATAGTACTTTCCGGTATGTTATGACCACCGGCTGCCACTCTCATTTTTACCCGTTCCACTGCCAGATCCGGCGTATTCAGCCAGAAATATAACAATGTAACATAATATCCTTCCCTTTGTGCTTCCCGTATCAGATTTGCGACTGACCGGGTGGCGAGCGTAGTTTCCATTGCAAAAGTCTCACCGGCTGCGATGAGCTCTTTAATGCGCTTATACATAATTCGGCTTGCTTCTACAGCTACGGCGATGCTATCTGCGTTAAAAGGGGAAAGCCCCTTGGCTATCTCGTCGGAATTCACAAACTCTTTACACTTCAACATCTCTGGAAGAATTGTAAATGAAGCTGTGGTCTTCCCTGCTCCGTTGCAACCTGATATTATATATAAATATGGCACTATTTGCTGCTTTTTGACAGGGCAAATATAGATAATAGTTTAATATGTTGTACTATTTATTTCTCAAAAATCGTGAAAATGTGCAGAATTTGTACGAATAACCCCCTGTTTCGTTGTTTCGGAGGCCTGTTTTGTTAATTTTAGACCCATAAAAGGTCACTCATTATACTATCCGATATGAAAATTCCGTTGCGGGAGAGTATCAAGGTTTCGCCTTTTTCGATAAGAAGTCCTTGTTTGAGGTGGGGGGCAGCCTGCTTTTGGCAATAGATTAATTTGTCATTTCCGAACTGTCCTTGAATTTCGGTTAAATTGACGCCCCACATAGTACGAAGCCCGGTAATAATGAAATCATTATAACGGGTGTTTATATCCAGCTCTTCCACCTCTATCTCCGGTGATCCGTTTCCGATCGCCCGGATATAGGCCGGAAGGGAAGAAACATTCCATTGGCGGCTTTCCCCATTGTAGGAATGAGCGGACGGACCTGCTCCCAGGTATTTCTTTCCGGTCCAGTAGGAACTGTTATGACGGGAGATCATTCCGGGGCGTGCGAAGTTCGATATTTCGTAATGAAGATAGCCGTTTGCCGTCAGTCGGTCGATCAGGGAGGTAAAAAGAGATACGCTGATTTCTTCTTCGACAGGAGATATCTTTCCGGCTTCCTTTAATTTATATAAGGCGGTTCCTTCTTCATATATTAAATGGTAGGCGGAGATATGGGGAATATCCAGTTGGATGGCCCTGTCGAGGTTCGACTCCCATTCTTTCAATGTCTGTCCGGGGAGACCGTAGATCAGATCGATACTTATATTCGCGAGTCCATTTTCTTTACATAACTCAACAGCACGCAAAGCTTGTTCCCGGTCGTGCCGGCGGTTGAGGAAGCGCAGGTCTTCCGCCTTGAAACTTTGTACCCCCATGCTGATACGGTTGAAAGGAAATGTACGAAGGCTGGCAACGTATTCGGGTGTCATATCGTCCGGGTTGGCTTCGAGTGTGACCTCCTTGCAACCGGATGTGTCGAATAAGCGTTGTATGGCATCAAATATACGTTCGAAGTCAGTGGCTTGTAATTGGGAGGGAGTTCCACCTCCGAAGTAGATCGTTTCTAACGGTTCATTGCCGATGTAATCCTTTCTTATTTCCAGTTCCCGGATAAGGGCAGTCACATACGGCTCTTTGTATTTCATTTCCGTGTTGGAAAAGAAATCGCAATACAAACATCGTTTGGCACAGAACGGAATATGTATATAGAGGCCTGCCATTATTTAAGAATAGTCCATAATTTTTGAGGGTCTTGCCGGGTGTCCCAGATTAAAGCAATGTATATGTTTTTATCATCTACTGTATAATATATCTTGCAATGTTTTTCTACCAGATATCGATAAGGTAATACTCTCGAAGTTGTCGATTGCTCTATTGCTCCCATAAAAGGAAATTGCTTTAACAAATGGATATGATGATTTATTGACTGTATAATGGATTTCGCTTTTTGTGTTCCGAATGCAGTTTGATTAAATCTGAATATGTCTTCTATTTGTTGTTTTACTAATGGGTCCCAAATGATATTCATCCAAGTGACTTTATAAAGTTATCCATTTCCTTATCTTCAATATAAGAGCCGTTCTTTCTGTTTTCATCTGCCCGATCTAATAGAGCATTAAGAAGATGTGCAGGCATTTCGTAAGTTTTATCTGAAGATTCTGTCAGTAAACTTCTTATGTATCTTTCGGCTTTGGCCAGTTTTTCATTGTCCAGTAGCATTACAGCTTCTACCAGATCCATTTTACGTGCTTTTAATTCCATAGTTGTCATAATATATATGTATTGAATATACAAAGATAGATATTTTATTGATTGAGTCTATGTCGTTTAACGTTAAAATGGATGCTTCTTAAAAACTCCGGAATGTTAACGTTGCATAGTCCGACCGGAGAATTAAAGATTTACCGTCTGCTTTGATTACGTCGAATACTGTTTCCGTACTGTCCATGCCGAAAGGCAGGAGCTGCTCCCCGGTAGCCAATACATTTTCGTTGTAGGGGACGCTAAACTCTTTTACTGTAATCTTTTCGGCCTTCTGGTCGTAATTGAAACGGCCGACGAAAGTACCATATTTATTCTCACTTTTATCTCTGATTTCCACCAACTGTAATTGTATGGCATAATATATCCGTTCGCACGGGTGAATGGTTCCGTCCGCCGTTTCAAAATGCATCAACTGCCATTGTCCGTCAGTCTTTCCGTTTATCGGTTCCTTCTGGCAACTGTTTGAAAAGATCATGCAGCAAAGAAGCATGATAAGTATATTCAGGTTCTTATTTATTTTTGCTTCCATATGTCTTATTTCAGGATGATCCCTTCTTTTTTAATTACTAACATGCCGCCGGTGTTATTCCCCGGATAAGTACCGTGGTCGAGTCCCAGTGCTGCAGAGATAGACCAGCCCCGGAGCTTCTGCGGGCTGTAGGTGACTTCATACAGCGAGCTAAACTGTTTACGAACTTCGTCCAAGGGATTGTCGTATGTTCCCCAATGTCTGGTGTAACTCATCAGTACGCGATAGTTTATTTCTTTCGAGGGATTTCCGTTGAAGCCGATATGTTGTGACAATATGCGGTTACTCTTAAACAGTAAACTCCCGTCCTCATTATAAAGAGGTGCCGGTAGGAGAGGGTTCCCCATTCCCATGCCCCAGTGTTGCCAGCTTTGGTAATAGTAATTATTGTAATAGTTGTCTTTTGCGCTGATCTGGTATTCGCTGAAATGGCCGGCAAACCCGTCGTACAACATAGGACCTGTCTGGTCTTTGGTAGCCAGGCCTTCCCATACGAATGTACTGATCCACCGGTTATGAGGCAAGGTTACTTCCAGGCCGATATGTCCGTCCTTCCACCGTCCGTATTCGAAGAACATCTGGGAATGGTCGTCGAAGAAATGCTCATAATATCCTCTGAGTTTCCAGTCGCTCAGGTAGTAACTTAATGAAAGATTCCAGCTGCCTAGATGGTTACCCAAGATATTGACCTGGTCTCCCCATGGAGTATCATCCCCTCCTTTGCCGGGGATAAGTATATCGAAGAAATCCTTTATCCCGGTAGATATTGCGTATACCTGTTTCGTCTGACGGTTGGCATCATATTCGTAGACCTTGCCACCGAACTGTGCCGCCATGATCATGCCGAAATCGAGTTCGAGAGGGAACTTCTCTTTTTTACCGATACGGAATAGGAGAGACTTGCTGTGATACAATACATCTTCTACATATTGCTTCTTGACGGCGACATAATCGCGTTGCCAGCGGTCGTCGGTAAAACGTCCGTAGGCTATGTGCCCTTTCACTTTCAACCAGGCATTCGTAAAAGGCACATTGGTGAATTCCTCAATGCCGACTCTTACCTGGGGAACGGGGCGGGTATTATTCCCTTCTACCATTCCTCCGCTGCTTAATTGAGGATTTTTCCCAAAAGGATCGCGTTCCTTACTGCCGACGCTCATACTTAGGCATTGCCAGGATATATCGGCATAAGCCTGCTGGATAATAAAAGCAGAAGTATTGTTTGCCGCTGTTGCCAGATCGAGTCCGGCTTGTATGTTCCAGTGATGCTTCAGCTTTTTATTAAAGGTAAGTCCGGCTTCCAGATAGGCACTGTTCGGTTTAATGCTGGACAGACCGTTCCTGTTGGCGGTAAACCAGAGTGGGGCATAATTGCCTCCCCCCGCAGTGGCACCTGTTTCTATATGATAGGTAAAAGACGGATCTGTTGTTTGTGCATATAATAATGTAGTGTGACAACAGATAGCCAGGAACACTGTTCGTAATTTGTATATCATTAAATACCAGTTATAGATATTTACTTCAGAATATAGCTATTCTTTCTAGTAAATTCGTGTACATTAAATAAGTAGAGTGCAAGCCTCCGCAATAAAAACAAGGCGACAAAGATAGGAAATATTCAGCAATGGCTTTCCTGTAACCCGCTAAATTTAAATCTGGTCTTACAACCTGTTTGCCGTGTTAGTCAATCGGATATGCAGCATAGTGGGTAAGACCGGATCTATGCAATAAGCATGGCCTGCTGCATAACATAGTTCTCAAACACCGGGCGATAATTGCATTTTTCCTGTACATTCTCTAATTTGCGGCCTCGTGAGTATTTCACGTAGTTGATATTTATTGTTAAACTCAATTAATACCTGATATCATGAAAGTATACCAAACAAACGAAATTAAGAACATCTCTATTCTGGGAAGTTCGGGCTCTGGGAAAACCACTCTCGCTGAAGCAATGCTTTACGAGGGTGGAGTTATAAAACGTCGCGGTACTGTAGAAGCAGGAAATACGGTGAGCGATTATTTCCCGGTTGAGAAAGAGTATGGTTACTCAGTGTTCTCAACCGTTTTCAGTGTTGAATGGCAAGACAGGAAGCTGAACTTTATCGATTGTCCGGGTTCGGATGACTTTATCGGTGGAGCAGTATCTGCCTTGAACGTAACTGATACGGCACTGATGGTATTGAATGCCCAATATGGTGTGGAAGTGGGAACATTAAACCAGTTCCGGTATACAGAACAATTTCATAAACCCGTTATCTTCGTTGTAAACCAGTTGGATAACGACAAAGCAGACTTCGATGGAACTATCTCCCAGCTGAAAGACCAGTTCGGTAGTAAGATCGTACAAGTCCAGTATCCGATCAGTACAGGTTCTTCTTTCAATGCCATTGTCGATGTATTGAAGATGAAGATGTATCGTTGGAAACCGGAAGGTGGCGTACCTGATGTATTGGAAATTCCTGAAGAGGAAATGGACAAAGCTATGGAACTTCACAAAGCTCTTGTTGAGGCTGCTGCCGAGAACGACGATATGCTGATGGAAAAGTTCTTTGAAGAAGGAACATTGAGCGAAGACGATATGCGTGCAGGTATCCGTGCCGGTTTGGTTATCCGCGGCATGTTCCCTGTATTCTGTGTATGTGCAGGACGCGATATGTGTGTGCGCCGTACGTTGGAATTCCTTGGAAATGTAGTTCCTTGTACAGATAAGATGCCTCGCCCGGTGACAACCGAAGGTGTGGAAGTTACTCCCGAATCGAGTGGACCGACCAGCCTGTTCTTCTTTAAGACGACTGTAGAACCGCATATCGGCCAGGTTTCCTATTTTAAAGTGATATCAGGAAAAGTAAAAGAAGGAGATGATCTGCTGAATGCCGATCGTGGATCGAAAGAACGTATCGCTCAGTTATTCTCTGTTGCAGGTCAGACCCGTAATGCAGTGACTGAAATGGTTGCCGGTGATATCGGTGCGACCGTGAAACTGAAAGATGTACGTCGCGGTAATACATTGAACGGAAAGGGTTGCGACTATAAGTTCGACTTTATCAAATATCCGGATCCTAAATATCGTCGTGCCGTGAAACCGGTTAACGAAGCCGATTCGGAAAAGATGATGGAGATCCTGAACCGTATGCGTGAGGAAGACCCGACATGGGTGATCGAACAATCCAAAGAGTTGAAACAAACGATTGTTTCCGGACAGGGAGAATTCCACCTGCGCACATTGAAGTGGAGAATAGAAAATAATGATAAGTTGCCGATCGAATATATTGAACCGAAGATTCCGTATCGTGAAACAATCACGAAGGCGGCTCGTGCGGACTATCGCCATAAGAAACAGTCCGGTGGTGCTGGCCAGTTCGGTGAAGTTCACCTGATCGTGGAACCGTATTACGAAGGTATGCCGGCTCCGGATATGTATCGTTTCGGCGGACAGGAATTTAAAATTAGCGTACGTGATACGCAAACTATTGATTTGGACTGGGGTGGTAAGCTGGTATTTATTAACAGTATCGTTGGTGGAGCCATCGATGCACGTTTCTTGCCGGCTATTCTGAAAGGTATTATGGCACGTATGGAACAGGGACCGTTGACCGGTTCGTACGCCCGTGACGTGCGCATCATTGTTTATGATGGCAAGATGCACCCGGTAGACAGTAATGAAATTTCTTTCATGCTGGCCGGTCGTAATGCCTTCAGTACTGCCTTTAAAGAAGCAGGACCTAAGATCCTTGAACCAGTTTATGACGTAGAAGTATCCGTTCCGGGTGATTATCTGGGTGATGTAATGAGTGACCTGCAAGGTCGTCGTGCCATCATTATGGGTATGAACAGTGAAAAGGGATTTGAAAAATTGTTGGCAAAAGTTCCTTTGAAGGAAATGTCAAGCTATTCAACTTCTTTGAGTTCTATCACTGGTGGCCGTGCTTCATTTACAATGAAGTTCGCCGCTTACGAACTTGTTCCTTCCGATGTACAGGATAAGCTGTTGAAGGCTTACGAAGCTACTCAGGCGGAAGAATAATCAGAAAAGAATCTCTAACCATAAGGCAGCCCTTGTTTCAAGCGGCTGCCTTTTCTTTTTCCCTAAAGCTCTCTTTTCAACTGTTCCAATACCTCAAAAACACCCGGACAAGTCTGCGCATTTTTAATCGTCAGTGCATGTATCTGATAAAACTTCTTCCTGTCCGTATGCGGATACTCGCGGCAAGCTTTCGGCCTGTCCTCATAAATACTACAATAGTTATCCGCCCCCAGAAACGGGCAGGGCATCGACCGGAACACATAATCCTTATCTTCGTCGATATGCAAATGGCGTGTAACTACTTCATGTGGTTTGATGCGGAGCGCCTGTGCAATCCGTTCGATGTCGCGATCGGTGATACGCGGTCCAAGCGTACGGCAGCAATTCCCGCATTCCAGGCAATCGATAGAATCGAATACCTCTTCGTGGATGGCATGAACCGTATCGTCCAGTACCCGTAAACGATTCTTTTTAATTGATTTGAAAAAAGCTTTTGTCTCTTTTTCTACTTTCTTAGCTCTCTCAGGGAGGGAGTTAATATCCATAAAACGATTGGGTTTTAATTTGAGGGAACAAATGTAATCATTTGCAACGGAAAAAGAAAAAGTATCTTCACACGGTTGTTGCATCCCTGTAATAGTAAACAGGTTCTTTTGTACAGTGTAAATCTCTTACGTATGAAACTGAGAAAATATTATCCGACCGTTGTGCTTTCTGACATTCATTTGGGTTCCGAGCACTCAAAGACAAAAGAAGTAACCAATTTCCTTAAGCATATCGACTGCGACCGCCTGATCCTGAACGGCGACATCATCGATGGCTGGCAACTCCAGAAGTCAGGCAAGCGATGGAAGCAGGCGCAGACCGACTTCTTCAAAGTCCTCATGAAGATGATGGAGAAGAAAGGAACAAGGATCATTTATGTACGTGGTAATCACGATGATTTCCTGGATAAACTGGTCCCGTTCCGGTTTTCCAATATCTCTATCGTCAAAGATTATCTGCTGAACAGTCACGGGAAGCGTTACCTGGTGACTCACGGCGATATCTTTGATACTGTGACCACCAACATGCGCTGGCTTGCTATGCTGGGGGATATAGGATATACCTTCCTGTTATGGCTGAATAAAATCTATAACAGGAACCGGGAAAAACAGGGTAAGCCCTATTTTTCCCTTTCCCAACATGTAAAGCACCGGGTAAAAAGTGCTGTCTCTTACATCTCCGACTTCGAAAAGGAGCTGGTGAAGCTCGCTTTATCCAGGAAACTGGACGGTATTATCTGCGGACATATCCATCAGGCTGCCAATGTCCGGTATAACAATGTGCACTATCTCAATTCCGGTGATTGGGTGGAGAGTATGACAGCCCTGGTTGAAAACGAGCAAGGCGAATGGAGTATTGTTACTTACAATAAGGCTGAATACGAGCCTGATGAGGAAATCGTTTCAAGAAACATATTATACGCAGAAGTAATATGAAGATACTATTTATCATACAGGGAGAGGGGCGGGGACATCTAACCCAGGCTTTATCTCTTCGTCAGAAACTGACGGATGAGGGACATCAGATAGTCGGTGTACTGGTGGGGAAAAGTCCGGCCCGCCGTATCCCGGAATTCTTTACGGAGAAGATCGATGCGCCGCTCTACGATTTTGAAAGTCTGAACTTCCTGCCTACGGCAAAGAACAAGCAGGTAAACTTGTTGGGAAGTATCGGCTATAATCTGTTGCGTTTACATAAATATCTAGGTAGTATCCGTTATATCGACCGGATGATCAAAGAGACCGGAGCCGATGTGGTAGTCAATTTCTATGAGTTGCTGACGGGACTGACTTATCTCTTTGCCCGTCCGAAGGTCGTTATGATCTGTGTCGCCCACCAATACCTTTTCCTGCATCCCGATTTTTCTTTCCCGAAATTGAATGCAGTCTCTTTATCTCTGTTGAAATTCTTTACCCGTGTGACGGCTATCGGTGCAACAAAGAAGCTGGCTTTGTCTTTCCGGAAGATGCGGGAAGTTCCGAATGATAAGATCGTGGTAGTTCCTCCCCTGCTACGCAAAGAAGTGATGAACAGGACTTCGCGTAAAGGAAATTATCTGCATGGGTATCTGTTGAATAGTGGCTTTAGTGAAGAAGTAAAGGCTTGGCACGCAGAACATCCTGATGTCCCGATGCATATTTTCTGGGATAAAAGAGGAGCTAAAGAAATGACCAAAGTAGACGATACCCTTTCTTTTCATCAACTGAACGATATTCGTTTCGTTAAGTACATGGCAGGAGCGAAAGCCTATGCAACGACAGCCGGCTTCGAGTCTGTTTGCGAGGCGATGTATCTGAACAAGCCGGTATTGATGGTGCCTACCCATATCGAGCAGGCATGCAATGCTTACGATGCCTCTCTGTCGGGAGCCGGAGTGATTGCAGATCGTTTCGATCTGGATGCCTTATTGCATCTATCCGAAACTCACCAGCCGAACCCCTCTTTTCGTCATTGGGTGAAACAGGCAGATTGGCTGATCCTGCGCGAGTTCCGCGAAGATTTGCTAATGGAAGAAATGCCTTCTTCCGTATGGCACCGTTTGTCGATGCAATGGGTGTATAGGGTGGCGAAGAATTTCTTACTGTAGGAGATTGGTGGCATACTAAACCAAGTATTTTCTTGTATTATATTAATGTATGCGTACATTATATATAAGCAATCTTTCGTCTCTATTTGCAAACCTCTCTCTTTCCTTGTTGTAGTAAGCGAATTCAATGTAAAAGCGAAAAGCCGGTCTGAAATAAGAGACTTGTAGAATCGCGGTTTGTGATAGAACCCTATGCTTTTGTACAAACTAAGCTATTCAATTGATAAGAAAGGGTATGACAGAGAAAAAAAATAAGTGAAAATAATTGCGGATAAAAAACTATTGCTTACTTTTGCTGAAGTATTTGACGATCGTACAAGCAAGCCAATATAGATGAGAGTTGGCTTTATATTAAATAGAACTTAGAATTACTTAGTATTAATATTAAATTTTTGATTATGAACAAAAAGTTTTCTACTTTTTTGGCAGGTGCTGCGCTTTTGAGTGCAATGTCTGCTTCAGCAGGAACTGATGTTACAGCTTTGCCTACAGATTATGGTAAGAAGTTGTATCAATTGGAAGCTAATGGTGCTTATTTGTCAATGACTAATACTGGCGCTTTGAAGCTTGAAACTGCTGTTACTTCTGCAAACTTAGCTAGTACACTTTGGTGTGTTGAAGTTACTGAGCAAGGATTAGGTAAAGCTCCTATCTATGATTTTACAAACAAATTCACTGGACAGAGATTAGACATTCAGTATGATGGAACTTCTTTGGTTACTTTAGCTAAAGAAACTGCAACTACTGATTCTACTTATGTTGGTGGAGAAATTTCAGGATGGGCTTTCTCAACTCAGTATGTAACAGGTTTGACTCCTGGAACTCTTTACTCTTATTTTAAAGCAGACTCTGTAATTGGCCTTGTTAAAGATGGTACAAATGACGCTGTTCGTTTGATGAAATTAGGCGCAAATGATGCAGCAGCAGATGCTACAACTGGTGCAAAATTGACTTTGTTTACTCTTCAGACTGCTGATGCAATCGCATTGAGTGCTAATGAAATCAATACAATTTTAGGTGTTCAGGCTGCTGATAAAGGTGTTAAGTTGACATTCACACCTGATGAAATGGGCGAAAAGCTTCCTGTTCCTAATCCATTTACAAATGGTAAGTTTACAGCTGAAACTTCAGCAGATGCTAATTTCGTATTTGTAAAAAATGCTGATAAAAAATACTTACGTGTTGATACAGCTTATACCAACGCAAGTGGTAGCAAGTTCTTAGCTTTTAATTGGATAAATAAAGTTATTAAGACTGGCGAAACTGTTGAAGTTGATGCAGATGCAACTACAATTGAAGCTTCTGATTTGAAGGATCAATATAAGTTTGCATTTACCTACTTCCCTTCAATTGACAGCTTGGTTATTCAGGTTAAGTCTGTAGTTAGAAAACCTGAAGGAACAGATACATGGAATACTGCTCTGGCTACTCCTGCTAATATTACTACAGCTGATTTGACAAACCTTGCTACAACAGCAAAGAACTATGTTACTGTTCAGGATCTTATCGCAGGTAAAGTACGTATCATAACTATTGCTGATAAGAAAGAATCGGATGTTAAGTTAGGTTATGAAGGTTGTAATCTTGTAGCTAATGGTAAAACTTCTGTAGCTGATGGTCTTTATTTCATCAAGAATTCAAAAGGTCAGTATTTAGCTGCTCCTATCCACCTTAATGGAACAATTGCTTGGACAACAGTTAAGGAGTCCGAACAAATGCCGGCTCACATGCCTGCTTACCAGTGGGTTGTGTTGAAAAAGAATACAGGTGACAAAGTTAGTGCAACTTCTCCTGTTGTTATCACGAACCGTGAGTTTAATGCAAGCACTGTGGAAACTCAGTTGAGTGCAGCTGAAGGATCTAGTGTATATGCAACTGCTGCTGCTTTATTTGGTACTGCTGTTGACTCATTGACATTTGAAAAAGTAGATGCAGTTAAATATCCTGAAGCTTATAGCGACTCAACTCTGGGTTATAAGAGTATTCCGGATGCTAAATATAATTTGAATGTTTATACATTTAATTATCTGCACCCATATGCAACTGATAAGTTTATTGCAAAACCTGCAAAAGATTCAGTTCTTACTGTATTGGAAGGAAAAACAGCTTTCAATTTGAATGAAGGTGGACAATATGCTTATGGTTATACAGTTGATAAAGTTGCTAAAGAAAGAATTGGTTTGGCTCAACTTTACAGAACTTCTTATAAAGTAGCTTTGAATGGCCAGTATTTGGGTGAAGCTGCTGAACAGAGATATGCAATTGGTGCATTTACTGCTCCGGTTGATAGCTTCTATTTCAAAGAAAACAATCATGTTGATGCTTCTGACTATTATGCAATTGTAAAAGCAAATGATAATGCTGTAGGTACACACAAAGCAGGTGTAACAGATGATGATTTGGCTGCTATTTTGAAAGTTCAAGTGTTGAACGAATCAAGAACATCTTCTTTTGCTATTGATCAGGACAATACTCCTCTTTACAGACGCTTTAATTCAGCAACACTTGAAGGTAATGCTGGTGATGCTACTGATACATTGAGATTCTATGAAAATTATCGTAATGAATATCTTCAGATTGAAGGTAATGATAACTTCACAGTTAAAGGTATTGATTTCTTAGGTATTTATACAAGTGATAAAGCTCCTTCAGGATTGTCATTCATTGTTGATACTGCTTGGGTAAATCGTGGTCAGGGTTACATCAAACCTCAATATTTGATTTCTATCGAACGTCGCGATCAGGCAGCTATTCCTGGACAGGCTTGTCCTGAAGCTGGTCCTCACGTAGATGCAAATGGTAATATTACAGATGCTGAACATTGTGTTCACGCAGCTCCTGCAATTCCTGGATTTGAAAGAGGTAAATATCTTGTAAACTTTGCAGACTCTGTTGCTTATGCTACAAATAATGATGATTACAAGTGGAAAGGTTACACTCGTGCAGGTTTCGTAGATGCTATCCGTGTTCAGGATACTCTATATATTCTGAAAGATGAGTTCGCTGGTATTGCTAACAACAAAGTAAACTTTGCAGCGATCAAAGCTGCTGATGCAAAACAGCCTGCAGGCAAGAAGTACATCCATTATCTGAATGGTGATAACCATAAGTTAGTAACTTGGTCTATGCGTTTCATGGATACTAAGGTTGCCGCAAACGAAGTTGAAGCAGATAGATCATTCTTGTTTGAATCAATGGCTGCTGTTAATGAACCTGCTATTGCTCCTAAGAAAGCAGCTTGGTTGAAGATGCAGAATGGTTGCTTGGTATTATCTAAAGAAAGCGAATCTAGCTTCGATGATATCAAAACAGGTGGTGATGACGCATTGATCTTCAATGTTAAACACGTTGTTAACGATGAAATCGCTACTGATACTGAAGATATCACAACTAACACTGTAAGTGTAATTGCTGGTAACGGTACAGTAACTATCAAGGGCGCTGCTGGTAAGAAAGTTACTATCGCTAACGTTCTTGGTCAGACAATCGCTAACACAGTTCTTTCTTCTGACGATGCTACAATCGCTGCTCCTGCTGGTGTAGTTGTAGTAGCTGTTGAAGGCGAAGCTGCTGTTAAAGCAATCGTTAAATAATAACTAAAGAATAATTAAATACAAAATAGCTTCTCGACTCTTCCCTTCGGGGAAGGGTGAGTAGCCTGTGAAGGCGAACAGATTGGAAGCTGAATTTTAGTAATAAAAATAAAATAAAGTTCATCCGTGAGTATCCCTGTGAAGGGAGAAAATGGACAAAAAACAACCCCATCGATATTTATTTGTCGATGGGGTTTTGTTTTTAAAGAGCTCCAAGAAGTAGAGTCTATTATGTTTAATAGAAAAACCGTATTACATAGAAGACGATTCCTGACGGAAAGCATCTTTCATATAATACGGTTATCTTATATGAACTAATAATTCTTATTGCTTCAACGCCTGCTCGATATCCGCAATAATATCGTCCGCACACTCGATGCCGACAGAGAAGCGGATCAGGTCTGGAGCAATACCTGCTTCCTTCAACTGTTCGTCGGTCAGCTGGCGGTGTGTATGGCTAGCCGGGTGAAGCACACAAGTACGGGCGTCTGCTACGTGAGTAACGATAGCAGCCAGTTTCAGGCTATCCATAAACTTGATAGCGACCTCGCGGCCACCTTTCAGGCCGAATGATAATACACCACACGAGCCGTTCGGCAGATATTTCTTTGTCAGGTCATAATACTTATTCCCTTCCAGATCCGGATAGTTCACCCAAGCAACCTTATCGCAGTTCTGTAACCATTTAGCAACAGCTAATGCATTTTTACAATGCTGTGGCATACGTAAATGCAATGTTTCCAAACCCAAATTCAGCAGGAACGCATTCTGTGGAGACTGGATAGACCCCAGGTCACGCATTAGCTGACTGGTCGCTTTGGTAATATAGGCCGCTTTACCGAAAGTCTTTGTATAAGTCAGTCCGTGATAAGATTCGTCCGGCTGGCAAAGACCCGGGTATTTGTCGGCTTGCGCTTCCCAGTCGAAGTTTCCGCTATCGACGATACAACCACCGACTGCGGTAGCGTGTCCGTCCATGTATTTGGTAGTAGAATGTGTTACGATATCAGCACCCCATTCGAACGGGCGGCAGTTTATCGGTGTGGCAAATGTGTTGTCGACGATCAAAGGAACTCCGTGGGTGTGGGCGATACGGGCAAACTTTTCGATATCCAATACCATTACTCCCGGATTGGAGATCGTTTCGCCGAACAATAACTTTGTATTCGGACGGAAAGCCTTACTGATCTCTTCTTCGCTGGCATCCTGATCGATGAAAGTGCATTCGATACCCAGCTTTTTCAGTGTAACGGACAACAAGTTGTATGTACCTCCATAGATACCGGTTGCACTTACAATATGATCGCCGGCTTCGCAAATATTGAAACAGGCAAAGAAATTGGCAGCCTGTCCTGATGAAGTCAACATGGCGGCAACGCCACCTTCCAAAGCAGCAATTTTGGATGCTACGGCATCGTTGGTCGGATTCTGCAGACGAGTATAAAAATAACCGCTCTCTTCCAGGTCGAACAATTTAGCCATCTGTTCGCTGGTTTCATACTTGAATGTAGTACTCTGATAGATAGGGAGTACACGCGGTTCTCCCTTTTTCGGTTGCCAGCCACCTTGCACACACAAAGTTGCAGGCTTGAATGAATTGCTCATATTTTTTATGTTTGCTATGTAATTATATTCTGCAGACAAAAGTAAAGAATAGTTTGTTCTATTTACACAAATCTTTGATCAATTATAAAAAATACACTATTGTTTCAAAATAATCTGTACCTTTGTAACCGATTTTGGTGTCACGCTTCCAATTCCACGGAAAAGTGATGAAAAGGGAATCAGGTGTAAATCCTGAACAGACCCGCTGCTGTAAGCTCCGCCAAAGTCTTTGAGCACGACTCAATCCACTGTTCGCAATGAATGGGAAGGACGTTCAAAGATGGAGTAAGTCAGAAGACCTGCCAAGATAACAAGTTTAAAGCTTTCGGGAGATAAGGCTAAAAACATATGAGAAAGAACATTCATCTACTTTACCGGAGGTTCTGCCTGTTCATGTGTTCTATTGTTTCTTTCATCGAAAGCATGTAAAAAAACAATTAATGAATTTAGTGAAATGAGAGGTTTCATACATGTACTTCTGTTATTAATTTGTTTGTTCCCTGCCAGTCTGGTGGCACAGAATAAAGTGATTTTATCCGGCGAAGTGAAGGAAAAGGATGGAACACCGCTTCCGTTGGCAACTGTCGCTATAGAAAATACGACTTCGGGAACATATACTGACGATCGGGGACGTTATTCACTGTCGGTAACTCCCGGCAAACGTACCCTTATAATTACCCTGTTAGGTTACAACACTATAAAGACCGTTGTCGATATCCGTAAGAATACGACAATGAATTTCACGATGGAAGAAAATTCCATAACCCTGAATTCGGTTGAAGTGTACGGTAAAACGAAAACCCAACAGGTAAAAGAAAGTGCTTTTTCTGTCAACGCGTTGGATGTAAAACCACAGATCAATACTCTGAAGAATCTGAATGAAATGGTGAACCGTACAACCGGCATTAAGATCCGGGAAGAAGGTGGAGTCGGTTCAGACTTTGACTTGTCTATTAACGGAATGTCGGGTAACTCCGTTCGTTATTTTATCGACGGAATGCCTTTGGACGCCAAAGGTAGCGGTGTTTCACTAGCTAACCTGCCTGTCAATATCATCGACCGGATCGAAATTTATAAAGGAGTGGTACCTGCCAGCCTGGGAGCAGATGCGTTGGGGGGCGCGATCAACATTATTACTAACGAGGTGAAGAAGAATTACCTGGATGTTTCATATGGTATCGGTTCTTTTCATACGCACAAGGCTGATTTGAATGCACAATTTGTAGATTCAAAGACTGATTTGATCATCAGACCGACTATCGGAGTCAATTATTCGAAGAATGACTATAAGATGAAGGATGTTGAAGTGTGGGATGAAAGTGCACGTGATTTTGTTTTGGTAGACCGTAAACGTTTTCATGATGATTATTTCTCTTTTCTGGGACAATTGGAAGTCGGGTTTGTCAATAAATCCTGGGCGGATGCATTCTTTATTTCAGGTTCTTATTCTAAAGTAAATAAGGATTTGCAGACCGGTTCTATCCAAAGTAAAGTATATGGTATGGCAGAAAGAAAGGTGGATGCCTGGAATATTTCAGCTCGTTACCTGAAACAGGATTTTTTGATCAAAGATTTAAAACTAAATGCCTCTCTTTCGCATACCTGGGATCATTCACTGACAGTCGATACTGCATTTCGTAAATATGACTGGAATGGAGATTACATCAATAGTTCACGAAACGAAATTACCGGACGTGACCGTTCGTTACGTCATTATAAACGTCCGCTGACCATTATCCGTACCAACTTAGATTACCGCTTTAACAACAATCATTCTCTGAACTTGAATTATTTGTTAAGCCGTACAGGTAATGACCGTTATGACGAGATCGATACCGAATTTGAACCATCGAATGACATATTGGCAAAACACATTTTAGGTCTGTCATACAATCAGTCGTTTTTTAATGGGAAGATGGATAACACATTCTTTGTAAAAGATTATATCAACCATTTGGATATCCAACAACAAGATTTATACTGGATTACCGGTTCTAACAGTATGCCTTCTTCTTCTACGAAAAATAATATAGGTTACGGTCTTGGCACACGTTACTCTTTTTGGGAAGAATTATCATTGAAAGCTTCCTACGAGCACAGTGTACGACTTCCCTTGGCTCGCGAATTACTCGGTAACGGTACAACTATCTATCCGAATGTTAAATTGAATCCGGAGAGCAGTAATAATGTCAATCTGGGTACCTATGGAACAGTTCGTCTGGCATCCGGTCATCTTTTATATTATGAAGCAAACGGATTTTATAGAAATGTGGAAGACTATATTCATGCTGTCATCTCTGAAGCAGAAGGAATGATGCAATATGAGAATGTGTCGAGTGTTGATATCAAAGGGGTAGAGGGAGAAGTTCGTTATACTTGGAAAGATTATCTGCAAGCAATAGTCAATTGCAGTTATCAGGATGCCCGTGATAAACAGGAATATAAAACAGATGGAAAGCCGTCTATCTCCTATAATAATAAAGTACCGAATCGTCCATGGCTCTTCAGTAATGCGGAACTGAATGTCACTTTACGCGATCTGTTCCAGAAAAACAGCAAGTTGCGTCTGGGATATCATTATCAGTATGTGCATTGGTTTTTCCTGACTTGGGAAGGGTTTGGGGTATTAGATAGTAAATCGAAAATCCCGACACAGCATCTGCATACAGCGACTCTTTCTTATTCATGGAATAAGGAACGGTATAATATCTCACTAGAGTGTAATAACCTTTTTGATGATACATTATATGATAACTATATGCTCCAGAAGCCGGGGCGTTCGTTCTTCTGTAAATTTAGGCTATTCATTAATTAAATGTATATATAAATGAAAAAGTTTCAATTATTTGCCTGCGCATTTGCCGCAGTTTTATTTAGTTTATCTTTTAATGCTTGTTCGGATGATGATCCGGAAATTGATCCCGAAAAACCTGAGAATCCTGAAGAACCTGAAGAACCGGAAACACCGGCTTCTACCACTCACTTTGACCTTTGGGTAACAGTTGGTGCTACTGGCGGTATGGGGTCTACTGATGCTGTCCTGGTAAAAAGCGTAGATTCTTTGACTGAACAACCTACTATCGACTTTAAGAATGATGGTGTGGATGTTACGGCTACTATAAAAGAAGAAACAATCTACAAAGGCAAATACTATTATCAGGTTCCTGTCTCTGCAGATCGTTTTGCAAAATATCAGATTGTAGGAAATAAGTTGGAAACGGTTGCTCAACAGATTTTTGTTAAGAATGTCTTTAAAGACCGTCGTTATACTCATGCCTGGATCGATGATAATACATTGGTTATCATGGCTGCTAATGGTGCAGCAGATAAAGTGATCTGGACTAAACTGAATGCAACGGATATGAGTATTTTGGGCGAAGGTGAACTAGCTCTGGAAGCTCCGCAAGGTGATAAGTTCAGTACTTCCGGTTTAGCAAAATATAGAAAATCAGATGATAAGATTATCTATTTCTACCAGCATAAGAAAGAAACTAAAAACTTCTACGCTGCTTTTATCAATGCAAAAGATATGACAGTTGAAAAAGAAGTGAAAGAAGATCGAGCTGAAATGATGGCCGGTACGGCTTATGGCGAATTGCTGCAGGATAAGATGTTCTTTGATGAAAACGAAAACCTGTATCTGGCATGTAATAATGTTATCGAGGGTGCACCGAGCACAACTCAGCAATATGGTCGCTTACTCCGTATCAAGAAAGGTGATTTGGATTTTGATAAATCTTATTTAGGACATGATTACAGTAAAGGTAAAATAATCACTGCCAGCTATCTGACAACAGGTAAAGCTCTTCTTTACATCATGGATCCGGATTATACCGGAGCAACAGGCTGGGGGGCTGCCTACAACTGTTATTATGCAACTCTGGATCTTACAACCGATGAAAGAACTGAGTTCCAGTATGAAGGTAAACATTTGCCTTTTAGCAGCGGAAACTTCTCACAGCGTTCTCTGGTTGACGGCGACAAAGCTTATATCGGTGTAAATCCTGAAACAACAAAACCTTGCATATATATATATGATATTAAGACCGGTGAGATGACAAAAGGTCTGACAATTGCTGAAGGTTACGGATTCGACCGTATTACATTAATGGATAATGCCGACGCAAAATAATAAATAGATAATTATAATGAAGAAGGGTGCTCATTTCTTGTTTGGTTTACATCGGATTGCAGGGACTATTATAGCTTTGTTTTTCCTGATGTGGTTTATTTCCGGGTTAGTGTTGGTCTATCATAGTTTTCCCCGGGTGGATAAAACCGTTCAATATGAGAAAATGGAAATGCTCCCTTCTTCATTGCCTGATATTGCTGACTATCTGGGACAGATCCCGGATGGCAGTAAGATCCGGAAAATAAACGTCCGCCAGTTTCAGGGACAGACATTGTTCTCAGTGGCGACAAACGATAGTACGTATACTTTTTGTACTGACACCTTACAACCCGTTAAACCGGTTACATTCGATTATATCGTGCAGGTTGCCCGGGATTGGGTAAATGCTCCCATATTGAAAGTAGATACGCTTCATAAGCGCGAACAATGGATCATGTATAGCCGTTATGTGCGGGAAATGCCTGTTTATAAATTCTATTTTGATGATAAAGATAAGCATCAGCTTTATATAGCTGCCCGTTCCGGGGAAGTGCTTCAGTTTACCTCTTCTATCCAACGTTTCTGGGCCTGGGTAGGATATATTCCTCATACTTTTTATATCCCTTTCCTACGCCAGAATACCGATGCTTGGACAAATACGCTGACTGTTGCCGGAATCATAGGTATGCTGGCCGGATTGACAGGTTTATATGTCGGTATTACAGCCATTTACAGAAGATATAAGCAGAAAAGGACATTAGAAATTCCATATCGTAAACGCTGGTATCGCTGGCATCATATACTGGGATTGATTCTCGGTATATTCATAGTTACCTGGGGATTGAGTGGTGCTCTTTCTTTGCAAAGAATACCTCGTTGGATTATTAATATAGAGGGAGATTACAGTGTTAGTCCGGAAAAACTCCGCGGAAAAACTTTCCCTTTGAATAACTATAAACTGGATTACAGACAACTCAAAAAAGCTTATCCGGATTTGAAACAGGTAGAGTGGACTTACTATGGTGATCTTCCTGTCTATGATATTATTGCTGGAAATCAAAACCTGATGATCGATGCCTCTTTGCCGGAAGTCACGAACTTATTCTTGTCGGAAGAAACGATCGCTCGTGCCATCAGGAAGATGCATGGCGACGATGTGGCTTTCCATATCTCTATGATCGATCGTTATGACGAATATTATCTTTCTATTGATAATACCCGTCCATTACCCGTCTATAAAGTAGACGTCGACAATTACGACCGTAGTGTTTATTATATCGATCCGACTACCGGAAATCATAAATACCTCAACACCAACCGGAGGGTAAAGAAATGGCTGTTCAGCGCTTTTCATTATCTGGATATCCGCTGGCTGGTAGAAAGACATACTTTGTGGACTATCGCCCTGTGGACGCTATGCCTGGGGGGAGCTCTTCTCTCCTTTACAGGAGTATGGCTGGGTGTAAAATATATCTACCGGAAGCTAAGGAGGAGATAAACATATTTTCACTTCAATATTTTCTTCTGCAACGCCCGGAACCAGATAAAAGCTACAACCCCTTTCAGCATGCTGGAAATACTGATGGCCCACCAAACTCCGACAATACCTAATCCCATGGCTGATAAGGCAATTGCCATCGGGATACGTAGCGAGTTGAATGTTATGCTGATAATGGCGGGAGGAACCGTACGGCCTGTACCGTAGAATAACCCTTGCATCGTTATTTCAAGCATCATGAATAACATCGAATAACCATCTATCCTGAGGAAAATGCCTCCGGCTTCATAGGCCTCTTTCTGGGGGACGATGAGCGAGAATACCTCACTGCCGTAGAATACGAACAGTAAAGTACAAAGAATACCGAACACGGTTGTCATCTTCAATGTCGTGTGATAGGCCTCCAACACTCTGTTCTTCTCGGAAGCTGCATAGTTTTGAGCAACAAATGCGCTAAGTGCCGTACTGAATCCCTGGGAGGTATTCCAGGCGATGGCTTCTATCTGTCCTCCGGCCGTGAGTGTCATTAACCCTATATGTCCGCCGTAGGTAGATGCCGTGCGTGCCATGAATATGTTGATAATGGCAAATAATGTGTTTAGCATGGCAACCGGTAAGCCTAGTTGCAGAATCCTTTTTGAATAACTCTTCTTTAGTTTGACAAAGAAGGTGAAACCTCCCAATAACCTGCTTCTCCATTTCAATTGATAGATGAACAGGGCGCAAACTGTAGCTTGCGACAGCCAGGTGGCCCAGGCTGCTCCGGCAGTCCCCATGTTGAACACAAAGATGAATACCGGGTCGAGTATCATATTTATGATAAGTCCTGTTCCACTGATGTAGAACGGGATTTTACTTAATCCGGCTGCATTGTGGATACCCGTGAAAGCGGCTGACAAAAAGATGAAAGGGAAGGCGGTAGATATGATCCGCAGATACTCAACCGCACTTGCTGCGATGGGAGCTTCCAGTTTATAGACTCCGATAACAGGATTGGCAAACACAAAAAGAAGCAACCCCCAACAGATGGAAATGATCAGGGCGATAGTCAGGTTATGGGAAGAATAACTTCGTGCATCTTCCTCGTTCCCAGCCCCGATACTTTGTCCAACGCTCACTTCCGAACCTACTTTGTTGAGTAAGGAGATAGAGTTGGTCATCCAGGTCAGAATACCTACGGCACCGATGGCGGCAACAGCTTCACTACCCAGACGTCCTACCCAGGCCATATCGGTGATACTGTAAGCCATCTGTATGAAAGATGTTCCCATAATCGGCAGTGCCAGATTGAATAGCTGTCGCCGGATGGGGCCTTGTGTCAGGTTCTTTGTTCCTTGCATGTTTGTCTTATTTGGGTGCAAAAGTAGGAATAAAAAAGGAGAACCCGATAGCGGATTCTCCTCTCTGTTATGTTTCTTTCTATTGGATTAGAAATTGATATTCACTCCGATCATCGCACTGAACTTCTGCAACGGGTAGCCGTAGTAGAGTTCGTATTTCTGGAACAGTACGTTGTTTAGTTTCAGATACAGGCCGAAGGTGTCGTTGAAGTTGTAAGCACCTGTCAGGTTCAGTTCGTTGATGTTGTCCATATCTTGCGTTATACCGTATACTTCAGCTTTTCTACCTGTTGCCAGATAGTAATCCAAAGAGGCTGAAAGGTTTTTGATTGGACGGACAGTGACACCTGCATTCAGTTCCATTTTCGGTTTGCCGATCGGATCGATCTTGCCTCCGGGTATATAGTCGTCTCCCAACTCCATTTTCCAATTATTGTAAACTCCTTTCAGCTGGATGTCGACTAATTGCTGGAAACTATATTTCAGATTGGCTCCCACATAAAGCTGTTTGGTGTCGATACCGTCTCTTATGGTGCAGATATTGCCAAAGTCATTCTCGTAAAAATTGTTGTAAGTGTTAAAGAAATAATCGTCGCTTATTATTTTGTAGCCGCCGAAAATATCGAACCAGAAGCCCGGAGCTATGCCGCTTTTGATACCTAATTTGGCATCCAGCCACTCCCGTGAAGGATTGACCGATTCGCTGGGATCGGCATAACGGTTGATTCGCGATATGTCATACATACTGTTGGAGTGAAGGTCGCCACCCGCCACTGCATATAGAACTGTCTTTTCTGCTACTTCAACGTCGGCAGCGATATCCGGTGAAGCAGTAAATGTATTACCTGAATCATCATCCAATCCGGCTACGATCATCACCTTTGCACCTAATTTGACATTCCAGCTATCTCCTTCTATTTTATAGTATGGATTTAATACGGCACTCGTATAGTTGTCTAAGTCATAGGAGTAGAACTTGCCGGGAGTAATTATTCCCGGAGCAATCTTTTTATCATCCGGTGAAGAATAATTGAAATATTCGACTCTACCGGCCAGACCTATTTTCTGATTCCCATTGAAAGGAGCATTGAAGTCGAAGTTTAGTATTACTGTATGTTCGGTAGGGCCGTCATTGTCTATACCAAGACCGTACTTATAGGAAAAGTTGGTGTAATCTACTCCGATATAATAGCCAAAGGGTGCTCCGTCTACCGACCCGACACCGATCTTTCCCTGAATTGTCTGGTCTACCTGACTGGTTGTCCTGTCTGCTTTTTCCAGTAGCTCTTCTGTTGGTAAAGCGGAAGCGCCATTGACCGGCAGTCCGTAGTAGTTGAAAGCAGAATAGCCGTATTTGATACCCATATCGAGGAATGCTCTCGGGAATACATGCTTGAAATTAAGACCTCCCATATTATCGTTCAGCTTCGCTTTTACCTTTTCATCTATCTGCAGGTATTTCACCTTGCCGTTAGTAGAGCGGTGAGAGAACCAGATATTCAACTGATCTTTGTCGGTGCTGAGGATGTGATATCCCAGGTCGCCATTCAGGTTCAGATACGTACCGGCGCCGAAGTTGAAATAACCACGGCGTTTGTTGTATTGAATATCCGTCATGATGCTGCCCGAAGGAAGCAGACTGATCTCTTTCGCCGGGTCGGCTGGCACTGTAAAGTTGGCATAGTCGATCGGCATCTTTTTCACTGTCGGCTCCTTGATGACCGGTAGGGTGTTGACTTTACTTGCGTCCTGTACCGAAGGATCGTATTCGCGTTCGAGCGTCATTTCCCGGTCCAGATTCTGTTTCTTCGAAGTATCTTCCTGTGCATTGACTGTGGCTGCTGTTCCCAACAGGGCAACGACACACAGTGTTTTTACATTATATATAGTCTTCATTGTATTCAATTATTGCTTTAGTTTACCTAATCTATCCTCTATCATGCCGGCAATTTCGTCGTCTCCCTTATAGTTATTCTTCAGGTTGTTCAAATAAGCACGAGCCTGAAGGTCGTCTCCCTGGCGGATATAAATATCAGCCCACAGGATAAAGCCACGTGCCAACCAATACTGGTGAGGCGTACCGTTCTTAGCAAAATCTTCCAGAACCTTTTCGGCATTCTTGTCGTCTTTGGTGTCATAGAAGTACTGAGCCAACAGATATTTGGCTTCGGCACCGTGAACCGTACGAGTATCTTTGCTAAGAACCTTCAGGTCTTCAAGCGCTTTGCCCGGTTGCTTATGGTCTATATATGCCTTGGCACGGATATAGCGCGCTTCGGCTTCTACTTCAGGAGACAGTTTCGGATCTTTCAGTAGTTCGTTGGCAGCGAGTTGTGCTTCTTCCTGCTGTCCGGTTTGCAGAGCGCAACGCATGATACCCAGACGGGCTGCCTGTTTGTTTTCCGGATTCTCTGCGATAAGTTGCAAGCGTTTGAAGGTTTCCAGTGCCGTAGCGAAGTTCTGGGTGAGATACTGCATTTCTGCCGTACGTGCCACCGATTCTTCGAGGAATTTCGTATCGCCGTTATCGATAACCGCTTTGAAGCGTTGCAGGGCTTCGTCATATTCTTTCTTGGCAAAAGCGATACTTCCCAGGTAATAGTTGGCATTCGAACTGAAAGCTCCTTCCGGGAATGTCTGCAGATAGTTGATCAGGCTGCGACGTGCTTCTTCGTTGTTGCCGCGGTTAAACAGTTTCTCGGCTGCGATATAAGTCAGCGAATCCTGTTCGCCCACTTCCAGGCGGACGTTGCCGCCTATCGAATTTACGTAGTTGGCATACGCGTTGATATCGTTCAGGTCGATGTAAACCGACTTTAAGTCTTGCAGAGCAACTCTTGCTTCTTCGCTTCCTGGATAGTTGCTGATCACCTTTTTATAGGCCTCGGCCGCTTTCTCCGGTTGGTTGTCGTTGAAGTAGAGCAGACCCAACTGGATACCGGCTTTACGTGCCAGACTGCTTTGCGGGAATCGTTGAACCAACGATTCGAAAGCCTGGGCGGCCTGTGAACTGTTATCCAGTAACACATAAGAACGTCCCTTTTCAAAAAGGGCATCGTCTACATATTGTGATTCAGGATAGTCGCGGATCAGGCGATCCATCATATTGATCTTTCCTTTATAATCTTTCTGCAAGCCTAGCAGGAATCCTTTCTGGTAAACTGAATAATCTCCGGCAGAGGGTTGCAGTTGTGCGGCACGCGAATAGTTTTCTTCGGCTTGTGCGAACTGGCGGTTCTGATACAAGCAGTCGCCGATACGGTTGTAAGCGTCTGCCAGGGCCGGAGCATTCTGGTTACTTTCCAGATCGACATACTGGCGGAAGCGGTTTTGCGCTTCTCCGTATTCTTTCAGTTTGAAGTAGCAGTATCCCAGGTTATAATGAGCCAGTGCATACATGTCGGTGTTGCGCTGGCGGGTATTGTTCAGGTAAGTACGGTAGTCGGAAATTGCATTCCGGTATTCTCCCAGGCGGTAGTAAGATTCGCCGCGCCAGAAGTAAGCGTCGTTGCGCGATTCCATATTATAGCTGCCCAGATTGATTGCCTGCGTGAAGAGGTCGACCGCTTCATCCAGTTTCATATTGGTAAATGCCTGTGTACCGAGCTGGAACAGGATGTCCTGTTTCGCTTCCAGTATCTTTGTGCTCGGACGGTTGATCTTATTGATCGAGTTGAGGGCAGCCTGATAATTCTTTGTCGTCAGGTAGACTTCCACCAAATAATCGTTTACCTTATCTGCATATTGTGAGTTCGGGAAGTCATTCAGGAAGTCTTCGAAGATCGTAACCGATTCACCGAATCCGGTGAATGCTGTTTCGTGGATCAGGAGGGCGTAGTTGAACATGGCCGTTTCCTTGATCTGTTTGTCGAACGAAGAGGTGGCTGCCGCTTCGAATGCCATACGGGCGTTGTTTTTGTCGTTCAGCTTCAGATAGCTTTGTCCGAGATAGAGGTAAGCATTCTGTGAAAGCGCGTCGTCTTCACGAACGGTTTGCGACAAGGCGTTGACGGCACTGTTATAGTTGCCTTTATTATAATAGCAAACTCCCAGGATATACAGGTCGCCCCGCAGCGGACTGTCGGTAGACGATACGTATTTGCTTAACATGTTGATCGCCTTGTCCTGATTTCCCAGGTGATAGTAAGAATTACCTAAGACACGGTAGATCTCGCTATTGTTTTTGCTGTTGGGATAGGAGGAGAGGAGTTCTTCCCCTTCGCTGATAACCTTTTCGTATTTATTCTGTATAAAATAGATCTGTGTGATGTAATATAACGACTGTTCGCGGTAGTCCGGCATTTCTTTCAGGCGGCTGAATTCGACCAGTGCGTTATTATATTTGCCGGTAGCGTAATCGATATAGGCCACATAATAGGTAGCCGCTTCGCGATACTGTGTCCCGACCTGCTGGATACGTGAAAAATATCCGCGTGCTTTATCCATCTCCCCTGTTTGTAACAGCGAGTAGGCCAGGCGGAAGCTGTAAGTTTCCTGCTGTTCCGGGCTAAGCATGTCGATATTCGATTCGTTGAACCAGAAAATCGCTTTCTGGTATTCGCCACGTCCGAAATGAACCGAACCGATCAGGAAGTTCACCTCATCGCTGTGACGTGATGCCGGATAGTCTTCCAGGTAATCTTTCAATAGTTGGTCGGCATTGGGACGCCCCTGTTCGTAAGCCGCATATACGATCATATAATCGGCTTCCTGGACCAGGTCTGCATCTTTCGAATGCTGTTTGTAAGCTTCCAGCTTATCGATGCAACCCGGATAATTCTTTAAACTAAACAATTCTTTACCTTCTATGAACAAACGGTCCGGTGCCTCAAACTGGTACGACCGTTGCCCGCTAGCCACATGACTTCCTACCACCAGGCACAGTGGAATAAGTATTCTTTTCATCACTCCTTCGCTTTAATGTACAGATATTAAACAGTCTCTGTTAGTTCTAAGTTGCAAATATAAAGAATAACATACAAATGCTAAGTAAGTTATTAACAAAAAGAATTAATATTTGAAATCATAAACAGAATGACCGGGAGTAAATAATCGCCTGACAGATGTATTTTGGCACAAAAATGTTTTATATTTACATTTTTTTATGGGATAAAAGGAATGAGTGGATCGGAAGACATAAAGACATTGAGTGAACTGTTGGAAAGCTATAAAGGCCGTTTTATCAGTTTTGCCAGTTCATATGTACAGGATTCGGCAATAGCGGAAGACTTTACAATGGAGGCCTTTATGGATTATTGGGAAATGCGCGACATGCTGCAACCCGATTCGAATATTCCTGCCTATATCTTGACGTTGATCAAGCATAAATGTCTGAACCATCTGAAGCGGAAACAGTTGCAGGATGATATATCCCAACGTATCCGGGCCGTGGCCGAATGGGAACTGAATGTACAGATCTCCTCACTGAAGGTCTGTGAACCTACGGAACTTTTCACGGCCGAAATAAGAGAAATAGTAAACCGGACCTTGCGGCAGTTACCCGAACAGACACGGCGCATTTTTCTGATGAGCCGTATCGAGAATAAAACCCGTAAAGAAATAGCCGAAGAATTGAATATGACTTCTAAAGGTGTGGAATACCATATAGCCAAAGCTTTGTCCCTCCTTCGTGTTAATCTGAAGGATTATTATATCTTCCTTCCTTTTTTGTTTTATAATATGCAATATTTAACACTTTCTAACTAGGCACTCGCTTCTCCTGATTTCTATATAGGCAGAAACAGGAAAAATGGAGAAAGAATTACTATATAAGTTTTTTGCAGGTACTGCCACCCTGGAAGAAAAGGAGCGTATTATGCAGTGGATGGAATCGGTTCCGGAAAATAAGCAGCTATTTCTGAAAGAGAGGAAACTTTACAATGCCGTTCTGTTGAACAGCGAGCCTGTACCGGTGTCGAATGCCGAAAAGCGGAAACAGCTTCGGACACCTTCCGTTTTCGTGCGTTTCCTTCGTATAGCGGCTATGATCGTTATAACTTTCGGGCTGGGATATTTTACCCGGATCACCCGGGAAGCGAACAGGCCTGTCGCCATGCAGACCATCTCTGTCCCGGCAGGTCAGTGTGTCAATCTGACGTTACCCGACGGTAGTAATATCTGGCTGAATGCACAGACAACCATACAATATCCGGTCTCTTTCAACAGCAAGGAGCGTCAGGTGAAATTGGATGGTGAGGCTTATTTTGAAGTGGCGAAAGATAACAAAAGGCCTTTTATTGTAAATACGAAAGAATGTAATGTAGAGGTGTTGGGCACAAAGTTCAACGTAGATGCTTATTCATCCAGGGATAAGTTTGAAACGGTACTGATGGAAGGTTTGGTCAAAGTGTCTCTCCATAATAATCCGTTGGAAACTGTTTTGTTGAAACCCAATAATAAAGTGTATCGTTCGAACGGCAGGCTCCTAACCGGAAAAATGGATAATTATGAAAGATACCGTTGGAAAGAGGGCCTGATCTGTTTCCAGGACGAACCGTTCAGGGGAGTCATGGAAGATTTCGAGAAGTTCTACGGGGTGAAAATTATGGTGAACAATCAGAAAGTAACGAAATATCTGTATACCGGAAAATTCAAGCAGACGGATGGTCTTGATTATGCACTTGGCCTGTTGCAGAAAAACATTCACTTTACCTATCAACGTGACCGGGAAAATCACGTGGTATATATTAATTAATGAAATAATAACCTTTTAAATCTGATAGCCTATGGTATAGTAAGTAATTTTAATAAAAATGCCGGCTGATGGTGACGCATCAACCGGCAGAGATTTCTAACACAATTAACTAATTGTATTATTTTGAAACACACAAATGTATGAAAAAAAATACTTTACAGGGATACTTTTGCCCAAAAAGTCCCAACCTTAAACAACTCTTTAGAATTATGCGAATAACTACATTCTTATTATTGGTCTGTATTTTTTGTTCGTTTGCCTCTACTTCACATTCCCAAAATATGCGGGTAAGCATAAGTAAATCAAGTACGCAGTTAAACAAGATTTTCTCTGAAATCGAGAAACAGACAGAATATCTGTTTGTATATAACAATCAGATAGATGTGAATCGTAAAGTTTCCGTAAAAGTAAAGGACAAACAGGTAACCCAGGTCCTGGACGAACTGTTCCGGGATACGAACATCGATTATATGATTCAGGGAAACCATATCGTTTTGTCCTCGAAGGAAAATAATATTATCGCACAACAGCAGCAGCAGGGTAGTCGCCGGATCTCAGGTGTTGTTATTGACGGCCATGGCGAACCTGTTATCGGAGCCAACGTATTGGTAAAAGGCACGACAATCGGGAATATGACAGATGTGGACGGGAAATTCTCTTTCGAGGTGCCGGATAATGCAATGCTGGTAGTTTCCTACATCGGTTACTTATCGCAGGAAATAAGTACCAGAAACAAATCTATTCTAAAGATCACTTTACAGGAAGATACTCAGAATATTGACGAGATCGTTGTCGTGGGGTACGGTACGATGAAGAAAAGCGACCTGACAGGTGCCTCCGGTTCTGTAAAGGAAGATGCTTTGGCGCAACGTACGGTTACTTCTTTCGGACAGGCTTTGTCGGGCAGGGTTTCCGGTGTGAATATCTCCACCAACTCGGGCCGTCCGGGCGGACGCGCCTCTATCCGTATCCGTGGTAACTCTTCCATCAGCGTGACGAATGATCCGCTGTACGTCGTAGACGGTGTTATATTGAACGTCAGTACATTGACGAACGGTACTTCTCCGATCGACTACCTGAACCCGAATGACATCAAATCGGTAGAGGTTTTGAAAGATGCATCTGCAACAGCTATCTACGGCGCACGTGGAGCCAACGGTGTGATCCTGATTACCACCAAGAAAGGCGAAGGAATGGGAACAACCATCCGTTATGATACGGACTTCGGTGTAGGTATCCTTCCCAAAAAGCTGGATGTCCTGAATGCTTCGGAATTTTTACAACTGGAAGAACTGGCTTATGCCAATGCTCAGAAATTTGATCCTGACGGATGGAAGAATGGAAGTTATAAGGATCCCAAACTGAAAAGAACAGATCCGAGGTTGTTCGATTCAAACGGCCAGCCGTTGTATGATACGGATTGGCAGGATGAAACGATACGGAATGCCTTTTCCCAGACTCACCAGATATCTGTATCCAATACGAAAGGTGGCGATAGCTACGGTTTGTCTGTCGGATTCAGGGGGGAAGACGGTCTGATTATCGAGTCTTACCTGAAACGCTATTCCGCCCGTTTCTTTGTGGATAGCGAACTGACCAAATGGTTGAAGGTTGGGGGTAGTTTGAGCTATGCTTACCAGCAGGAACGCCAGACCGACTCTATGGGCGATGGCGGTATAACCGTAGGACGCCAGATAGTAGAGGCATTGCCTTTCCTTCCTGTTCGTTATGAGGACGGTACTTTTGCCGGAAATAATGACTATCCCGGAATGGAAGGTGGTAACAGTCCTGTGCAGGTTGCCAAAGACCGCAACTACACGATGGAGACACAGACAATGTTGGGTAATGTTTATGCAAATATAACATTAATGCCCGGTCTGGAATTCCGTTCTGTATTAGGAGCCAATATTATTAACCAGAAATCCGGTTATTACGGTGGGCGTCAGTTGATCTGGATCTCTTCGCCCAATGGTAGCGCTTCTGTCGTGAATAACAGGAATAATTCCTGGCAGTTTGAAAACTATCTGACTTACAATAAAGAGTTTGCCCGTATGCATTCGCTGACCGGTATGGTCGGTCTGTCCTGGCAGCATGTCGATAACTCATCGGCGACAGCTTCTGCAACAGGTTTCGAAGATGACTTTTTCCAGTATAATAACCTGGGAATTGGTACTTCTCCTTCGGCTGCATCCAGTGCAAACGCCTATGGTTTGAACTCTTATTTTGCGCGTGTGAATTATGGTTTTAAAAGTAAATATTTATTGACGGCAACAGCCCGTCTGGATGGTTCTTCCAAATTCGGACAGTCAAACAGGTATGCATTCTTCCCATCCGTAGGTGCTGCCTGGCGTATTTCTGAAGAAGCATTCTTAAAACCGGTTACGGCCATCTCCAACATGAAACTGAGAGCCAGTTACGGTTTGACCGGTAACTCGGAAACAGGTGCTTATGCTTCACAGGGAAGTTTAGGAAATTACACGACTGTGTTCGGTAGTTCCAAAGCGTCCGGTATCGGAGTCTCTTCACTGGCTAACCCGGATTTGAAATGGGAAAAGACCTCCCAGGTAAATGCAGGATTGGATATCGGTTTGCTCGATAACCGGATTAATCTGGAAATGGATGTGTATTATAAGAAAACGACGGATATGTTGTTGAATGCACCGGTGCCGGCTTCCAGTGGTTTTACCTCTATCACGAAGAATATCGGTAGCATGAGTAATAAAGGTTTCGAGTTTTCTATCAATACGGTGAATATCCGGAATGAGAACTTTACATGGGAATCGACTTTCAATATCTCCTTCAATAAGAACAAGGTATTGGCATTGAGCGAAGGTGGCGATGATATTTATCCGGGACCGGACATTTTGTCGTCCAGCAATAATATTATCCGTGTAGGTGAACCGGTAGGTTCTTTCTACGGCTACAAACGCCTGGGTACCTGGAGCACGGACGAAGCTGCAGAAGCCGCTAAATATAACCTTCGTCCGGGCGACCTGAAACTTTGGGATCGCAATAACGACGGACAGATCAACGACCTCGACCGTATGATCATCGGTAAAGGTATTCCTGATGGGTACGGAACATTTTCCAACTCGTTCCGTTATAAAAACTTCGATCTGGTTGTCGACCTGCAATATATGTTTGGCAATGATGTGATGGACATCTCTAAACACTCGGCAGAAGACCGCACAGGTATAGCCAACAGCTACAAGACCGTATTGAATGCCTGGACGCCTGAAAACCAGAATACAATGATTGCACAGATCAGACCGACCGGTGCAGGATATACAACGAACATCGACTCTCATTTTATAGAAGACGGATCGTTCCTGCGTGGAAAGAACCTGGTGGTGGGATATACATTCCCTTCGGAACTGACCAATAAGTTTTATGTGAAATACCTGAGGATCTACGGTAGTGTACAGAACTTCTTCTTGATCACGAAATACAACGGCTATGATCCGGAAGTATCCGATGCCACACAAACCTTTGCCCAGGGTATAACTGTATTCGGCTATCCGAAACCACGTACGTTTACCATCGGACTGAATGTTAGTTTTTAATTTTAAATACGATTAAATTATGAAAACAAAATATGCACTATTGATATTATCACTGGTTCTGGGGTGCAGCAGTTGTACAGATTTTCTGGATGAATCGAATCCGTCCAACTTTACCCAGCAGAATTACTTCAGAACGGCAGAACATGCCCGTAGCGTAGTGAATTCGATTTATCAGGATTTAAGATATTCGGCCAATGGCGACTATGGAGGTAACCCTTATTTCATGACCGATTTCCAGACCGGACTTGCCGGAACGAAAGTGAGCCAGAATGTCAACATCAATAATATCCGCCTGGTAGTGAATAACTCCGACAACGAATACAGTAAGAGTTGGTGGAACTATACCTACCGTGCAATAGCGAATGCGAACCTGGCCATCACCTATATTCCCGGTATCGAGATGGATAACAGCACAAAGAAGAAATGCCTGGGTGAGGCTTATTTCCTTCGGGCATACAATTATTTTAACCTGGTTCGTCTGTTCGGATCGATACCGTTAGTGCTGGTTCCGGTAGACGCTTCTTCTCCCGAATTATATCCGCAACAGGCTTCTGTGGAGGAAGTTTACAACCAGATTATTTCCGATCTGAAGGAAGCTGAAAAATCAGAATTACCCTGGGTGGATGAGAGTGGTAAAGTAACGATGGCTACCATTAAGTCCGTGTTGGCGAATGTCTATCTGACAATGGCAGGTTATCCGTTGGAAAAGGGAAAAGAATATTACTCGCTGGCTGCATCAAAGGCGAAGGAGGTAATAGATAACGGTAGTTATAAGCTGTTCTCTTCTTACGGCGATCTGCATAATATTGAAATGGAAAATAAAGGGGAACATCTTTTTATGATCCAATATCAGTCGGGAATAGTAGAAAGTCCGTTCCAGAGTCTATATTTACCTTATAATATGGATATCTCTTACTACTCGACCGAAACTGGTTCGGTTGTCGTATTGGATGAATTTATAAATACTTATGAAGAAGGAGATAAGCGGACAGAGGAAGGCGAATTCTATTATACCCAGTTTACTTCGAATGCAAACAGGGAAGAGGTTGTTAAGTTCGGTGCTTATCATATCTTTAAGTTCTTCGATATGGATGCAAATCTGAATACGGCGAAAAGTAGTCTGAATTATCCGTTGCTTCGTTATGCAGACGTTTTATTAATGTATGCCGAAGCACAGAATGAGGCAGACGGAAATCCTTCAGCCGATGCATATTCCTGCGTGAACCAGGTGCGGCAGCGGGCAAACCTGAAGGATCTTAGCGGTTTGTCACAGGATGAGTTCCGTAATGCTGTATGGAAAGAACGTTATCATGAACTGTCTTTTGAAAATAAGATCTGGTTTGATATGGCTCGTACCCGCAAGGTGCTGAACCTGACAACCGGAAAGTTTGATGACTATGTAGGCCATAAATTTACTTACGGACCGACTCTGAGCAAACGGGAGCTGTTATTCCCGATCCCGACCAACGAGATCAAGAATAATAAGAATCTGAATCAGAATGATGGTTATTGAGATAACGGTTATTCAGTAAAATAAAAAAGGTATATTTGCCGGTTGACTTTTCGGAGAAACCGGCAAATATTTTAATAAGGAACAGTTATGAGAAAAAATGTATCAATTCTTGTGTGTCTCGCTTTTTTTTGCTGTCTGGCAGTGCAGGGATTAAAAGCACAACCGACAAGTGGAATTTCTGATTTGAGGACTTTACAGCAGCAATTTGTCG
>NZ_CAJJWO010000011.1 GCF_905196875.1 uncultured Parabacteroides sp. | reverse complement strand
AAGGCACATATTTCATCTGCAGATTTAAAACCTATTAAATCATATAATACTACTCCAAAAAGTAAAGTAAATATATATAAATAATAAAATTGCTTGTTTATAAAATCTTGAATCATGTTTTATTTGTTCTTAATAAGGATATTATTATAGACTTTGATTTTTATTTAATTTCTTATATTCCTGCCTGATCAATCCTGGTAATATTTTAATGAAGCGAGCATAGCGCGGCATATTTTTTCGCGGTTCTTCAAAAGCCCTGAATAACCACTCTAAATGAAATTTTAACATTAATTTAGGGGCACGCTTTACAGAACCAACTCCTGCATTGAAATTGAATATTGCTCCAAACCCGAACATTACACCTTGATTTAAATGAGGAAGTAGCAGACTCATAAACTCTTCCTGTTTAGGTGCTCCTAATGAAACCCAAATTATATCAGGTTTATATTCGTTTATTTTTTGTGCAATAGCCGGATAATCGAATTCATGGACTTTTCTAAAGGGCAATTCTTCAAAAGGCATAGAACTTATTTTGGGATCAATTTTTGAAAGGTTGTTTTTTAGTCCTCTCAAAACTTCTTCTGTATTACCCAGAAAATATTGATTGTATTTACATTTATTTACATACTTGATGAATAAATCGGCGCCAATATAGGATTTAAATTTTTGTTTATGTATTTTTCCTAATATCCATGCCAAATTGGATCCATCACAAATATTAACTAAAGCTCCATTTACAACATTATTAAAAGTTTTATTTGTATTGGCTATAGTTAGATTATTACTTTCAATAGAGCAGACATATCCTTTTCCTTTCTCTTGAATGGTTTTGTGTATAATCTGATCTACTTTTTGGGGGTCAAATTCAATTGATACATTAAAATATGTTTCCATTCTAATTGTACATGATTTTAATAATATTTTATTGTTCTTTTTCAATCTGCTCTTTGACCCATTGATATTGAAGTTTTAACCCTTCTTCGAGAACCATTTGTGGATACCAGCCTAATACTCGCTTAGCTTTACTATAGTCTGCGCTTCTGGCTTTATCTCCTTCAGGTTTAGTTGTATCATAGTAGATATCAATATCTTTACCAGATATTTTTACTATCGACTCTGCAATTTCTTTAATTGAAGTGCATTCGGAAGGACCAATTTGTATAACTCCTTGGCCTAGACCTTTTTCTAGTCCCAAGCAAAGAGCATTGACAATGTCATTTACGTGAATAAATGCACGACCTTGTTTCCCGCTTCCCCAAACATTAAAGGGTTCTTTGGGATAGTTTATTGCTTTTCTAATTAAAGCCGGTATCACTTGGCTTCTTTCTCCAAAATCACATGGAGCTCCATAAACATTATGAAACATGAGTACGCAGGTCGGAATACCTGTTTCTTTTTCAAGAAGTTCTGTTTCATATTGCCCCATTAATTTACTCCATCCATACGCCGATTCCGGCATAGCTGGATAAAGTTCTTCTTCTTTTAGAGGAATGACATCCAGTGAGTTTTGACGAGTTAAGGGGAAACTACATGCTGTTCCAACATACAGAAAGCCTTTTATATTATCTTTTGCTAATCTGGCTGATGTAATTACGTTTGAATTTATTAATAAATTCTGTCTGAAAAGATCTCCTTGATTATTAAAGACATAGTCAATACCTGCTACAACATCAGCTAGATGAACAATATAATCTACTTTTTGTGCTAAATCGTCACAACTTCCTTTTTCAGATAAATCACGATTAAAGAAATGTGTATCTAACGGAATTACCGAATGACCATTTTCATCAAACAAATATTCTAACTTGCCTCTCCAAAGATTATCTACAACAAAAACTTCTTTCCCTTTGTTTACTAAGCGTTTAACCAAATTTGAGCCTATCATACCAGCTCCACCTGTAACAAGAATCTTTTCCATACAAAATAGATGATTATATGATTGTATTATTTTCCTTTAGTCTTAAAAACGAAATATTATTCTAGTTATTATAAAAGTGTCCTAGTTATTTGGACTGCCACAAAGGTAATACAAATTACTCGAAGAGTCTCAACAGATTCATTGTCTTTATTGTTTTTATTATTCGTAGTCGTTGTCTTGTATAGTCAAATCATTGATGATAGACAATCTATTTGTTAATGAATGTGCAGGAGTAAAGCCTTCATTAATATAGTACATTTCCCAGTCTGTTCCTGTAAAATAATAGAACTTATCTTTTTGAATATCCTGGAAGGCCCAAGTGATATTATTTATATCTTTATCTTTTTCATTATAGTGGACAGTAATAACTCTACCTTCTTTTTCAAAATAGCGAATGTCTGAATTCCAATCTTTCTCTTGTGGTAGAATAGATAATTTGTATCCATCCATGACAAGATAATGAGTAAGAAAAGATATTGCATTATATGTAATAACTGCAATATGATTTATTTTACCATTATTAATAATTTCTGTAATCTGTTTTCGTTCATTTTTTTCGTTAGTTTTAATATAGCTCCAATAAAAGGGAGAAAAGAAAGAGCCTGTTAAAGGTATAAGCTCATCAGCTGTGGGAATAATTTGCCCAATACCAATACCCAATGAAAACTCTACTTGGTCGGATATTTGTACAGATGCTCCTTTTATCAAAGGATGAGCATGCTGAATGGCATATGTTTTATTAATCCATGGCTTTGAAGCTGGAGTTATTGATATAGATATGAAGCTGTAAAGTATAAAAAATATGATTAATGGAGAAATAAAATACCGCTTCTGAACTTTTGTCAAATACTTTAAATAACAAATGGGGTAAGATGCTATGAATGCAACAAATGGTAAAATATACAATAGGTGCTTTGTCGCGTTTCCGAAATCTTTTAAAACATAATAGGTTATTAATATTGGTATAAAAGAAATAAGTAAATATTTCATTTGTTTATCTCTAACCAATAAGATTACACCTGCAAGTATAAATAGTAGATTGAAAAATGTAAAGAAGGTGATATTTATAATAATAAATTTATCTGAGAAAATTCGATTTTCAACATAATCCTGAAAAGAGTCAAAGGTAGATAAAGGATTAGAATTTAATATCCAAAATATGAGAGATATGCAAATAATAGTGCTGACAGCATAAAAAACAGAATATGCTAGTGCCTTACTCCACGATTCTTTTATCAAAAGAAGTGGAAAAACAACAGGATATATTATTAAAATATCGACTCTAAAAAGAGGTGCTAAAACTAATAAAATAGCACTATATATATTCCATGATTTATAATGTGTGATTAAATAAAATCCTAATAATGAGCTTGCTGCTGCAAAAATGGCTGTATTGGGATAAGAAGATATAGCGTAACTTTCAGGAAAGAGAAAGAGTATTAACATAATGTATTCCCACCGTGTTTTGATGAGTTTTGATATAAAGAGGGATATGAGGTATAAATAGCCAGCTGTACAGAAAAATGTTAATGTACAATAAATTTGTTCGCAGGTGAAAAAAGGAATAATATGTTTTACAAATATGATTAGAAGATATATTAATGGTTGCATATTCCACTCATATGAAAAAGAAGGTGGAATTTGAATGCCATTCTTCCACATTAATTCACAACCAGTAATTAGATTAATACTATCACTTTCAAAATTGATAATAGGAAATACACCAATAAGACACCATCCAAAAAGAAGCAATAATACGCATCTAACTATTAATAACTTATTTGTTAGATAAAAGCTCCACTTATTTGCTCGTTGCATATTTTTTTGTTGCCAAAGTTAAAGAAAATATGGAACTGATTGGTTTTACATTTTGAAAATATTGATTTATGTATATTTTTTTAGATGTTTTTGAGATCTGAAGTTCTCTTTTGTTAGAGAACAGCCACAGCACCCCTGACATGCTTTAGGTGAGCCTTTGTGGTTGCAGGTCAATAGAATATATAATTTTCTTCCAATGTAAGCGATTACCAATAAACCTATGATAAATATAGAAATTTCTTGCCACATAATTTTTCAATTTAGTAGATTAATAAACAAACTTCCCGTCTGATAAACCACAAACGAAACGATCCAAGCCAGCACACACGTGTAAATAACTACAAATATTCCCCATTTCCATGATCCTGATTCATTGACGATAGCAGAGATTGTTGCTATACATGGGAAATAGATGAGCACGAAAAGCATTAGGCTTAAAGCTATAAGGGGAGTAAATACCGGGTTGCCTTCTGCATCCATATCTTGTTTCAGACGCTCGGATAAGGCTTGGCTATCCTCTTCTTCACCTGTATATAATACACTCAGGGTACTTACAACAACTTCTTTGGCAGCCATACCTGTAAGTAAGCTGACACTCATTTTCCAATCGAAACCTAATGGATTGAGTACCGGTTGTATTGTCCGGCCTACCATTCCGATATAAGAGTTCTTTTGATGCTCCATGTTTTTCAGACGTTCCAGTTCTGCAATAGTTTCAGTCTTTTCGACAGAATCCAGTTCTGCATTTTCAACTTCCGCTATTTGCTTGTCAAATACGTCGCCTATTTCTGTGTTACGAGGGAAATACCCCAGGAACCAAATAATGATAGAAGCAACCAAGATGACACCTCCCATTTTATGAAGATATTGTTTTGCTTTCTCCCACATGTGGATCATGATCGATTTAGCCGTAGGCATACGATAGGGGGGAAGCTCCATTACAAACGGTACATCTTCTTCATTAAACAGGAAACGTTTGAACAATCGGGCCATAACGACAGCCAGAATAATTCCGGTAACGTATAATGCGAGCAGAATAAAGCTGGCATTGTTAGGGAAAAATGCTCCGGTCAATAATACATACACCGGAAGACGGGCGCTACAACTCATCAACGGGTTAATCAGCATCGTTATCATCCGGCTGTTACGGCTTTCGATCGTACGTGAGGCCATAATAGCCGGCACGTTACATCCGAATCCCATCACCAGCGGTATGAACGATTTTCCATGGAGTCCCATTTTGTGCATGATCTTATCCATGATGAAAGCTGCACGCGCCATATATCCCGAATCTTCCATAAAAGAAATGAATAGATATAATATTAGGATATTAGGCAGGAAGACAATAACACCGCCGACTCCACCGATGATACCGTCTACCAACAAATCTTTTAAAGGTCCTTCACTCATATGGGACCGTACAAAGTTGCCGATAAAACCAACCAAATCCTCGATCCATCCCATCGGATATTCTCCCAGGCGGAATGTCGCTTCGAACATAATCCACATAAACAGGATAAATATGGGAAAACCTAAAACTTTATGAGTAACAAACAGGTCTATGATCTGAGTGCTGGTTGCTTCTTTTATTTTATTTTGTTCAAAAGTTTCCCGTAAAGCCCCTGATATAAATCCATAGCGGGCATTCGTGAATGCCGTTTCGCAATCTTCCAGTAATAACTCTTCGATTTGAGTCACATTACGATCACGTTCCTGAAGGATTATTTCCGCACATGGCAATGTTTGTATAAATCCTTCGATTTCGGGATCACCTTCCAGTAGCTTGATAGAAAGGTAACGCTTTGAAAGGCTTTTGGCTATATTCGCATTCTCCTTGATTGCCTTGCGAACGTTAGTAATACCTTTCTCCAATACTTCGCCATAATTAATGTGAATATGCCGGATTACCGGGTCTTCTTCCTCGTAAACTTTGATAACTCGTTTGAAAAGATCTTCGATTCCGAAACCACTTCTACTTACTGTAGGAACGATCGGAGTCCCGATCATACGGGATAAAGATTCGTAATCGAACTTATTACCCTGCCGTTCCAGTTCGTCGTACATATTCAATGCAATGACAGAACGAACATCCATGTCGATAAGCTGACAAGTCAGGTATAAATTTCTTTCCAGATTGGAGGCATCTATTACATTGATGACTACATCCGGCTGTTCTTCGCTAAGGTGTTTACGGACATACAATTCTTCCGGAGTATAAGCAGATAAGGAGTAAGTTCCCGGTAAATCTACGATCCGGAATGTATAGCCGTCTTGTTGGAAGGTTCCTTCTTTGGCATCGACTGTGACCCCGCTGTAATTACCTACATGTTCGTGGGCTCCTGATGCAAAGTTAAACAAAGAGGTTTTTCCGCAATTAGGATTACCGACCAATGCTACGTTGATCGTTTTCCCTTTATTTATGGCAATTGCTTGTAAATCTTCGGTGGATGGAGAGATGTAAGAGTCTGCAGAACGCTTTTCTTCTTTTTCCGAGGCCTGCACTTTGGCGTATTCGGCAGCACTGATAACCTCTATCATAGCGGCATCATTGCGGCGTAATGATACGTCATATCCCATTACACGATAATGAATGGGGTCTTTAAGAGGTGCATTTTGTATAACATCCACTTCTTTCCCTCTGATAAATCCCATCTCGATAATACGTTTGCGGAAAGCTCCGCGTCCCATTACCTTTACAATAACACCTTTTTCGCCTGTGCGAAGCTCTGATAATCTCATTTTCTTAAATTCTTGTGCAAAGGTAAAAGTAAAAGCTTGTATAACCAATACCTAAAAATAGGTATTCAGCAAAGGCGTAATGTAATTTGTTATTTTTTTTTAGCTTTGTATTTCAAAAAACAAAGATTACCGGAAGGAGTAAATAAGTATGTTGAATAAAGTGATATTATGTCTCGGTTCAAACCGGGATAAAGAGAAGAATATTGAATTGGCAGATCAACTTTTGCGTGATCATTTTGCTTCGATTCACTTTTCAGAAGCAGTATATACCGAACCGGTAAATATGCAGAATTCATCTGCTTTTTTGAATCAGGTTGCCATTGCTTTTACTCCGGAGTGTCCGGAAAAGATAATAGATGCATTTAAGCAGATAGAACGATTGCTGGGACGTACACCGGACGACAAGCTAAAAGAAAGTATTCCTATCGACATTGATTTGCTGCAATGGAATGATTGTTTGTTGAAACCACTAGACTTACAACGTTCTTATGTCCAGTCAGCTCTCAGAACGTTGTCTGACGCAGGACAAGAATATAAAGGGAGCAATCAGAAAACCTCCTTTTCCTGAAAGTCGGATCAACAGATTTATGCATTTGCATATAATTGAACTGACTGAGTTATTCCTGTCCGTATTGTAAAAGCCTTTATCCACTTTCAGTGAATAATTATGAGTTCTGACCAATGAACGATAATCTTCGATCGGCAGAATCCGTTCCGTCCAGTTCCCACTTTCCGGATCACAAGTGTTGTGTGCATCTTTTAATTCCGGCAGTTGATTGGCTTTAATTGCTTTGTCTATGTCCTGGTATACAAGTCCACGAGTTTGCTGTGTCCATTTATTTATTTCATCGGCAGAGAAGTTGGGATAGTTTTTTTCGATATATTCTTTTCTTAATGTATAATAATTAGGACTCTCTGCTGTTCCGGCCTCACTGTTATCCATTAATCTATGCAGACGACGCTTTACATACGGATTGAAAGGAGTAGAGGCTGTCGTAAAGATCATTTGCATTTTCGGATTTACGCCGGCAAGATCTTTAAAGAAAGCTTCCAGATCGTAGACATGTTCGATCAAGTCTGTTGCGATCAGCAAATCCGGATGAATATCATTTTTTTTGCACCAATCGGCCAATGTGTCGGAATTCCCATGTAAAATGATATCTGGGCCGATTCCAGTTTCTTTTTTTAATACTCGAATGGTTTCTACCGATTTCGGATTAAGATCAAGATAGATCACTTTTCCGACTCCGGCTGATTTTGCCAGGATACTGAGAAATCCGCTTCCGCCTCCGTAATCGACAAAGGTGATATCTTGAGGAGAATGGTTAAGGATATCGAAACCTTTTGACAAGCATGCACTATAAATCTTCATATAATAATGCATAGCTGGTTTCAGGTTGCCAATATACCGTTTGTTGTAGTCGCTGATAGGTAGTCGATTGTAATCAATCTTCTGTAAACGCTCCGACAGCGACCTGGCAATATGTAATAAGTTATGCTTTTTCATAAATCATTTTATAAAGACGTTCTCCTTGTTGTTGGTTTGAATAGGTCGGGAACAAAAACTCTTTTCTTTTTCCGATTAGTTCTTCTGTCATCGGTTGTTTCATCAATTTGTCGCAGGTTTCTATCATATCTTCCGGTGTATTGGCGATATAGCATAAAGGATCCAATCCACTGCCTGTAACCATTTTCTGATTTACGATAGTGTATCTTCCTCCAAAAAGACTGTTCAGTAATTTTAGTTTTAAACCTGTATCCTGGAAAGTGATTAGCATATGTATTTGAGCTTCATGAGTCAGGTAATCCATTCGCTCGTCAGACGGATTTGCTTCTATCGTGATGTTGGGATAAGGTGTTGCTGCATCCAGTAATGCGGCAGGCGGGTTCATGCCGGCGATAATACAAGGATAATCCAGTTTGCAGAATACATTTTTTATCAGAAATAAAGCAGCCTGAGAGTTCTCTGTTACAGACAGTTTTCCATGATATAAAACGAAGTCTGACGATCCGGTTTTTACAGATATCTGATCGTTGATATGAAAACTGGGCATATATTCTACTTTCTTGTCAGGGAATATCTTACGTAGATAATCCGTATCGGTGACAGATACGACAATCATCAGGTCTGCATATTTTAATATATCCTGATAACGTTCAAAGCGCCAGGCTTCGAGCAGGAAGAAATACTTTTTAATCAGATCAGTTTCAGCTTTAGCCAGGTGGCGATAATAGTCGTGTTCGATATTACTTTCCCTGTATATCTTCATTCGTCCTTGTAATTGAGGATGATTTATATAATAACAGGAATGCAACCCGTCGAATAATATCGGATAGTCATTTTGTAAAAGGTTTTTCAGAAGTTCCGGATCTTTCCGGCTGAATACGTTGTATGGCAATAAAGTGACATTGGCGAGTATCCCTGTCTTTCGTTTATAATAATAAACCTTTTCGCATAAAGCTTCCAACTCTTTGGAACGGGGACGTTCGTATTCGAAGCAATGCAAGATGATTTTTACACCACACCTGTGTAAAGCCAACATTTTGTAATAAACGTCAATCACTCCACCATAATTGGCCGGCCAGGGAATATTGAATGCAACTATATTGATATATTTATCCATGAATATTTATCTTTTCGAATATCTGTATGAACTGTTTTGCCTGCTCTTCACGTGAAAAACGGAGCAATTTATTTTTATCTATCGGTGAAGATGTATATCTTTTCTCTCTCCACTCTTTGTAATAATATTTCAGAAAATGGCAAACTTCTTTTACATTGGTCGCAGCAAGTCCGGCCTTCGTCTCATCGATAGCCTTTGCCAGGTAACTTTCATCACTACGTACACAAAGTATCGGTTTCTCTACTGCCAACGACTCAAAGAACTTTGTGGTCATAACCCCTTTAGGTCCTGTACCCTGTGCCCGGTTGGTCAGTAACAATAATACGGAACTGTTATTTAATATCGACGGAATATCGGAAGCCGGTACATATCCTTTGAAATCCATAAAGGGCAGAACTCCATACTTCCTGGCTTCTTCAGTTATTATCTCCCGAGACGCATCGTCGACATACCAATAAACCCGACAGTCTTTATCCGTAAAAACATTTTCAGCGGATAAGGTTGCTAATGCGTCCATTAACAGGCCTGGATCACGCATAGCTGTGCTAAGCAACCTACCTGTGTAGGTAATGATAAACTGGTAGGTCGTTTTTTGTTCCGGATAGAATAGTTCCGGATCGAAACCATTGTAGATCAGTTCTACTTTTGGATTGTATTGTTTTAATATGTCTACATGCCAGGGAGAAATTGTTGTTACATAGCTGGCCTTTTGCAGTATCCGGTTTCTGTCGCGAAGGCTTTTCCGTTTGAATACCGAAACAAACAATTTGTTTAATCCGCAAAACGAAGGTAACGTATGCGACATAAATTCATCTCCCGTATATTGTTCGATGATATCCCTTAAATCGACCACTAAAGGCAGTTTGTATTTATCGGCGACTTTCTGTGCTGCGGGCAAGGGGAAGGTCCGGAAACTACTACATAATATCAGGTCGAATGTATTTCCTTCGACCAGTTTCTTCGCTGCATTATACATACGGGTATCTTTGTAACCGAAACACAGATCAAGAAAAAGTGTGCTGATCCATTGAAGCTTCTTTAGAACCGGATTTTTGGCCGTATAATAATTTACATAAGTAACCTTATCTTTTCCGGCAAGGAAAGTAAAAGTTTTCTCTTCCACAGCTTCTGTCAGGATGACAGGCTCCCAGTTATAATGCTTAAGGTACTTACACAGATATCCCATACGAGGACCGAAAGCCGGGGGAAAAAGGTCGCAGATGACTAAAACCTTCTTCATAATAAACCAATAATTTGACCGGAAGCATTACCGGTTCCGTATTCTATTATCTCTTTTCGTATCGGATTATTCTCCAGGCAATGCAGAATATTCTGTTTTTTATATCCGGCAATCTGGTTCCATCCGGCATCGACAGTTTCTACCCATTCCGTTTCATTCCGCAAGGTGATGCAAGGGGTATGATGGAAATATGCTTCTTTCTGTACGCCCCCCGAGTCGGTAAGAATCGTGGCAGCATGTTTCTCCAGCATTACCATATCTAAAAAGCTGATTGGGGGAATGATTTGAATGCCTTCCTGTTTTTTCAGCGCATAAAGCATACCATATTTTTCCAGGCAGTTGCGTGTACGGGGATGCAGAGGGAGGACAGTAGGAAAAGAAGGAGATGAAATTTCCTTCAGCGCGTCCATAATATCGGATAAGCATTCCCGGTTATCTGTGTTTTCTGCCCGGTGAACAGTACAAAGTCTGAATTGTTTACTTGTGAGATGGTACTGGGATAATATTTGTGAAGATTTATCAGCCAGTTCTCCGAATAATAAAGCTGCATCGTACATCACATCACCGACATGATGCACTCCTTCCCGAATTCCTTCGTTCGCCAGATGCTTTACTGCCGCAAGAGTCGGACAACAAAGCAGAGTCGCTATATGATCTGTCAAGATACGATTTATCTCTTCCGGCATCTGTTTATTGAAGCTACGTAGACCAGCTTCAACATGTATGACCGGTATATGAAGTTTTGATGCTGCCAGGGCACCGGCCAGTGTTGAATTGGTATCACCATATACCAGAACGTAGTCCGGTAATGCCTCGGATAATATCTTTTCAATTTCAATGAGCATATGACCGGTCATTTCCCCGTGCGTCCCGTTTCCGCATTGTAACTGCCAGACAGGTTGGGGAATTCCCATGCTATTGAAAAATATGTCGCTCATATTGGCGTCATAATGTTGTCCCGTATGAAGGAGAAGTTCTTCAATAGGAGAGACATTGTTTTTATTATGTTCCATAATCGCCCGGCTTACCATGGCCGCCTTTACGAACTGAGGCCTGGCACCGACAATAGTAACAATTTTCATTTTTTTGCGAGTTCGTTTAATAAATGGCTATAGAGCTTTCTTAAATAACTGTCTGTATTTTCCTGTGCACTGGTGTTATGCCACAGAAGGGTTAATTCTCCGCCGGCATTTTTTACCTGTTCAACCAGGTTGAGACTGTAAGTAAGAGCTTTATCATAATCTAATCCCATATATTTTTTCTCTTCCAGCGAACATTCCATCAGCGTTAACGGATGAAGCAGGATAGAAGATAACCGACGGTTTACAGGGTTGATCCATCGTACCGGATAGGAGGTTCCTAATCTGAAACCGGCTACATCTGCATATCCCATCGTAAAATCATGTGTAATTCCGGCGGCTTCCAGTTGAGTCATATCCTCCGGTTCTCGACTGGCCAGGAAATGATGCCGGTTACAGTATATACTTTTACCGATATTTTCTTCCAGCCCTGTTTTTTCTTTTCGGATGAGGGAAGGAGTAATGCTTGCCTGATAACTGCTGTGTAGCCCGACTGTCATATTGTTGGACAAAGCAGACTGTATCAGATTGTTTACATCCTTATTCCGTAAACTGTAATGGGGTTTGTCCAGTTTACTTTTACCACCGCTACGGACGAAAAGAACAGATTTGCAGATATCTGTCCCCACCTGATCCTGAAGCGCCTTGTTCTGTTGAAACATCCAAGGGAACGTATAATACGGATCATTTTCGACCGGTCCGCATCTTCCCTTAATAGATTTTCTCAATCCTCGGCCATCCCTGAGAGAGCGAATGAAACCTTTCCATGAACGATAAAGCGTTGGAGCATCCAGGTCGTGAGTCAGATAAATATGTTGTATTTGTTTTTTTATGTCAGGCACCCGAAGTCCGTAACGTTGCAGCCAGCTGCGTAATAATAACCTGTATTCATCGACAATTGGTCGGTGAAGGAAGCCAGCCCGATATGGCAAAGACTTTTTCCCGGGAAAACGTCCGTGTTCATCTCGCTCATTTCGCTGTATAATTTCTTCGTAACGGGTGATAAGGAAATAGGTGCTTGCAATGATATCTGCATGAATTACCAGGGTATCACCTGCCAGTTCTATTTGAGGTGAGCCAAACAGGAGAGGAGTTCCTTCTATTTCCTGCAACGGTAGTTCCGGAAGGGAAGCGGCGGTTCCGTATATCTGGTTGTTAAAGAACCCCGAGGGCACGATTACTATACTATAACGATCATATAATTTTCTATCAGCCGTATATCCGATAGCGGCAATCACCTCCCCGGAAATATCTTCTCCAAGAAGGAAACGTATAATATAATGTATAGTGCGATCGTTCATTTCCATTTCTTTATTTTCAGCCAGGCCCTATATAATAAACTCAGATTCCCTTTGGTTATTGTGAAGAAGGGCGTTTGAATTGCTCCGAATTCGCGGAAAAAACGTTCGACACCGGGTATCATCGATCCTTCGAAGTCGAATAAATCGGTGTATTGTGCAGTGAAGCGAATACCTTCCCATAAGACAAGGCTATGTGCGCCCGATGCCCGTAATTCGGGATCGCCTCCTCCGGCCAGGTAATAGGCGGAACTTTCCTGCCATGCAATGAAAGCCACGGCATGCAGATTCCCTTTGTCGTCGTAGGCTCCCCAGAGATCTCCCTGGTTACGTTGACGACAGACAGATATAATCTTTTTCAGTATTTCACGTTCTTTGGGTGCAGAGAGCTGCTGACGTTTGAATGTTAGTGCCTGAATTCTTAGGAAGTCGTCGACGGGAATGCCCTTCTTTACTGTGATGCCCTGTTTTTCTTTTGCTTTTGTAATGTTCCGGCGGATATTGGAACTCATATTTTCCCACAATGATTGCTCATCCCGGATGTTATTCAACAGGTAAGTATATCGTGTCGTTTGTTTGTAGCCTTCCCAGTAAAATGGTAACCAATCCGTTATCCGGTAACTGAAATATTGCAAGAAATGCGGATATATCTTCAGTGCATCTGTAAATACCTTACAGATAGCCTGGTGTTTACCTAAAGTCCGGGTATATTTCGCGTCAGCAGGTTCCGGTGCAAACCACGGACCCATTGTCTGGGTGTAAGGAGGCATCGTTATGATACCCTGGTGTGGAATATATAATGGAAACGATGCCAGAATTTTCCCCTTTTCTTCAACTAGCAAGACATCCCATAAGGTTTCGCCACAAACCGTATCCAACCACCAATCACGTGAAAACAGGGGCAGGCTTGTTTCTTTATTGCAAAGCTGGCGATATTTGTCTTTGTCAGTCATATTATAAGGTTAGAAAATTCTTAATACCGGTTTATATGAAGTGTGACGAAAACCCGGGAAAGGTATTCGTCACACGTTTCAATATACATATTATTATATGTAAGAATATTATGCTTTTAAAGCGTCGAATATCAGCGCCGACAATTCTTCGGCCAGTTCCGGATTGTCGTTGATACATTGTTTTGCAGCATCACGGCCTTGTCCCAACTTCGTTTCGTTGTAGCTGTACCATGAACCGCTTTTCTTGATAATGTTCAGTTCTGCTCCCAAGTCGACGATTTCGCCGGCATGTGAGATTCCTTCTCCAAACATGATATCGAATTCAGCTTTGCGGAAAGGAGGTGCCACTTTGTTCTTCACAACCTTTACACGTACCTGGTTACCTTTCATTTCGTCTCCGTCTTTCAACGTTCCGATCTTGCGGATATCCAGACGTACGGAAGCATAGAACTTCAGAGCATTACCACCCGTTGTCGTTTCCGGGTTACCGAACATGACACCGATCTTATCACGCAACTGGTTGATAAAGATACAAGTCGTGTTTGTCTTGTTGATAGTTCCGGTCAGCTTACGTAAAGCCTGAGACATCAAACGAGCTTGCAGACCCATCTTGCTGTCACCCATATCGCCTTCGATTTCAGCTTTCGGTGTCAGGGCGGCAACAGAGTCGATAACGATAATGTCGACTGCTGAAGAACGGATCAGCTGTTCTGCGATTTCCAAAGCCTGTTCGCCGTTGTCCGGCTGGGAGATCCATAGATTTTCTACATCTACACCCAGCTTTTCAGCATAGAAACGGTCGAAAGCATGTTCCGCATCGATAAATGCGGCGATACCTCCTTTTTTCTGTGCTTCAGCAATTGCGTGGATTGCCAAGGTTGTCTTACCGGAAGATTCCGGTCCGTATATTTCGATTACGCGTCCTTTCGGATAACCGCCAACGCCTAATGCTGCGTTCAGGGCGATAGATCCGGTAGGAATCACTTCGATATTTTCAATACTTTCGTCGCCCAACTTCATGATAGAACCTTTTCCGTAGTTCTTTTCAATCTTGTCCATCGCTGCACGAAGCGCTTTTAACTTGTCGGCATTTACTGCCGGTTTACCTTCCGGTGTTTTTCCTTCTTCGAATAAATTATCTTCTTTTGCCATCCCTTTTATGAATTAAGGATTTGATTTGCATGGTCTTTTGTCTTCACCTCTTTCGGACCGATTATCTTCTCGATGATCCCATCTTCGTTGATAATAAAGGTGGTGCGGAGCGTCCCCATGTATGAACGTCCGTACAGTTTCTTTTCGGCCCATACGCCAAATGCTTGTTGCAGGGCTGTGTCCGTGTCAGCGATCAGGGGAAAAGGCAGGTTCTGCTTTGAGATAAATCCCTGATGGGATTTGGCACTGTCTTTACTAACCCCGACCACAGCATAGCCGGCAGCCAGCAAATCCTGGTAACCGTCACGCAGACTGCAGGCTTCCGCCGTGCAACCGCTGGTGTTGTCTTTGGGATAAAAATAAAGAGCCAGCTTTTTACCTTTGAAGTCGCTGAGTTTTATTTCATTTCCGTTCTGATCGAGCCCCAGTACTTCGGGGGCTTTGTCGCCTACTTGTAATGCCATTATAATTCCAGATCTACGTTAAACATTTCATGCCAGGGCAAACCTTGTTCATTCAGTTCTTTCATAAATGGATCGGGGTTGAATTCTTCCACGTTCCAAACGCCCGGCTTCTTCCATACGCCTTGCATGAATAGCTTGGCACCGATCATAGCCGGAACACCGGTTGTATAACTTACGCCCTGTGCACCTGTTTCTTTATAAGCAGCTTCGTGGCTACAGTTGTTATATACATAATATGTCAGTTCCTTGCCATCCTTGATACCGCGGATGCGGCAGCCGATAGACGTTTCGCCTGTATAGTTTTCTCCCAGGTCGCCCGGGTTTGGCAATACGGCTTTCAGGAACTGGATCGGAACGATTTCCTGTCCGTTGTACATCACCGGATCGATGCGCGACATACCGATATTCTGTATCACACGCAAGTGAGTCAGGTATTCCTGTCCGAAGGTCATCCAGAAACGGGCACGTTTGATGGTCGGGAAGTTCTTGGTCAGGCTTTCCAGTTCCTCGTGATACATCAGGTAAGATTCACGCGGACCCACATTCGGGTAATTCAACGGTTTGTGAACCGACAGCGGATCCGTATCTTTCCATTCCCCGTCTTCATAATATTTACCACGCTGAGTGATCTCGCGGATATTGATTTCCGGATTAAAGTTTGTTGCGAACGCCTTGTGATGATCTCCGGCGTTACAATCTACGATATCCAGGTATTGAATTTCATCGAAATGATGTTTAGCTGCATAAGCTGTATATACCCCCGTCACTCCCGGGTCGAATCCGCACCCCAGGATTGCAGTCAGCCCAGCCTTTTCGAAACGGTCTTTGTAAGCCCATTGCCAGCTATATTCATATTTGGCTTCGTCCAGCGGTTCGTAGTTGGCAGTGTCGAGATAACTCACACCGTAAGCCAGACAGGCGTCCATGATGGAGAGGTCCTGATAAGGTAAAGCCAGGTTGATAACCAACTCGGGCTTGAAGTCATTAAACAATGCAACGAGTTCGTCTACATTATCTGCATTGACCTGTGCTGTCTTTATTTTTACATTCTTAATATCAGCGGCAATCTGATCACACTTGCTTTTTGTGCGGCTAGCCAACATGATATCGGTAAAAACATCGGCATTCATCGCGATCTTTTTAACAGCAACGGTACTTACGCCCCCGGCACCAATAACTAATACTCTTCCCATTTACTAAATAGAATTAATCTTGTTAATATACAGTTTACAAGGTTTTAAACCAAAGGACAAATATACGATTTATCTTTGGAATAAATCCAATCGGTTGTATAAAAACGATCGTCTGTCTGTAAGGCTACCGGCAACTATCTGCAAATACCTTGTATTCTAATGTTTTTCATCTTATATTTTAGTTCAAATGAGCAATATTAGTATGCTTTTGAGCTAGCTTGAATTTAATTTTTAGCATGCTCGAAATTGATTTTGGGCTAGCTAAAAATTGATTTTGACCATGCTCAAAAGTATAAAAGTATATGACTTAAATATTAAATAACTGGGAGGAAAAAGATTAGATAATACTGTCTCTTCATTAGTTTCTGCCGGGCTGGTTTCCTTTACTTTAGTATTTGCCGGATGCAGCGTTTGTAAATGAAACGGCATCTTATCCTATATAAATAGGCGATAGCAGGATAAATATTAAAGTTAAAGTATATATAAATGCTTGATACTTATTGGGAACGTGTTATATTTGTAAGTAGAATGCAATATTTTTATAGTTATTAAGGATATGCATTTAAACCCTGACGGTGGAAACATAGTCTAAACAATAGAATAAATATATTAATGTAGAGGAGAAACGAATATGAAACCCATGAAATTAACATCTTTAGTGGTGATGCTTCTGGTAGCATTTAGTGCTGCTGCTCAGGAGGAATTCTTTGATGATGTGTATTTCTCTTCAAGTAAAGACAAAAAGAAGGACAAAAAAGAAGAGAAGGTTATACAGCCCAAACAAGAGGAAACAACGAAGTCATCATCGGCAATTGTATTGGCGTCGGCCTCCGACTCCAATAGTTCAGCATACGATGCAAATCGTGATGTAGACGAATATAATCGCAGATATACATCTGTCGACGTAGAAGAACCGTACGATGAAGATCTGGACGAAGAGGATGGTACTTATGTTGAAGAGCTACCTTCTAAAAATCAGAAAGTAACAAAGAAATCGGAACGTCGTTCCGACTCGGAATATACCGAACGTATTGTTCGCTATCATTCACCCAGCAAAATTACGATAGCCGGTGCCGATCAGGTAGATTTGTATCTGAGCGACGGTTATTACAGTTATGGGTATGATACGGATTACTCCGACGGCAATGCCAATGTAAATGTGAATATCAACATGGGCAATAGCTGGGGAGGCTGGTATTCTCCGTGGTATAATAACTGGTACGATCCTTGGTATAGTTACAGTCCGTGGTGGACTTACTCTTCCTGGTACGGTCCTCGTTGGGGATTCGGCTGGGGCTGGGGTGGTTTCTACGCCGGCTGGAGCAGTCCATGGTATGGAGGTTATTACGGTCCCGGTTATTGGGGCGGTGGTTACTGGGGCGGTGGTTACTGGGGAGGTGGCTATTATGGACACCATCACCATCATTATTATAATCCTTATAATTATGGCTCACACGGACGTCAGACATCGAGCCGCTATACAACCGGAAGAAATTCTTCCAGTCGTTATAGTTCCGCATCTTCCGGACGTGCAGTTTCCAACAGGTCTTCGAGCCGTGCATCTTCTTTAAGAAGTGAAAGCAACCGTACCAGCAGTTCAAGGGGATTGAGTTCCGATCGTTATTCGACACGCTCGTCTTCTTCAACAAGAGGTGAAGGAGTTGGTAGCAGCGTTCGTTCTTCAAGCAGGGGAACTTCGTCTGGCAGAGTGCAATCGGAAGGAACCGTTCGTACACGTACAGCTACCCGTAGCGAGTATAGTGGCGGTTCATCTACACGTTCTTCCTCCGGCATTCAGTCGACTCCGTCTACAAGAAGCAGTAGTAGCTCACGTTCAAGTTACAGCAACTCTGCTCCTTCGAGAAGCCAGAGCACTTATTCGGCTCCGTCAAGAAGTAGCAGCAGTAGCCGGAGCAGCGGTTCGTTCAGTAGCGGAGGTAGCAGCAGCAGCCGTTCAAGTGGCGGTGGCGGAGGAGGCGGTCGTTCAGGCGGACGCAGATAATGAGAGAGATAATATAATTATAGTATAAGGGCCGGTATGCGTACTTGTGCCCTTATATATTTAAGGTATTAGAAATAAACAGAAACGATGAAAAGAGTAGCGTGCTTATTTATATCGGCATTTTTCCTGGCCGGTGGTGTCGCATATGCACAAGGTGAAATGGATGCATACAAAATGTCTCAGACCGACCTGAACGGGACTGCCCGTTATCTGGGTATGAGCGGAGCTTTTGGAGCATTGGGTGGGGATATATCGTCTATGTCTACTAACCCTGCAGGGTTGGGGATATATCGTAGTTCGGAAGTCGTAACTACGATAAGTCTTTCGTCAATAAAGGCCAACACGAACTGGAACGGTTCGAAAGCAGATGAGAGCAAGACAAGGTTTAACTTTGATAATATTGCTTATGTAGGTTATTTCCCAACCGGTAATGATGAAGGTATCGTTGGATGGAATCTGGGTGTCTCTTACAATCGTGTAAAGAATTTTAACCGTACTTATCGGATGAATGGGGCTCAGGCTTATTCGCTGGCTGACTATGTCGCTGATTTGGCTTATGGTGTAAAGCAGGGTGACTTTAAACCAGAGGGTGGCTATGATCCTTATTTTGATTCGAATATATCTTGGCTTGCAATTCTAGGATATGATGCAGGCTTTATGGATCCATATGATGGGAAGAATGAGTATCATTCGGCATTTGGAAAGCAGGGAGCTAATGGCTGGGAGGCTTATAGTCCACAAAACGTGGATTTGCTAGTCAATGAAAAAGGATCGATCGGTCAGTATAACTTCTCGTTTGCAACTAATATTTCGGATCGTGTTTTCCTGGGGGCAACAGTTGCTGTTACTGATATGGATTATAGTTTGAAGACGAGGTATACGGAGGATTTTTCAACGGTTGATCAGTTATGGTTGGATAATGGTCTTTCTTCTAGTGGAACGGGTTATGCCTTTAATTTAGGAGCAATAGTTCGTCCAACGGATTTTCTTCGCTTGGGTATTGCTTACAATTCACCTACATGGTATAAATTAACAGATTATTTTCATGGTGAAGCGCAAACAATAATTAATAATATTAAATGGGATCCTATGAATACTCCGGATTATCAGTCGGGTAGTTATCATCTTCGTACTCCGGATCGTTGGATCTTTAGTGTTGCAGGTGTTGGTAAAAGTTTTTTAGTAAGTGTCGATTACGAATTGACAAATTACAAAAGAATGAATTTGAATGATATGGATGGGTATGATTTGCAGGCCACCGATGATATAAAGAAGGATTTCGGAATGTCCGGAACTTTGAAGGTTGGTGCAGAAGTAAAGGTTACACCTCAGTTTTCTGTTCGTGCCGGTACTTTATGGAGAACATCGCCTATGAAACAACATATAAAAGATGGGCTTTCTCCACAGAAGCCGGACGGAACCTATTATGCAGATGCCGTAGGTATTGTCGGCACTATTCCTAATTATACTGTAGATAAAGGTACTAATTCTTATTCTATTGGTTTGGGATACCGTTTTACTCCGAGTTTCTATGCTGATCTGGCATGTGTATATCGTGAATATAAAGAAGATGCTTATGCATTCCCAAGTACATTCCGGGAAAATGGAGAAGTATTTGTTAAATCCGATCCCGCTTCATTAAAGACAAAAACTACTCAGGTCGCTTTAACTTTGGGTTATAAGTTCTGAAAATATAGTTTGTTAGCAAATGTCCCCTGTTTGTACATAAAACGTACAGGCAGGGGACATTTTTGTTTAAAAATAACAGAAATGTTTGCCTGTTTAAAATACTTTTTGTTCTTTTGCTTTCGAAAACAAAATTGTATAACATTTAAAACCGCATTGCCTATAGCATAAACATTACTCAAGAAACTATAAAATACAGAAGTAATGAAGACTTTAAAATCGATGACAGACGAAGATCTGGTTGTCCTTTATGCACAGGGTAATAATACCGCCTTTGATGTGTTGTTAAATCGTCATAAGAGCAGTATCCATTCCTATATTTACTTTATAGTCCGCAATAAAGAGTTAACGGAAGATATCTTCCAGGAGACTTTTGTGAAAGTGATTATGACTATTAAACAGGGCCGTTATACCGAAAACGGTAAGTTTAAAGCATGGATCACCCGTATTGCACATAATCTGATCATTGACAACTTCCGTCAGGAACGCAGTGAAAATACTGTATCTAATGATGAGGTGGAAGTCGATTTGTTCAATAATATCAAACTTTGCGATGGAACGATCGAAGATAATATCGTGCGTCATCAGGTATTGTCGGATGTTAAGAAGCTTGTAAAACATCTTCCCGACAGTCAGCGCGAAGTATTGGAAATGCGCTATTATCAGGATTTGAGCTTTAAAGAAATAGCCGATATTACAGGCGTTAGTATTAATACGGCATTAGGACGTATGCGTTATGCTATCCTGAATATGCGTCGTATGGCTGACGAAAACCATATAGAGTTATCTTTGGCATAATCGGTAAAAATATTCTGCAGTCCGTACAATAAGTAGAAAATGCTCCCGTTTTATTATCAAACGAATAAAAAAGGGGATGCCTATGAAGAGATTTTCTACTCAATGTATGAATGGATTAGAGAATAAAACTAAAAAGAACCGGGACGGGAAGAAAAGTGCACCAAGTAAACAAACGCTTGATTTTCTTTCTCAATTTGCAAGGATTTATCATGCAGAACCTGCAATGCAACCGGAACTATGTGGTTATGTGATGAACTAAGAAATTGAAGGAAAGGGAACACTGGTAATAGTGTTCTCTTTCTTTTTTTGTACCTTTGCCGAAAAGACATTTAATTATGAAACATAAGATTGCTCCTTCTTTGCTGGCTGCCGATTTTCTGAACTTGCAAAAAGAAGTGGAAATGATTAATAACAGTGAGGCGGACTGGTTGCACATGGATATTATGGACGGGGTATTTGTTCCGAATATATCTTTCGGGTTTCCTGTATTGGAGGCGGTAAAGCCCATCCTGAAGAAACCGATGGATGTGCACCTGATGATTGTCGAGCCTCAGAAGTTTGTGAAAGAAGTGGCTGCTGCCGGAGCTTATATGATGAATGTTCATTATGAGGCCAGTACACACCTGCATCGTACAATCGGTGCGATAAAGGAAGCCGGAATGAAAGCAGGGGTTACCTTAAACCCGCATACACCGATCAGCCTGCTGGAAGATATTATTCAGGATCTCGATATGGTATTGCTTATGTCCGTCAATCCGGGTTTCGGAGGACAGCGTTTCATTGAGCATTCGGTGAATAAAACGGCTCGTCTGAAAGAAATGATCCGGGAAAAAGGACTGGAAACTCTCATAGAAGTAGATGGCGGCGTGAATCTGGAAACCGGGAAACGTCTGATAGATGCCGGTGCGGATGTGCTGGTTGCCGGAAGTTTTGTTTTTAGTTCTCCAGATCCGATACGAACGATAAAAGAACTAAAAGATATGTAGAGAATATATTTAACCAACCAAAACCGACCTTTGTATGATAATAAAAGAGATACAAAAGCGGCCTTTTATCAGGCCGCTTTTAATATGGATAACCGGAATCTTATTGCAAGCTTACCTTGATTGCCGTATTCTGTCGTTACTGCTGATACTTATCCCTTTACTGATTATTCTGCTTTCTCATATTGCAGCAATATCCGGGCCGGACAAAAACTACTGGAGTTATGAGTTTCGTTGGCTATGGGGAGCGGCATTTCTTTTGTTGCTGCTGTCTTTTTCTATTCAACAAACCGCATATTGGCAGGATAGGAATGAGAGACCGGCTTTTTCTTCCGTTTCAGAATTGTCCGGGCAGGGGCAGCAGCGTTTATTGAAACCTTTTGAACGTTTACGTTTGTCGAATGAAGAAAAATCTGTACTGGCAACGATCACCCTTGGGTACAGGGAAGGGATGGGGAAGGATGTAAAAAGGCGTTTTTCGGTGACTGGAGTGGCTCATCTTTTGGCTGTAAGCGGTTTTCATGTCGCTATTGTTTGTGGTTTCCTTTCTTTGTTCTTTTCTTTCTTTCCCCAAAATACTTTTTATAGGTGGCTGAAGTTCTTATTGATGATCGGTCTGCTTTGGAGTTTTGTTTTAATTACCGGATTTGCCGCTTCTGCTATCCGTGCCGGATTGATGTTGACGTTGTATCTGACGGGTAGAACGCTACGACGAAGAACCGACGGTTATAATACATTGGCTGCTTCTGCTTTTTGTATGCTGGTGTTCGATCCTTTTTACCTGTTTGATATCGGTTTTCAGTTAAGTTATCTGGCTGTACTGTCTATTTTATATCTGCAACCCCGGTTTCAGAAACTGATCGAAGTAAGGAATCCTCTCCTGGCTGCTCCCTGGGGTTGGATAACTGTGACACTGTCTGCACAGGCTGGAACAACATTGCTTTGCCTGTATTATTTCCGGCAATTCTCCCTTGTCTTTCTATGTACGAATTTACCGTTGACGTTGCTGGCAACCTTGCTTATACCCGCCGGACTTGTCTGGCTAATGTTACCAGTCGATTTTCCCGGCTATGAATTGCTTCAACATCTAGTCGAAACAATGACTCATAATTTATTACAGATCGTAGATGCTTTTAGTAAGGTGCCGGGGGCTACCTTTTCTTTTCGGCTTGGTTTATTTCTGACAATCTTAGGGTATGGGGTTGTCTTCTTTTTCCTGTTGTTCCTGCAAACCCGGCGTCCACGATTTTTATTCGCCTCGTTACTTCTATTGTTATTTCTATTGTTTGATTTGCTTATTGAACGTTTTTTTACTGTGTAGAACATAAAAAAAGTAGTACCTTTGTCCTTGTAAACAAGATAATATATGATTACGAAAATCATTCAGGAAGAGAAAATTCAGAAAGCCAAGAAATACGTAGAGAAAGGCGAAAGTTTTGTTATCGTGACCCATGTTACTCCCGACGGCGATGCCCTTGGTTCAGCTTTGGGATTGTACCATTTCCTTACATCCTATGGTAAAGATAATGTAACAGTAGTTGTCCCCAATGAATTCCCCTTATTTTATAAATGGATGCCGGGAGCAAAGGATATTGTGATACATGAAAAGTATCCTGAGTTTGCAGAGCAGTTGATCCATGATGCGGATGTTGTTTTTTGTCTGGACTTTAATGAACCTAAGCGTATAGAGAAACTGGCTCCGGCTGTTGTTGCTGCGGAAGGTCGCAAGGTCTTGATCGATCATCATTTGAATCCTGCAGATTTTTGTCGGGTTATGATGTCGTATCCGGAAATGTCGTCTACCAGTGAGATGATTTTCCGCTTTATCTGTCGCATGGGCATGTTTGACCTGCTTAACAAAGACGCTGCTGCTTGTATTTATACGGGAATGATGACGGATACAGGTTCTTTTACCTATAACTCGAATAAGCCGGAGATTTATACGATTATCGGTGAACTGATAAAGAAAGGGATAGATAAAGATTTGATTTATCGTAAGGTTTTTCAGGTCTATTCTGAATCACGTCTTCGCATGCAAGGTTATGTCCTGTATGAAAAGATGAAGATCTATCCGGAGAAACATGCTGCATTGATTACACTTTCACAAGCAGAATTAGACCGGTTCAATTATGTAACCGGTGATACGGAAGGTTTTGTGAATATGCCGTTAAGTATTGAAGGCGTATCGTTCAGTGTCTTTATCCGTGAAGATAAAGATTATATCAAAGTCTCTTTACGCTCGGTAGGTGATTTCCCTTGCAATCTGTTTGCCAGCCAGTATTTTAACGGTGGTGGTCACAAAAATGCTTCCGGTGGAGAGTTTCATGGTTCTCTGGAAGAAGCTGTAGCTGTCTTTGAGAGGGGATTAAAAGAATTTAATCCTAATAAAACAGAAGAAATAGAGAAACTTGCCTGAGATATGGCGGATATTATTTACATTTGTCGCTCATTTATACATTAAAGAATAACAGATGAAAAGAGGTTTTTATATCCTGATGATTTTGTGTGCTGCCTTGATGGTGGTATCATGCGATAAAACGAAGTCGTATACGGAGAGGTTGAAGGATGAAAGGAAAGCAATCGAGCGATTGATTGACCGTGAAGGAATAAAAGTTCTTAAAGACTATCCTGCAGATGGAGTCTTTAAAGAAAACGAATTTGTAAAATTGGATAATGATGTGTATCTGAATGTGATAGATTCAGGAAATGGGGAACGGGCAGTATTAGGACAAACAAAGGTCCTTTGTCGTTTTGAAGCAAATGGTATTTTAGATGCTGATACTTCTATATACGTTAATAATCTGATCTATGGAGTAGGTTATTACGGATATCCTACCGAGTTTATTTTCGGTTACAATGTTTATTCCGGGGAAACAAGAAGTTATCCTCCTGATTATTTTGTAGGTGAGGGTCTGGCTACAGGTTTATATCATGTAGGAAATGAGGCTTTAATTAAATTAATAGTACCGTTCAAAAGAATGGGAACTACTTTTCAGAGTTCTTACAGCCCAATCTATTATAGCAAAGTAAAATATACATTCGAAAAATAATCCAACTTATGACACTTATTAAATCTATTTCCGGTATCCGCGGTACAATCGGCGGAGCACCGGAAGACGGACTAAATCCGTTAGCCATTGTGAAGTTTGTAGCAGCTTATGCAACCTTCATTAGAAAAAGCACAAAAGCAACATCAAACAAGATCGTAGTAGGACGTGATGCCCGTATCTCTGGCCCGATGGTAAAACAGGTGGTTTTAGGTACGCTTACGGGAATGGGTTTTGACGTGGTAGACATTGACCTGGCAACTACTCCCACAACCGAGTTGGCTGTAGCTATGGAAGGTGCATGTGGCGGTATTATTTTGACTGCCAGTCATAATCCAAAACAATGGAACGCATTAAAATTGCTGAATGAAAAGGGCGAATTCCTGAATGCGGCAGAAGGTGCAGAGGTTCTGGAAATTGCCGCTTCTGAAAGTTTTGAATTTGCAGATGTCGATCATTTAGGAAAAGTGATCGTTGACAATACATATAAACAGAAACATATCGAAAGTGTACTCAATCTCGACCTGGTTGACGTAGAAGCTATTAAGGCTGCTAACTTCCGTGTCGCTATCGATGCCGTAAACTCTGTAGGTGGTGTTGTATTGCCTGATTTACTGTATGCTTTAGGTGTAAAAGAAATCTTCAAACTACATTGTGCTCCTCATGGTAACTTTTCTCATAATCCGGAACCTCTTCCTGAGAACCTGACTGAGATCTCTGACCTGATGAAGCATGCCAAAGCAGATGTAGGTTTCGTTGTCGATCCGGATGTAGACCGTTTGGCTATTATCTGTGAAGATGGTGATATGTTTGGCGAAGAGTATACATTAGTGGCAGTAGCTGACTATGTATTGAGCCATACTCCGGGTAATACGGTAAGTAACCTGAGTTCAAGCCGTGCCTTGCGTGATGTGACCCGCGCCCATGGTTGTGAATATAATGCTGCGGCAGTCGGTGAAGTGAATGTTGTAGCCAAAATGAAAGCAACTAATGCGGTTATTGGCGGTGAAGGCAACGGTGGTGTGATCTATCCGGCCAGCCATTACGGTCGTGATGCTTTGGTAGGTATCGCTTTGTTCCTGACTCATCTGGCAAAGAAAAAGATGAAAACAAGCGAACTGCGTGCCAGCTATCCTCCGTATTTTATCTCCAAGCAGAAAGTACAGCTTACTCCGGAGATTGATGTGGATGCTATTTTAGCAAAGGTGAAAGAAAAATTCGCTCAATATGATATTACAGATATCGATGGTGTGAAGATTGACTTCCCCGATAAATGGGTTCATCTTCGTAAAAGTAACACCGAGCCGATCATCCGTATCTATGCAGAGGCTCATACAATGAAAGAAGCTGAAGAGATAGGCGGCGAGTTGATTGCGGTGATTAATGAGATGTGTAAGTAAAATTCAATACATATTGTAATAGACGAAAGAGGATGCTCGAAAGAGTATCCTTTTTTTGTATATATATACTTTGTGGATTTCGCTTTTATTTGTTTAAATATGATATTTAATCGTGATAATGAAACTTTATACGTTAAAATGGATTTGAACGATTGTGAATGTCATAATAATTTATGTCCTTTGTTAAAAAGGGAAGGTAAGTATGGAAAAACAACAGTTAACGCCATGTGGGGTATTCATTATCCTGTTTAGTATACTCTTAGGCTGTTCGTTTCAGAAATCATCAGTAAAAGATGTTGAAACGGACAGAGTTGATTCTTTGCTTTCTCTCTATGCGGATTCTTTGACTGTAAAGCCGTTAGATGTTATTTCTATATTAAGAACCTGTCAGAAGAATGTGTCGGATAGTATAAATTATTATAATTTGGAACAAACGATTTCCTGTTGTTATTATTTCAGTAACCGGGGTGATTCTGCATTCCTACTGAGTGATCGGATTCTACATTATATAGAGGAACAGCCAGATAAGGGAGGTCGCTTGTTGAAGTTATCGGCTGATGTCTGTAATGGCCGGGGCGTTTTCTTCCAGGATATTAATCAGTGGGATTCTGCAATTGTTTATTTGCATAAAGCTTTGGATGCATCGAGAAATATTCAGGATCGGCAGCCGGTCATAAATATATATATTAATATGGCAGACTGTTATCAGCATCAGGGTGATTATGAATGGGCAGGTTTCTATTATCGCAAGGCTTTGTTTCTCTCAGACTCTTTAGGTGTTAGCGATAAGATGAATTATCCGATTTATTCAGGATTGGCAAAACTCTATCAGGAGTTGGAAAACTATCCGTTATCCGATTCTTATTTTCAGAAAATCGAACAGTATTGGGATAGAGGATCGGATTATGAAAAGTATTTTCTGGCCAATTCCCGAGGTAACTATTATTATGTGACTAAGGAATATGATAAAGCCCTGGTTTGGTTTCAACGGGCAAATGCGATTGTAGCGAATTTTTCTCAACCAGTCTATCAGGGGATTGTGGAAGGTAATATCGGTGAGATTTATTTACTGAAGGGATTGCCCGATTCTGCCCGTTTTTATCTGGATCGTGCTGTTAATTTTTTTGGACAATATGCTTTACAGCAACCTGGCATAAAGTTTTATATAGATGGCTTACTGGCTTCTTTAGCTTTACAGGAAAATAATTTGCAGGAGGCAGCCCAGCTCTTGGAACAACCTTATGATACACTTCGCACAGATCTTCAATACCAATATTATCATAATAAACGACTGGAGGAATTATACCGGAAAAAGAATGACTATGCTAAAACTTATTATTACAGAAATAAAGCAGATATCTGTCAAGATTCTTTACGGAATATAAAGGTAGAGAATAGTATCCGTGAAACGGATTTTCGCTACCGGCAGGATACGACCCTGCTGAAGAAAGATATTTATATTGCTTATGCAGAGACAAAAGCGCAGCGGTGGATGTGGTTTGCCTGCATCACCGGTTTGTGTTTCATTATTGTTGTTTTATTATTGTTCGGTGTGCTGTTTTGTCTCCGGAGAAAAAAAGAACTTAATTATAAACGGCAAATGGAGACAATAACCTGTTTACGTATGGCTGTTATTAGAAACCGGATTGCTCCACATTATATATGTAATGTCTTAAATTCAGTGATACCGGCTTTTCGACAATACAATGACCTTTCCGAGCCTGTTAATTTGTTGATAGATGTATTGAGAGGAGATTTGTTATCATCCGAACAGTTGGCTGTTTCATTAGAAAAAGAAATCAGTTTTGTAAAGAATTATCTGAAACTAAAAATGTTGAGTGATCCGGATCGTATCTGTATCGAATGGACTATTTTTCCAGAAGTGCCTTTGGAGACGCTTATCCCTTCCATGTTTATCCAGATACCGGTTGAAAATGCTGTAAAATATGCATTCAATGGTGATTGCTTGAATCCGGAGATCAGGATAACTGTTAGAGTAATGGATGACTCTCTTCATATAATAATAGAAGATAATGGTCTTGGGTATGATCCCGGAGCACATGCTGGTGATGAAAGAAGTACTGGTCAGGGACTGAAAATAATATATCGTACAACAGAACTTTTGAATACCTATAATTCCCGAAAGATGCGATTCTCTATTCGGAATTTGCAATTGGATTCAATGACAGATCATGGGACTTGGGTTCAGTTGATTGTTCCATTTAATTATAACTTTGCTTTATGAATATGAATGAAATTACTACTATTATCGTTGATGACGAACCTGCTTGTATCAAGACTTTAGAATGTGACCTATTGCGCTTTCCGGAAATACGTACGGTAGCAACTTGTACGACACCGGATAATGCAGTTCGCGAAATTGTTCGTTTACAACCGGACTTATTGTTTCTTGATGTCGAAATGCCCGGTATGTCGGGGCTGGAACTTTTAAGCCGGATACAATCGGATATTCATCCGGGTATGCATATAGTATTCTACACCGCTTATGATAAATATCTGTTGGATGCAATACATGCGTCTGCCTTCGATTATTTACTGAAACCGTATAAGTTGAAAGAGTTGGACAATCTGATAATACGCCTCCATACACATATCGGAAAAAGTGAGAAAGTAAATCTGGAGCAATCTTTGCGTAAATTGTTGATCCAAAATACCAAGTTTGCGGTTCAAACCATTTCGGGTCTGGTACTGGTCAAATATGAAGAGATTCTTTTATTTCAGTACCTGAAAGATCAGCGTTGCTGGCAAATGATACAGACTGACCGCAAACAGCATAAGCTCCGTATGAGTACGACTGCCAAAGATCTGTTGGGAATAAGTTCTTCTTTTGTGCAGATCAGCCAGGATTGTATTGTAAATCTTAATTATCTCTGTTCGATTGAGAATGTGACGTTGAAATGCAGTTTGGCTCCATCTTTTTCCGATATAGTACTGACCGTATCGCAAAGGTATTACCGAAGGTTGAAAGAGGCTTTGGAAATATTTTAGTTGTTTTGTAAATACTTTGTTTAAACATGATTTTGATGCGGTTAAATAGGTATCTGTTTATATAAACGTTATCGTTTGAATTCTGGGCATAGGTATGCTTTTTAATTTGATATATTTGAACATAATAATGTAAAAAATATACAAATAAATAAGTTCTATTAATATTTAAAGTTATGTCACAGAATAAAACTATTGTGCCGGGAATGGCAGGAGGTCCATTCTCTGATAGGAGAGATGGTAATGCTTTTTATTCCAGAGACGCGATTTCTTCAGGGAAACAACACAAAGGTACCATTGTGACGGGAATGGAACAATGTGCTCCAGGGGTGACTCTTAATCCTTCGACTGAGCAAAATGTGTCGCCTGTTATCGGTTTTCTGTACACAATATCCCGCCAAGGGATTGGTGAATATTGGCCTTTGCATATAGGATCTAATCTGATCGGCAGTTCGACTGATTGTGATATCTGCCTGAAAGAGAAAACTGTATCCGGTAACCATGCGGCATTAGTAGTCCGTAAAATGAAAAACACAGATAAAGTAATTGCTTCTATAAAGGACGACAGTTCGAAGAACGGGACTTTGGTTAATGGGGATGATATAGGGTTTGGCGGACATGAATGCTTTAACGGAGATATTATCACTATTGGATCCGGATATGAAATGTTACTGATATTAGTTGATGCACGGGCACTTGGTTTGCGAGTGTCAGAAAACTTTATACCAATGGAAGAGGAAGATAATGAACCATTCGGTAATCCGGTAGTCGATTATAATAATTTTAACCCTTACGATCATAATAGCCGACCAACACAGGGGGGAACTATTGCTATGGATGGCTCCAATCCTATAACATCTGGAGGAACGGAATTTATGTAATTGTATAATTGTTTTTTTAGAATTACTGTGTTATGCCAATAATCAGATTACAAGGAAGAGAAGAAAAAGCACAAGGTATTTATTATGAATTTGACTATGCGGATGAGCCGTTGGGAGTCGGAGGCATGGGGAAAGTTTATAGCGGACGTCGAATTATTCAGGCTACCGGGGCAACAACAAATGTAGCAATCAAATTTATGTTTGACGATCTGCCTCAAAGTGTGATCGAGCGTGCTCGACGTGAAGCTTCTATCCATATACAAAATGAGAATTTGGTTGAAATGTTAGGTTTCATTCAGATTGACGAAAAATTAGCATCCGGAGAAATACATCAACGTTATCATGTGGTAAGCGAACTGTTGGACGGGGTGATGCTGAACGATCTGTTGCAAGGGAAGGTCACTGATCGTCATGGCGAGATAGTCCCTTTCGCTCAGAGTTTGTATATGGATTATATGAATGATCCGTCTCATTTTGCAGTACTTATCATACGGAATATATTATCAGGAATAATGGCATTGCATGATAAAGGATATATCCACCGCGATATAGATCCTACAAATGTGATGATTACACGTGAAGGTAAAATCAAATTGATCGACTTTGGTATAGCCAAGCAACTGTCGACACTCAGTACGCAGGATAAGTCGTTGACTACTACGGGACAGTTTATGGGCAAGGCTGTTTATGCTTCACCGGAATTGGTATTGGGAGACGTCAACTATCAGAATAGGACAACTGATATTTATGCGATTGGTATTATGTTTTTTCAGTTGATTGTCGGGCATCCGCCTTTCGAAGGTGCTACCCATGAAGTGTTGGAGATGCAATTACATAAGAAAGTACCTCTTCAACTGATAAAGCAAAAACAGTTTCGCGAAGTCATCTCAAAAGCAACTGCTAAAAAACAATCGGAACGTTATCAGACAGCAGCAGAGTTCAGGGTTGCGGTGGAACAGCTGGAAGGGCTTGCTTTGCAAGATGCTGCACCTCGTTTATTTTTGAACAGGAAGAATATGCTTTATCCCACAGTTGCGATTGTTTTGATCTTATTCGCTGTCGGTATTTATTGGGGAACACAATCCGGAGAAAAAGAAATTGAGACGAATGAAGAAGCCAATGTCTTCACCCTTATGGATTCTATTCCCGAGGTCATTTCTCCTTATCAGGAAACTGTTGCTCTTTTGATGGATTCGCTATCGAGTAAAGAGGGCTTCACCCAGTTGAAGGAGTTGGTGGATAGAAATCCGTCTAGTGAAGCTGCTTACTTATTGGGACGTTTGTATTATTCCGGAGAAGAAAATAATGATTCGGTTAAAATAATGCAAAAGTATTTATCGGAGATACTTGTTAGCGATAATGCTAAATCGCATGATATGAATGAGTTGTCAGTGTCGTTGGATAGCCTCAATTATAAGTCTTTGTATGAGTTAGGTTGCGATTATTATTCCGGAGAGATGAGAACCGGCGGGGTAACTTCCCGAAATGTAGACAAAGCCATTTTGTATTTCCAGCGTGGCATGCAATTGGCGGAACAATCCGGGGATGCAGACTTTCAGGAAAAATTCGGCAAACGTCTAAAACAACTTGGACAATAACAAACTTGGAGATATGAATTCGCAAAGGGATAAGAGGAGAGAGGCACAGCCTAAAGCCAATGTCATTAAGAAGGGTAATGACATGTTTCTCTGTGTGAATAATGAATGGTTCGTTTATTCTGTTTCTTCCCAGCCATTAGGAAGCGGGGCGATGGGGACAGTCTATCTTGGCCGGTCGTGTAGTACACATGAAAAAGTAGCGATTAAGCGGGTAAATGATACATATTCGAATCTTCCTGCCATCCGGGAGCGTGCCCGTCTGGAGGCTTCCCTCCTTTTCCGCCATCGGAATCTGGTGGAGATGATCGGCTATTGCGAATGTAATCCGTACAACGGTCCGATATTTATTATTAGTCGGTTAGTGTCGGGGATCACATTGGACGACCATGTCAGTTTGCATTTAAGGAACCGTCCTGACTTTGTAGAGAAAATATGTCACTCTGTTTTCCCGGTAATGGATGCTTTAGAATATTTGCATGCTAAAAACATTATCCACATGGATATAAAGCCATCTAATATTATGATAGAAAACGGCTCGAATGTTCGCTTGATGGATTTAGGGATCGCATTTGCCAGTCATAATAATTCGGGTGGTTCCATTCCCGGATCCGGCTATGGATCCGGATTGGGGGGAACTCCCCAATATGCTGCTCCCGAGCAAATGAATCATGGTAAAGAGGCTCTGGTCGCAGTCAATAAAACAACTGATATTTATGAATTAGGAATGACCCTGTATGAGTTGCTGGCCGGAAATAACCCCTTTGATTGTCCTACTATTGAAGAAACACTGGAAAAGCAAAAGCATGAGATATTGCCTGCTATCCCCGGTGTGTCTGAGAAGGTAATGTCTATTATATTAAAAGCGACGGAGAAAGAACAAAAGAAAAGATACCAGACTGTTCGTGAGTTTAAATCTGATTTGCAGCAAGCTATAATAGTCGTCATTCCCTGGTGGGAAAGACTTTTGTATAATCCTTATTTTATCGGAGGTATCATCGGTATTATACTCGTTTTGATTTTATTGATCTTAACTAATATTCTATGAGCAAAATAAATACATCATTGCCCTATAGCGGATTTATAGATTCCCGCCAGGGAGGACGTCCCGAAAATCAGGATAGCTGTGGGTTTGTGGATACAGCCAGAGGACTGTTGGTCGTTGTCTGCGACGGAATGGGAGGTGGTCCCGGAGGCAGGACGGCTTCTTCGCTCGCAGTAGAAACGATCATTAGGGAAATACAGAAAGCTGGACAGGCTGAACACTCGGGACAGGTAATAAAACAAGCCATAAAGACAGCCAACAGACTTATCTATAAAAAAGGGTTGGATACAGCTTCTTTACGTGGCATGGGCTCTACTGCTGTGGTCCTGTTGATAAATAAACAATCTGCAATTATAGCTCATGTGGGCGACAGTAGGGGGTATCAATTGCGCCGAGGGTCAAAAGTGTTTCGCACGTTCGACCATTCAATGGTTTTCGATATGGTCAGACAGAAGGTACTTACAGAAGAGCAGGCCCGCTTATCTGCACAGTCGAATCTGATCACACGTGCTTTAGGGGTCAAACCGGAAGTGGAAGTGGAGATAACGGAACGGGCTTATGAGAAAGGAGATCGTTTCCTGCTTTGTACCGATGGCTTGTGGGGAGCCATGCCTGAAAAGGAATTTATCAAAACGATAGGGAAAATGGCCTCCCCCGAACAGCTTTTGGATACAATGATGATTACGGTCGATGAATATGGATTCCGGAATGGTGGAGGACATGATAATCTAACCGGTGTTTTAATTGAAACAATGTCAAATTCTACACGAAAAGAAAAAATGAGTACACGTATAAGAAACATAGTAATTGGGTTGGTGATCGTTTGTATAGGCAGTATAGCGGGCAATATTATTCAGTATTCCGGCCCGTTTACCCGGATCGGCCAGGATGTGATGGATTCATTGAATGTACAAAAGGCGGGCATCGACCAGTTGAGGCAGGAGAATGCTGACCTGAAAGCTGCCAATCAGCAAATATTGAAATCTATTAATGAGTTTCTTTCAAAACAAGACATCCGGGCTGCACAGAAGATTATTAAGGAAGAGAATGATAAACAGGAAATCATTGATAAGTTGGATGTAATCATTTGCAGGTTGGAAGAACTTGGCAATATGCAAAGTGGAAAAAAGAAGAACAAAGAGATCGATCAACTGATCTCTGAAATAGAAGAGATAATTCCTCCATTGGAAAAATATAACATCGGAAAAGATGAATTCTCTGATTCTAACAAAGGAATTATCGGCTATCTGAAGCAAAAAATGGCGAAAGGAGAAGGCGATGAAACACTGGGTCATTATAAGAAGATTATAGAAGAAATACAGAGTATAAAAGAAATAGTTAATAGCTCAAATTAAACAGGTAGTGTTATGAAAGTTTTATCAATAGGGCGGGATAATGCCTGTGATATTATATTGAATGATGAGAAAGACTTGATCAGCCGTCGTCATGCCATTCTGTATATTACCTCTTCAGGTAAAATGACATTGGTTGGTCAGGGGCAGAATGGAACCTATGTAAACGGGATACGGATAAATCCCAATATCCCTTATCCGGTAACCCGGAAGGATATTATTTCTTTTGCCCATGTCAAACAATTGGATTGGAAACTCGTGCCCAACCGCTTTGCGTTGATACGGGCGCTTATACTGATTTTGATCATAGTTCTGGTTGTAACGGGTGGTATGCTTTTCTTTATCAACCGCGACCGTCATCCGGTTGTCAACGAGGCGTCGGACAATGTTCCGCCTGTCGAAGTAGCCGACGATACGGTTCCGAGTCCCCAAAACGATTCTACATCAGCAAAAAAGGTGATCCCTCAGGTGTTGCCAAGCAAGGAAGCGTTGAAAAAGAAGAAAGAAGAAGAGGAAAGGAAAGCAGCAGAAGCTCAGAAGAAGAGAAAAGAAGCCGAGAAAAAGGATAGTGTGAAGCCGGAGAAAGTAACTCCGCCGATTATATAAGAAATGCATTATGAAATAGGAGGATATGATATGAAGCTTTTAACGATAGGAAGATCGCCTTCCTGCAACATAGTATTAAACAGCGAAAAAGTAAGTTCGCTACATGCTGAAATTACCGTATTGGATAATGGCGATATTTTTCTGGAAGATAAAAACAGTACGAACGGTACATTCGTAGGAAACAATAAGATCAATTCCAATGCGGAAGTACCAATTCGACGAGGGGATTATATACGCTTTGCTAATGTTGAGTTACAGTGGGCATTGGTTCCTGCTCCGGAAGATAACAGCCGGTATAAAGCAATTTATAATATCGGTAGTAATTACAGGAATGAGATACATCTCGAAGGAAGTACAGTCAGCCGTTTTCATGGCAGCCTGAAAATAACGAAAGACGATAAGGCTTTTCTTATCGATCATAGTAAAAACGGGACAACGGTTAATGGAGTGAAAATTCTTTCGGGAAAAGAATATAGAGTAAAGAAAGGCGATGTCGTTTCTTGCGGGGGTGTTTCTGTCGACATTTCCAAATATATTCCCTCTTCCAATTGGATAAAGATAGTAGCGGGAGTAGCTATTGCTGCTGCTTTAGCCGGGGTTGTTTTTCTGGCAATATCCGGAATGAAGCCCCCGGTCAGGGAATACGCTTCTGCTTCCACTTATGTATATGCTTATTATTATTATCAGGTGGAGTTTATCGATGATCCGTTCCAGTTTGGTCCTTTAACAGTTGATGCAACCTATACCGTATCGGATAAATACCCGATTCCTTATAGCGGAACGGCCTTTTTTCTGGACAGGAAAGGAAGGATGGGTACTAATCGCCATGTAGCTGTTCCCTGGGAGTATATTAAGGAAAAAGAAAAAGAACAAATTTCTCAGAGTATAGCAACTATCAAGGAGGAGCAAATACCGGTTAATCAAATAAAATATAGTGAGGACCTGGATCGTTTAGGAGGTGATCCCAAGCAAGAACTTAAACTGGGAACTATCGTTCGTGCTCTGATAGTTAGTGAATTAAATCAAGGAATTCCTACTTCTGTTGTCCTGAATAAATATAATGGATTGATAAACCGGTTTAAAACCTCTCCGATTAAAATTACTGGACGTATGGCTTATATGGCTGTCGGATATGCTAAACGCAATTATTCATCGGAAGCCGAATTTGACAGATGTACAGTGGTAGCCGAGTCGGGCGATAAAGATATAGATCTGGCCATTCTCCAGTTGAATACAAAAAAGACACCGGAGAATGTAGAACTTATATATGATATTAAAAAGGCTCGTATAAATTCAAAAGAGCTGAATCCCCAGGAAGAGTCGCTGTATACGATAGGTTATCCGGCCGGCTTATTGATGGCATTGACAAAAGATCATCAGGGGATAGAACCTGAAATACGTGAACTTAAATGTAGTAAAACACCGGGGAAATATAATTTCGAGTTTCAGGGCGAATCAATAGGTGGAGCCAGCGGTTCTCCTATTTTTGATAAAAAAGGAAAGCTGGTCGGCGTTTTATGGGGAGGATGGACTACCGGTGCGACGTTTGGGTTAGCCTGTCATATTAAGTATTTGAAAGAAATGTATAATAAAGTAGCCAGTGAAGATGAATAGTATGAAATTATTAAGCTTACTCGCAATAGTATTTCTGGCATCAGTCTTGTCTATTGATGCTCAAACTGTGACATGGAGTATTAAGCCTGCGTACACAAATATTACTTTGTTTGATAACGGAGTATATAAAGTGAAAAATGGAACGAAGGTCGGCTTGATCGATGAAACCGGAACGGTTATTGTCCCCGTTACTACCGATTCTATTACCGATCCGGTGGAAGGATACTCCCTGATGTTGGGATTCGGAGAAGAAAAATACCGGTTGGAGGGATTTGTGGGAAACGATAAAAAAGTGATTCCCGTGCCTGCCGATTATTACGTGGACCAGTATCCTTTTTTCTCAGACGGCAAACTGCCGGTGTGCAACAGTAAAGGAAAATATGGTTTTATCAATACGAACGGACGTTTAATTATTGGCTTTGAGTATGCAACGATTCATCCTTTTTCGGAAGGGTTGGCTGCGGTCAGTAAGAAGAATTTAATAGGGAATATGACCTCACTGATAAATAAGAAGAATAAGGGCAGTGTATTGTATATTGATGAGAATGGGCGTCCGCTGACTTTGCAGGCTGAGATAGAGAATATATCTTCCGGTACAACCTTTAAAAACGGGGAAGCACTGGTTACATCTAAGAATGATAAACAGTATATCATTAATACAGCAGGTACTATTTTACGGGAAGGCTATGACCAGCCTCTGATTTTTGATGAAAAATATTGTCTGGTTACGGATAATGCCAAACAGGAAGAACCCCGGCAATCGACAATCCTGTATGACGGTCCGACTACATTCTCTGAAAATGGATTGTATGGTTACAGGTTGAATGATAAAATCGTCTTGCCGCCACAGTTTTCTGAGGCGATGCCTTTTAGTAAAGGATATGCTATTGTAAAGAAAGACGGAAAGAAAGGTATGTTGAAATTAATAAAAGGAACGTTTGTGATACAACAGAATAAAGGTTCTTTGTCTTCGACAGACTCAGAGAAAGAAGCGATTGATTATGTGGCAGAAGTGCCGGACGAATGGAAGAATGAAACATTGAAACTTTATTATCTGGATAAGGAGGAGAAGAATAGTATCAGTGCCTCGTTGCCCGGCAGCGCAACGAACAGTCGGACCTTCTCGTTTTTACTGCCTACCGACAGAGACGAGGGGCAAGTGATGCTGGAAGGACAGAACCTGATACTTTACAAGACTAAAGTAGAAGATAAGAAAAAAAATGCTGCATCAGCCATAGAGGTTACCGTTGTTTCGGAAACTACGAAAGCGAACGCAAAAGATAATGCAATAGTTTCGGTTCGTTTGAAAAATAACTCGGAAGAATCGTACGAAATAACGGTCAATATCTCTGGCGACCGCTTAAAAGCTGTAAAGAAAACGCTTACGCTTCAAGGAAATAGTGTGGAACGTATTTCTGCCAGTTTTTATAAAGTGACTAAAAAGGAGAAACGTGCGATGACAATCGAAACCTCTTTTAGAGATAAAATAAGTAAAGAGATATGGGTTGTTCCGTTTTTTACGGAGTTATAATTAGTAAGATTAGTTTATGAAAAATATACGATTGCTTATTGGGGTACTATTGTTTTTACCGGGATTCATAGTCAGGGCAAATCCGGTGGAACGTATCATTTTAAAGAATGGTTCTGTTTTGGAAGGGTATATATCGAATCAACATCCGGGGAAAGACATTACGTTTTTGTCGGAAAGGTCGACAGTCTATTTGCCTTCGTCGGAGGTCAAATCGATGGATATTCTCGAATATAATTTGGAAGATGTATCCGCTGAATGGCAGAACTGGGCGAAGGAGAACGGTGCAATTCGGCATGATGGGAAGAAATCTGTATTCAAATTGGCTCATATCGTGAGGCAGGCTGGATCGAAGGAGAAGCAGGATATTCGGAATGTCCGCATATTGGAGCAGGGGGCTGTCGTTAAATATCTGGACCTGTCGCCCGATACTTTCTTTTTCGACTGGAAAGATGTGGAGGCTATCGAGCGTGACAAACGTGATAAAGCGCAGTTGAACGGCTTAAATGATCTGATTCTACTAAAATCCTCTTCGAAAGAACTGGAAGGACAGATTATCAGACAAGTTCCCGGCGAGCTGGTCAGCCTGCTTAAAACAGACGGGGTAGTAGAAGTTCTTAAACAGGAACAGATCATCCGGCAAAAGAAGGTTAAAATAAATCCGGAACAAAGTCTGTTTGAGCAGAGCCAGTTATTGGATATTGTCCGGATAGAGGACGGTCGAAGCATTAAAGGTATTGTAGTAGACCAATATTACGGTACCGATAAAGAACCGGGGTATTTGTTGGTACAGACTTCTGCCGGCGAAACAAAGAAGGTGGAACACAAGGATATCCGTGAAATGCAACGCGAGGAAAACCCGGAGTATAAAGAGAAAAAAGATATCCTTTTAAATAAAGGTGATTTATATATCAACCGGAAACCGGTTACCAACGCAATCGTGGAAGAAGATGAGGAATTAATAACTATTTTACCAGAATCCGTGCCTGTTGTATTATCATTAGATTCTTTACATCAGGAATTGGTTGTAGAAACGCGTTTGGAAAATGAATATGATGTGGAAGGTTGGCTTTTATTGCCGGTTAGTCCTAAACCAATAAATAAGAAAGAATCGCGTAATGGGTTTACTTATAAAGAAATGATTACTAATGGCATTCATTATACAAGTAAGGAAACGAGTGTGAATGGCACTACCAGACTCGTCTATCCTTTGACAACTCCGGGTTACTACGTTGTATATGCGATGAAAGGGAAACGTATTATTCTCTGTTTGATAAAGTAGTGCATTTAGGAATAAATTTATCTCGCTTATTTGTACTTGTGAAAGTATAATCGTTATCAGCAAATACTGTAAATAAAGGGCTTTCTTTTGTTTGATATATTTGTCTATATATAACAAAAGATTAGAGATGTTATGTCTGTTGATTTATCGTCTTTTTTCTTTAAATACTATGCATATGAAAAAGAGGTACACTCAAAAGTTGGCAAGCATGATATTGCTTAGCTTAATCAGTTGGCTACCAGTTATGGCCCAAAACTCCATAGAAATAAAAACTATGGAACAATTGCAGGAGGTCTTATCATCACCACAATTAAGAAGTGATGACGTTCTAGATCGGCCTATTACTGCAGAAGGTATTATTGTTGATGAAATAGTACCAGTAAGTATCAGTTCGTATAGAATGCATGGCGGTCCTTTAATTAGGGCCGAAGGGTACACTGGTGTTATTTTGTCTGTTAAAGATGGCGGAAATATAACGATAGAAAATACCATTGACGGTGCGGATTTGGAAGCTCAAAATATGCCATTGATAGACATTCAAAAAGGTGGAACATTGACTCTTGCCGAAGGCGGATCTTTTCAAAGAAATAGGGGAATAGAACATGCTTTATGTGTAATGAATTTTGGAACATTCAATCTCGATGGTGGTTCAATTACTCATAATGTAGGGGAAGACAATCATGTAATTTTTAATTTTGGAACGGCTCATTTATTAAAGGGTGAAATTGCCGGAAATGAGACTCGAGGTTCTATTTATTCAGGAGGTACAACTGTTTTAAATGCATCAGCTATATCTCTGAGTGGGACGGATGCGACTCTATGGGTGGATGAGAATTTCCCCATCAATTTAACTTCTTCTTTGACATCGGAGATTATTATCGAAACAATCATGGATGAAGGTGACGTTGTTGCCATCGGAGGTGGCGTCGGGAATTATACTTTGACCGCAAGCGATCTGGCAAAGATCTCTATTAAAAACTTAAAGCATCCGGATTTGAAGTTGAGTTTGATTAATAATCAGATCATATTATCTAAATCCTCTTCCGGAACAGGTGAAATAACGACAGAAAAAGAATTGCAGGATGCAATTGATAACGCTTCCGGAACATCCGGCGCTCCGACAACTATTACGATTGCTGAAAAGGGGATAACCTTATCTGCTCCGGTAACCATTGACGGCAAGTATCTGAAAATAACAGGTGGAACGATTAAAGCTGATTTTTCCAAAACGCAATGGCTTACGATGTTTGAAATTAAATCAGGTGACGTAAAGTTTGAGAATATCAAATTAGACGGTGCTAAATCGGCGGCAACCAATAATTGGTGTACCTTTATCCGTCAATCGGGAGGAAGTTGTTATTTGGAGAATGGAACTATACTTACAAACGCCCTTGGACATTACGACTGGTATAACGGTATTTTAGTAACCGGCGGGTATTGTTATTTGAATAAAAATGCACGCATCGAACTAAATACCTATGGTATAGGCGGAACAATTCGAATTGAGGGTGACGGACACTTTTCTATCGACGGTGGTATGATGTATGCCAATGAAGACGGTCGTGGAAGTAATATTGAGAATGATGAAGTATATCCCCGGTTCGGAACGGTTTATGTATCTGGAAATATGACCTTTTACTCTGGTGAAGTATCTCATGATTATGTCAGTATCGGTGTAGCTGGTAACCTTATGTATGGGACAGTAGCCGGTGCGAAACTTTTTACGGATGCAATTAAAATGTTCAAAGGAGGAACCATCTCACTGGGTGCCGGGTTATCCGGTAATGTTAATTTATTGTTTGATAATGAAGTAGCCGATGGCGATGTTATCATACGGGGCACAGACAGCTATCAGTTAACGACTTCCGACCTGGCTTGTTTTCGTCTGCCGGACGGTTTCTCTTTGAAAGCAGAGGGGAATACTTTTGTCCTTTCGAAAGCAGGTTCTACCGGAGTTATCGCTACCGTTGATCAATTGCAGGCTGCAATTGATGCCGCACCGGCAGGTACGGTAGATAATCTAACCGAACTGACCATTACTTCTGCCGGAATAGATTTCAACAAAACGGTTACAATCAAAGGCAAACATATTAAGCTGGTAGGAAACAACGTTGTTTATAGCAATATCCTCACAAGTAATATCCGTATGTTTTCCGTCGAATCAAAAGGTAGTTTAACTATTGAGAATGCAACTCTTTTGGGTACAAAGACGGGTACGAATGCTTATTGCTCATTCCTTTTTGTCGATTATGGTTCGTCTGCCATGTTAAACAAGGTGACCATGCAAAGGTCGTTGAGTCAATTAGACACCTGGACAATGTTGCGTATTTACGGAAGTTGTACATTGAAAGATTGCATCATCTCTGAGAATAACGGAGATGCTCTTATTCTTATCGGCTCAAATGGCAATTGCCGGATCGAAGGAGGTAAAATACAAAATAATAGTTGTACGGATAGCAAATATGTTTATAATCTGATACGGAATCTGGGAACATTAGATTATGTTTCAGGTGAATATACCAATAATCACGCGATCTCTCTTTCTTCCCAGGGTACAACGACGCTTCGTTCGGTGCATATCCAGAATTATCTGTCGACACTGATTAAAGACGAAGGAAGTGGAATCTTTGTTTATGGTAATTTGAATTTGTATAATACGGCAACAATAGGCGATGACTTTTACATGGATAAATCCGGTTCACGCTGGGGATGTTTGAATATCTATGGTCAATTGAAAAGTAACCTCGGTTTGGTGTGCCATGACGCTGAAGACGGTTGGGTAATTGCTAAAGGGGCTGATTATATGTTGACACAGGCTGATTTGCAGAAGTTTGTTCTTGCCCAGGCGCTGGCAAAGGAATATACCTTGAAGAAAGTAGACAATACTTTTGTATTGAGTGCTTTAAAAGCGAAGTCGTATAATGTGAAAACAGAAACTTGCCAGAATGGAAAGATTTCAGCCGACAAGGTTACTGCGGCACAGGATGAAATGGTTACTGTAACGGCTACACCTTTGTCGGGCTATAAATTGTATAAGGAAAGCCTTTCTTATAATAAGACCGGTAAATTGCAGTCAACTAATAAAACTAACATCTTTACATTTAAGATGCCGGCTGTCGATGCGCTGATTACTGCCGAGTTTATTCCTGACGGAGTAACTGTTGCTCCTGTTGATACTTCTAAATTTGATCCGGATAACGACCTTATTCCGGATACAGGAATTGGCAACTTGGATTCATTAATTGCAATTTTAAATCCGAAAGAGATCTATCCTAAAGCTCAACCTGTTCCGGATGAAGATCTGCCCGGTATTTTGCAAGACGAAGTGAAGGATGCAGAACGCAATGGCGATGAGGTTATAGGTTCGTTAGAGGAGCTGATCGATATTGTTTCAGGAAATGGCGGCGGACAAAGCCAGACCTATTATGATCTTCCGGTCAAACTAACCATTGTTTGTTATCTGCCGAAGATTCAGGTTGCAGGAGGATTGCGTGTATCATCGGAAGCCGGAAACTATTACATCCTGAATGAATCGAAAGGGAGGATATCTCGTATCGTCCCAACGTATGATGCCGAGTCGAATGCCCTGATTTTCCAAACCAGCCGATTAGGAGTATTTACTGTTATGCGTTCTAACTCGTCTACCGCTGCAGAGGAGATAACTTTAGATGCATTGAAGATAGAATCTTATAATAAAGAGATTGTCATTTCTAATTTGCCTGTCGGTAAGCCTTATGCTATTTACAATGCGGCAGGACAATTATTGGATACAGGAACAGGAAACGGGTTGCAAATCCGATACCGTCCGTCATTGGCAGGCATATATATTGTAGAATATAAGGAAGGAGCACAAAAAGTTTATGTTCAATAGAACTATTCACCATTCACCTCATCCTCTTTAACATGCTGGACTATTTCTGTTTAAGTGGATGGATATCGGGTGAATGGTTGTTGTAAAAGGTGAAGGGCTGAGGCGAACCCTTCACCTTTTGTCTTAATCTTTCACTCGTATTGTGGTATGTTTATCCCTTGTTATTTAATAGTTAAAAGAATACAGGGTGAATGGTGAATAGTTTTGTGCTTGTTTTTTATATGTTATAAGAATAACCTTTTAAACTCCTGTTCAAAGTTAGGAGTAAACACATTCTTTCCCAGATTTGCTTTGATCTCTTCGATCGGCCAGAAGCGTCCGCCGTCCAGTTCTTCGGTATCCGGTATGATCTTTCCGTCATAAACAGTACGGAAGGTATTGACGAGTTCTTTCTCGATGGCCGACTCAAAGACATAACGGGTGATGAATTCGGGGATAAAGTCCGTTATACCCAGTTCTTCGCGTACTTCGCGGCGGAGGGCTTCTTCTACTGTTTCGCCATAATCGATATGTCCGCCTACGGCTGTGTCCCATTTGCCGGGTTGGATATCTTTCGACATAGAGCGTTTTTGCAGATATAATTCGCCATCCTTATTGAAGATATGCAAATGTATTACCGGGTGGAGTTGTTTACTTCCGCTATGGCATTCCCTGCGGGTAGCTTTGCCTATTGTTTCTCCCTCTTCATTTACCAGAGGGAACCATTCTTCTTTCATCTTTCTAATTGTTTGAGGTTGCAAAGATAAGGAATAAAGGTCGCTGGAATGTGAAATTTAATTGTTACTTTTACCAATTACCTTTATCAACTCTTCATCCGATAATCCTTCTCCATAAGTCGCATAATCCAGACGGAAGGTACAGCCGTTCTTGTATTCTGAACATCCATAAGCTGTCTTGCCTCGTAGAATACTTCCTTTTTTACAGATCGGACAAACCGGCTTCTCTGATTGTTTGGGGGCTGCTTTCTCTTTCGGAGTCTCTTCCTTCTTAGCACGGGGCTTACGGGGTTTCTTTTCCTTTTTTTCTTCTTCTTTGGGAGTTTCTTTAACAGCCTCGGTAATCGTGATTGAACGGGTCGATTGGTCGGACAGGACGTTGATGACTACCTGGTTGACCATCTGTTTCAACTCCTCCAGGAAGGTACGGGCTTCATAAGTGCCTCGTTCGATCTGGCGCAGTTTCTTTTCCCATAGACCGGTTAGTTCGGCACTTTTGAGCAGTTCCTCATGTATGGTGCCGATCAGTTCGACACCGGTAGCGGTAGGGAACAGGTTTTTGCGCTCCTTCCGGATGTAGTTGCGTTTGAACAGTGTTTCGATAATGGCGGCGCGTGTGGAGGGGCGGCCAATGCCGTTTTCCTTCAGGGCGTCGCGCAGTTCATCGTTGTCTACCAGCTTACCGGCCGTTTCCATGGCACGAAGTAGGGTCGCTTCGGTATAAGGCTTGGGGGGAGTAGTCCACGTTTCCTTTAAAATCGGTTTGTGTGGGCCGCTTTCACCTTTTACGAAGTCGGGCAATACACCTTCCTCTTCGGTCGGTTCGGCATCGGGGTCTTTTTGTTCGGCACCGAATACGACACGCCATCCCGGTTTGAGAATCTGTTTACCGGTTACTTTGAAATCCACTTTGTCTACCTTACCGAGTACGGTGGTAGTCGATATATCACAATCTGGATAGAAAGCAGCTATGAAGCGACGGGTAACCAGATCGTACACCTTCCGCTCATTTTCCGTCAGGTTGCGGGCGGGTACCCCGGTCGGGATAATGGCATGGTGATCGGTTACTTTCGTGTTGTCGAATACTCTTTTACTTTTGGGGATCTTGGCGGATAATACCGGAGCCGTTAACTCGGTATAATCGACCAGACCTTTCAATGTATTGGGAACTTTCGGATAAATGTCCTCACTCAGGAAAGTAGTATCCACACGGGGATAGGTCGTCACTTTCTTTTCATAGAGCGACTGGATCAACTTCAATGTATCGTCGGCGGTAAAAGCAAATTTCTTATTGCATTCTACCTGCAAGGAAGTCAGGTCGAAAAGCCTCGGAGCATACTCTTTCCCTTTCTTTTCGGAAATATCGGTGACGGTGAAGTCTTCCTTTTGTACTACTTCCAGAAAAGCTTCTCCTTCTTCTTTTTTGGTGAATTTACCTTTCGTCGCAGAGAAAGTCGTATTCCGGTAGATCGTTTTTAATTCCCAGTAAGGTTCGGGCTTGAAGTTGTCGATCTCCGCCTGGCGGTTTACGATCAAGGCGAGTGTCGGAGTCTGCACCCGTCCGATGGAAAGCACCTGACGGTTTTGTCCGTAACGGATCGTATAGAGCCGAGTTGCGTTCATACCCAATAACCAGTCGCCGATAGCCCGTGACAGTCCGGCTTCATATAGTGTCTTGAATTCTGTTTGTTCTTTCAGATGTTGGAACCCTTCGCGGATAGCTTCTTCCGTCAAAGAAGAAATCCATAACCGGTATACCGGACAAGTGCATCCGGCTTTTTGCATCACCCAGCGTTGTATCAGTTCTCCTTCCTGGCCGGCATCACCGCAGTTGATCACCATTTCTGCATTCTGCATCAGAGTTTCGATCACTTTGAACTGCTGCTCGTAAGTCGGGTTGCTGATCAGTTTGATACCGAATCGGGGAGGGATCATCGGTAGCGCACTCAGGCTCCACCGTTTCCACTCGTCGGCATAGTCGTGAGGTTCCTTCAGCGTACACAGATGACCGAATGTCCAGGTAACCTGATACCCGTTTCCTTCAATATACCCGTTCATCTTTTTGGTAGCCCCCAGTACTTCGGCAATCTCGCGTGCCACACTCGGCTTTTCAGCAATACATACTTTCATCTGCAATCTAATCCTTTCGTAAAAATCACACAAATGTACGTTTTCTTACTGAGTTTTCCATAATAAAGTTACCACCGAAACAAATACTTCTTTCAAATGTAATAGGGGATATAATGGAATCTTTTTATATTTGGCGACTGGAAAGGACTCTGTAAGCAAGAACGAGATATTTATAAATAGGATGTATATCAACTCGGAACAAGAACGTAAATTAATAACAGGATTACTCAATAATGATGAGACCGCATTCTGTGAATTATACGCATTGTATAAGAACAGGCTGATGTATTTTGCCATGACGTTTCTGAAATCTAAAGAATTCGCTGAAGATATTTATCAGGATGCTTTTGCTTCTGTCTGGCAGAATCGTCGTTTCCTGAATCCGGAGTCTCCGTTTGCACCTTATATTTATACGATTGTAAAGAACAGGGTATTGAATGTACTTGCCGGTATCGATAAAGAGCAGCAACTGAAGAATAAGATCTTATCGGTGGCTGTAGAAATCACGAATGATACGGAGGAAGCTATTCTGGATGCCGATTTGAATAAGTTATTGGATAAAGCCCTACTGAACCTGACTGTGCAACAACGAAGGATATTCGATATGAGCAGGAAAGAGATGAAATCACATAAGGAAATAGCCGACGAATTAGGCATTTCTGTTTATACGGTTCAGCAACATATTTCTGCATCATTGAAGACAATCCGTATTTATCTGGCTAAATATGCCGGAACGTATACCGACCTGCTGTTACTTCTATTTTGCTTTAATATATAATAAAAGTTAATGATATCCCAGTTGTACCCCTTATCTATGTACTATTTATATACACGCAAAAAAGATATGGAGCAATTGAAACAAAATACTATTTTAAAACGATTTATAAACGGAATATATAGCCGTAAAGATGCCGACCGGATCATAGAGCTGTTTCGTTCGCAGCAGCATACGAAAGAGGTAGATGAGGAAATGGATCACGTATGGCAATCGGCACAGGCAGAGGAAACGACATATCTTCAACACGAACGCTATACAGCGGAGGCACGTATGTTATTGAACCGTATCTGTAAAGAAGAGAAGAAGTTCTCATTTGTTTCATTACTGAAATATGCTGCTATTTTGGTTCTTGTTTTTTCTGTGGGGTTGGGAGTCTATCAGTTTTCGCAGGTGGCAGATTTGCAAAATATGACGTATACGGAAATACGGGTTAAAAACGGGGAACATAAACAGGTGATCCTGCCGGACGGAACGAAAGTCATACTGAACGCTGGTTCCTTTATGAAATATCCGGAACGGTTTGCAGAGGATTTTCGTCAGATAGAAATGGATGGAGAAGCCTTTTTCGAAGTCGTGCATGATGAAGATAAACCATTTATCGTTTCCACCAAAGATGCCAGTGTAAAGGTGTTGGGTACCTCATTCAATGTAAAAGCCTACGACGCGGATGAACAGATTTTGGTGAGTGTCCGGTCTGGTAAAGTCCAGGTGGATATGACGGATGCCATGATGCGTTTGTTGCCCGATGAGCAGCTTGTCTTTTCCAGGAAAAACGGGGAGATACAGAAGCGGAATGAAAGTGCACGTCATGCAACAGTTTGGATCGATGGAGGTCTGTATTTTAACAAGACGCCGATCCGTAGCGTTGCAAAAGAACTGGAGCGAATGTATAACTGCAAGATTGAGTTTTCCGGCAATGTTCCTTATGATAATTATATATATGGAGAACACGATAATAAAAGTCTGGAATCGGTTCTTAAGTCTATCCAGTATTCAACGGATATAAAATACCGTAAGGAGGACGATAAAATTATATTCTATAAATAAAATTGATTATTAACCTGTTAATCGAAAATGTTATGAAAGATACAACCTGAAATACATCAAAAGAAAAGGAAGACCTGTAGCAGACCTTCCCTTCAAAATTCCTGTAAAATAATACCAAGCGTCCACTCCCGGTATTATTTTATACGGAGTCGTTTTTAATATTTCTATTTAAAACAACAATTAAACTCCCAAAGTTATGAACTTCCTAACTAATAAGAAGTATCGCTGGGCCGGTTATTTCGTACATTTTGTTTTTTTAGCAATTTTGTGTTTACAGCCTTTGGCCGCCCAACCGAACCAGTCAGAGAAAATAACAATTCAAGTACAGAATCAACCTGTAGAAAAGATTTTTAAGGAGATATCCGAAAAGACAGGCTTAAAATTCTTTTATGGAGAAACAGTTCTTAAAGCGAATCAATCGTTAAGTTTAAATTTTCGGGATGCTTCCCTTTCTACCGTATTGGCAGAAATCACGAAGCAGGCCGGATTACATTTCGACAGAACGGATAATACCATTTCTGTCAGTAAGAAAGCGGTAGGAGGACCTACATCTTCTTCCTCTCAATCATTACGTCCTGTTTCCGGAATAATAGTTGATGAAAACGGAGAGCCTGTCATTGGCGCGAATATTGTTATCAAAGGAACAACGAACGGTACGGTGACAGACCTGAACGGAAAGTATGCAATTGAGGCCGGTAATGATGACGTCCTGCTTGTTTCTTATATCGGATATCTTCCGCAGGAAATAAAAGTGGGTAATAAGACGGTCTATAATCTTAAGTTGCAGGTCGATGCACAGAACCTGGAAGAGGTCGTAGTTGTCGGGTATGGCACGATGAAGAAAAAAGATTTGATGGGAGCTGCTTCTGTCCTGAGCGGCGAAAATCTGGCTACCAATTCGAATATTTCAGTCGGAGGAGCTTTACAGGGAAAGATGTCGGGGATGTCTGTCCTGAGCAACAGCGGTTTCCCCGGCGCTGAGACATCTATCAAGATACGTGGGGTCGGGACTTTCGGTAGCGGTAGCGACAGTAATCCGCTTATTATTATTGACGGGGTTCCTGTTACATCCGGTTTTGAGACTTTGAATCCCGGTGATATCGAAACTGTAAACGTTTTGAAGGATGCTTCTTCTGCTGCTATTTACGGATCGCGTGCAGCCAATGGGGTTATTTTGATTTCAACCAAGAAGGGGTCTACCGGTGCGGCTAAAGTGTCCGTCAATGCAACATGGGGTATGCAAACAGCTTCCAATATTATGGATCTGCTGACTGCAGAAGAATTTGTTTCAGCCATTCAGGAAATGCGTGATAATAAACAAGCGATTGACGGAGGAAGTCCGACTACCAAGTTTGATGGTATCAATCCTTCGACATTTGGTAAAGGAACCAAATGGAGTGATTATATTTATAGCTCAGCGCCAACTTATAATATAAATACCAGTGTATCGGGAGGTGGTGAAAAAACTCGTTATTATCTTTCTGCCGAATATCTGAATCAGGATGGTATTGCCATCAATACCGGTTTCCAGAAAGCATCTTTACGTGCTAATATAGAAGGACAGGTCAATAGTCGCCTGACAATAGGTAACAATGTGCATCTGGCATACCGCAACACGAAAGGCAGTAAAGACAACCGTTACTCCGATGTTATTTTCAATGCACCGATCATCCCGGCTTATGATGCGGATGGTAGCTACGGAGAGCCCGACCCAGCCTATACCAGTTCCAAGAATGCCATTGCCGAAGTGGGTTGGAACACACCTACGAACGATAATTACCGCGTATTGGATAATCTGTTCGTGGAATATAAGTTCACCGACTGGTTAAAGTTCCGTTTTAATGGAGGTATCGATATGGTTTATTCGGAAGATAAAGCATTTATGCCTCTTTTCAGTGACGGGGGACAGACCAATAACCAGAATAGCTATTCGGAGAACCGCCAGAAGGAGTTTATGTGGGTAACGGATTATTTGCTCTATTTTGATAAGGTCTTTGGTAAACATACGATCAATGCTATGGGTGGTTTTTCCCAGCAGCTGTTTTCGAAGGATAACCTGAAAGGTGTTGTAAAGGATTTTGTTTCCGAAGTAGATAATATGCATGTGATCAATGGAGGTACAAATTCTATCGATCGGACGTTGGAGGGAGGAAAGAGCCAGCTGGCGTTGGCTTCCTGGTTCGGACGCGTCAATTACGATTATGCCGGAAGATATCTTTTCTCTGTTAATTTAAGGGCTGACGGTTCTTCCCGTTTCAAAGGGGACGAACGTTGGGGTGTTTTCCCTTCTTTCTCCGGTGCCTGGCGTATCTCTGAAGAAGATTTCTTCTCGGTAAAGTCGATTAGTTCTCTGAAGTTGAGAGCATCGTGGGGACAATTAGGAAACCAGTCAATCGGTTCATGGTATCCGACCATCGCAGCGGTAGAAAGCCAGAAAGTGATGTTGGGTAATGGCGGAAATAACCAGATTTTATATTACGGATACAGCCAGACTGCTTTGTCTAACAGGAAACTGAAATGGGAAACGACAACGATGACCAATATAGGTGTCGACCTGGGTTTGCTGAACGGTAAACTGTTTATGACGGCCGATTATTTTATCAAGAGTACAGACGGTATTTTGCGCAGCATGGTATTACCGCTCTCTGTGGGTATGACTGCGCCGAACGTGAACTATGCAAAAGTTCAGAACCGTGGTTTTGACCTTGAAGTAGGATATAACGGTAAGGTAAGGGATTTCTCGTTTAGTGTCTCTGGAAACGTTTCTTTCCTGCATAATGAAATCAAGAAGTTGAGTGAAGGTGTAACGGAAGAAGTTACCTCTATCGGTAGTTACGGTGGCGTGACGATCAATCGTGTCGGCGAGCCGGTCGATGCATTATATGGTTATAAGACCGGAGGTGTTATCACGACTCAGGAAGAAGCCGATAAATATAAAGCGATGGGGCAGGGGAATGCCAAGATCGGACGTTTGAAATATGTAGACTTGGATGGTAACGGCAAGATTGATAGTGACGACCGTACTATTTTAGGTAGTTATATCCCCAAGGTAAGTGCCGGTCTAACTCTTTCTGCCGACTGGAAAGGATTTGATTTCAATGCTGTGTTTGCCGGTGTTTTCGGAAGGAAGCAACATGCACCGATGTCGTTCCAGAACCGTTTTCCAAACCGTAATATGAGCCGTCACTGGTATGACAACCGCTGGACATTGGGGGCTGATCCGGAAGGGAAGTATCCGGCACTGATCCAGTCCGAATCGTATGAAGAGATGACGGATCTGATGGTTGCCAATACGTCATTCGTGAAATTGCGCTCGTTGACTTTAGGTTATACTGTTCCTGTAAAATCGTTCAGAACACGCGTGTTCGTATCCGGAGAGAACCTCTTTACGATCCATAGTAAATCGTTTGACGGTTTCGATCCCGAGAATGGTAACGGGGTAGGACATTATACGAATTGGGGAGACGACTTCCCGACTCCGAGAATATTTTTGGTAGGTTTGAATTTAACATTTTAAAAGAAGATGGTTATGAAATCGAATATAATAGGATTATTGATCTTGTTGTGTATACTGACAACAAGCTGTATGGATAATTTCCTGGACCGGAATCCTTATGGTTCAATTGACGAAACGACTTTCTTTACCCAGAAGGAGCATGCTAATCTGGCGGCTATGGCCTGCTATGCCAAGTTGCAGAAGCTGAATGCCCATTGGGCGGACGCTCAATTGGAGCTGGGAATGACTGGTGATCTATCATCTGCCGGTTTTAAAGATGCCCAGCCTTTTTATGTCGGATCATTTAATCCGAATGAATCGAATCTGGTGAAAGGTATCTGGCAGCGTGCTTATCAGGGGATAGCTGTTTGTAATAAAAATATCGAAGGAGTGAAGAATATGCCTGCCGATATCATCGATGAAGATACCCGCAATAAACACCTGGCTGAGATGTTCTTTATCCGGGCATTCTGGTATTTCCGCCTGGTTCAGTTCTACGGGGATGTTCCTTTGCGTTCCGTTTCTGTATTAGACCCGACCAATGGAGATGATGTACAATTAGCAGCAACTCCCAAGAATGAGATCATTAAGCAGACCGTTCTTCCTGATCTTGAATTTGCCGCTCGGAATTTACCCGATGCCTGGGAAGATAAATATCAGAACCGGGCAACGAAAGGAGCTGCTTATGCTTACTTATGTGAAGTCTATCTGTATGAAAAGGAGTATGAGAATGCAATAAAAGCCGGTGAACAGGTTGAGAAATACGGCTATTCATTAATTGAAAATCCGGGGAATGTGTTGAGAGTTGATTATGAAGCATGTCCGGAGATCATTTTCTCGGTAGGTTTTGGCAGTGGTGTGGAAACATACCGTGAGTTCTATTGGGGTACTATAGAAGATTTGGGTGAAGACGGACGTATTATGCGTGGCGATACCTATTCCGGCGATTATTTTTATCCGTCCCGCGAATTGGTTGATTTCTATGAAGCGATAGACGGTAAGCCGATCAATGAATCGTCTTATTATAAAGCGACTGAAAGTTGGAAAAACCGTGATCCGCGTTTCGATGCTACATTTTTCACTGTCATGGATGAAGTCGAAACGACGACTGGAAAACAGATGACATGGAAGCAGGACTGGCTTGTAAATACGGCAACCGGCTATGATGTTCAGAAAAGAGGAGTATGGTATGGAGAGAACACCTGGAATAAACGAACGGATATCCATTTAATGCTTTTGCCGAGAGTTTATTTGCATATTGCGGAGGCGTATGCATTAAAGTCGGCTCCTGATTATGCAAAATGCTCTGAATATATAGAAAAAGTCCGTTCACGTGCCCGCCGTTTCGCATTAGCTAATCCGGAGAAATATATACCTGAAGGAATGGCCGATAAAGATGTATTACCGCCGTTCACAATCACCAACGGGCAGGAAGCCATGAATGCGATAAACTACGAATCGAGAGTAGAACTTTTTGCAGTAGACTGCATGCGGTATTATGATTTGAAACGTTGGGGAACATTGAAAGAAGAATGGCCCCGTGTCGGCGGGTTTGCCTGGGATGAAAAATTGTTTGATTTGCCTTATCCGGCCGACGAATTGAATTCCAATAAGAATCTGCAACAACACTCCGGATGGGGTAACTGATCTGTATCTCTTTAATGAATAGATAGATAAAATGAAGAAGCTTATTTGTATATGTATGCTGTTGCCATTTCTGATGGCAACAGCTCAGAATAAAAGCGGACAACCGGGAGCCGGAAAGCCGGAGCTGACGGATGCCGAATCGTTTTCAATGATCCTTTTACCGGACCCGCAGAGTTATACCAAGTTCGATACCAACCAGCCGCTTTTCGACCTGATGACTGCATGGACGGCTGCTAATCTGGAGAAACTGTCGGTGAAGGCTGTGTTATGTACCGGTGATCTGGTAGAACAAAACGAATATATCGTCCCGGATAATGTAAACGGAAACCAGACAAGTACCCAGCAATGGAAAGCAGCTTCCAATGCCTTTGCTAAGTTAGATAATAAGATACCTTATATCATTTGTGGAGGGAATCATGATTACGGATATACTCGTTCGGAGAACCGCTTGTGCCGGTTTCCTGAATATTTCCCGGTGGAGCGTAACAGTACATGGAAAAACTCATTAGTCAGCGTTTGCAATAATGCATTTGGATTGCCGACATTGGAAAATGCGGCGTTTGCGTTCGATGAACCTCATTGGGGTAAAATTCTTGTTATTACGACAGAGTTTGCTCCCCGTGATGAGGTGCTCGAATGGGCGAAAGATTTAGCTGCCAGTAAGAAGTTTGCCGATCATAAGGTTTTCGTACTGACACATTCCTATTTGAGGTGGGATGGAACGGTGATCGAATCTGAAAACTATAAAGTCACTCCGGCTAATTATGGGAAAGCGATCTGGGATAAACTCTTGTATCCTTCTTCCAATATTCGTATGTTGATTTGTGGTCACTATTGTCTGGTCGATGATTTTTGCCACAATGTAGGACGCCGTATAGATAAGAATATAGCAGGGAAGAGTGTATGCCAAATGATGTTCAATGCTCAGACAGCCGGAGGTGGTTGGCATGGGAACGGGGGAGACGGTTGGTTGCGTATCCTGGAATTTATGCCGGACGGGAAAACGATCAAGGTAAAAACCTATTCTCCTTTATTCGGTATTTCTCCGACCACAGAATCGTTTGCCTGGCGTACCGGCGACTGTGATGAATTCGATATCGTGATTGAACCTTAAGCGTTTGTAGGAAGAAAACTCCTGTTATATTATTTGTTTCTTTGGAAAACTTTGCGAACTTTGTCTATTCTTAAAGTTCGCAAAGTTTAACAAGAAACATAATATCATGAACACTAAACTTTTCTTATTGGCTGCTACATCCGCATTTTCAATGACTGGTGTGGCCGCAGACTATACTAATTTCATTATTATCAATCTGGATGATGCAGGTTACGGAGACTTCTCTTACAATGGTGCATACGGATATAAAACGCCGAACATCGACCGTATGGCCGCCGAAGGAGTCCGCTTCACCCATTTTCTTGCCGGTCAACCCATCAGCGGTGCATCGCGTGCCGGATTGCTCACCGGATGCTATCCGAACCGTATCGGTTTTGCCGGAGCTCCCGGTCCGGGTTCCGATTATGGAATCAGTCCGGATGAAATGACGATAGGAGAACTGTTGAAACAAAAAGGATATAGTACGGCCGTTTTCGGTAAATGGCATTTGGGAGACGCCAGACAATTCCTGCCTTTGCAGAATGGTTTCGATGAATATTACGGATTGCCTTATTCCAACGATATGTGGCCTTTCCACCCGCAGCAGGGAGAAGTGTTTAATTTCCCCGACCTGCCGACTTACGATGGAAACGAAATAGTCGGTTATAACACCGACCAGACACAATTTACTACTGATTATACGAACCGTACGGTAAACTTCATTAAGAAAAATAAAAATAAACCGTTTTTTATCTATCTGGCACATTCCATGCCGCACGTGCCGCTGGCTGTTTCCGATAAGTTTAAAGGGAAGAGCGAACAGGGGCTGTATGGCGATGTGATGATGGAACTCGACTGGAGTGTCGGCGAAGTGTTGAAAGCTCTTCGTGAGCAGGGACTGGAAGAAAATACGCTGATCGTCCTTACCTCCGATAACGGCCCGTGGACAAACTATGGAAATCATGCCGGCTCGGCCGGAGGGCTTCGCGAAGCTAAAGCAACGACCTTCGATGGCGGTAACCGTATCCCTTGCGTGATGTACTGGAAAGGAACGACCCAACCGGGAACCACCTGTAATAAACTGGCTTCCAACATAGACCTGTTCCCTACATTGGCGGAACTCAGCGGTGCCCCGCTTCCCCAACGTAAGATCGACGGTATAAGCATTGTGCCTCTTATCAAAGGAGAAAAAGAAGCCAATCCGCGCGAGTCGTTCGTTTATTATTATCATAAGAACGATTTGGAAGCCGTTACGGATGGTAAGTTTAAACTTGTTTTCCCTCATAAATATGTCACTTATGGTGCTTATGCGCCGGGTAACGACGGTCAGCCGGGTAATTTGACGAACCTAGAACTGAAGAAAGCTGAGATGTATGACCTGCGTCGTGACCCGGGAGAACGTTACGATATCATATCCCAATATCCCGAAGAAGCGGCTAAGCTGATGAACATCGCCGACGATATGCGTAAGGATCTGGGAGATAATCTGACACGTGTGAAGGGAACAGGACGTCGCGAACCAGGAAAACTGAAATAACAAAATTATTATATAGACAATGAAAAACGCTGATCTAATTTTAAAGGTAGGTATGTTGGCAACATGCTTGCCCATCATTGGTTGCAACTCGAACAAAAAGACGGAGAAAGAAGTGGAGGAACGTCCGAATATTCTCTTTATTTTGTCTGACGACCACACCGGTCAGGCATGGGGTATCTATGGGGGTATCCTGGCTGATTATGTAAAGAATGAAAATATCCGTCGTTTGGCTGACGAAGGTTGTGTGTTGGATAATTGTTTCTGTACCAACTCGATCTCCGCACCGAGCCGTGCCGCTATCATGACCGGAGCATACAGCCACCGTAATGGTGTGTATACTCTGGAAGACGGATTGGAGCCGGCTGTCGATAACATTGCGAAACAAATGCAGGCCGGTGGCTATCAGACAGCCTTGATCGGTAAGTGGCATTTGAAGAGACAACCTGCCGGTTTCGATCATTTCAATGTGTTCCACGATCAGGGGGAATACGTGAACCCTATTTTTAAGACTGCGGAAAACTGGGTGGACGACGATAAAGGGAAACAAGGTGTAGAGGTAAAAGGCTTCTCGACTGATATCGTTACCGATCAGACCATGGAGTGGATACGCAACCGTGATAAGGACAAACCTTTCATGATGTGTTGCCATTTCAAAGCAACCCACGAACCCTGGGATTACCCCGAACGAATGAAACATCTTTATGACGATGTAGTATTCCCTGAACCTGAAAGCATGATGGAGTTCGGTCCGGAAGAGTCGGGCAGGGCTTTCACCGGACAGCAGTTGGAGAATATGGGGTGGCGTTGGGAGACCGCTTCGAAAGATCCGGATGCCTGGTGGTGTCGTTATCCGGAACTACCTTTCTCTACAAAAGGCATGGATAAGGTTGCCGCCCGTAAGAAGATCTACCAGAAGATGATCAAGGACTACCTGCGTTGTGGTGCTACGATCGACGATAATATCGGTCGTCTGTTGAAAATGCTCGATGAAGAGGGGCTGAGTAAGAATACGATCGTAGTCTATGTTTCCGACCAGGGGTATTTCCTGGGTGAGCACGGTATGTTCGATAAGCGGATGATGTACGAAGAACCTTTGCACATGCCTTTCGTGATCCGTTACCCGAAAGAAATTCCGGCTGGTACACGCAACAAAGATATTATCCTGAATGTGGATTTCGCATCTACGCTGGCCGATTATGCCGGAGTGAAAGCACCGGAACTGTCACAGGGAAATAGTTTCCGCGAAAACCTGAAAGGGCAGACCCCGGGCGATTGGCGCAAGGAAATGTATTATCGTTACTGGACACACCATGACATCCGTCCGGCTCACATGGGTATCCGCAATGAACGCTATAAACTGATGTTCCTCTATGGCGACCGCTTGAATGCGACCGGCTCGGATCCGAAACCGACAACTCCGGCCTGGGAATTCCATGACTTGCAGGTAGACCCGAAGGAAGATAAGAACATGTATAATGATCCTCAGTATAAAGATATCATCAAAGAAATGAAGCAGGAGTTATTGAAACTTCGTGAACAAGTAGGAGATACCGATGCCGATACGCCACGGATGAAGGAAATAATGGATCAATATTACTGGATGTAAGATACAACCACTAATTTATTTCACATGAAGAAAATGTACATTCTGATTGCTACCGGGCTGTTTATAAGTATGGCTCCGCTGATAGCACAACAAACGACAGGTAATATTGTCGAGTATTTTGGAAAAGAGAGAGTGGAGCGTGTAGACGAAGGTATCATACTCCATGCCTTCAAACAGGGATACTTTGTTCCGGTAACAGCCCCTTCCGGTTATCTGTTTGCTACTTCCGACGGCCTCGGATGGGAGATTGCAACCGGTAAATTCCGTACTCCTACGGAAAATGACTTGACTGCAACGAACTACGGACGTACCCGCGAAGCCGTGCAATGGACTCCGATCGTTGCCGACTCTACCGGAAAGTTTGCCAACCGTGCCTTGCGCCGTGCCTATGTTTATACAGCCTATGAAGCGGATAAACCCCAGATCGCATTACTCGAATCGAGCGGAAACACCCGTACCTTTATCAATGGTATGCCACACGAAGGCGATCATTATGATTTTGCTTATACGCTGATCCCTTTTCACCTGCAAAAGGGGAATAACGAATTTATCTTCACCCCAGGACGTTTCGGCCGGGTAGAAGCTAAGCTGATTATTCCGGGCAAACCGGTGATGTTCACAAAAAGAGATATGACCCTGCCGGACATCATTAACGGAGAAACGGGAGAGAAATGGGCGGCCATCCGTGTTGTTAATGCACAGGATAAAAATCTTTCCGGACTGAAGATACAATGTCAGTTGGAAAGCGGCGAGACGGCAACTATCGCTACGGACGATATTATGCCGATGATGGTACGTAAGGTAAAATTTCAGGTTCCGGCAGCCGTTTCCACAAAGAAAGGAGAAACGAAGGCTACTGTTATTCTGCTGGATAAGTCGGGAAAAGAGATCGACCATACAGAAATCGTTTTGCAGCAAAAAGACCCATCTTCCATTCATGAACGGACTTTTATCAGTAATGTAGATGGTAGCGTGCAATATTACAGTGTGACTCCATCCACCACCCAAGCTGATAATCAGGCATTATTTCTTTCTGTTCACGGGGCGTCTGTGGAAGCCCGCAATCAGGCTCGTGCTTATGCTCCGAAAGACTGGGGACATATCGTTGCTCCGACTAACCGCCGTCCATTCGGTTTCAACTGGGAAGAGTGGGGACGTGTCGATGCAATGGAGGTTCTTGCCGAAGCAGAGAAAGTATTAAAAACCGATCCGTCGCATATCTATCTGACCGGTCATTCGATGGGGGGACACGGGACATGGTTCCTCGGTGTTACTTATCCCGACCGCTTTGCTGCTATCGCTCCCTGTGCCAGTTACCCGGATATCGCCCGATACTCGCGGCCGAATGCCGATGCAGCTAATGTTGGTGAGAAGCATTTCGATATGATTTGCCGGGCTGCCAATGCCGGACGCACACTGGATTTGAAAAGGAATTTCCTTCAATCGGGTATCTATATCCTTCACGGTGACTCCGACAATGTAGTCCCCATCCAGCAGGTACGCCAGATGCGGGAGATATTAGGCACGTTCCATCCGGACTTCTGTTATTACGAATATCCGGGCGGCTCACACTGGTACAGCAACGAGAGCGTGGACTGGAAACCTATTTTCGATTATTTTCGCTGGCATAAAATACCGGCAGCGGACGAGGTGAAACAACTGGAGTTCCATACCGCTTCCCCGGCTATCTCGGCTAAAGATTACTGGGTAACCGTCAACCAGCAGGATACGGCGTATGCGTTTTCTTCCGTTTCTTTCAAACAGACAGGGAAAGGCCTTGAAGGAACAACCTCGAATGTAGCTTCCCTTACGTTTGACCTGCCCGCCTTGAAGCTGTCGGAAGAAGCAATTATAACGATCGATAACGAAACACTCCGGGCAGATGGTGGTAAACCGGCCGTTTTGAAAAGGGTTTCCGGTAAATGGGCCTTGGTAGACGAGGTTCCGGCAACGGAGAAATATCCCTCACGCTATGGCGGTTTCAAACAGGCTTTCGACAATAAGGTGGTCTTTGTATATGCTACCGGAGGAAATAAGGAAGAAAACGCGTGGTATCAGAACAAAGCCCGTTTCGACGCTGAAACATTTCTTTACAGGGGTAATGGTTCTATCGACGTTATTTCCGATCGGGAATTTATTCCGTCTGTCTATGCCGACCGTAATGTTGTACTTTACGGTAATGCAAGCAATAACAAAGCATGGAACAAACTCCTGAAAAATGCCCCTGTGCAGGTATTGAAAGGTGAAATCCGTATGGGAGACAAGGTTTTTAAAGGAAATAACCTGGGTACTTATTTCGTTTACCCCCGTCCTGATAGCCGTACGGCCAGTGTTGGCGTGGTAGCCGGAACGGGTATCGAAGGAATGAAAGCTACTTATCCGAATGATTATATTTCCGGTATCACCGGTTATCCTGATTTACTAATATTCAATGTAGATGTGTTGAAAGAAGGTATTCGTGGAGTTGAGGTATCCGGTTTCTTCGGCAACGATTGGAGTGTGGAAAATGGTTATTTTATAACTGAATAAAGAGAACTTCCGAAGGGGTTATACCCTTCGGAGGTCTGCTTATTCTGTGTTCCTTAATACAATCATATAGCTCTTTCTGAGACCACGGCAAGCAACGTGGCAGAGTTGTCAGGGTGAAGTATACCATTCCGATCACTTTCCGGAAGTAAATGATCCGAACCTTTTCGTCTTTACGGCTTTTTTTTTCGCTTTCCTTCTCCGGGGATATGAAGTGATGATTATTTTGTTTTCCTTTGTCTTTGTAAATAAGAACTTATGGACTCGTTCGATATTTATATCACCCGTAGACTTACGCTGGTCAGCCTGATTAGTACGGTTTTCATTGTCTATCCCAATATAGCCTGCATTCCCTGGGAATTGAAATATATAAAAGGGACAGACCTTGTAGTTCTGTTATCCTTTTTCGTTTACCGTTTCTTTTTTTTCTGGGGATTAATCAGCCTGCTGATACGTTATAACCTGAAAAAGATGCCTGACGCTTTATTCAAGCAACGGCTGATGCATAACTTCCTGTTCTCATTCGTCGCTTATCTTCTTTATGCCTCTATCTCGTATGGAGTGTCTTCTATGGGGATTCGTACGGATGCGTTGGGAAGTATCCTGATTTTCCAGTTTTTTGTTACCTGCTTCCTTTGTACGTTTATCGGGTATATATACATGTTGTATTCCGGGCAACGGGAGAAGGAACAAGAGATCGAGCGTTTGCGTTTTGAAAACCTGCAAAGCCGGTGCGATGCGTTAGCTAACCAGATCAATCCGCACTTCTTTTTTAATTCGCTGAACGGTATCTCTGCATTGATCCGTAAGAAGGACGATGAAAAGACACAGATGTATGTCCATCAGTTGTCCGATATCTTCCGTTATATTCTTCAAAGCGACAGGAAGGGGCTGGTTACTTTGCGGGAAGAACTGGAATTTATGTTGTCTTTCCAATATGTTATGGAAGTTCGCTTTGCCAATAAACTGACGTTTTCGGTTCGGGTAGAGGAGGAGCGGAAGGATCAGTTGATGTTGCCCGTTCTTTCCTTACTTCCGTTGGTCGATAACGTGGTTGTTCATAATATGATAGACAGTGAACATAAGATGGATATTTCGATAGTGTTGAACGAACGGGACGAACTGGTTGTGTCGAATCCCGTTTATCCGAAATTATCTGCTCCCGATACCAACGGAACAGGATTGAAGAATCTGGAGAACCGTTTTACTCTATTGATGAATCGACAGATACGGATAGAATTGACAGAAGAAATATTCCGTGTCTATCTCCCTTTAAAATGAAATAAAATGGGTATAAGAGTATTGATTGTAGAAGACGAAACTGCCGCTTATGAGAATTTAGTAGATATCCTGATGGAAGTAGCTCCGGATATTCAGATCGCCGGAAACACCGAAAGTGTTATTCAGACTGTCCACTGGCTTCAATCGAATCCGGCCCCGGAGTTGATATTTATGGATATTCACTTATCCGACGGTTCGGCCTTCAATATCTTTGATAAGATAGAACTGGAAACACCTATTGTTTTTACAACAGCCTATGACCGCTATGCGATAGAGGCCTTTAAGGTGAACAGCATCGATTACCTGCTGAAGCCTATAAAGGTGGAGGATATCAAACATGCATTGGATAAATACGGAAAACTGAACCGGCAGGATATCATTCAATACCTGTCACAGTTAACCCGGCTGGCCCCGGCTCCTAAATACAAGGATAAACTGTTGATCCCCTATAAAGACAGGCTTTTACCGGTCAGCCTGAAGGATGTTTCCTGTTTTTACACATCCGACAAAAATACCTTCGTCTATCTGAAAGATGGAACCGGCTACCCGTACTCCCGGACACTCGAACAAATAATGCCTTCCCTTAATCCGGCTGATTTTACCCGGGCGAATAAGCAGTTCGTCATAAACAGGGACAGTATATCCAATATCACGATCTGGTTCGACAGCCGCCTGCTGGTGACGCTCGATGTGGAGCTTCCCGAACGTATCTATGTCAGCAAGAATAAAGCAGCTGAGTTCAAATCGTGGTTGGTGAACGATTGACCGGCATTTCGCGATCCTTCCCTTTTTTTTCGTTTTGACGAAACGGCTGTATCTTTTACATTAAAAATCCGGCATCTTTGTACCCGGAAACAAACCAATAATGAGATACACGATGTTAAGAAAAATCAGACTGACGGCAGCTACGCTATGTTTCGTGCTTATTACGCTTCTGTTCCTCGACTTTACGGGGACGTTGCACGGATGGTTCGGGTGGCTGGCCAAAATCCAGTTCCTGCCTGCCGTGTTGGCATTGAATGTGGGTGTTGTGGTATTTTTAGTTCTTTTGACTCTGGCGTTCGGGCGTATTTACTGCTCGGTGATCTGCCCGCTGGGCGTTTTCCAAGATGTGATTGCACGGTTCGGCAGGAGGGGGAAGAAGTTGCCTTATTCGTATTCGCCTGCACTTTCCTGGTTGCGATACGGGGTACTGGCTGTTTTTGTGTTGGCTTTGGTGGCAGGAGTGGGTTCCTTTGTCGCTTTGTTGGCACCTTATAGTACTTACGGACGTATTGCCAATAACTTATTTCAGCCCCTCTGGATGTGGGGTAATAATCTATTGGCCTATCTGGCGGAGCGGATAGACAGTTACGCTTTCTATGAAGTGGATGTCTGGATGAAGAGCTTGCCGACACTTCTTATCGCTGTGGCTACGCTGGCGGTTCTTTTCGTATTGGCCTGGCGAAACGGACGTACTTACTGCAATACGATCTGTCCGGTTGGTACGGTGTTGGGGTTCATATCCCGCTTTTCCCTGTATCGTATTACAATAGATACGGATAAGTGCAACAGTTGCGGTCTTTGTACCCGGCAATGTAAAGCGGCCTGCATCGATGGCAAACAACATAAAGTAGACGGTAGCCGTTGTGTTGCCTGTATGAATTGCCTGGATGTTTGTCGTAAAGGCGCTCTTCGTTATGCTCCGGTCTGGAAGGCGAAGAAGCAGGAAGCGGAACCATCCGAATCGGAAGATAAAACAAATCTCTCCCGCCGCAGGGCCTTATCAGCTACGGCCCTCATTCTTATGGGCAGTGCATTGAAGGCACAGGAAAAGAAGGTGGAAGAGGTCGATATGAAGAGAGACGGCGGACTGGCTCCGATAAAAGAACGGAAAGAGATGGAACGTCTGACGCCTATCGTCCCTCCCGGTGCACAAAGCATACGGAATATGAGGCAGCATTGCACGGCTTGCCAGTTGTGTATCTCGGCCTGTCCGAATCATGTGTTGCGTCCTTCCGGTGGCTTGATGACGTTGATGCAGCCGGAGATGTCGTATGAACGTGGTTACTGCCGTCCAGAATGTACGAAATGCTCCGAGGTATGTCCGGCAGGAGCCATAGAGTTGATAACGAAAGCCGATAAATCATCTATCCAAATCGGTCATGCCGTATGGGTGAAAGATAACTGTGTCCCGTTAACCGACGGTGTCGAGTGCGGTAACTGCTCCCGTCATTGTCCCACGAATGCTATTGAAATGGTCGCTTCCGACCCGGCTAACCCGAAATCGCTGAAGATACCGGCTATCAATGTCGAGAGGTGCATCGGTTGTGGCGCCTGCGAGAACCTTTGTCCGTCGCGTCCGTTTACGGCTATCTATGTGGAAGGGCATGAAAGACATCGAGTTATATAATCCGTTTTAATGAATAATCTTATGAAAGATCAACATATCAACCGCCGTGACTTTCTGAATATTGTAGGTATCACGGCTGCAACGACTACGGCGGCACTCTACGGTTGTGCTCCGAAAGATCAAAAGAGTTCCGGAAGCAAAGCCTCTTCGCCTGTCCCGACCGACCAAATGACTTACCGTTCATTCCCCTCGCTGGGAGAGGATAAGGTCTCTTTGCTCGGCTATGGTTGCATGCGCTGGCCGACTATCCCTTCGCCCGACGGAAAGGGTGACCTGATCGATCAGGATGCCGTGAACGAACTGGTCGACTATGCCATTGCTCATGGTGTGAATTATTTCGATACATCGCCCGTTTATGTGCAGGGCTGGTCGGAAAAGGCTACGGGGATTGCTCTTAGCCGTCATCCGCGCGAGTCGTATTACCTGGCTACCAAGCTGTCGAATTTCTCGAACTATACACGTGAAAACTCGCTGGCCATGTACCGCCGTTCGTTCAGCGAATTGCAAACGGATTATCTGGATTATTACCTGCTTCATTCCATCGGTGGAGGAGAGGGGATGAAGACCTTCAACGACCGTTATGTCGACAACGGGATGATGGACTTCCTGATGAAAGAACGTGAGGCGGGACGTATCCGCCGTCTGGGTTGGTCGTTCCACGGATCGTCGGATGTCTTTGACGAGGTGCTGGCCTTACATGACAAGTATCATTGGGATTTCGTGCAGATACAGATGAATTATGTCGATTGGCGCCATGCGACGGGCAGAAATGTTAACGGTGAATATCTCTATCAGGAGTTGGAGAAACGGAATATACCTGCTATTATCATGGAGCCGTTACTGGGTGGCCGTTTATCGAATGTACCCCAGCATATCATGATGCGACTGAAAGAACGTCGTCCGGAAGATAGTGTTGCTTCCTGGGCATTCCGTTTTGCCGGTTCTCCCGAATTGGTGTTGACTGCTTTAAGCGGTATGACTTATATGGAGCATTTGCAGGATAATATCCGTACCTACTCTCCGCTTGTTCCGTTGACGGATGAGGATAAGGAGTTTCTGGAAGAAACGGCCCAGTTGATGATTAAATACCCGACAATTCCTTGCAACGATTGTAAGTATTGTATGCCGTGCCCGTATGCCATCGATATTCCGGCCGTACTTCTCCACTATAACAAATGTGTGAACGAAGGAAATGTTCCGAAGAGCCGGACGGATGAGAATTACCGGGAGGCACGTCGTGCATTTCTGGTGGGTTATGATCGTAGTGTGCCAAAACTACGTCAGGCAGATCATTGTGTCGGCTGCGACCAATGTAATGAACATTGCCCGCAATCGATCGACATACCGAAAGAATTACAACGTATCGATCAGTTTGTCGAACAGTTGAAACAGGAAACGTTATGATCTTATTGGGGCGGAATTTACCCACCCCAATAAGGTTTATTATTCAATGTTTTTACGAATCTTGGTCAGATAATCTTTCATCGCTTCCGAGTCTTTATCCTTAATAATATCCTGAAGAATATTCAGCTCTTCCTGGATACGAGCGATCTGTTTCGGTGTACGCGGGTTAAAAAGGATTTCAGTCAATAGATAATCGTCTTCCGATAACAGTCCGCGTGCAATCTTCATGTGTCGTTTAAATGTCGTACCCGGTGCATCCTGATGTTTCATCGTTGCGGCAAATACCATTGTGGATGCAAAAGGGATACCTAAAGAGTAGGCCACCACCTTGTCATGCTCCTCAAACGTATATTCACAGATGTGCAGGCGCAGGCTGGCGTAAACATCTTTGAAGAAGATTTTTCCCAGATGATCGCCTTCTGAGATGATGATCGTGTTTTCCTTTTCCAACTGTCCCAGATTGGCGAACGTCGGACCGAACATCGGGTGAGTGGAGACATACGGAAAACCGCAGGTTTCATAAAACTCTTTCAGATGGGTCTTTACGGAAGCGATATCTGAAATGATGCAATACGGTTGCAAGTAGGGCATGATACTCTTGAATGCTTCGATCGTGTAACTTAATGTTACGCAGTTGATCACCAGTTCGGGGGCGAAGTCTGCCACCTCTTCCGGTTTCTGCAGGCGAAGGGCGTTGTAGATGAAGCGCATGCGTTTCGGATCACTTTCCAATACAGCCACTTCATGGTCAAAACTCAGCAAGTCGGTGAAGAAAGAACCCATCTTTCCGGCACCTAATATTAATATCTTCATTGTCTTATTCTTTTTGTCTTTTAGTTTCCGTCGCGATCAGACGTCGTGTTGCGTCGTGCCTCGACGTAACGCTACGCTTCGATGAGACGTAAGCCGTCGTCAAGCCTCGACGCAACGTTACGTCTAGGCTTGACGGAAGCAGCCGGTTTATTGTTCATTCATGATGATCATCTGCTGACGAACAGATTCTTCATGTATCTCTTTCAATATTTCTTTTACAAAGTCCACGTTCAGTTCCATTGTCTGTCCCATATCGGAACGTTTTTCCAGGATCTCGCTGTAACGCGGTGACTGCAGGATAGGCATGTTATGCTCTTTCTTATACACCCCGATTTCGCGTGAAATACGCATACGTTTAGCCAGCAGTTCGAGTAATTGTTCGTCGATACCATCGATCTGGCGACGCAGTTCGGCAAGGTTTTCTGTTGTCTGCGTTTCGTTACGGATAACCAATAGGTTGACAACATAATCCAATACATCCGGAGTGATCTGTTGTGAAGCGTCGCTCCATGCACAATCCGGACACGGGTGTGATTCGATCATCAAACCGTCGAAGCTTAGGTCCATAGCCTGCTGAGACAGCGGAGCGATCAGTTCGCGCTTACCACCGATATGGCTGGGATCGCAGAAGATCGGCAGGTTCGGCATGCGGCGGCGCAGTTCGATTGGAATATGCCACAGCGGCAGGTTACGGTACATTTTTTTGTCGTATGAACTGAATCCGCGGTGGATAGCACCCAGCTTGTGGATACCGGCTCCGTACAGACGTTCGAATGCTCCGATCCACAATTCCAAATCCGGGTTTACCGGGTTCTTGATCAGTACGGGGATGTCTACCCCTTTCAATGCGTCTGCGATTTCCTGTACGGCAAATGGGTTTACGGTGGTACGTGCACCGATCCACAGAATGTCGATACCGGCTTTCAAGGCTTCGAATACATGGTCTTTTGTTGCCACTTCGGTAGCGACATACATGCCGGTTTCTTTCTTCACGCGTTTCAACCATTGAAGACCTTCTGCTCCAATACCTTCGAATCCTCCCGGTTTAGTACGAGGTTTCCAGATTCCGGCGCGGAATATTTTAACGCCTTTTGAGGCCAGCTGGGTAGCGGCTTCCATTACTTGTTCTTCTGTTTCGGCACTACACGGGCCGGAGATGATGATAGGACGCTGGGGGTCTACACCGGGTAATAAGATCGATTCTAATTCCATTTCCATGATGAATAATGTGTTAATTTGCCAATTTGCCAATTTGCCAATCAGAGTATCTCCATTGGCATATAGGCACATTCTCACATTGGCATATTGTTAATTCTGTTTAATGCTTCCTGTAATGCTTCATTCTTGCAACAAAGGGAGATGCGGATATAACGTTCACCGCAACTTCCGAAGATAAATCCGGGAGTGACAAATACATTAGCTTCGTACAATACTTTGTTTGCCAGTGCTTCACTACCTTCTGCTGTTGCCGGTATCTTTCCCCAAAGGAACATTCCTACCTGGTTTTCATCATATGTACATCCTATGGCATGCATGATTTGTCCTGCCAGGTCGCGACGACTGCGGTAAGTACGGTTCATAGTATCGTACCATTCTTTCGGAGCTTTGAGGGCTTCCACTGCTGCATGTTGCATCGGTTTGAATTGGCCTGAGTCGATATTGCTTTTCACCTTCAGTATCCATTGAACGAATTGTGCGTTCGAGGCCAGCATCGCCATACGCCAGCCCGGCATATTGTGCGCCTTGCTCATCGAGTTCATTTCGATGCAGATCTCTTTGGCTCCCGGTACACTGAGGATACTTAACGGATGCTCGTTCAGGATAAAACTATACGGATTGTCATTACATATGATAATACCATGTTTACGTCCGAAAGCAACCAGCTTCTCAAAAAGCTCCATACTCGCATTGGCTCCGGTCGGCATATTGGGATAATTTACCCACATCAGTTTCACGTTGGAAAGATCCATTTTTTCCAATACTTCGAAATCCGGTTGCCATCCCAATTCTTCTTTTAACTCATAAGATATCAGGTTGGCTTGTACCAATTTGCTGACAGAACTATAGGTCGGGTAACCCGGGTTGGGAACCAATACTCCGTCTCCCGGATTCAGAAAAGCCAGCGAGATATGCAGGATACCTTCTTTGGAACCGATCAACGGCTGGATCTCCGTTTTAGGATCCAATTCCACTCCATACCAGGTCTTGTACCAGTCAGCGAAACCTTTACGTAATTCCGGAATACCCACATAAGGCTGATAACCGTGCTCATTGGCATTATGAGCATGTTCGCACAATGTCTCGATCGTTTGTTCCGAAGGAGGCAGGTCGGGGCTACCTACACCCAGGCTGATTACATTCTTGCCCGCGGCATTCATTTCGGCTACCTCTTTCAGTTTCTTTGAGAAGTAGTATTCCTGTACGCTACCGACACGTTCGGCAGGTGTGATGTTACACACTTTGTTTTCCTTCTGCATATTCGCCTAATATTTTTAAGTCCTTTGTTAATGGGATGATTGCATCCAATGCTTGTTTGTATCTCGTATAATCAGTAAATGTCAGATCGATATAGAATAAATATTCCCATTCGCGGCCGATGATCGGGAGCGATTGTATTTTGGAAAGATTCATGTCGTAGAATGAAAGAATAGAAAGCACTTTGGAAAGGCTACCGGAGGTGTGGGGGAGAGCGAAAACGAGGGATGATTTGTTGATTTCTGTCTTTTCAAGCAAGTCTTCTGCCGTCCATCGGTCTGCCAGGGCTAGGAAACGGGTGAAGTTGCGTTTATTTGTCTCTATCCCTTCGGCAAGGATTTCCATGTTGTATATCTTAGCAGCCAGTTTACCGCAGACGGCGGCGTGTCCTTTCAGGTTATTCTCGGAAATCCAGCGGGCGCTCATAGCGGTATCTTCTTTTTCTACCATCTTCACATTCGGCAGGGTATCGAGGAAGTCGGTACATTGCATCAGCGCGATCGGGTGGGAGTTGACTTCCGTAATTTCGTGTATCGTCGTTCCCGGCAGTGCAACCAACGAATGCGAAATACGCAATTTGTATTCACCGATCACCCGCAAACCGCTTTCGCGTATCAACTCATGATTCTGCAGCAGGCTTCCTGCAATCGTATTCTCGATGGCCATCAGACCCAGTATTGCCGGATCTTTCTTGATGGTTGTGATTACATCTCTGAATGTATTGCATCCAACAATCTCAATTTCTCCACCTTCATAGAAGCTACGGGCTGCGATATCGTGATACGAACCGGCTATTCCCTGAATTGCTACTCTCTTTTTCATCTTTCTGTCTTAAAGTCATAAAAAAAGTCCCACCGTAATCGGCAGGACTTCATATATTTTATTGATACATATTTTCTATCATCAACGCTTTACATACAAATTCCTGCCTTCACTCTGCTAAAGTAAAAGTAATAAAAGAAATATGTAAAGCTAAATCGATTCATTTCGTCTGTTTGTTTTTAAATATGCAGCAAAAGTAACGCTTTTTTGGAAACTACAAGCGAAAAGTGATAATTTTTTTCGCCAAGAGATAAAAATAATGTTCACACTACTTTTAATCCGGCTTGCAGAGTCAACATTTCTTTGGGTACGGACTTTTTAATGCTCTCGATCAACATGCCTGCGATGGTATGACGGATAAAATCTTTACGGGTGATCCAGACAATTTCGCGTGCCGGTTTAGGGATGGCGAAAGGACGTACCAGTTTCTTTTGTTCTTCACTGAGTTGCAGGGTAGCCAGTTCGGGAATAAAAGTCACACCGTTGCCGCTTTCAACCATTCGCATGAATGTTTCAAGGCTTCCAAGGCGGTAAGCAGCCTGGCGGAGTTTTACTTTCTCCATCTGGCAGAAACGCATCAACTGGTCGCGGAAGCAATGTCCTTCGTCCAGTAACCAGAGGTGTTCGTCGCTGATATCGGCTGTACGGATCAGGTCTTTTTTGAATACCGGATCGTTTTCAGCTACATAGCCGAAGAATTGTTCGTAATATAATGTATCGCCCTGTAGCTGGTTCTCTGTGGGTTGGTTTGCAATGATGGCCGCATCTATCTCTCCATTCAGGATTGCAGCCATGGTAGGAGCCGTTTTCATTTCGAGGATACGGATATCCAGATCGGGATGTTTTTCCGATAGCTGCTGGAAGAAACGGGGCAGCAGATAAGGGGCAATCGTTGGTAAAACAGCCAGGCGGAAAGTTCCTTTCAGAGACTGCTCTTCTTCATTCACGATATCTTTTATCAGGGATGCCTGGTATAATACGGTACGGGCCTGGTCGATCACCTTCCGTCCGGCGGGAGTAGGGCAGACCGGCTGCATATTACGGTCGAATAATTTAATACCCAGCTCGTCTTCCAGTTTCTGGATCATCATACTGAGCGTTGGTTGTGTTACTCTGCAATGTTCTGCCGCTTTGGCGAAGTGGCGGTATGTGTCTACCGCAAGGATGTACTCGAGTTGTTGTATATTCATACTACTTTAGTTTTTTTTGTTCATAAAATCTTTCGGCAAAACTCCGAATTGTTTCTGGAAACATTTGGAGAAATAAGAGGGGTTGTTGAATCCAACCTGATAACATATTTCATTGATACGATATTTCTGTGTAGCTAACAGTTCTGCCGCTTTTTTCAAACGGACGAGTTGTATTAGTTCGTTCGGGGTCATTTCGACCAATGTCTTTATCTTGGCAAACAATCCCGACCGGCTGATGCATAGTTGTTCTGCCAATACATCGATGGAGAAGTCGATATTCGATATATTCTTTTCAATGATCTCATTCATCTTCGACAAGAATTGCTCGTCAGCCTTATTGACGGCCACGCTATCCAATGGAACGAACGGCATTTCCGAGAACTTTTTCCGCAGTTTTTTCCGCGACTCGAGCAGGTTCTCGATCTGTGCACGCAATACCTGTGTCGAGAACGGTTTTTCGATGTAGGCGTCTGCTCCGGACTTTATACCGGTCACTTTCGATGTATTATCGGTTTTCGCAGTCAGCAATACCAGGGGAATATGGCTGTAAGAAAGGTTTTCCTTTACTTCTTTGGCGAAAGTGAAACCGTCCATAACCGGCATCATCACATCGCTGATGATAAGATCGACCGGTTGTTTTTTCAGTTGTTCCAATCCTTCTTGTCCGTTTTCTGCCGATAATATGTTGTATGTCTCTTTGAAACTGTCATGGAGGAAGCTTCTCATGTCGGTATTGTCTTCTACTATCAGTAGCGTAGGGCATCTGGGAGAAGCGGCCTGCCGACCGTTTGCTTCTTTGCTGTATGGTTCCTCGTCGGGAATCGTATAGTCTGTTATTATATCCTTTTTAGATTCTGCCGGAACGACATCGGGTTGTTCCTGTGGTATTGTTACCGTAAATATTGTACCCTGTTCAGCTCCGCTTTCTACTTCGATCATGCCATGATGGGCATCTACCAGTAGTTTAGCCAGCGACAAACCAAGTCCCGTACCCGGTTTATGGCTCTGGGCTATCTGGTAGAAAGGAAGGAATATATTATTCTGTTCCTGTTCAGATATTCCCCGGCCGTCGTCCGATACTTTGATAACGACAGATTTGTTATGACTTTCGCAGGTCATTGTAATTTTACCCGCAGCATACTTGGTAGCATTTGTCAGCAGGTTGCTGATAACTTTGGTTATCGCTTCGGGATCGACAATAGCTATTATTTCCTTGTCGGGCATATCGAAAGAAAAGGTGAAGCCTTTCTGTTCGATCATCGGTTTGAAACGGTCATACAGGTTCTGAAGCAGTTCATGCATGCTCTGTTCGGAGAAATTGATTACGAATGCTCCCTGTTCCGCTTTCCTGAAATCCAACAATTGATTGACCAGCGACAAGAGCCGCTGGCTGTTTCGGTCGATTATATTCAATGCGCTCTGGATTGTCGGAGGAAGGGTCGACGAGGCTTCCATTATTTTTTCGAGTGGCCCGATGATCAAAGAGACCGGTGTGCGTATTTCGTGTGCGATCAAGGTAAAGAAATTGATCTTGGCATCGTGCAGTTCCTTTTCTTTTTCGACACTCAACTGAAGCATACGGGCTTTATGACGTTTTTCTGTCCGCTGCTTCATGGCGTATATAATATAGCAAACCAATCCGATGACCGATATGATATAAATGAAATAAGCCAAATGTGAACGCCAGAAGGGAGGATGAATAATTATATCTACAGTCGTAGCTTCTTCATTCCATACACCATCGTTATTCGAACCCATTACGTGAAACTTGTATTTACCGGCCGGTAAGTTTGTGTAGGTAGCTTTGCGCTGGTTACCAACAAAGTTCCAGTCTTTGTCGAAGCCTTCCAGTTTATATTTATATTGGTTTTTAGCCGGCACGCTATAACTGAGACCGACATATTCGATACTGAATACATTATATTTATAGGAGAGTTCTATTTCTTTAATACAGGTCGTCGATTGGGGCAGGATACCTTGTTCTTCGATCTTTACATCTTTATTGAATACCTGCAGATTGGTAATGACTACCGGTGGTATATAAGCGTTAAGAGAGATGGTACGGGTATCGAGCTCGCAGAAACCGTTGGTGGTTCCCAGATATAAAAGACCTGAAGAGGCCAGTAAAACGGCATTGACTCCGTATTGGTCGCTTTGCAGTCCGTCGCTTTTAAAGAAAATTCGTTGTTCTTCGGTTTCGGGACAATAGGAGATAAGTCCGTTAATCGTACTGATCCACAGATATCCCCGGTTGAAAACGACACCGGTGACAGCTGCTTGCGATATATCGAGCGGTACACGGACGAAGTTGCCGATAGCCTTATCGAAACGGCAGATCCCGTTGTCGGTTCCTGCCCATAATTGTTGTTTGTCATCCAGGCAGAGGCTATTTACCTGATTGGTCGATAAGGTGTTCTTATCAGCCGGGTTAAATGTATATTGTTCCCATTTTTCTGTTTCCGGGTTGAAGCACAAAAGCCCCTTGCCTAGTGTAGCAAACCAGATGTTGCCGTCCGTATCCTGTAGTATGCAACTGGTGGTCGTTCCTGTTTCCCTGACTTTAATGAAACTATCGTTTTTGCGATCATAACGCAGGATGCTCTGCATAGTCCCGAGCCAGATATTGTTTTGTTTATCCTTATAAATAGAATAGACACTACTCATCTCTGTAGGAATATTATCGGTAGAACCGGCGGGATATTGAGTGAATTTGCCGGTACGGGTATTCAGTATGTTCAGGTTACCGGAATAGGTACCGATCCATAAATTCTCGTTATCCAGGAATAGAGCGTGAATATTATGATAGGATAGACTATTACGGTTAGGATCCGGCAGATAATTCGTAAATGTTTTGTTTTGTGTATTGAAGTAGCTCAGTCCGCCGTCGTCCGAACCGATCCAGATATTGCCGGAAGGGTCTTCGCAAAAGCAACTGATAATATTTCCGCCGACAGAATTGCTGTAATCCGAATGAGTATATCCGTTGATCATACCTTTTATCGGGGCGGCATAGTTTACACCGCCGTAATAGGTACCGACCCATACACCGCCTTCCCGGTCTTTGTAGATGGGATAGATAAATTTATTGGAGAGGCTACTGTCTTTTAATTCGGTGGCAGTCATTACTTCTGCTTTCCCTGTCTTTGTATCGAAATACGCAAGTCCGTCGTCTGAGCCGATTAATAAAACCCCCGGTCGATATTCGGTGATGTAGTGAACATGGGAGATGCCGTTCGGTGTTCCCGGAGCCAGAAACGATTGTATCTTCATCGTCTTTTTGTTTAGTCGGCAGATACCATGGCTCCAGGTTCCTATCCATAGATTATCTTCGTCACCGTCTTCAATGGCGTAAATCCGCAGGTCGCAGGGCTCTCCGTTCATCTTCGTTATCTGATAAGTAATGAACTGGTCGTTCTCCGGGTCATAACGATTTATAGTTCCTTTATTTTGTTGAGGAGCAACCCATATTCCTCCCTGGTTATCGATGTATAAATAAAAAATTGTGTTTGCTACCAGGGAGTTGCTGTTATCCGGTATGGATACATATTGTTTTAGTCGTTGCGTTTGTTTGTTGAAGCAGAAAACGCCTTGTCCCAATGTGGCAAACCAGATATTTCCATCAGGTGCTTCTGCAATAGCTGTTATATTACTTTTAATCTTTGTTCCCTTGTCTGTCCCGGCGGCGAAGTATCTGAATTGTTCCAGTTCAGGATTGTAGATATAGAGACCTTCATCTGTTCCTATCCAGAATGTTTTATCGGAGTCTTCAAGTAAAGAGTATATATAGTTGTTTCCGATGGAAGTAGAGTCTCCTACTATATTCTTAAAAACTTTCACATGGTAGCCGTCGAACCTGTTCAGCCCGTTTTCCGTACCGAACCACATAAATCCACGGCTATCCTGAGTGATACTGCGGACTGTATTGGATGACAATCCGTTTTCAACTTCATAATGGATGAACCTGAATTGTTCCGCATAAATCCATTGGCAGGATAACAGGAGAAAGATAAAAATCTTTATGTGTCGGACAATAGATAGTGCTTTCATGTTATATTTAGAAGATATAGTATAAGGCACAAAGGTAGAAAATATATAGAATATCTTGGTGGTGCAGGTAAAAAATACACTATTTCAAAGTTTTGGTTGAATGATTTTTAATTCTTAATATAAATTTCAATTGCTGAATATCAATCTTTTTTGTGGATGAAAAGCGATACAATCTGTCTAATAAAATAGCAAAATAGTCTATTGTTTGATTTTGTGTATTGTTTATCAACGTTTTTTTGGAATGTGGAGTTTCAATGGGGATGTATTATTTTTTTATTGTATTAAACGATTCTTGCATAATAAATGGTATATATACGCTTATTTTGTTGCCACGGATTTGTTAAGAACATATAATCAACTCATTGTTAACAACCTACTAATATATAATGATATGAGAAAAAGATTCCACAATCAGGGGTATGGCAAGTTATTCTTATCTGCTTGTCTTTTACTAAGTGCGAATGCCGGAAGCTATCGACTGTTTGCTAATACGGCGAACTCGGAAAACAGCATCTCCGAAATTTCACAGCAAAAAGGTATTACAATTACCGGAGTCATTAAAGATGCTTCAGGTATGGAACTGCCGGGAGTAAACGTGGTCGAGAAAGGAACCACAAACGGAACGATGAGTGACATGGACGGCAAGTTCACGATCACTGTACCTGGTTCCAAATCGATTCTGCAATTCTCTTATGTGGGCTTCCAGAGTCAGGAAATAGCTGTCGGTAATCAGAAATCGATCACAGTAAAGTTGCTGGAAGATAGTCAGCTTGTGGATGAGGTGGTTGTTATCGGTTATGGTACACAGAAGAAAGGAGATGTTACCAGCGCAATTTCGAGCGTAAAAGCAGAAAGTTTTGTGAAAGGTGCGGTTACGGATGCAGGTCAGTTAGTACAGGGTAAGGTGGCAGGTTTAAATATTTCTACCCCTTCCGGAGATCCGACGGCGAATACGCAGATTATGTTGCGTGGTATTTCTTCCATGAAAGGAAGTACTACTCCTTTGGTATTGGTTGATGGTATTCCGGGGAGTTTGAATACGGTTGCTCCTGAAGATATTGAAGCGATTGATGTATTGAAGGATGGTTCTGCAACAGCTATTTACGGTACACGTGGTACAAATGGTGTGATTATTATTACGACAAAGGCCAGCCGTAAGGAAATGCCGCCGACAATTGATTATTCTGGTTATGTTTCTGTCTCTACCATTGCGAAACGTCCGGATGTGATGAGTGCTTCCGATTTACGTCAGAAATGGAGCGAAGGCTATGAGTTTCTTGGTGCAAACAGTGAAGATTTTGGTTATGATACTGATTGGCTGGATGAAATTACACGTACGGCTATCAGCCATGTGCATAACCTCTCTTTGCGTGGCGGCAGCAAACAAACGAATTATACCGCTTCTCTTAATTATCGAGATCGCCAAGGAACCTTTAAGAAAACCGATTTTGAGTCGTTGACCGGTCGTTTTGATATAACACAATCGATGTTGGATAATAAATTGACAGCAAATATGTCGGCTATCATCAGTGAACATACTATGCCGCGTAGCTGGAATACTTATATTTATCGTCAGGCAATGATTCATAACCCGACAGAACCGGTTCGTAATGAAGATGGCGGCTGGTTCGAACGTGATTTGTATTTCTATGATAACCCGGTCAGTTATCTGAATGAAACAGTCGGTGAAATGAAACGTAAAAATCAGCGGCTTTCCGCTAGCTTGACATATCGGCCGATTGAAAGTGTTACCTTAAAAGGTATGTATGCCCGTCGTGGAACCTCCACCACTGATGGTGTTTATCACACTAAACAACATGTCAATTCTACTAAGAATGGTAAAAACGGTGATGCATACCGTAAGGATTCGGATTTCCGCAACAACCTGATTGAGTTGACAGCTAATTGGCAACAATCTTTTAATAAACATAATTTCAATGCGTTGGTCGGTTACAACTATGAAGATAATATGAATTCATATTTGGAGGTTTCCAATTATGATTTCCCGACAGATGCCTATACTTACGATAAGATAGAAGCCGGTATGGCTTTGCAGCGTGGTGAAGCAACTATGAACAGTTATAAAAGTACCGATAAACTGATCGGTCTTTTTGCCCGTGTCGGTTATAATTACGACGATCGTTATTTGTTTATGTTCTCTCTTCGTCGGGAAGGATCTTCCAAGTTTGGAGCCAATCACAAATGGGGTAATTTCCCTGGTGTTTCTGTGGGATGGAGAATTAACAAAGAGCAGTTCATGCAAAATTATCACTGGCTGAGCGATTTGAAACTGCGTGTTGGTTATGGTGTAACTGGTATTAACGTAGGTGATCCATATAATTCATTGAGTAGTTTAAACTATGAAGGAGCTTTTCTATATGATGGAGCATGGGTGAAAGCACTGGAAACGGTACGTAATACAAATGCAGATTTGCGTTGGGAAAAGAAAAAGGAATTTAACCTTGGCTTGGACTGGGATGTGTTTAATGGGCGGTTAGGCGGTACTGTAGATTATTATAGCCGTGTAACAACTGATGGTATTTGGGAATATGCCGTTCCGACTCCACCGTATTTATATCCTACTATTTTAGCTAATGTAGCTGAATTAAAGAACAATGGCTTTGAGTTATTAGTTCGTGCAACTCCGGTTCAGACTGATGATTTCCAATGGAGTACAAATGTTTCTTATTCAACAAATAAAAATAAGGTCGTTTCTATTTCCAACGATCAGTTTTCGTTTGAAAAAGATTTTATCTATGAAGGTTATGTAAGTGAACCGATTCAGACGAGTTCTCATATCGTGAAAGTAGGTCGCCCTATCGGTACATTTTATGGATTGAAATCAGTCGATATAACAGATGACGGCCTATGGATTGTTGAGGGAAAAGATCCGGAAACAGGTGAGTGGGTACACATGAAAGCCGATCAGGCCGACTCCAATAGCTGGCAGGAGTTAGGTAATGGTATTCCTAAACATTATCTGAACTGGAACAATACATTCAATTATAAAGGTTTCGACCTGAGTATCAATATGCGTGGAGCTTTTGGTTTCCAGATTTTGAACTATCAACGTATGTATTATGAAAATGCTAAACCTTCTCTTCAGTATAACCGTTTAAATTCGGCATTCGATAAGGTTTATGGTAAAAGTCCGGTATTGGATGACCAGCGTTATGTTAGCTACTATATTGAGAATGGCAGTTATTGGAAGATCGACAATGTAACATTGGGTTATACTTTCAATTTAGGTAAACAAAATGTGATTAAGAATCTGCGTATCTACGGTTCTGTTTTGAATCTGGCTACGATTACCGGTTATAAAGGTCTTGATCCGGAAATTCCACTAAGTAGTAGTGATTATGGTGTATTGAATGCCGGTGTCGATGAGCGTGACAAATATCCGACTAACCGTACTTATACATTCGGTGTTAACGTAACATTTTAATTAACAAAACGCATATTATATCATGAGAAAATATAAATATGGCTTATATGCCGTTTGCTTCGGTTTGATGTTATCCTTGAACAGTTGTTTCAACCTGGATGAAGAACCTTTTTCTGAGATTATCGAAGAGGACTATGTTCCGACAACCGATGATGAGGTAGCACTGCTGGCTACCGCCTATTCTCCGCTTCGTTTCATTATGGACTGGTATGGTTATTTTGATTTACAAGAGGAATCGGGAGATGCGATTGTCACTCCGACACGTCCGAATGGTTGGGACGATGGTGGTGTGTATAAGAAAATGCACATGCATACTTGGACTAACCAACAGGGACAACCTCAAACAACCTGGTCTTATTGCTATAAGGGTATCAACAATGCCAATAAAATATTGAAAAAGGCTGAAGAAGGTTTCTTCCGTCCGGAAAGTATGGACGATGTTGTGGCCGAAGTACGTGCCATCCGTGCATTATGGTATTCTATTCTGTGTGATACACATGGAAATGTACCTATTTCCAAGAAGTTTTCGGATGAGCTGGTCCCACAATCATCCCGTCAGGAAGTATTCGACTTTGTTATTGACGAAATAAATGAAGTATTGCCTCTTTTGCCAACAGCTGTCGATAAAACTACTTACGGACGTTTGACACAATGGGGGGCACATTGTTTACTGGCTCGCATGTATTTGAATGCTGAAGTGTATACCGGAACACCGGCTTATGATAAGGCATTGGTAGAATGTAATAGGATTATAGAATCCGGTTTATTTTCTATGGAACCTGTTTATAGGGATATTTTTAAGACAAATAATGAAAATTGTGTGGAAACTATTTTTGCGGTTCCTTATGATGCTGTATATAATTTGCCTTCAGATCCGAATGGTCCGGTCTTTGGCATGCACATGAAATGGTTGAGTACAGACAGTCGTAAAGTTTATAATATGCAAGCCAGTCCATGGAATGGCAGTGGCGCTAACCCGCAATTTATCAACAGTTATGATCCGGACGACCAGCGTTTGTATGACACCTGGTTACAGGGACCTCAAAAGAATTCTGCCGATGAGGTTGTCTTTGAATACGTCAATAAATTACCTAGCTTATATAAGAGCGATACATTCGACGGATACCGTGTCGGTAAATATGAAATAGCTAATGGAGCAAAGAGTGCTTTAAGTAATGACTTCCCTTATTTCCGTTATACAGAAGTGTTGTTGATGAAGGCTGAATGCCTGTTACGTCTTGGACAGAAAGAACAGGAAGCCGTCGATCTGGTATCGGAAATCCGTGAACGCGCTTTCCAAAATCATCCTGAAAAAGCAAAGGTTACAGTTGAATGGCTGAAAGGCGATACACATATCCAATATGGCATTCTGGATGAAGAGGGTAATATCGTCGATAAGGGCGATCAGACTCCGGTGAAGTTTGGTGGACTATATGACGAATGGAGTTGGGAATTTGCCTGTGAAGCCCGCCGTCGTATCGATATGATCCGCTTTGGTACATTCCAGACGAAGAGTTGGTTTAATCATAAACCGGTCGGCAATTATGCTACTCTCTTTCCAATCCATCTGGATGACCTGACAACAAATCCCAACCTCGATCAAAATCCTGGTTATTAATCTTCTTTTAGTATACCGGGTGATGCTGTTTCTTTATACTGGCATCACCCGGTTTTTTTTGTGCCTGTTTACAAGTAGAGAAGTATCGAGGACTTTCTGACCACAAATCCTACATCTTTCCTGGTACAGGAGCAAGTAGTAGAAGATATAACGCGTGCTAAAATGTTGTTGCAGGGTACTCGGAGAAGGAAGTAATCAATAATGATCAGATGGAACAGAATCCGAACGCGAGTGTGACTCCTATTTTTGTTCCTTAAAACAACAACAATAGTGTAGGATAAGTCTATTAGAATGGTAGAATAGTCTAATCTGCTATTCTAATGGACAATATTTCTATCGAAAGAGTTTCTTATTATTTTTCTTTGTATTCAAAATTTATCGATTAGTCTAAAACAAAATATTTGCGTTATGCTGAAAGAATTATTATTTACATCGATCCCTATTATCGGTTTGTTTGCCTGTCAGTCTATTCCGGATAAATATACATCCACAGAACCGATCGTAGAGGTCCCGTTTACTGAAGTACATCTGACAGATAATTTCTGGGCTCCCCGTATCGAAGTAAACCGGACTGTATCTATCCCGTCTGCATTCAAACAATGTGAGTTAAACGGGCGTTTCGATAACTTTGCCCTTGCCGGCGGACTTATCAAAGGCGAACACAAAGGCGATTTCCCGTTTGATGATACCGATCCGTACAAGATCATTGAGGGAGCCTCTTATTCCCTGGCCGTTAAATATGATCCTCAGTTGGATGCCTATCTGGATAGTGTCATCACACTGATTGATGCCGCCCAGGAACCGGATGGTTATCTGACTACCTGTGTAACGAACAAATGCGAAAGATTATCGCGCTGGTGGGGAAAAGAACGCTGGGAGAAACTGAATAGCCATGAACTCTATAATTGCGGACATCTATACGAAGCGGCAGTTGCCCATTACCGGGCTACCGGCAAACGCTCGTTACTGGACGTTGCCATAAAAAATGCCGATCTGGTTTGCGAAGTCTTTGGCCCGAAAGAAGGACAGAAACATGTGCCGTCGGGACATCCTATTGTAGAAATGGGGCTGGCAAAGATGTATAAAGTTACAGGCGATCAGAAATATCTGGATATGGCCCGTTATTTCGTGGAAGAAACAGGACGTGGAACCGATGGTCATCGCCTGAATGCATACAGTCAGGATCACATGCCTATCCTGCAACAGGAGGAGATTGTCGGTCATGCCGTACGTGCCGGTTATCTTTATTCCGGGGTGGCTGATGTGGCTGCATTGACAAAAGACTCTGCCTACTTCAATGCCATCTGCCGTATCTGGAACAATATGGCAACGAAGAAATTGTATATCACCGGCGGTATCGGTTCAAGGGCTCAGGGGGAAGGTTTCGGGCCGGAATATGAATTGCATAATCACAGCGCCTATTGCGAAACATGCGCCTCTATCGCGAATGTCTACTGGAACCAACGCATGTTTCTGGCAACCGGTGATGCTAAATATGTGGATGTACTGGAACGTGCTTTATATAATGGTGTGATCTCCGGTGTCTCTCTAAGCGGAGATAAATTCTTTTATGATAATCCGCTGGAATCTATGGGGCAGCACGAACGTGCTCCCTGGTTCGGTTGTGCCTGCTGTCCGGGAAATGTAACCCGTTTTATGGCTTCTGTTCCGATGTATATGTATGCAACACAGGAAAACAGTGTTTTTGTGAACTTGTATATTGCCAGCAATAGTTCTGTTAAACTCGGAGAAAATGAGATCGGATTGGATCAGGCTACCGAATACCCGTGGGAAGGGAAAGTGAAACTGACCGTTACTCCTCAGAAACCAGCCGACTTCGCATTAAAATTGCGTATCCCGGGATGGGCGGAAAACGAACCTGTCACAGGAAGCGACCTGTACACCTTTACTTCAAAGGAAGCAGATAAATATACTGTTTCTGTAAATGGAAAAGCTGTTAAAAGTAAAACTTACGAGGGATATATAGCTATTGACCGCCAGTGGAATGCAGGGGATATTGTCGAGCTGACTTTGCCGATGGATATACGCCGTGTCAAGGCACATGAGAAAGTAAAAGCGGACGAAGGTTTGTTGGCTATTGAACGCGGCCCGGTCGTTTATTGTCTTGAAGGTGTAGATATGCCTGACAAACATGTGTTTAATAAGTATATTCCGGATAATAATTCTTTTTCTTATAAATATGTAAAAGATAAACTGAATGGTATCGTAGAGCTTGAAGGTACTGCCAAAGAACAGGATCGTAATGCAGACGGAACGGTTGCAGAGAAAGATGTTCCGGTCAGCTTGATCCCTTACTCAACCTGGAATAATCGTGGTAATGCGGAGATGGCAGTGTGGATCCCGGCGTCCGCCGATTATGCAAAACCGACTCCGGAACCGAGTATTGCTTCCCGTGCCCAGTCATTTACCATTGTCAGTGCACCGATTCAGAAAGACGGCTTGCCGATCGAACGTCGTGAATGGTGCTATGGAGTCAATGATCAATGGGATCCCAAAAGTTCGGACGATATGTCGAAGCCTTATCATTATTTCTGGTTGAAGACAGGTTCGGAAGAAGCTATCGAATATGTATTCAATCAGCCTGAAACAGTAAAGAATGTAGAAGTCTACTGGCTTGAATTCGATCATTACGATGGTAACTACCGTGTCCCGGCCAACTGGAAAGTGCAATATAAGGAAGGAAGCACCTGGAAAGACGTGAAGGCTAAAGGTGAATACGGTTGTAAGAAAGATTGTTACAATTCGGTTGACTTTGAACCCGTCACAACTTCCGGTCTGAAACTGGTAATCAACCTGCAGAAAGGCGAATCAGGTGGTGTTATCGAATGGAAAGTTAACTAAAACATCATAGACTGTTATACACACACTTTTTGTAGATTAAGTATTTGATTTGAAAACAATGCAGGCTTGACGCGAGGTCAATGCCTGCATTGAAAGTTTAAATGTCTGTTATACAACATACCATTTCAGATACAAAGTTAATCGTATGGTGTTAATTTTACACCACAATAAAATAAGTATAAAAATATACACTTAATAACTAATGACATGAAAAGTATTCTGGTAATAACACTGGCCGGCTTATGTCTGGCGGGAAGTGCACAAACGCATGACGGAGGATATCCGATCACGCCTGTACCGTTCACCTCCGTGAAAGTAACCGACAGTTTCTGGGGACAACGCCTGAAAGCCAGTCGTGAAGTGACAATACCCCTGGCATTCAGCAAATGTGAAGAAACCGGTCGTTATGATAACTTTTATAAAGCCGCTCATCCAAGTTGCGATTATAAAGTGGAAGGCCTTGCTTTTGACGATACGGATGTATACAAAACCATCGAAGGTGCCAGTTATTCTATGCAAACTTATCCGGACAAAAAGTTAGCTAAATATATCGACAGTGTATTGACCGTAGTTGCAGCTGCTCAGGAGCCCGACGGATATTTATATACTTCCCGTACCATGAATCCCGAGCATCCGCATGAATGGGCCGGAAGTAAACGTTGGGAAAAGGTGGAAGACCTGAGCCATGAGTTTTATAATCTGGGGCACATGATCGAGGGTGCTATCGCCCATTATCAGGCCACCGGAAAAAAGAACTTCCTTAACATCGCCATCAAGTATGCCGATTGTGTGGAGCGGGAAATAGGGGATAAGCCCGGACAGGTAGTCCGCGTTCCCGGTCATCAGATAGCAGAAATGGCACTGGCTAAATTGTATCTGGTCACGGGCCAGCAGAAATACCTCGACTTGGCTAAGTTCTTCCTCGATAAGCGTGGATATACCACCCGTACCGATGCTTACAGCCAGGCTCATAAGCCGGTTTTAGAACAGGATGAGGCTGTCGGTCATGCCGTTCGTGCTGCTTATATGTATTCAGGGATGGCAGATGTTGCCGCGTTGACCGGTGATACCGGATATGTACATGCCATTGACAAAATATGGGATAATGTAGTAACCAGGAAATTGTATGTTACCGGAGGTATCGGTGCCACCAGCCACGGCGAAGCATTCGGTGAAAATTATGAGTTGCCTAATATGTCGGCCTATTGTGAGACCTGTGCGGCAATCGGTAACGTGTATTGGAACTATCGTCTCTTCCTCCTTCATGGTGAGTCTAAATATTACGATGTATTGGAACGTTCCCTGTATAACGGTTTGATCTCCGGTGTATCTTTGGATGGCGGCGGTTTCTTCTATCCGAATCCGCTGGAATCTATCGGTCAGCATCAGCGGCAACCCTGGTTTGGATGTGCCTGCTGTCCGTCTAATATCTGCCGTTTTATTCCTTCTTTACCCGGGTATGTTTATGCCGTACATAATAAGGATGTATATGTCAATCTGTTTATGAGTAACACATCTGAGCTGAATGTAGAAGGAAAGAAAGTGACCTTGGCCCAGACTACCGAATATCCCTGGGACGGTGATATTCGTGTATCCGTTTCTCCGAAAGGAAAACAAAACTTCACCTTAAAGATTCGTATACCGGGCTGGGTACAGGGTGAAGTCGTTCCGAGCAATCTATATTCATTTACTGATAATAAGCAATTGAATTATTCGGTAAAAGTGAATGGGGAAACATGCAAGAGTAATTTAGATAAGGGTTATTTCGCGATAAACCGGCTGTGGGAAAAAGGGGATGTCGTAGAAGTTCATTTCGATATGGAACCGCGTACAGTAAAAGCCAACTCGAAAGTAGAAGCCGACCGGGGTAAAATATCTGTCGAACGCGGCCCGCTCGTTTACTGTGCCGAATGGCCCGATAACGACTTCAGTGTATTGAGTGTTTTTATGAATCGTAAACCGGAATTCACCGTAGAACGTAAACCGGAACTTCTGTATGGTATTGACGAACTGAAAACGCAGGCTCAAACGCTGGGTTACGACGAAACAGGCCGTCTGGTTACAAAAGATGTCACCCTGACCATGATCCCTTATTATGCCTGGGCACATCGCGGTACCGGTGAAATGTCCGTTTGGTTGCCACAGGATGTAAGTGCAACCCGCCCGGTAATGCCTCCGACGATCGCTTCAAAAGCAAAGATCACAGCGTCTCATATGGTGAAATCGATTTCCGCTATCCATGACGGCCTGACCCCTAAGGATGAAAACGATCGTACCGCCCCTTATTATCATTGGTGGCCACAGGAAGGTACTACCGAATGGATTGCATACGAGTTTGAACAACCACAGGAAGTCTCTGCCAGTACTATTTATTGGTATGACGATGCTCCCTGGGGCGGATGCCGTATCCCACAAAGCTGGAAAATTTATTATAGGGATGCTTCCGGTAACTGGCAACCTGTGGAAAACTCCACTCGATACGGAGTAGCTAAAGGAGAGCCCAATACCGTTCGTTTTAAACCGGTAAAAACTTCAGCAGTTAAATTGGAAGTGGTACAACCGGAAAAAAACTCTGCCGGCCTTTTTGAATGGGCTATAGAATAGACCGGCTACAACCATGCAGGTTGTCAATGCTCTTATAAAAGCAAAGAAAGAATTTGAACTGGTAGTCGTACTGGGAAGTAACAGCTTTTTCAAATGGATGCGCATCTCGTCGAAAATAGATGCGCATCTATTTTCACAGCGGCTCAAATGTCCTGTTTTCTGCCTTTTAATTCAGTTTGAATCGTAACCCTAATTTCACACCGAACGACATCACTTTTACTTTGTCGGTCACATTTGAGTTCAGCATGCCGTTGTACGGGATACCTTGCCCGACGATCTTATTTCCTTCGGGATGATAAGAAGCAGGAGAGGAGAGTAAACCCTGGTCTTTCTTCTTCTTCATGTTGGTAAAACCATAGTCGATATAGCCACCCAGCAGCAAGTCCATATCTCTGTCTTCGTTCAATGATATCAGGAAACCTAACTCAGCCGTTCCTGCTACACCTAACTTCAGTTTGTTCTTGCCGCTCCAGTCGAGTTGGCTGCCCGGATCATTGATCGTGCCGAACCCATGATGAGGCACGGGCGATTCGGAGGGAGAACCCACGTCGGACGGGATATGTGGGTAATATCCCGATACATTCAGTTCACTGGCTGTGTTGCTCTGTACTTTGTATTTTGTCTGGACAGGGATTTGTAATTTAACACCCAACCCGGCATACATTCCCCAGTTTTCTTCTTCATCAAAACGTGTTTGGTACATTGCCATCAAAGGTATATCCAGAAGAAAAGCTGTTTGCTTTTCTTCCAGGCTCTTCAGTCGGGCATGCAGTTCGAACTCACGCGGGTGACCGGAGAAGTCGTCGTCATCGATCATGTTGCCCAGCTTCATATATTTGTCGTCCGACATATCGCCTCTTAGCCTGCCTACGGTGGCATAACGGGAGATACCTACACCGGTAGCAATCCCCCAGTGCGGATTGAAAAAGTAACTGTAACGGATATCTACTTCATAACCGAGTTTATTGTCGCGGTTGCCTTTTTCCTGAAAGCCCTCGATCTTATAGTTCAGATCATAGCGTAAGGAAGAGGAGCCAACGCCGCCGGAGACAGTGAGATAAGACGTTTTAGTCTTTGTCGTATCACGTTGTTCTTCACGATATTCACGCTGTTGCTGCTGGTTGTTGTTATACTGGCTACGTTCTCTGCCCCCTGTTCCCTGCTGAGCGGAAACGGTGCTGACCAGGCAGCCGGTGGCAAGTAATAAAACCGTTTTTCTTATATTGGAAATCATCTTGATCATATTCAGGTTCTTTTATTTGATAATAATTTTGTGAGTTGTTGTTCTTCCGGATTCCGTTGTTACCTTGACGATATAGCTTCCTGAAGCCATATCAGTAGGCAGGGTCGTTTCCCATGTCTTCATCTCCAGTCTGTTCACGATCTGTCCGTTCAGGTTGTACACTTCTACGACTGCCGATTCAGGGGTTTCATTCGGTGCTCCTGTCCGGATCGTGATCGGGGTGTTCTTGTTGACCATCGTCGGATAAACGCGGGTACTCTGGAACTGCGTCAGTGTCTCGAATGTGATCGGACAGCTCACCACGTAAGTATCATCGGCACGATACGCCTGTATGAAGTAAGTACCCAGTAATCCTTCCGGTACGGAATAATAGATAGAAGTACCGTTCTTGTCGATCTTTTGTCCATCCTTATACCACTGGAAGCGTACGAATTCGTTATCTGGATTGGTAATGTAGAGGAATTCGTTCCATTTCACCAGGATACGCAGACCGTTTTTACTAACCGTTACCGTGCGGCTGCTTTCCATTCCGCAATCACCGTATACGTCTACATAATAAATCCCTTCCTTGTCCGGAGTCAGTGCTGCCGTGTAGCTGTCGGAAGTCGCGCCCGGTATAGCCTCTTCGTTGAAGAACCACTGGTAGCTCAGGTTTATACCGATAGCTTCGACCGACAATGTGAAGGCGTCGCCATCACAGACATTTACCGATTGAGGCTGGCGGGTGATCATAGTTGTCTGCATTACTTCTATCTCAAACGGATGAAGTTCTACCAGACCCGGATCGCTCTTTTTACGTACATACACGTTTCCTGTATAGATACCTTTTGCAATGATGCTACTAACAGGAACTGTAAGGTAATTCGGAGTTACGTCTCTGTATTCCGTATCCTTGAAGCCGGCATTGAGGGCTTCATTGGAGAAGCGGACAGAGTATTCGAGGATATTGTCGGGGTCGAGCAATTGAACAGGTATTCTGAATTCACCTTCTACACTACAGTAAGGAGCGATTTCACCCAGACCGATCAGTCCTCCGTCGCGGATAATGATCGTGTGGATATATGCCGGTTCGGTATAATATTGTTCTGTTGCGATACTTTCACCGTTGTAGAGTGTCAGTTTGTTTACCGTATAAACATAGGTTCCGACTAAGGTATGTGCTTCACCCTTGTTGAAAGTATAACGAACTGTTTTTGGAACCGCTTCTTCCAGCGGATAGTGATAACCGACAGGAGTAGCAGTGTATTCAATTTCCCAACTATCGTAAGTCACATTGTTGAAACCGACCGGACGGATCTGTACATATACCGGTGTACCCTTGATAACAGCGGTTGTAGTCAGATTGTCTACATCCCGGAAGTCTTCAAGCTTATTGGAGGCGGTAGATACCGACCATTGTAACGATCCGCCTGGTCCCGGACCTGGGCCTTCACCGTCACCGATCACGATTGTATGTTTGTACGGAGAATCATTATAATCGTATGTTTCAATTATCTGGTTACCATACAGGTCATATAATGTCAGTTTGGTTACTGTATAAATATAAGTTCCCTTTTCTGTATGGGCTTCTTTGTTGTTGAAGCTATGACGCTCTGTCTTGATAATCGGATTCATTCCGTAATAATGCTCCACCGGAGTTACCGAGTATTCGACATCCCAACGTTCAAAAGTGATACCGTCATATCCGACCGGACGAATCTGTACAAAAACGGGCGTTCCGTAATTTACGGATATTGTAGTCTGATCGTCCACATCTTTGAAATAAGGTAACTCATGAGTTACGGTGGAAACAGACCATTGCAGCGCAGGTTTTTTTATTACCGGTTCATCCTGGATAATAATCGTATGCGTACAAGTTGCATTCATATAAGAATAGCTTGTAACTTCGGTATTACCTTTATAAAGGATCAATTTGGTAACATTATAATAGTAACTACCTTTCAATGTATGTGCTTCTCCTTTATTAAAGTCGTAGCGTACTGTTTTTTTGATAGCCCCTTCCATCGGATATAAATAATCGATAGGAGTAGCACGGTATTCGATAGCCCAATGGTCGTAGTCGATGTCATCTACATTGATCGGTCTGATCTGTACGAATACCGGTGTTCCGACCATTACTGTTGTTGTCGAATTATTTTCCACGTCGCTGAAACTGCTTCCTTCATTGGTTGTTGTAGATACCGACCATTGAAGTCTGTTCATCGTTGTAACAGTTATTGCAAATTCAGCAGCACCCTCACAGCCATCCTTTTCGACATAGTAATAGATTGTTGTCTTACCGGGTTTCACTCCGGTAACTATCCCCGTCGTTTCATTAACGGTTGCAATGGTTGGATCTGCACTTTCCCATCTGCCATCCGAACCGGAAGTGGTCAGTGTTACATTTGCACCTTCTCCGACCGTATTGCTTCCACTGATAGTACCTGCATCGACTGTTACAGGTGTCAATGTGGCAACACTATCTTTTGTGATAAAAGCTTCCTGATCCGGTGCGATCGCTACTTTCGATAAAACATATTGAGTAGCAGTGATAGGAGCCGGATCTACAGTTATGTCGGCCGTACCTGTACCTGAATAAGTTTTGGTTGCAGTACTGTTTTTAATGTGATAACTGGCTGTCCAGCTTTTACTGGCTACATCATTCATTGTAAGCGTGAACGGCAATGTTGCCGGATCGCCGGAGCATAGACTTCCGTCCGCGATACTTGCCAGAATATTACCTTCTATCGTAAGCGGGTCACCAGTAGCGGGAGCTATGAATTTACAGTTGTAGAAACTACCGTAACGGGAGTTTGCCACACTATTGTCTCCATCTTTAATAGCATTATAGATCGAATATTCTTCTGAAAAGTCAATATTATGCAACTTGATCATTTCCGGATCGGTAGAAGGGAAACCGATTGCTGTACCACTGAAAGGTATCAGGCTGGTTTCATTAACCTGTGTCAATGGATCAGCTAATGCATTTACGGCAACTATATTGGTTTGCTTTTTTCCGAAGTAAGACGGAATCGTAAAGTTTCCGACAGCATTACTGTTATTGCTGACTAATTTAACCAGCTTGGGTTCAGGCAATGTACATATTGCACTTACAGGACTCGATGCGCTGGTGTGTAAAGTATTAAGTGCATTGAATGTCGATGCATTTAACGAATTGAATGCAATGTATGAGCTGTTGGATATATCCAGATAAGCTTTACTGGTGGAAGGGGAGGTTATGTCTTTATGAACATACATATCATAAGTATAATCCAAAAGACTGCTGTATCCGGTAGAAGTCGTTTTTAATTCAAGATATTTATACTCTTTGGGAAATGAAATACCCCGACTCGTATATCTCCAGATACGAATTCTTTTCCCTGCAGGCATTGTAAGCTTTCCATCAAAAACGATGTTTCTACATCCCGGCTCCTTTACAACATGATTATTTTGTCCGGTAATTGAAATATAGTCGGCTCCTGTGCAAGTGAAATTTTCTCCGAAAACAATATCTTTGAAATAATGTCCGTCAGTAGAATTAATATTGATAGGGGCATAAGTACTACTGGTTTTTCCACTTTCAAAAAGAATGTTTATATAATATCTTTTTCTGTCAGGATCTCTGTCAACTGTTCCTTCTACAAAATTAAGTACGGAACGAACATTCGTAGTGCTGGAGTTTCCGATATTTCTAAAGGTTATATCTCTTAAAATAACATTAGGAGCAGATCCGATAGTTATAAAATAATAATTGTTTTTTTGATTGGATCCTCCGCTCGATACTTGACCGTAAAATTTTATATTTCCTCCGTCATATACGATATTTTCAATAACCATATTGTTGAAAACACGATATACAACGTGCCCTTCATAGCTTGAGCCTGTCCATATTCCATAATTAGGTCCGATGATAGTAGGATTATCTTTACTTCCGGTACCGATCATTTTTAAGCCGTCTTTATAGAAAGCTGCCTGGCCGGCAGTTTCCTTAGGTACATATATGCCGGAGTCAAAGAATAGTGTATTATTATCTCCGATAAATGAACCGGTGACGCGTGAAGCGGAAGTTATTGTTGAACTAAGATAAGTATAAGGAGTCGGTTCAATGACTTTAACCGTACACACATAACTTTTCCCTTTATAATTAACTGTATGAGACTGTCCATCGTTATAATTTATAGCATCTTGTGTTATAAAAAAGTTAGCCCCTCCATTAGTTGGTCCGTCGTATTCTACTACAGGGTCTGTAAACGTTTCTCCGACTGTCACAGGAAATATCGTATTATCCGTTTTCTCACCAGCCGGGAGTACCGGATTTGGATCTGTAACCATTGTTCCGTCGAACGTTATGCCAACAGAAGTTTCTACTGCATCCGTAAATTCGGTTGCTTTCACGGCTACTTTGATAGTTTTTCCATGATCTGTGTTTTTTACCGTATAGCTGAGTGTTTTTGTTGTTTGACCCGTTATCTCTTCGTTCCCTATGTACCATTTATAAGTGTGACCTGTAGAACCGTTTGCTTTAAACTCTACGGTCAGGTTAATTTGCTGACCAACTTTTACAGCCGTAGTCGGCATGCCTGTTAAGCTGGTAACAAGTGGTCGTCCTACTATTTTAATAGGAACCGGATCACTGAAATTTGTTCCATCTGAACATTGTAATAATTTCCCGTCATCTTTGTAAGATAGGGTAACACTTCCTGGAGTAATTTCTTTACCGTCTAAAGTCCATTTAGTAGGTGTTCCTCCGGTGGCATTAAAGTGGTTCCCTAAATTGATGTTACTTCCCTCAGGTATTGAAGGAGAGATAGTGGGGGTAATCGATAATTGTGCAAAAAGTCCCCCTGCCAGATGAAGTAGCAGTAATAAAATAAAGTTCTTTCGTATCATGTTAAAAATATTAGTGGTATAGTAATTTATCTCAAATGTAAATCGAACTTTTTTTGTGCGCAAATGTTAAAATGAAGATTAACGCAGATTATGAATATTATTGTTTGATAAATACGGTGTGGTCGTAATGTAAACATAAGTGATTGATATGTATATAAATATGACAGATGCGAAACTTCAAGGGCTGTATAAAATGATGTTTGTTTGCTTTTGAATAATGAAACTTTTGGAATTTCTTGTATTATTTAATTTTTATTTAAAATCAAAATAGGCTTTTCTTTTTTATTGAAGTTTTGAGATTATCCATATATAAATAAAGTCTTTCTATCTCCCTGCCGAAAGATTGATAGATAAAATCTATTTATGGATAGAAAATGTCTGTTTGACAGATAGTTGCGTTTGTTGTATCTTTGCAGTACAAGAAAAACAAAAACGTATTACATATAAAAATTAAGAATTATGAAAACATTAGATTATTTACATTTAGATGCATCAGCAGCAAACAAAGTAGTAGAAGCATTACAGCAGTTATTGGCCGACTATCAGGTATTCTATACAAACCTTCGTGGATTCCATTGGAATATTAAAGGGCACGGTTTCTTTGTTCTTCACAGTAAATTTGAAGAACTCTATGACAATGCAGCCGAAAAGGTAGACGAGTTGGCAGAACGCATTCTGATGTTGGGTGGCGTACCGGTAAATAACTTCAGCGAATATCTGAAAGTTGCAAGAGTAAAAGAAGTATCAGGCATTTCCTGTGGTGATGAAGCGCTGGAAAATATTCTGAACACTTACGGACAGTTTATCGCAGAAGAGCGTAAACTCCTTTCTCTTGCATCTGAAGCCGGCGATGAAGCTACGGTAGCTCTGATGAGCGATTATCTGAAAGAACAGGAAAAATTAGTTTGGATGTTAGTAGCTTATTCCACTTGCGATTGCAAGAAGTAAGAAGAGTTAAGTATAAGTATTAATAATTCATTCGTTGCGTTAGGGAAGAGGATGCCGTGAGGTATCCTCTTTTTTTTGTGTTTCAACAGCTTTCGAAAAACAAGAAACTAAATATCTCCTATATTTGTTTCATATTTGCTAATTAAAAATAGAGATTTATGTTAGAAGAAGAAAGAAAAAAGAAAGCAACTCATATGTATTTATTGAGCTATATGTATTGTTTGGAAAGGAACAAATATATATCTGGTAAAAACGGAACGGCAGGTCTGTATAGGGCAACCCACAACCAGTTGAAGTTATTTCTCGGTCAGGGAAAGTTGAATATAAAGCGGATAGACACGCAGTTGGTCAATGACTTTGTATCATATCTCCAATCATTGAATTTGAGCCGTAATTCAGTGACCAATTATATCAGTATCTTTCGGTCGGTCTACAATAGTGCTGTGTCTGAAAATCTGATCACCCCGAAAATAAATCCTTTTCAAAAACTACATCTTCGTCCTGTTCCTACCTTTAAACGTTCGGTAGGAATGGATGTGATTAAGGATATGACACAACTGAATCTTAAGGATAATAAACGTCTTGATTTTGCCCGCGACCTGTTTCTGTTCAGTTTTATGGCTTGCGGTATGCCTTTTGTGGATCTGGCTCATCTGACCCGCAGTAATATACATGGTAATATAATCATTTATCACCGTGTAAAGACAAAGACTGAGATCCGTGTTACGATCACTCCCGGCATGCGTCGACTACTTGAAAAGTATGCCGATAAGAACTCCGATCTATTATTTCCTGTGTTACAGGCGAAAGATGTTTCTTATGATACATATAAGGTTGCTTTACGAACCTACAACCGTCGTTTGGAAAAGATCGGTGAAAAGATACATTGTCCTGTTAAACTAACTTCGTATGTCGCCCGCCATTCCTGGGCAATGTGTGCAAAAGAGCATTCCATATCGGTAACGGTTATCGGGCAGGCATTGGGGCATACATCTGAAAAAACAACCCAATTTTATCTGAGTAATCTGGATCAATCAGTTATTGATCGGGTAAATATGAAAATCACAGGGTTTGTAGAAAAATGGATATGCAGGAGTGCAACCAAGAATTGACGCTTATTTATGGAATAAGGGTCATCGGAGATAATTTGGTAGAGCTTAAATCATAAAATATTTTCCCTATACTACCAGACTGCTTGATTATCTAAGACAGCGCAAAAGTAAAAATTTAATATTGATAAAGCTTTAGCCGGAAGAATTTTTGTGTCTTAAAAAAATATAAAATTAAGATAAAGGTAATCTGATTTATGTAAAAATGAAGTGAAAGTTGCTAAAAATGAACTGTTTGTATAAATCAAAGTCAGCCGCTATAAATCCATTAACTGAACTTAGCAGAATTAAATAATATTCAAAAGTCAATTTGTTGACGTTTGTTTAAAGAATAGGGGGCCTTTATAATACTATTTTACTAAATAAACGCTACTATCTTTTTATAAGAGATCCAGCCTCTTCTTTATTCCCAATAACATATTCTTTTTTCTTCCTATCCTGTATTGTATATGGATATAATTGATCTTATCCAACTTTTTCAGAGAAAAAATGAACTCATATTTCTGATATATAGCTGTTTATCTTCGATGACCCTTATTCCATAAATAAGGGTCAAGAATATAAAACACTAGTATGTCGCCCAAAGGAATGGGACTGACCACTTTTGTTATATCAATCCTCAAACAATAAACACATGTTAACAGCTTCATTATTAGCTATTATGGGTATTATTTACGGTGAGCCTTTGAAAGGTAAAATCTCCATATTTCTTTGCCTGGTTTTGTCATTTGTCTTTTCTTTTGTCTTTTTGCCACAGATAATGAAGATATCCAAACGAAAACAGTTGTATGATATCCCTAATAGCCGGAAAAGTCATAACGAGAAAGTACCTCGTTTAGGAGGTATTGCTTTTTTCCCTTCTATTGTCTTATCGATGTCGCTGGTGGTAGGCTATCGTTATTTGATTGGTTTCCCCCTCAATGAACAATTGACAGGAAATATCTTATTGGAGTTTTTGTTCTTGTCGGCAGGCTGTCTTTTCTTATTTATGGTAGGCGTCGAGGACGACCTGATCGGTGTGCGTTACCGTAAAAAATTTCTTACCCAGTTTCTTGTAGCGTCTCTACTTCCTATATCCGGTTTTTATCTGACTAATTTATCCGGTTTATTCGGGTTATACGAACTACCGGTTTATGTTGGTATTCCGTTGACCATTCTACTGATTGTGTTTATCACAAATGCAGTAAACCTGATAGATGGCATAGACGGATTGGCTGCCGGAGGGAGTACTTTTTCTTTTGTGGTAATTGGTTGGATGTTTTTTCAGAAAGGATTATGGTTGTATTCGATGCTGGCTTTTTCGGCGGCAGGATGCCTGATCCCTTTCCTTTATTTCAATATCTGGGGACGTGCTTCCAAAGGAACAAAAATGTTTATGGGGGATGCCGGTTCTTTATCGTTGGGTTTTTTATTATCATTTTTAATAATAAAGTTTCCCCTATATATCTCAGAAACAGAGCCCGACATAAAGAATCTGGTCATCCCCTTTACTTTATTGTTTATCCCGATGTTCGATGCCTGCCGGGTGATGATTGTACGTGCCATACAGCATAAACCTATTTTTCTGGCTGACCGTAACCATTTACACCACAAATGCCTGGCAGCGGGTATGACTCATCTTCAGGCAACGGAACTGGTGTTAGTATTTACGATCGGCTTATTGATCGTGAATAATTGGTTAGTAGACGTCTGTAATATTAATGTATTGCTGGTAGTCGATTTGCTTTTGGGTATAGGATTGAGTAAATCATTGAATTTAAGGATACGCTATTCTCAAAAAAAATCGTAGTCTGATGATAAACAATATTAAAATGGAACAAAAGCCTCTGGTATCAGTAATAGTTCCGGTTTATAATGCGGAAAAATATCTTCCGGCTTGTTTGGATAGCATTTGTAACCAGACATTGCAGGAGCTGGAGATCATTATTGTAGATGACGGCTCGACAGATGGGAGCGGGCGTATAGCCAATGAATATGCAGTAAAAGATAAACGTGTGCGGGTTATTCATCAGAGAAACGGACATTTGAGTGTCGCCCGTAATGCGGGGTTGTCTGTGGTGAAAGGAGATTTTGTATCATTTATCGATGCAGACGATTGGATTGACAAAGAAATGCTGAACTCCATGTACATAACGATGATATCGAATTCGTTGGATCTGGTTATTACCGGAGTCCGTGTGGAGTATCCTTGTGAGAACCGGTTTTACTACCAGCGAACAGAAACTTATCTCGAAGCTGATAAACAAGAGGAAATAAAAAATCTCTATTTCAAGTTGAAAGAGTTATGCCTGTTCAATTATGCCTGGAACAAATTATATCGTGTTTCTTTTCTTCAGGCAAATAACTTGTCTTTTACTGTCGAGCCACCTTATGAGGATGAATCTTTCAATATGGAAATCTTTATGAAGGTTTCATCTATAGGTGTTTTGCCTGATACACCGTACCACTATATGCGTTATGATAACGGATCTATAGTGGCGTCTTATAAAGCTGATATGTTGAACGCTTACAATGATAAGTGTAAAATCTATCATCGTTTTTTTACTCATCTTCAAATGACTCCCGAATGGATAAAAGATTATTTACAGGAGGGCTGGTGGGGAGCCTACTACGGATATGTTCAAAGCCTCTATAAAAAAAATGCCGGACTAAGTCGCAGAGAACGGTTGGAACTGATAGAACAGTCTATTTATCAAAACTGTACATTTCAGGGTCTGGTTCCTGTTATACAACCTCATGACTGGGTAAAAAAAGCTTTTTATAGCTTATCGAAGCATGGTGCATCCTGGCAGATAGATCTGATGTATTCCGTGTTATTTTATCTACGTTATCATTTGGAAGGGATGTATCGATATTATCGTAAGTGGAAACTAAAAATTTAAAGATATAATTATGGGACATTTATCAATGATACCACGTGTAATTCATTATTGTTGGTTTAGTGGAGAATCTAAACCTGTTCTTATGCGTGAATGTATAAAAAGCTGGGAACGCCTGATGCCTGATTATCGTATTAAATGTTGGGATGCTTCTTCCTTGGATTTGAGTGTTCCTTTTTTAAAACAGGCGTATGAACATAAAAGCTGGGCTTTTTTAACTGATTATATGCGTTTTTATATTCTGTGGCAAGAAGGTGGTATATATTTTGATTCAGATGTGGAAGCATATCAGCGTTTTGATAGTTTTTTAAAACATGAAATGTTTTCTTGTGTAGAATATGAAGAGAGTCTTTTTCTTAAAAATGGACTTCATCTAATAGATGACAAAGGGCATTTGATAGATACTTTTTCTTCCAACAGGTCTTTTGGTATTGCTATTGAAGCTGCTATTATAGGGGCTGTAAAAGGACATCCTTATATAAAAGCTTGTTTGGATTATTATCGGAATATCAGTTATGTAGATCATGATGGGATCGTTTTCCGTAAAGAATGTCCTGTTGTTATGGCTGAAGTTGCAATACCTTATGGTTTTGTATATAAAAATGAAAGACAGGAATTAAATGATGGAATATGTTTATACCCTTATCCGACCTTTGTCTATGGAGAAGGTCTTGAAGAAAAAGGTGCTTATGCCCGCCATTGGCGCAATGGAAGCTGGCGGGATAAAACAGAAATGAGCCGTGTTTATAAATGGTTGAGTCGGTTTCATCTGGAGTATTTGTATAAACAGTTGGAACGATCGCCGTTTGGATATCGTTTGTATCGCCGTATCAGCCATATTCTAAATAAATGAAACATTTTACAATTCTTATATTATATGCGGAACTAATGCCTTATAACGTAGTCGTTATAAAAGAACTGGTAAAAAAAGGGTGTTGTGTACATGTCGTATTGCAGGATACGAATAAGAAGACACCTTACCTTCCGCCTTCATTAGTAGGAGTTACTTACTATAATCGTTCTGTTTTTAAAGACTCGAATCATTTATTCCGTTTGGTAACAGATATAAGCCCGGATCTGGTTTGGACGGCAGGTTGGATCGATCCTTTATATAATAAGGTGGCCGGTATGATCCGTAGAAAGCTACATCTTCCGGTGGTTGCCAGTAGTGATACGCAATGGCGTGGAGGTAAACAATGGTTGAATGTGTTTACAGCCGGTTTTCGTCAACGCAGATGGTTCAGTCACATTTTTGTAGCCGGAGAATGGCAGGTGAAGTATGCCAATAAATTAGGGTTTTGTCCTGATCGGATATTGATGCATAATTTATCGGCCGACGTCGATTTGTTCAGTCAGATAGATATAAATAGTCGGGAAAAGGAATATCCGAAAAGATTATTGTATGTCGGTCGCTTTTCACCGGAGAAAGGGTTAGTCGGTTTATTGCAAGCCTGGCAGTCTGTCCCTGATCGTAAAGGCTGGCAGTTAACCCTGGTAGGGAATGGGCCGGAGAGAGAAAAACTAACCGGGTATCCGGATGTAGAGATATTGGATTTTATGGATCAACAGGGCTTGTTAGAGGTAATGGAACATTCCGGCGCATTTATTCTGCCTTCGGTATTTGAACCCTGGGCATTGGTCATTCATGAAGCTGCCTGTGCCGGTTTACCGATATTGGCTTCCAATTGTTGTGGAGCCATTGCTTCATTTGTCAGAGAGGGAGAAAACGGCTATCTGTTTCTTCCCGGAAACATTCATTCTATTCGTTGTTCGATAGAAAAGTTACTCACGCAACCGGAAGTTGACTGGTTGCAAATGGGCAGAAACAGCCGGAAGTTGGGAATGCAGATTACTCCGGAAAAAGTAGCGGATACTTTGTTGAGTGTTTTAAAATAAATATGGAAAAGATACTTTTCTGGATTGTTTTTCTGGCTTCATTAACCAAATGTGTCAATCTCTTTCTGATTTTACCGGAAGTAATTTATTATGGTATTTATTTAGTTTGTTTCAGTTGGTTACTGTTTCGGGGTGGGGTAATTGCTAATAAGAAATATCTTTTTTTTATTTCGGCCATTTTTATCTCTATTTGGTTGAATGATATACCGGCTTTATTTAGGGTTCCCTCCCGTACTTTTGCTTTTTTGAGTTTGGTTTTTATGGTGGGACCTTTTTTTGTAAATGACCGGTTAATTCGCATGCGTCGTCTCCTGTTTATCCGTACGCTACTGGTTCTTCGCTGGGTCGTTTTGATTTCATTTCTATTGAAGTTTATAAGACCGGGCTTGGTTACAAATGCTTCGGGTTTTTGTGGATTGACTGTCCATTCTATGGTATTATCCCCCTTGGCCGGTATTTGTACATTGTATAGTCTCTATCGGTTTTATTTGACTGAAAAACGACAGGAACGTTATAAAGAATCTGCCTGTTTATGTATCTGTTTTCTGATTTTACTGTTAAGTGGTTCACGCGGAGCTTTAGCGGCTACAGTTGCCGGTTTTGCTTTCTTCTATATCCGTTTATACAGGTATCAGATGGGAAAATTGCTTCAAACAGGTTTGTTTATTCTTCTTTTGGCAGTATCCACCTCGGCTATCTGGTGGCCTTATACGGAACGGCTCCGGCAGAAAACAGAGTCGAGCAGAAAGAATGGTGGAACAGTTGCCAGTCGTGAAAGGATCTGGCAGGACCGGATGGACGAATTTACTGCTTTCCCTTTGTTCGGTGTGGGGTTTTCCAGTTATAACCTGGATTATATTCAGAGTGAACATACGATAAACCGGCAGTCCGGTACGATAGAGCCGGGAACGAGTTGGCTTTTTCTCCTGTCATCAATGGGAATATATGGGTTTCTTTCGTTTTTATTGCCCTTTACCTATGGTATATATATACTTTATAAAGAGTTGGATACCGGATTGAACGGAGGATTATTAAGTTCTATGATGATTCTGTTTTCAGTACACATGTTTATCGAAGGATATATCACTGCTTCCGGCTCTTATCTCTGTTTTTTATTATGGCTTAGTTTATCCGAATGCGAACAAATTCTACAACAAACAAATAACAACAAACTTTTATCTGTATGATACCTGTAATACCATCGGTTATAACCCGTTTATATAAACTGTTACCCCGGATATATAAATTGCGTATCTGGACGACAGGGGCGACTGTCTTTTTGATATCCATGTTCGATCTGCTGGGCACAGGGGTATTGCTTCCCATTTTGCTACTGGTGCTCGACGAAAATGCGATCGAAAAGAATGAATATTTATCCACGGTGTATAGATGGGGAGAGTTCAGTAATTTTTCATCATTCGTGTCTTTTATCTGCATTTTTATTCTGTTGTTTACTATTGTCCGGGTAATTGTTTGCACAGGGTTGTTATATCTGCAAAACAAGCGTTTGTTTACGATTTCCAGTTATTTGTCCTTGCATTTGTATAACTATTATTACCGGAAAGGTTTTTTATATATTAAACAACATAATAGCTTAAAGCTGATCAATAAAGTAAACGGTATATCCGATAATCTGATCCAGGGATATTTGGTTTCGTATGCCCAACTGATCAGTGAATGTGTGGTAATGTTGTCTATTCTGGCTGGTTTGATATTGTTTAATGTTTATGTATTCCTGTTGGTTTTGTTGACCTTTGTCCCGATTACTCTGGCGTACTATCGTTTTTCACGGTTCCGTATGGAGGTTTACGGAAATATGATTTTCCAGTTAAATCCTTTAAAAGGAAAATTATTGCAGCAGACTTTTGTCGGCTATGCAGATATGGAAATGAGTCATTCTTTTCCTAAAAGTTTTAATAGCTTTCAGGAGTTAATGATCAGGCAGAATCGGATCAATGTGCGGCGTTTATTATTGAACGGATCTTTGCAGAAAGCGTTGGAGGTTGCTATTGTTTGTTCATTGGTTGTACTGATCCTGGCCAGCCGGTTTTTCGAACTGCCTTCTCTGGGCTTGATAATCGGTCTGTTTGCGATCGCCGTTTACCGGGTACTTCCCGGTTTGATTCGTAGTACCGGATTTATCTTTCAAATGAAAGGAAATTCATTTGCTACCAGATTGTTGGATGATCTGGAGGAAGGGCAAAAAGAGATTCATGTATTGGAACAACAGCCACTGGATTTTCAGAAAGTTCTTTCTATCCGTTCTTTGTCTTTTTCGTATGATAAAGAGCAGCAGGTATTGAAAGATATATCTCTGGATATTCATAAAGGCGATTTTATCGGATTTCGCGGAGAATCGGGTTCCGGAAAGTCTACCTTATTCCATCTGTTGCTGGGTTTTCTTCAACCCGATGCCGGAGGTATTTATGTGGATGGGGTTCTTTTGTCGGCAGACCGCCTCGAATCATGGAGAAGTAAGATAGGCTATGTTTCCCAACAATTATTTATGATTGAAGGTACGTTGCTGGATAATATAACAATGGGATTGAACGATACGAAAGTCGACAAGGTAAGAGTTGGGGAAGCAATTCGTCTGGCTTCGTTGGATACTTTCATCAAGACACTGCCCCAAGGACTTGACACCCCGGTCGGCGAGGGAGGTTGCCTGCTATCAGGTGGTCAGCGTCAACGGCTCGGTATTGCACGTGCGTTGTATAAGCAGGCAGAAATACTGATGTTCGACGAAGCGACTTCTTCTCTGGATGAAACGACGGAACAGGCTATCAATGATGCGATAGTCCGGCTCTCGGAAGAATGTCCGGGACTGACCCTGCTGGTTATTTCCCATCGTTCCGAATCGTTGGCCGTATGCCGTAAGATTGTGGACGTTAAGGAACTGAATAAAATATGAACAGCGATAAAAACGAGGAAGATATGTTTTATCTACATACCTTCCCCGCTTAAATTTCTATGCCAGAAGTTTCATCAGATACCCGCTTACCGCGCAAACGATCAACATCCATCCCATCAGGTTTTGGGGGGAGAAGGAGTCCGGCGGTGAAGCGACAGTATCGCCCCGATAGCGGCCAGCGACACTTCCGTATTCATCTGACGGATCGCTTGCAGTGTCAGGATTGACAACAACAGGACGCTTAGGTTTATGTTCTCTTTTGTTCCGAAAAAACATCCGGGTAATGGTTGCCAGAAAACCGAGTATTGCTTCAAGATATTTCATGATAAATCGTTTTAGAGTGTTTGTTTGATGTATTGACTGATCGACTCGAGCATCTGTTGATAGTCAGCCCGGTTGTCGCCGTTCACTTCACTGATATAGTGGCTGTATGAAATCTCTTTGGCATACGCTTCAGGATGATAACTCATAGCGGCTGCAAACGGGTAAGCCGTAGTGATCAACCGGGCGAAATCAAAGAAACTCTGCTGCGGCATCGTATAAATACGGAACTGAAGATGCGACTTTACCCCCGGCTCTGTTTTATTACCATTCCAATAAATATTGGATTTGCCATATCCGGTAATACCGAAGTAATTGTGATAAACTTTGCAGAGATCGCTTTCACCCCAGCCGCTTTCAACAGCTGCCTGAGCCAGGATAACGACTGGGTTCAGTGTGAAATGTTCTCCGGCAGCCTGGGCCGCCGGAAGAAACTGTTGGATAAACTCTTTTTTATTCATAAGATGGATGACTATTCGATCACCGGTCTGTCATCGTCCGGAGTGGAAGGGGACGACTTTTCGGATGATAACGGTTTGATTTCTTCATACGTAGCACTCTTGCGAATATCGTTCAACATGGTTCCCGGAACATACACGATACGTCCATTCTTGAAAAGAGAGGTGTCGAAATCATCGACAGTGGCAGCTCCTTTGCTGCCGGCTACCATACGGAAATTACCAAGGCGGCCCATCTGGATGATATCGCCTTCTTCCAGACGCTCCTGCATGACAGACAGAAGGCCTTCGACTACCAGCATGACATCACCGATAAAAGCAGTGCTTCGCATGGCGATCATGTCGCAAAGCTTTTGAAAACTGACTTTTTTCAACGAACGGATCTGTCCATAATACAATTGATCTCCCTTTTCGGCATCTTTGCTCATATCGGGACGTTTTACTACATGAAAATTTAATGACATAGCTTTGATAATTAATAATGAATAACTAATAATGAATAATTGTTGGTTATCGATAACAATTCAAAGATACGGCAGGCGGGTAGGGGCAAAATGGGATATGATAGAATAGGATCGGATAGGGAGAAATATGATGAAATATCGTTGATTTTAATGGGATAATATGCTGCTTATATGATAATTATTTTGTAAATTTAAAACATAAAACCAACAAAATAATATCAGTTATGAACACAAACAATTCACCCGAAGAAAAGAATTTTGAGATAAGAACTTACGGCTTTACGGAACTTGCCATATTATATAATCCGACGCTACAACCCGCTTCAGCCGCCAATGCCCTGAGACGATGGATCAACTACAACCCCAAACTCTTTGCAGCCCTGGAAGAAACCGGCTGGATAAAAGGACAACGCAAGTTCACCCCGTTGCAAACCGAACAGATGAGACGTTTTCTGGGGGAACCCTGAGAATTGAAATTAAGAATTTAAAATTAGACAGTACATACGGTTTAATTATTTATCTTTGTGTAATAGTAGCCAATAATGACAAGTAATGGTCAGGAAAGATTTAGTGATGAATTTCTAAAGCAGAAGAAAGATATGGCAAAGAAAATACCTTACGGATTGACAGATTATGTCCGTATTCTTACGGAAGATTATTATTATGTTGATAAGACACGATATATTGACGATTTGGAAAAGACTGCAGCTTTCCTGTTTCTAATCCGTCCGCGTCGCTTTGGAAAGTCTTTATTCCTGAGTATGCTTACCTGTTATTATGATGTGAAATATGCCGATCGTTTTGAAGAATTGTTCGGTAGTCTGTATATCGGTAAGCATCCGACCGAGGAACGGGGGAAATATTTGGTTTTGCACTTTAATTTTAGTATGGTAAGAGCTACGGATGAAAAGCTGGAAGCGGCATTCAATCAGCATATCGGTCTGGAAACAAATTATTTTGCCAGTGTATATGCCTCTTATTTTAAACCGGATTTTCAGGAGCAGCTACGGTCGATACCGGATGCAGCCGGACGTCTGGAATATATTTGTCTCTGTGCCAAAGAGCAAAAACTTTCCATCTATTTGTTGATTGATGAATACGATAATTTTACCAATACGATACTGTCTTCCAAAGGAAACGATATATATCATTCTTTAACTCACGATACAGGTTTTTACCGCTCCTTTTTTAATGTGATAAAAGGTGTAACTACCGGAGCAGAAGCTCCTATAAAGCGTTTGTTCATTACTGGTGTGTCGCCTGTTACATTGGATGATGTGACGAGTGGGTTCAATATCGGAACGAATATAACGACTGATGAGCTATTTAATTCGATGGTAGGTTTCAGCGAATCGGAATTATTTGATATGTTATCTTATTATCAATCGGAAGGAATGCTGGTTGACTCTATTGATGATCTTGTCTGGGTCATGAAACCCTGGTATGATAATTATTGTTTTGCCAAAGAATGTATTGGTCAGACGATGTATAACTCGGATATGGTTCTTTATTTTCTGAATAATTATCTGCAGAAAAAACGTCCTCCTTCGGATATGCTGGATCGCAACATCCGAACGGACTACAGCAAGTTGCGTCATTTTATCCGTATCGACAAGATGCAGGAGGAAGGCAGTTCGGTGATAACAAAACTGATAGACACGAATGAGGTGAACGGGAATGTTATCAAAACCAGTTTTCCCGCAGAGAATCTGGCTGATCCGGGCAATTTTGTTTCTTTATTATACTATTTCGGTTTACTGACTTATGACCGGGTAGAGGCTGGCGAAATGATCATGAAAGTCCCCAA
>NZ_CAJJWO010000010.1 GCF_905196875.1 uncultured Parabacteroides sp. | reverse complement strand
GTAATATGACTCCCGGTACTTTCATACTCCAGGATATAAACGGTGATGGACGTGTAGGAAGTGGTGATTATATCTATCAGAATGAACCGGGTAGAACTCCGCTTACCCAATACGGTATTAATTTAGGTGTTTCTTACAAAGGTTTCTCTTTAGGCGCTTTCTTGCAGGGGGCTACACAGATTAAGGGGACAATGCCTAACTTTTTCCGTGGCAGCTATGGTGGTTTCCTTGTTAATTACGGAAAGTTTATCGACTCTAATGAAGTTGCTTATTCACCGGAAAAGAATAATACCGATGCGATTGTGCCGATGCCTGCTCCGGAAAATAAGTCGTTTGGGAATAATTCAGTCGACCGTTGGATTATTGATGCAACTTACCTGAAAATAAAAAATATCGACTTGCGGTATGACATGAAGAAATATGTACTGAAAAATGTCGATTTGATCAAGGGATTGGAGTTGAATTTCGTAGTTACGAATGCATTTACATTTACCAATAAGAACTATCCCCTAAAAGGTTTGGTTGATCCCGAATTCCTGACCAATGCCGGACGTTATTTGGGAAGCTATCCGGTACAACGTTCGTATACTTTCGGGTTGACTCTTACGCTATAAATGATAACCTTGAAATAAAATGAAAGAGATGGAAATACAAAACAAAATAAATAAAAAGCAGTATATGCATATAGAGAAATGTTTTCGCGCGATACGAAAAATGTCATTGGCGGTATTGGTTTCAAGTTTATTAATGGCTTGCGATCCCCTCGGATTGGAGCCTGTGGATAAAGTGGAAGAAGATCGTTTTTGGGAAAATAAAGAGTTGGCGCGTTCCTATGTAGATCTTTATTATTTATGGGCTCCGGTTTCGGCTACCGAATATTTTACATCGGAACAATGGTCGGATAATTCCATAGGAAATGATGATCCTGATCATACAAATTTTCGTCAGACAAAAATATATCAGCGAGCTTATGACGAGTTGACCCCCCCAGGTACTGCTCCTTGGGATGGGCAGTACAAGAATATCCGAGCCGTGAATATTGGAATCGAAAGGTTACCCAATGTTCCAAGTGTAGATGAAGCAAACTTGAATCAAATGCTGGGAGAATGTTATTTTTTCAGAGCATGGCTTTATTTTGAAATGGAACAATATTGGGGAACAGTTCCTATTGTTGATAAAGTGTTGGGAGTAATGGATGAAACAATGATTCCTCGAGCTACAAGACAGGAGTTGTTCGATTTTATTTTGTCAGATCTGGACAAGGCTATTTCTTATTTTGAAAAATCCGGGACTACACCGGAATTAGGAAAAGTTGGAGTAAATGCGGCACAAGTAGTGAAGTCCCGTGTCGCTTTGTACGCGGCTTGTGCTGCTGATGCCAGCAGTAAAGGTTTGTATGATAAATTGGCGGGAAGTGACGAATCGAAGGCTTTGTTCCGTTTTACGAATACATCGGATCATTATTACCAAATAGCTTTTGCTGCTGCTGGAAAGGTGTTAGGGAAATATTCATTGGATGAAAGCTATGCCAATCTTTTTAATACAGATGCCGGCAATGCTTCTCCGGAAGCGATATGGCCGGTGATGTTTGATGATAAGAAACGTAGTGGTTTTAATCCTTCCAAATGGAATGGACCTCACGGGTATTATTATGAACGGGAAAGTGCTGAGGAATGGAATGTTATGGGATCGGCTTTTCCTACTCAGGATTTGGTGGATTGCTATTATCAGAAGGATAAAGCTGATGGAAAATGGAAAAAATGGTGGGAAACAAAGCAAGTTCGCGAAGGTATGAATGGCTCGGTTGATCCTCAAACGGGAATGTTTAAAGGTTCGGGAGAAAACTATCGTGTCATGTATGAAGATCGTGATGCTCGTTTTTATGCGACTATTATGTACGATAGTTGTTTCTATGGAGGGAATGTAGTACGCACTTGGATTGATGATACACCTGATAAGGAAAAATTCGGAGCATTACATAATGGTTTCTCTGTGACTACGTTACTTGCAGCTCCTACAGGACGGCATGCTTCCAGTAAAACGATCACAGGCTATTACCCTCGGAAGTTCTTACAATTCAAGAATACATCAACCGGAGCTTTGGATAAAGAAGTTCAACGTAAGACCTGTTATTTCATGCTTCGTTATGCCGAGGTCTTGCTTAATTATGCGGAAGCGGCTATTAAGTTAAATAAGACATCAGAGGCACAAGATGCCATTAATCAGATTCGTAACCGTGCGGGATTAGACAATTTCGATCCGAAGGTGTCCGGACATGATTTATGGGAGGAATACAAGTTGCAGCGCCGTGTGGAATTTGCTTATGAAGTGCCGGGGCAGCGTTATTTTGATTTGCTTCGCTGGAATGAAGCGGAAGGAAATACAGTAATAGAGGAGATTAACCGTGGTCCTAAGGCAATGATGATTTTCCGCAAAGGTATTGAAATCGATCAATTGGGTAAAAAAGGGTATCCGGTAGCTCTGGGTAAAGAAGGTTATTTTGTACCTCGTATCGAAACACGTCGCTTTGAGTATGAACTGCACATGAAAGTGTTTGATGATGCGAAGTATTATACATTCCCCTTCTCTAAATCACTGCTTGAAAGCTATCGTGGGTTTGTTCAGAATCCAGGATGGTAAAGAGTTTGATAGTAATTTAATTTTGAATTAGAATATGAAAGCAATAAATAAAATAATATCATTTGCATTATGTGCCGGTGTGATGGCTTCGTGTACAAAAGGAATTGAACTCGAGGAAGTTCCGGTGAGTATACAGGAAGAGGTAGGCTTGGATGAATCGAAAGTGGCCGATGTGACTGCCCGTGAAGTATTCAAAGATAATGTATATCAGGTAAACTGGGATAAATACGTTGAAATGCTTTTGGAGAGTGCGGTAGGTAAAAACTTTCAGAATGGGGTCAATTATAAAAATACGACTTCTTCTCCTGTGACAATTATGGGGAAATCAGTAGCTCCGGGTGAAAGTATGTTTGTGAAAAACACGGTAGAAGCGGTTTACGAATCCGGTGCTCCCGAAGATTCGGTATACGTAGTGCATATCTTTGCTTCGGATACGGCTAATTACAAAACACCTAACAAGGGGCATTTATTCGTAGAGTCGACATTTACCAATGCTCCCGTTAAACCGGTACTGGTGAACCCGACAGATGGCAAAGCCCAGGAGATAAAACTGCCGGTCGATATCAAACGATTGATCATCGGTTTATATATGAAAGATGAAGTCGCTTGTTATATCAAGCGGGTCGGTGATGCTCCCGAATTGGGAAAACCCGCTGATTACAGTGTCCCGCATCGTTACATTGTCGAGAACGAAAACAATCGTCCCGGCAAAGGAAAACGCCAACGCCTGTATGAGGTACGGGTACAGTTGTTGTAACTGATTGATTGTAAAGTGATGAACTGTGGAGGATTTAATGTACCTCCACAGTTTATTGAATGTTTTTGTTATACCATGTTTTACTATTAAAACATGTATCCATGAAATCATTTTTTATATTTATTGTTACTTGTCTTTTTTTTGTAAGTTGTGAAAAAGAAGAATCTTTGCTTATTTCGCAAGATCAGAAAAATATAGAAATAATTGAGAATATAGCTCGTAGTAATGGCTTTGATGTAATAACAAGCAAGGCTGAAGGAACATGGACGACTCCTCTAACAGAAGAGGAGATTGCTAAATATGAAAAAAAATTTATAAGTTATCGTTGAAGCCTAAATTTACATCAAAGTCTCAAGTTAAGATTATTTCATTTCGAAATAGTTATTAGAACGGTTTAAGCATACTTCTAGCGTTTATAATTCAGAATCTTATACTATTACGTTTCCCTAGTCTTATAATGACATAGATTTTGATGTAGATATCTCTTGGGCTTGGAATTCGAATAATTCTATAGAGTGGGCAGGTGCAGATGTTTATGAATCAGGTTCATATCCTTGGCTTTATAGATATAGCATGATAACTCCTTATCAAAAATGTTATGCTTATTCTGAAAATGGTATATCGGTTGTCATGTATGTAAATGTACGTTATGAGTATAATCATGCAGGGTCTGATCGTGTTGAATATATTTCTATAAAAGGAGATATTGATTTAAAAAATGAGAAGGCGTATTTAGAAGTGGCCTATGAAGGTGAAGGATTGTATCCTTTTCCTGATCCGTTATCTAATAATAATAAAGACAACCTAGTGTCGAATAAGAAGTCGTATTGATTTTATTGTTTGAAGAGAGAATCATTTTTATGAGTAACTTTCATTGGATAGTTTGGTCTGTAGTAAATGATTGATTTACCAAAGAGATTGTTCGTTGAATAGTTGCTTTTACAGAGATTGCTAAAAAAGAATAAGTATGATAGAAAAATATTCATCAGTGAAAGGTCTATTGTCTTTTTTATTGAGTGGAGTTGTTTTTACGTCCTCTGGGCAAATAACAATTTCTGATACTTTATTGATCCGTACCCAACAACAAGCAAATCTATCCCCTTACGAAAAGTTACATCTGCAAACCGATAAATCCGTATATGTCGGAGGGGAGGCCATTTGGTTTCGGGCATTTCCGGTCGATGGGGTGACGAACGAACCATCGTTTGCCAGCCGCTATATCTATACGGAGTTGATCGATTCGTTGGAAACGGTTGTCTCACGGACCTGTTTCCGGATGGAGGAAGACAGTATTTATGCAGGAAATATACCATTGGATGTCTCTTTGCCGGAGGGACAATATATATTGAGGGCTTATACCCGCTATATGGAAAATGGAGGTAAAGAGTATTTCTTCCGGAAACCGATCCGGATCTTTCCTCTTTCCTGGAAAACAGATGAAGGACCTGTTTATGCTCCCCGCGAGAAGACAGATTATCAGGTTGACTTTTTGCCGGAAGGTGGCCGACTATTGGCCGGGACTCCCTGCCGTATTGCTTTTAAGGCTTTAAATAGTAAAGGGATTGGAGAAGATATCACCGGCTGGATCCTTGATGAGAAAAAAGATACGTTGCAATCTTTTCGCAGTACGCACCGGGGGATGGGGGTTTTTACCTGGAGAGGAGAAAAAGGAGAAAAGTATAAAGCGCATTGCCGGAATACCCAAGGGGTAACACAAGTGGTGGAACTTCCAGTGGCGGAAGAGAACGCTTATTCGTTGAAAGTGGAAGAGTCGATAGGGAAAGTCTTTGTTTCGATTCTGCATTCTGAGGAAATGGCGGTTGCAGATTCGCTTCTATTGTTTGCCCATCAACGAGGCCGTCCGCTCTATTCGGAATGGGTATCGGCTACACAGAATGAACATTATTCTTTTGATAAGCAGTTGTTTTCTTCCGGAACGGTTCATTGGCTGTTGGCCGATTCGCAGGGACGGATCATCAGTGAGCGTTTGGCTTTTATCCGCAAAGCCGATCAGGCTTCGCTTACCGTTGAACCGGATAAATCTGTTTATTCTTTTCGGGAGAAGGTGTGCTTGGCCTTTACGTTGAAAGATTGCAAAGGCAATCCTGTTTCCGGCAATTTCTCATTGGCAGTGACCGATAAACGGGATGTCCGGGTCGATTCGACGATTACAATCCTTTCTTCTTTATTGTTGGCTTCCGATTTGCGGGGATACATTGAGGATCCGGCTTGGTATTTCAAGGATGAGGAAAGAAAAACGCGACATGCATTGGATGTATTGATGCTGACGCAAGGATGGCGGCGATACGATATGGCGAAGGTTTTTTGCGGAGCATATACCCGACCGACCATACAACCGGAGCAATCAATGTGTTTGTCCGGTTCGGTGAAGACATTGGTGCGTCGCAAACCGATAGAAAATGCTTCTGTACGTATCTGGTCACCTGGCGTGAAGATGTTGGAGACGGTCGTTACGGATAGTGCCGGTTGTTTTTCATTAAAAGGATTTGAATTTCCTGACACTACCTCTTATCATGTCTATGCCGTTTCGGAGAAAGGCAAAGAAAATATTTTGTTGGAGGTTGATATAGAGGGGTATCCTTCAGCAACACAGGTGCTTATGCCGATATTGCCGGAAACACCAGAAAATAAAGAAAGGCTTGCTGCATACGAAGAAAAAACAAGTCGTTATTTAGGTTCTCAAGACAGTATTCGCACTATTTTGTTGGATGAAGTAACCATTTCCGCTCGTAAAAAGAAGGAATATAAAACGCCTTATCAACAGTCTATGAGTACCAAAAGTATTGTGGAAGAAGAAATCCGTCAAAGTCCGACACAGGATTTATACACGTTGCTTCAATCAAGATTCCCAGGAGTAGCTCCAAATGACGAGAGAGAATGTTATTTTTTATTCGATGGTGTTTCTATAGAGAATAAATCCGACCGTGAGACAATATTACGAAACTTTTCTTTGGAGAACATTGCGCAGGTGGATGTATTGAGAGGACCTGAGACCGTTGGTTTTAATCCTACGGCCAAAGGAAATGTCTTAATTGCCATAACCACGAAAAGAGGCTTTTCCGAGCCGTATGAATATGGTCAGAAGAACCGCTTGAAAGTTCAGTTGAGGGGATACCGTCCCGAGGTTCGTTTTTACTCACCGGCCTACGAAACGGAAGAAGACCGCAATCGGTTAGAACTTGATTTGCGGACTACTTTGCATTGGTGTCCGAAAGTACAAACGGACAAAGAAGGAAAGGCTTTTGTTGAATTTTATACTTCGGATAGTGGAGATTCTTTTTCTGTGGTAGCTGAAGGCGTGTTGGATAACGGACAGCTGTTTAGATTGCAGCAGGATATATAGATTGTTTTTTTTGAATGTTACTTTGTGTATAGAATAAGATTATACAACGATATGTTTTTTTTATACAGTGTGGAAATAATTGTGGACGTTATTTTTGCCTCTATATTAAAAATGTATCAAATATGGAAAACACAACCTCATTTACAAAAAGCGAACGTATCGAACGTTTGCACAAACGGAACAAAGAATTGGCGCAAAATCATAAACGGGACATTTATGTCGATAATCCGGAGTTTTTGGTGTACCATTGGTCCGGGAAAGCGGCGGCATTTAGTCCGGCTACGGGTGAAACGGCGGCTGATGCGAATGAACGCATCAACTTGGGAGACCATAATTGCCGTATAGACAACGGGGAGCCTTATCCCTTTGTTAAACAAATGCCTTCGAAGGTGTCCGGCTTCTCTTACGATCCGGTCAATTTTGCGGAAGATTATGCTTTCTTTTTGGATCATAGCTCGGTAGTGATTCATCTGGGAGAACTGATCACCGGTGAATTTTACTGGCAACTGGACGAAGCCCGTTATTTTAAATATCCGCAGGAAAATCAAGATTTGGGTTTCAAAGCTCGTAAACTAGGAGCCGGAGGGATGAGTTTGGCTCATACATGTCCGGACTTATCTATTGGGTTGAAACTGGGCTGGAGCGGTTTGTTGAAGAAAATACGCCGTTATAAAGAACAATACAAGGTGTTTGATAACCGGAAAAGCTATGAGTATTTGTGTGCAGCCGAATTGGTTTGCGAGTCGATCATCCGTTATGTACAACGATATGCCGTAAAAGCAAAAGAACTGGCTGAACATGAAAGTGATCCGGAACTTAAAACGATGTATGCAACAATAGCAGGTAATTGTTTTAATCTGGTTGATAATCCTCCGACAACTTTCCTGGAAGCTCTTCAATGGATGAACTTTTATCAGATAGCCGAACGTATCATCGGTCATGGTAATGGCTATGGACGAATGGATCAGCTATTGATTAATTTTTATCGGGAGGATGTCCGGAAAGGTATTTTGACTAAAGAGATGGCCCGGGAATATATTGCTGAGTTATATTTGAAATACGGAGGTAATTATTATTCTTTCGGAGGAAGAGACCAGTCCTTGAAAGATGCAACGAATGAATTAAGTTGGATCGGGGTAGAAGCTTATGATATGCTGGGTGGTTATAACCAATTGGGAGTCATGTGGCATAGTGATATAGACCCTGCATTTTGGGAATATGCCTGTGATGTTGTCGGCAGGCATGGTTGTGGTGCTCCGACCCTGGTTAATTATGATGTATTACGGGCTAGTGAACTGCGTTCCGGCTATAAGGAAGAAGATGCATGGAACATCGCTTATTCTGGATGTCAATGGTATTGTTCGATAGGGAAAGAATATTGTGACCAGGATACCAATTCACTGGTTCCTCTTCAACCTATGTTCAGGGTCATAGAATATGCAAAGGATAAGGATACTCTCGAGTGGGATGATTTTATGGCTTGTTTTCGGAAAGAACTGGACCGGACTATGGACGTGTTGGTTGATTTTAAGAATAACACCTACAAATGGCAACCCAAAGTGTGGCCGGAAATCGTAACCTCTTTGTGTATGCATGGTCCTATAGAGAATGGCAGGGATGTTACCGATGTACGGGCAGTCGCCAATAACTATACGTCAGTCAATGTATTGGGAGTTCCTAACTTGTGTGATAGCCTTTTCGGCATTCGTGAATTGGTCTTCAAGCAGAAGAAATACAGTTTGGAAGAATTGGACGCTGCGCTTAAGAATAATTGGGCGGATAACGAGGTCATGCGTCAGGAATTTTTGAATCAGCCTAAATTCGGTAACGATATCGACGCGGTAGATAATTTTACAGTGGAAGTATGTACCATGATACGCAGCATGTTGGAGGAAAAGCATAATATAAAAGGATTCCATTTCCGTCCGTCGTTGTTCCAGTTCATGGGACACACTTATGCTGGTCCTATGCTGGGGGCGACACCCGACGGGAGGAAGGCCGAAGAACCTTTGGCGCATGGTATGAACCCGATGCATGGCAGGAATAAAGGGGGCATACTACCTACTATGCGTTCGTTTACCAAACTCAATTATGCAGAATATCAAGGCGGATCTTTCCAGATCGAATTACATCCGAGCTTTTTCCCGGAAGGGCAACCGAGAGGAAAGTTTGTAAGTGCTTTTGCCAATCATATCTTTGATCGGGGAGGTGTGCAGATCAATTTGAATGTGGTAGATTTGGCTACATTGGAAGATGCCATGCACCATCCGGATAAGGAAGAATATAAAGGGATTGTTGTGAAAGTAACCGGATATTCTGCTCATTTTGTTTTCATGGACCGGCAGTTTCAGGAAGAGTTCATTAAACGTGTTAATTACCAGAATATATGATTTTCAATAAGTCGTGTGAGGCTTTGATAACCCATGTGGCATCCCTTTCTTCGCATGACGGGCCTGGATTGAGAACAACCTTATTTTTTAAAGGTTGTTCTCTAAAATGCAGGTGGTGTCATAATCCAGAGACAATCCGGAAGGTACCGGAGTTAGAGTGGGATCGTCGTCTTTGTATCGGATGCCGTACATGTAAAGATCATTGTAGTAGTGGAGCCATTGATTTTTCCGGAAAACGGGATTATTTGGTTGATAAGGAACAATGTGTTCAATGTTTTGTTTGTGCGCAGCAATGTCCATCCCAGGCTTTAAAGGTTATTGGAAAAACGTATTCGTTGGAGGCGTTGGAGGAACTGATACTGAAAGACGAAAAATTGATTCGATCGATGTCCGGAGGAGTTACTTTTTCCGGTGGTGAACCTGTTCTTCAATCGGAGTTTATCGTTCAATTGTCACGACGGTTAAAGAATAGGAATATTCATTTGGCCTTGGATACATGCGGGTTGGCTCCTTGGGAAAGTTACAAACAATTATTGCCTTATATGGATTTGATATTGTATGACCTGAAAGAGATGGATGATGCCAAACATATTGAATTTACCGGAGCAGACAATCGGATGATCCATGAGAACATACTTCGTATGGCCGATTATATTCATTACAACAAGTTGCCGGCCCGGATTTGGATCCGTACTCCTTTAATACGCGGGATGACGGTTTCTTTGGAAAACATTACTGCCATCGGAACATTTATCAATGCCTACTTGTCGGAAGATGTAGATAAATGGGAGCTTTGTGCGTTTAATAATTTGTGTAATGATAAATACAATCGTTTGGGAGTTCGATGGAGTTTGAAGGAGACGGAATTATTATCGAGAGGAGAAATGGAAGAATTATTATTAGAGGCGAAGCGATCGGCTTTTTCGATAAAACAAGTAACAGCCTCAGGCTTAAATAAAAAGTAAAATGAAAACACGGTATACTTTGGTCAATCCTTTTTATAAATCCACATTTATATGGGTTACATTCCTCTTCTTTCTATGGGGAATTCCTAATAATTTGAATGGAATATTGATCAAGCAGTTTATGAAATCGTTTGAATTGTCTATTTTCCAGGCAAGCTTGGTACAATCCGTATTTTATATAGGTTATTTTGTTTTTGCATTGCCATCTGCCATGGTAATGAGAAGGTATAGTTATAAGGCCGGTTTGATAAGTGGACTTTTATTATTTGCCTTGGGGTGTTTGCTGTTTTGGCCGGCCGCCTTGTTAGGTTCTTATTCGTTTTTTTTATTCAGTTTGTTTATTATTGCTTCTGGACTGACGTTTTTGGAGACGGGAGCCAATCCGTTTATCGTGAAACTGGGAGATGAACAGACTGCGGAAAGGCGTTTGAATCTTTCGCAAGCGTTTAATCCAATCGGTTCTATTCTGGGAGTACTTATAGGGACAGTATTTGTCTTTTCCGGTACAGATCTGGATCAAACCATGATTGAAGACATGAAAAATACGGGTGTATATGCCGATTATTTGCAGGAGGAAACTTTGCGGGTTGTCAGACCGTATTTGTGTTTGGCTGCACTCGCTTGTTTATGGGCGCTTTTAGCATCCAGGATTCATTTCCCGTTGAAAAAGAAGGAAGAGGTTAAGCATAAAATACAGATTAAGCATTCTGTCTCTTTTTTAATAAAGGACAGAACATTTATGAAAGGTGTGTTAGCCTTATTTTTGTATGTGGGAGCTCAGGTCGGAACATGGAGCTATTTTATTTTTTATGTGCAGGAATACGTTGGCGTAGATGAAAAAAAGGCGGGTTATATGCTGTCTGGTACATTAGTAGCTTTTGCTTTAGGGCGTTTGTCTGCAACTTGGTTTATGAAACGGATTTCTCCGGTTTTGTTGATGAAAATATATAGTTTTGCAAATATCATACTCGTGGGAATTTGTATCGTATTTGCGGATGTTTTCGGGATGTGGTGCTTGTTATTGACTAGCTTCTTTATGTCAGTGATGTATCCGACCCTATTTTCTGTCAGTGTCAAAGGGTTGGGAGAGCATACCAAGATTGGCGGATCGATTTTGGTGATGGCTATTTTAGGAGGGGCACTTCTTACTCCTTTAATGGGATTTATCATGGAGATAAGTAATGTCGCTTATGCCATGTTCGTACCTTTGTGTGCTTATATGTATATATTTTATTATAGTCGTAAATAGTAATTGAATTATAAAATGGAAAGCAAATCAAATAAACTGATTCTAATTGCAGGATTGTTGTTGTTCTCTAATTTGTTGTTTGCACAAGTGCCATTAAAATATGGTGCACAACGTGAAGGTAAACGTAACGACTCGGCCATGCAGAAGTGGCGTGATAATCGTTTCGGACAATTTGTGACTTTCGGGTTGTTTTCGGTTCCGGGAGGACATTGGAACGGAAAATATTACGGAGGTGCGGCTGAATGGATAAAATCCAGCGCTAAAATAAGTAATGAAGCCTATGATTTATTGCGGGCAAATTTTAATCCACAGCGGTTTGATGCAAAAGAATGGGCCCGGACGGCAAAGCAGATGGGTACTAAATATGCACTGATCACAACCAAGTTTCATGATGGTTTTTGTTTGTGGCCAAGCAAATACACCGATTTCGATATTGAAAACACGCCTTACAAGAAAGACCTGTTGAAAGAATTCGTAGATGCTTATAACGCCGAAGGCATCGATGTCGTTTTCTATTATTCAGTTTTGGATTGGCATCATCCTGACTGGCGGTATGATATCAAAACTGAACAGGACAGCATCGCTTTCGATCGTTATTGGAATTGGATGACATTACAGATAGAAGAACTTATGCTCCGTTATCCGTCGGTTATCGGATTTTGGTATGACGGAACCTGGGATAAGTCGGTTGTAAAACGTGGAAAATATACCTGGGATTTGGAAAAAAAGATGCAATCCATCAATCCTTATATTATTTCCGGGAGCCGTTTACGGGCAGATGAAACCGGGGCACGCCATTTTGATGCCAATAAGAAAATGATGGGTGATTACGAACAGGGATGGGAAAGGAAGTTGCCTGAGAAGCCGTTGGAAAATGATTGGGAGTGTGTGATGACTGTTCCGGAAAACCAATGGGGGTATCATTCCGACTGGCGCGGACATGTAAAGACCCCGTATGAAGTTCTTGAGATGGTTGCGGCTTGCACTTCGTTGAGTGGTAATTTTATGTTGAATTTCGGTCCTAAAGGTGATGGTTCTATCCGGAAAGAAGAACGGTTTATTGCCGGGGAAGTCGGGAAGTGGATGAAAATAAACGGGGAGGCTATCTATAATTGTGAAGGAGCCGGATTACCGGAGCAGAAATGGGGGTATTATACAATGAACCATAAGACAGGAAAGGTCTATATGGTTGTATTTAATAAATCGGTGAATGGTGCTTTACGGGTGAAGTTGCACAAAGGAACCCATTTGGTTGAAGCTCGTTTGTTGGATGGCAAGAAAAAATTGGATACGGAGGAAATATCCAGGCAGGAATATTTTGTCCATGTAAACGAAAAAACGAAAGGAAAGTATCCTTTTGTGATTGAAATAGATTTGAGGCAAGGTGAGGGGAATACCGAAAAACAGTATGTCGCTCCTAAAATTTAATTTATATGATGAAGATAAGTAAGTGTATGCAATTGGCTGTTATCGGCTGTATTTCAGTTTTGACCAGTTGCCAACAAGCTGGAAGGTCTTTTTGTGGTTACGAAGCGTTGCCGGTGGATGTCGAATTGATGAAGAAGGGAGATAGCCGCTTTGCCAAGGGGCCATCAGCTTTCGGCATTGAAGATTGTTTCGTATGGGGAGCATCTGTTTTGAAAGCGGAAGAAGATGGTAAATATTATATGGTTTATTCGGCTCAAGAAGCTGGTGCATATCCTTTTGGAAATGCTTGGGTGTTAGGCTCTAAATTGGGATTGGCTGTTTCTGACCGGCCTGATGGAGGTTTTAAGCAGTTAGGCTTTTTCTTGAATCGGGACGGTTATGAGCCCGATACCTCTTCTTGGGATGCACAAACCTTGGTGAACCCGCATCTTCGTCGTTTCGGCAATAAATACTATCTTTATTATGTGGGGAGTAAAGATCCGGGAGATGTACCGGTTAAATCGAAGACGGGAAATTTGGACCGCCGAAGCCGTATTCAACAGATGCAACAGATCGGAGTGATTGAATTCGATTCGTTCGGAGATTTGTTAAAGGGAGAGTTTGTGAAAAGTGAAACCCCTCTGTTGTCTCCCCGTACACGGGTCAAGCCGGATAATATCGTGTCTCCGTCTCCGGAAGGGACCGTTGCCAAACCGGATAATATTATCGTGGTGAACCCCGCGGTGGTTTACCGTCATTCCGATGGGAAATACTTGCTTTACTTCAAGGGGAATATGTATGATCCTCATTGGCGGGGAGTACATGGCGTTGCTGTCGGAGATTCGCCGACCGGGCCTTTTGCCCCATTGGATGTCCCGGTATTTGATTTGTCGTTGGATGATGGGCAGAAACTTTCGGCAGAAGATCCCTATGTGTGGTATAACAAAAAGGATAAACTTTTTTATGCGGTCTTTAAAGATTTTACGGGACATTTCACCAAGGCCGGTCCTTGTTTGGCCATTATGTATTCGGAAGATGGCATAGATTGGAAATTACCGGAAAACTCTTTGTTTATGAAAAAAGAATTGGTACTGTTGTCTGGAGACACACTGGAGGTGCACCGGCTGGAACGTCCGCAACTTCTTTTGGACGAAAACGACAATCCGCAGGTTCTGTTTGCTGCCTGCTCTATCGACGATGTTAATCCGAAGAAAGACGGAAGTTCATTCAATATACATATACCATTAGTAAAAAAGTAATCGAACATGCAACAGAAAAAACAAATTCCGATTTTATGTTGCCTCTCTTTATTCCCTTTGCAGCAACTTGCCGCAGAAACGGAAAATACGGGCAGGCACCCCAATATCATTTTAATTTATTGCGATGATTTAGGTTATGGCGATTTGGGGGTAACCGGCCATCCAAACATCCAAACTCCTAATTTGGACCGTATGGCATTAAACGGCACGCGTTTCTCTAATTATTACAGTGCTTCGCCAGCTTCAACGGCAAGCCGGTATGCCATGATGACCGGGAAATATCCGCCCCGTTCCGGTTTTGAGTGGGTCTTGGGGCCTAAGTCCGAGCGAGGGATTCATCCCGATGAAATAACCCAGGCAGAGGCTCTGAAAAGTAAAGGATATAAAACTGCCATGTACGGGAAATGGCATTTAGGTACCACAAAAAGAGAGTATTTGCCCCTTCAAAACGGATTTGATGAATATGTCGGTTTTCCATATAGCAATGATATGATACCGCCTAAATGGCAGGATATCGCTTTGCTTAATGGAAATGACACGTTGGAAATGAATCCTGACCAATCCAAGTTGACAGAGTTATATACACAGAAAGCGATTTCTTTTATCAAGAAGAATAAGAAGGAGAAGTTTTTTGTCTATCTGCCCTATGCCATGCCTCACGTTCCGCTTCATCCTGGTCCCCGTTTTGCCGGGAAATCCAAACGGGGTGCGTATGGGGATGTCGTGGAAGAAATAGATTGGTATGTAGGCGAGATATTGGCTACGCTTAAGAAAGAAAAACTGGAAAAGAACACAATTGTGTGGTTTATCAGCGACAACGGTCCTTGGATCATCATGAAAGAAGAAGGTGGTTCTGCCGGATTGTTCTGCGACGGGAAAGGCAGCACGTGGGAAGGGGGTGTCCGTGTCCCTTGCATAGCTTATTGCCCCGGTCAAATCGCTCCCCAGGTAAATGATGAACTTGTGACGGCCATGGACGTATATGCAACAAATCTTTGGCTGGGAGGATACCGGTTGCCTGAAAATCATGTGACGGATGGGAAAAACATTGCTTCCTATTTAGGTTATGCGGATGCAAAAGAAAAAGAGGATACACCCTATTTTTATTTCGGACAAGGACACCGTCTTTATGCCGTGAGGGAAGGTAAGTGGAAATTGCATGTAAAGACATTTTCGCAAACGGGAGCTGATTATTTCAAAGGGAAATTGTCCTTGTTGTTCGATTTGGAACGGGATCCTTCTGAGAAATACGATTTGTCGGAGCAGAACCCAGAAATCGTTGTGCATTTACAACAGCTTCTGAGGTCAAAAGATAAAGAAATTAAAGAAACCGGCAATTTTTTTGACAAGAAACAGAATAAATAACCTGGTTGTATCCCTTGCGGCAAGTTTTCGGAATTCCCGAAAGCTTGCCGCAGGTTTGCAACGACCTATCGGAAGTTCCGCCGGGAATATGATCGGATGTATATAAAGAAAATAAAAATGATATATGAATAAGAAAAGAATACTTATGTTTCTATTCGTTTGTTGTTTATCCACCTTGTGTAAAGGGAGCGATTCGGCTTTGTTGTTCGGGGTGGAGAATCGGGTGGACTGGAAAGTTTTTTTGTCCCGCCATGATTTGGTCTGGGAAAAGACACCGCGCAGTTATTTTGATGCCCCCTTTGTCGGTAATGGATTATTAGGTGCCATGTTGTATATGCCCGAAGGGGAGGCTTTGCGTTTGGATGTGGGAAGCACGGAAGTGGTAGAACGGCGGAATACGGAAGCTCGCAGCATTGTGGATAACGGACGTCTTCCGGTGGGATATTTTGAGTTTGCCTCGACTTATCCGATTGACCGGGCGACAGGACGGTTGGATTTGTATAATGCGCAGGTCCGTTTCGATTTGTGTACAAAAAAGAAGCAGTTTTTGCAACTGGATCTGAAAGTTTTGAGAAATAGAGATGTGATTGCCCTTGAATATGATTCTCCGGCAGATGTGAATGGGTATTGGATCTTTCGTCCGGCAATGTCTGTGGTTCCGCGGCTTCCCATGAAGGGTTCCGGTCATTTGAATCCGGCTGCCGAAATGAAAGTAATAAACAACGTGAACGTCGCCATTCAAAACCGGGATGCCGGTGGTTGTTATGTCACTGCATGGAAAGATGTAAAATTGTCGGAGGGACGAAAACGCTTGTTGGTCACCATTCAAGATAGTTACCCGGATCATTCGGCAATAAACAAGGCGGTGGATTTGATTGATTCTTCTGCCTCCGAACGTGTCATGGAGCAAGAAGGCAAAGCCCATGCCGACTGGTGGAACAACTATTATACGGCAAGTTTCGTTTCCATACCCCATCCCCAAATGGAGTCTTTGTATTGGGGATTGCAATATAGGCTGGCTTCCATGATGCGCAAAGGGGCGCCCTTGTGTGACCTGATGGGGCCTTGGTATAAATCGACAACATGGCCCGGGATATGGTTTAATCTGAATACACAGATGTTGTTCAGTTCTTTGCATATCTCTAATCAGATAGAACTCGCTTCAACTTTGCATGATTTTATTTATGCAAATGAAGAAAATTTGATCAATAGCATACCACAACAATGGAGGCATAACGCGGCGGGGTTGGTCCGTTGTACGGGAAAGGATCAGATAGAGTCGGTCTTTGAGTGGCCGAATGCCGAATATCCCGAACGTTCGAACCTGATTTATCTGATGTATTACATGTGGGAGCATTATCGTGTATCAATGGATGACCGGTATCTGGAAGAGCGTTTTTTCCCTCTTTTGAAACGTGCTGCCAATTTTATACTCAATGTTGTTACCACAGATGATAGAGGAATGCTCCATATACCCAAAAGTCATTCTCCTGAAGCTATTTATGATACGGATACGAATTATGACCTGTCTTCGCTTCGTTGGGCATGTACGACATTATTGTCTATTGACGATCGTTTGCATATAGATGATAAGCAGCGGGCTGAATGGAAACGTGTCTTAAAGAAGTTGGTCCCGTTTCCGACTGATGAAAATGGATATATGGCGTCGGCTCATCATAAAGCACCGCTCGGCCATCGCCATTGGTGCCATCTTTTTCAAATTTATCCATATGCGTTGATAAATTACGATCAACCGGAAAATCGTTCGATCATAATGCGTTCGTTGGAAAATTGGGGAAGTCCTTCCATCCCTAATACCTGGACGCAAGCGGTTATAAGTTCCATGTACTCATATCAGCAGAAGGGGGAAGAGGCTTTAAAACATTTGGAGTTGGCTTTGAAGACATCTAATTTGTCAGCCAATTTTACGCATTCCGAGGGCAAGAATCCTTGTTCGGAAACGTATGGAGGTTTGACCCGTATGCTTCAGGATATGCTGCTTCAGAGTTGGGGAAATAAAATACGAATATTTCCTGGAGTTAGTGATAGTTGGCGGGATGCTATCTTCTATCAGTTACGTGCGGAAGGAGGTTTTCTGGTTTCTGCCGGACGGAAAAATGGTACAACTGATTGGATTAATATTCATAGTCTGGCAGGTGAGTCTTGTATTGTAGAGCATAATTTTAATACCCCTTTTACCGTGAAAGGAGTTAAATACAAAAGGCTTGATAATAGAAGAGTTCGTCTCTATCTTGAAAAAGGGGAAACAGCTTTGCTCTACACAGGGGATTATAAAAAAGAGATTGTACCTATAATTGTTTCGAATGGAAATTATAATAATTATGGATTAAGGAAATGAATATTTGACCCCTTTGTTTCTTACCATAGAAACAAGTACAGCAAGTATTGTCATTAGGCAGTCTCGTGAGTTGCATTAAATTGCAGAATTCGGATTTTATAATGCTTTTGAAAATGAAATAGTGAAAGGTATTGATTCAATTACTGATTATTGAAAATAGTGGGTAACTAATTAACACCTTTTTTCGGTGGTACTATCGATTTTAGAATATAAACCTGTATATTTGCCACAATCTTAAAAACTTAATAACCTATTTTTATCATGAACAAATTTCTCTCGTGTGGTGTGTTTGCGTTCACAGTGTTACTTTCTTCTTGTAGTTCGCAGCCAAAACAAGAACCTATTGCCGACGTAATTGACCGTGGTCTGAAGGCTTCGACCGAACAGGCTTTGCTGATGGCTAAAGATCTGGAAAACCAGGAAGGCCGTCTTCCCAAAGCGATCGATAAGGAAGGAAAACTGGAGACAAGCGACTATTCCTGGTGGTGCAGTGGTTTCTTCCCCGGTGAATTGTGGTATCTGTACGAAAATAATCCGACTCCCGAACTAAAGAAATATGCGGAAATGTATACCGACCGTGTGGAAGAAGTGAAGAATATCACTTATAGCCATGATGTCGGCTTTATGCTTTATTGCAGCTATGGTAATGGCTATCGCCTGACTGGTAAACCAGAATATAAGGATGTGATGCTGACTGGTGCTAACTCACTGGCTACCCGCTTTGACGATCGTGTAGGAGCCATCCGTTCGTGGGATTTCAATAAAAAGATCTGGCAGTTCCCGGTTATTATCGATAATATGATGAACCTGGAATTTTTCAGTTGGGCATCTAAAGCATCCGGTGACGATCGTTTCCGTAAGATGGCTGTTTCCCATGCCGATAAAACGATGAACAACCATTTTCGTGATGACTATAGCTGTTATCATGTGGTTTCTTACGATACGATAACAGGTGTCCCTCATAAAAAACAAACCCATCAGGGATATGCCGACGAGTCTGCATGGGCCCGCGGTCAGGCTTGGGCATTATATGGATTTACTATGATGGCCCGTGAAACTGGTAAACCGGAATATTTGAATCAGGCTAAACATGTGGCAGCCTTCATTATGAATCATCCGAATATGCCGGCAGACAAGGTCCCTTATTGGGATTTTGATGCTCCGGAAATTCCTAATGTGCCGAGAGATGCTTCAGCTGCGGCTATTATGGCTTCTGCCCTGATTGAGTTGAGCCAGCTGGATAACAGCGATCAGGCAAAGAGTTATCTGGACTTTGCCGAACAGCAGGTTCGTTCGCTTACTTCTCCTGAATATCTGGCAGCGAAAGGAACGAACTGTAATTTTGCCCTGATGCATTCTACCGGTCATTTACCCGGAAACAGCGAAGTGGATGTGCCGTTGAGCTATGCTGATTATTATTATGTAGAGGCTTTGATGCGTCTGAAGAAACTAACTGAAAAATAATACACCATGACTAATCTATTAAAAACAACAGCCATTTTGGTGTGTTGCCTGTGTTTCTCTTTCACTGGTAAAGCACAGCAGCAGGATGGTACACAAGACCGCGCTTTCTGGGTGGAAACTTTAACCCGTATTGCCGATCCGGTGTTGACAAACCTGAGTAACAACACGCTGAAGAAGAATATGCCTTATGAATCGTTATCGAAAGACAGAAGCGATTTTGCTCACCTGGAAGCGGTTGGTCGTTTGATCTGCGGTATTGCTCCCTGGCTGGAGCTGGGACCGGACAATACGCCGGAAGGACAATTGCGTGATAAATATATCAAACTGGCTGTGAAAGGTTTGAAGAATGCTGTTAACCCGGAATCTCCTGATTATCTTGTATTTGGAAAGCCTTATCAGCCGCTCGTCGATGCAGCTTTTCTGGCGCAAGGTTTGTTGCGTGCCAAAACTCAGTTGTGGGATAATCTCGACCCGCAGGCAAAAGAATGGATGATCACTGAACTAAAACGTAGCCGTGCAATCAAACCGTGGGAAAACAACTGGCTTTTGTTTGCTTCTACTGTTGAGGCCGCCCTGCTCGAATTTACCGGCGAGTGCGATATGGATCGTCTGACTTACGGCGTGAAGAAATTCCGTGACGAATGGTATAAAGGCGATGCTTTGTATGGCGACGGTCCTGCTTTCCATATGGACTACTATAACAGCTTTGTAATTCATCCGATGCTGACAGATGTTCTGTTGATCATGAAGAAACATAATCTCGAAGGGGCCGATTTTGCAGAAACACAATTGCCCCGTCATACACGATATGCAGAGCAACTGGAACGTTTTATTTCGCCGGAGGGGACTTTTCCGGTTGTAGGCCGTTCCATAGTCTATCGTTTCGGTGCTTTCCATGCATTAGCACAAGCCAGTCTGATGCACATCTTGCCTGAACGGGTAAAACCGGCCCAGGTTCGTTGCGGTATGACTGCCGTGATTCGCAATGTGATGAAATCTCCGAAGAATTTCGATGCAAACGGTTGGCTGCGTGTCGGTTTCACCGGTGAACAAATCGATATGTCGGAGTCTTATATAAATACAGGAAGTGTATATCTTTGTGCTGTAGGTTTATTGCCTTTGGGGCTTCCGGCAACAGACGAATTTTGGTCGGGCCCTTATACCGAATGGACGAATCTTCGTGCCTGGAACGGGGAGAGTGATGTAAAGGCTGATCATGCGTTGAAGTAAGTAATAACAAAATAAATAGAATCAGAATGAAAACAAATTATGAATTGCGGTATGCCGCGCATCCGGAAGATGCAAAGCAGTACGATACCAAGCGTATTCGTCGGGATTTCCTGATCGAAACGGTTTTCGCACCGAATGAAGTGAATATGGTTTATTCCATGTACGACCGAATGATCGTAGGAGGCGCTATGCCTGTCGGTGAAGTATTGAAGCTGGAAGCGATCGATCCGTTGAAGGCTCCTTATTTTCTGACTCGTCGCGAGATAGGTATTTTCTGCGTAGGTGGCCCCGGCGTTGTGAAAGCCGGTGATGCAACATTCGAACTCGATTTTAAAGAAGCGCTTTACCTGGGTTCGGGCGATCGCGAAGTGACTTTCGAAAGCAAGGACGCAAAGAATCCGGCTAAGTTTTATTTCAACTCCACTATGGCTCACCGTAACTATCCGGATAAAAAAATAACGAAAGCGGATGCCGTTGTGGCTGCTATGGGTTCGCTCGAAATGTCGAACGACCGTAATATCAACAAGATGATCGTAAACCAAGTATTGCCTACCTGCCAGTTGCAGATGGGTATGACCGAGCTGAAACCGGGAAGTGTATGGAATACCATGCCGGCCCACGTTCACAGCCGCCGTATGGAAGCTTATTTCTACTTCGATATCCCAGAAGATCAGGCTATCTGCCATTTTATGGGTGAAGTGGATGAAACGCGTCATATCTGGATGAAAGGGGATCAGGCTGTTTTATCTCCTGAATGGTCTATCCACAGTGCTGCTGCTACTCATAACTATACCTTTATCTGGGGAATGGGTGGCGAGAACCTCGATTATGGCGATCAGGATTTTTCTAAAATTACGGACATAAAATAATATGCCAATGGGGAAAATGTGCCGATGTGCCAATTCCCCGTTGCTATAAATAAAAAAATCAGTGTTAACTGCTTGTGCGTTTATTGGCACATTGGCATATTGGCACATTAACACATTATTTGTTATGGTAAATTTCTCATTAGAAGGAAAAGTTGCACTTGTAACAGGTGCTTCTTACGGAATTGGTTTCGCATTGGCATCTGCCTTTGCCCAGGCAGGTGCGAAGATCGTTTTCAACGATATCAAACAGGAATTGGTGGATAAAGGTCTGGCTGCTTACAAAGCGGAAGGGATCGAAGCTAACGGATATGTTTGCGACGTGACTAACGAAGACCAGGTGAATGCCATGGTTGCCCAAATCGAAAAGGAAGTGGGTGTGATCGATATCCTGGTAAACAATGCCGGTATTATCAAACGTATTCCGATGCATGAAATGTCGGCTGCCGAGTTCCGTCAGGTGATCGATGTGGATTTGAATGCTCCGTTCATCGTTTCTAAAGCAGTTATCCCTTCCATGATTAAGAAAGGTCACGGAAAGATCATTAATATCTGCTCGATGATGAGTGAGCTGGGACGCGAAACCGTTTCTGCTTATGCGGCCGCTAAGGGTGGTTTGAAGATGCTGACTCGTAATATCGCTTCCGAATACGGTCAATATAACATCCAGTGTAACGGTATCGGCCCGGGTTATATCGCTACCCCGCAGACAGCTCCGCTTCGTGAAACTCAACCGGACGGCTCACGCCATCCGTTCGACTCCTTCATCATAGCCAAGACTCCGGCTGCTCGTTGGGGAACTCCGGAAGATTTGATGGGACCGGCCGTATTCCTCGCTTCCGATGCATCCGACTTCGTAAACGGACATGTATTATATGTAGACGGTGGTATCCTGGCTTATATCGGAAAGCAACCCTGATAGGTTGTTTCTCTGAAAATAAAAAATCCTTCCGAAAGAAAATCAAATTTCATTCGGAAGGATTTTTATTTTGTACCGGATCTCCGGTATTTCTTACTTATTATACTTGCTCCAGTCTACATTGTGCATATCGCCGCTTGTAGCCAGTTCTTCGTGGAAAGCGAAGCAACATTTCAGGTTCTGCGGAGTATGACCTTTCACTCCCATTGCCAGATATTCTCTCAACAACGGCTGGTAATCCGGATGAACACAATTGTCGATAATACAGTTAGCGCGTTCGATAGGCGATTTTCCACGCAGGTCGGCTACGCCATATTCAGAGATGATAATCTTTACTGAGTGTTCGCTGTGATCCAGGTGAGACACCATCGGAACGAAAGCACTGATCTTACCGTCTTTGGCTGTAGAAGGAGTGGTGAAGATAGACAACATCGCTGAACGGGTAAAGTCACCAGATCCACCGATACCATTCATCATTCTTGTTCCTGATACATGAGTAGAGTTGATATTACCGAAGATATCAGCTTCCAGTGCCGTATTGATTGCGATCAATCCAAGACGACGAGCCACTTCCGGATTGTTAGAGATTTCCTGCGGACGAAGAAGGATCTTGTCTTTGAAGAAATCGAGGTTACCGTAAATTTCACGGATTACTTCATTACTTACAGATAAAGAACAACCGCTGGCAAATTTCACGCGGCCTTCTTTCATCAGGCTGATAACTGCATCCTGGATAACTTCCGTATATACATTGAATGCAGGAATATTTTTGTTAGCACCCATGCAACCTAAAACAGCATTGGCTACATTTCCTACGCCACTCTGCAGGGGAACGAATTCTTTCGGCAGACGGCCGGCTTTAATTTCGCTTACCAGGAAGTCGGCAACATTTTTACCGATAGCCATTGTAACGTCATCCAGCGGTGAGAATTTACCTCCTTCGTTCGGCTCTTCTGTCTTTACGATACCGACGATCTTAGCCGGATCTACTTTAATATAAGGAGTTCCGATACGGTCGGACGGAGTATATACTGGAATTTCACGACGGTAAGGAGGATCTGCCGGTTCGTAGATGTCGTGCATACCGCGGATTTCTTTCGGGTGTCTGCTATTCAACTCGATGATGATACGGTCAGCCATGCGACAAGCTGTAGGAACGATACCTACACCGCTGGTCGGGATGATTTCACCGTTTTCGGTTACATCGGCAGCTTCAACGATTGCTACATCGATCTTTCCAAGAAAACCATAACGTAGGTCCTGTGCCAGTTCAGACAGGTGCATGTCGAAATACTGTGCTCCATGAGCATTCAGTAATGCACGTAAGTCTTTGTTTGATTGGTACGGAGTACGGAATTTAATAGCATTGGCGCGAGCTAATTCGCCATCCAGTTTATCACCGGTAGAAGCTCCGGTAAACATACCGATCTGGAAAGGATTTCCTTTTGCATGTTCTTCCATCGCTTTTTTTGCGATGGCACCCGGAACGACTTTCGGGCATCCGGCTGGTGTAAAACCACTGAATCCGACGTTGTCGTTATGATGAACGAACGAAGCAGCTTCTTCAGCTGTAATGAATTTTAAAGCCATGATATTATTTTTTATTAGATAAATACTTATAAGTCAGCTAAACGGCTGCAAAGGTATTAAAAAAGAAAATAGATCAATACTTGCGGTTAAGTATTTCTGAGTAAATAACAGCTTTTCTTAACTCTTCAGCGTTATTGAACTCAATATCCTCTAAAAGGGCATGTTCCTCTTCGGTCGGAAAATTCATGATCGGGGATGAACTGACTTTGGGTTTGTGGATTTCCTGTTCGGCAGCCAAGAAAGGATTAGGTTGCCGTATTTCTTTTTTCTTTTTCTTATTTTCTTTCTTTTCGGGAGGAGTAGTTGCCTCTTCCAGTATTTCCCAAAAGCCTTTGCCTGAGAGAGTATGCTCCTCTTTAGCCGGCTCGTATTCAGGTTGTCCCAGCACCTGAGTCGGGCGTTTTTTCTTGTTCTTTGAACTGAATAAACCGCTCACTGCTGCAACTATCAGGAAAACAATATATATCCAATCGCCCAGGTTATCCATAACTTTGATTATTTTTGCACTCCAAATGTACGAAGATTTATTGAATAGTGAAAGAAGATAGAATTATAAAGGGTATAAAAGTAAATAAGGGTAACTTCACAGCCACCCTTATTCGATTTAACCAAAACCTTAACTATGAAAAAATTTACGTTTTTCGTATGCAAATATAATTGGCGAAATTGAACTGTGCAAGCCTTTGGCGGTTTATTTTTATAGAATACGTGTATTTAAATTTTATTAACGGAAACAAAATGACGAATCAGGAAAATGGCGCAGACTTAAAATCTGCAGCCGGAAATGAGGAGAAAAAGTTGTTCATCGAGACCTACGGGTGCCAGATGAATGTAGCAGACAGTGAAGTGGTAGCTTCCATCATGAAAATGGACGGATACGCTATGACCGACAAGATTGAAGAAGCGGATGCGGTCTTTGTAAATACCTGCTCGGTACGCGATAACGCGGAACAGAAAATTTACGGACGGCTTCAGTATTTTCAGTCTCTAAAGCGGAAAAAGAAATCACTGATTGTGGGCGTACTGGGATGTATGGCCGAACGGGTGAAAGAGGAACTGATCAATGTGCATCATGCCGATCTGGTAGTAGGTCCGGACTCTTATATGGATCTGCCAAACCTGGTAGGTGCTGTCGAGCATGGGGAAAAAGCGATCAATGTTGAACTTTCCACACAGGAAACCTATAAAGATGTCATGCCCCTGAAGTTGGGTGGCGTGCATATCTCGGGTTTTGTGTCGATTATGCGTGGGTGTAATAATTTCTGTACGTATTGTATCGTACCTTATACTCGTGGACGTGAACGTAGCCGCGATGTGGAAAGTATCCTGAATGAAATAAGGGACATGCGTGACAAAGGTTTTAAAGAGGCGACATTGCTTGGGCAGAATGTGAATTCGTATGCTTTTGAAAAAGACGGTGAAACGGTTACTTTCCCAATGCTGCTGGAACGTGTAGCCGAGGAGGCGCCGAATATGCGCATTCGCTTTGTGACCTCTCATCCGAAAGATATGAGCGACGATACACTCCGTGTGATAGCCGCCCATAATAATATATGTAAGTACATACATCTGCCGGCTCAGTCGGGTAGCTCGAAGATCCTGAAGGTGATGAACCGTAAATATACCCGTGAATGGTATCTCGATCGTATCGCCGCTATTCGCCGTATCGTTCCGGAAGCTTCGATTGCAACCGATCTGTTCTGTGGTTTTCATTCGGAAACAGAAGAAGATTATGAAGAAACACTTTCATTGATGCGCGAAGTCAGATATGACGCCGCTTTCCTGTTCAAATATTCTGAACGTCCCGGAACCTATGCGGCCAAACATCTCCCTGATACGGTATCGGAAGAAGAAAAAGTACGTCGTTTGCAGGGAATGATCGATTTACAGAATCAGCTGTCGGAAGAAAGTAACCTGCGTGATATAGGAAAAGAGTTTGAGGTTCTGATCGAAGGTTTCTCCAAACGTTCACGCGAACAGTTGTTCGGGCGTACGAGCCAAAACAAAGTCGTGATTTTCGATAAGAAAAACTATAAAGTCGGGCAATTTGTGAAGGTAAGAATCAACAGAGCCTCTTCGGCAACATTATTCGGTGAACCGGTAGAATGATGAGTGCGAACCGGCAGGTTTATAAATGGTTAAATAATTATAATCTGACGGCTGTCTCGCAATTTATTCGTTCTTTTGCAGAAAAATTGGGAGGTATGTGCTCTGTACATATCTCCTCAATTTGTTGAATAATAATAAGGTTACGTCTGATGGCTGAAAATAATAAGGTTAGCTCGGTTTCTTTCTTTAATTCTCGTCTTACGTCTATTATCAGTATTGCTCTGGTGCTCTTTCTGCTGGGCTTGATTTTACTGATGGGGTTGTTGGGGAATAAGTTATCGGTCTATGTCAAGGAGAACATTTCATTTTCAATTGTATTAAAAGATAACCAGAAAGAGGCTGATATTAAGAAAATGCAGAAAAGCCTGGATGCGCTTCCCTTTATCAAATCGACCGAATATATATCTAAAGAACAAGCTGCAAAAGAACTGGAAGAAGAACTGGGAGAGAATCCTGAAACATTTCTGGGCTTTAATCCTCTGCAAGCCTCTATCGAAGTAAAACTGCATTCCGAATATGCAAACCCGGACAGCCTGCAGCACATTGAAAAGAAAATAAAAACATATACATCTGTATCCGACCTGCTTTACCGTAAAGATATGATGCAGATGGTAAACGATAATATGAAACGTCTGAGCATTATCCTGCTCACACTGGCCGTTATGCTGATGGCCATATCATTTGTACTGATCAGTAATACAATCCGGTTATTGATCTATTCAAAGCGTTTTTTGATCCATACAATGAAATTGGTAGGTGCCACTTCCGGCTTTATACGCCGGCCTTTTGTCCGTTATAATGTGGTAAGTGGTATTTTTGCTTCTATCCTTGCAATATTGATGCTGACTGGTTCGTTATATTACTTACAACACGAGTTGGACGGCTTTATTCAATTATTGGATATGAAGGCTTTACTGGTGGTTTATGCCGCAGTATTCCTGCTGGGAATACTGTTATCTATTACGGCTACCATTTTTGCTGTAAACAAGTACCTCCGTATGGGTGTTGATAAGTTGTATTACATTTAAAATAAACAAAGAGAGATGGCTAAAAGAGATTTTGCATTCGGTAAAGAAAATTTTATTCTGATTGCAGTTGCTGTAGCAGTAATCATTATTGGTTTCATGTTGATGAGTGGTGGTGGATCAGGTGATGCAACCAGTTTTAATCCGGAAATATTCAGTACACGACGTATTGTTGTTGCACCGGTGGTAACTGTGATCGGTTTCGGTCTGATGATTGTAGGAATCCTGAAGAACAGTAAAGGTAAAGAAGTAACAGAATGAGTTGGTTAGAGGCCTTAGTGCTGGGAATCGTACAGGGACTGACGGAGTATCTTCCCGTAAGCAGCAGCGGTCATTTGGCAATCGGATCGGCCCTGTTTGGAATTGAAGGAGAAGAGAATCTGATATTTACGATCGTGGTCCACGTGGCTACGGTACTTAGTACATTAGTAATACTCTGGAAAGAGATCGAATGGATATTCCGCGGGTTATTCAAGTTTGAGATGAATAGCGAAACACGTTATGCGATCAATATCCTGATTTCGATGATACCGGTTGGTATCGTGGGAGTATTTTTCAAAGATAAAGTCGAAGCTATCTTTGGCTCGGGTTTGCTTATCGTCGGTTGTATGCTGCTGGTAACGGCTGCTTTGCTGGCATTCTCTTATTATGCAAAGCCGCGGCAGAAAGAAAAGATTTCGATGAAAGATGCTTTTATTATCGGTTTAGCCCAGGCTTGTGCTGTTTTGCCCGGACTTTCACGTTCGGGTACAACGATTGCTACGGGTTTATTGTTGGGTAATAATAAGGCGAAACTGGCTCAGTTTTCTTTCTTGATGGTGATCCCTCCGATTTTGGGTGAAGCCTTATTGGATGTATTGAAGATGGTTAAGGGTGAAGATGTGGCCGGAGATATTCCGACACTTTCACTGGTCGTTGGTTTTGTAGCTGCTTTCCTTTCCGGTTGTCTGGCTTGTAAGTGGATGATCAATATTGTGAAAAAAGGGAAGTTGATCTACTTTGCTATTTATTGTGCAATAGCCGGTTTGATCACTATTGCATGTACATTGATGAAATAATATAGAATGGATTTTATAGCAGGAGAGGTTTTATATTTTAACAAACCGCTGACATGGACGTCGTTCGATCTGGTGAACAAGTTCCGGTATAAGTTGTCGCGGAAGCTGAAAGTAAAAAAGATAAAGGTCGGACATGCCGGAACGCTTGATCCGTTGGCTACCGGGGTAATGATCGTTTGTACCGGGAGAGCAACCAAAAGGATCGACGAATTCCAGTATCAGACCAAAGAATACGTTGCAACGCTGAAACTGGGTGAGACAACGCCTTCTTTCGACCTGGAAAAAGAGATAGATGCTGTATATCCGACAGAACATATAACCCGGGAGATGGTAGAAGAGGTACTGAATTCGTTTGTAGGTATCATTCAACAGATCCCCCCGGTTTTTTCTGCTTGTAAAGTAGATGGGAAGCGTGCTTATGAACTGGCACGCAAAGGTGAAGAAGTGGAGTTGAAGTCGAAGACATTGGTGATCGACGAAATGGAGTTACTGGAATGTAACCTGCCGGTCATTAAGATCCGTGTGGTGTGTAGCAAAGGTACTTATATCCGTGCTTTGGCCCGTGATGTCGGTACGGCCTTACATTCGGGAGCTCATCTGATCGGGTTGGAACGTACCCGGATCGGAGATATAACATTGGATAAATGCATGAATCCGGAAGAGATAGATGCATTTTTGGATGAGGCGGTAGGAGATTGTCCGGCTGGTGAAGTTGGGTCTGTATCCTCTGACAAATGATAAGAATAAAAAGAAAATAAATAAAGTAACATTATGAAGCTGTCTAAATTCAAATTTAATTTACCGGAGGATTTGATCGCTCTTCATCCTGCAAAGAACAGGGATGAGTCCCGTATGATGGTTGTTAATCGTAACACCGGCGAAATAGAGCATAAGGTATTTAAAGATCTGTTGGACTATTTTGGAGAGAAGGATGTATTTATCTTCAATAACACGAAGGTTTTCCCTGCCCGTTTGTACGGGAATAAAGAAAAAACCGGTGCACGTATTGAAGTCTTTTTGCTGCGTGAACTGAACGAAGACCTGCGTCTTTGGGACGTATTGGTAGATCCGGCACGTAAGATACGTATCGGTAACAAACTGTATTTCGGAGAAGACGATTCGATGGTGGCTGAAGTCATTGACAATACTACTTCACGTGGCCGTACACTGCGTTTCCTGTATGACGGTAACCACGACGAATTTAAAAAAGCATTATATGCATTGGGCGAAACCCCGCTGCCAAAATATATCGACCGTCCGGTCGAACCGGATGACGAAGATCGTTACCAGAACATCTTTGCAACTGAAGAAGGTGCTGTTGTAGCTCCTGCTGCCGGTCTTCACTTCAGCCGTGAATTGATGAAACGTCTGGAAATAAAAGACTGTCGTTTTGCTTTTCTGACGGTTCATTCCGGACTGGGTAATTTCCGTGAGATCGACGTGGAAGACCTGACAAAGCATAAAATGGACTCCGAACAGATGATCGTAAACGGGGATGTTGTCGATATCGTAAACAGAGGTAAGGACGACGGACGTCAGATCTGCGCCGTGGGTACTTCCGTGATGCGTGCTGTTGAAACAGCAGTAAGTACAGACGGACACCTGAAAGAATTCGAAGGATGGACGAATAAGTTCATTTTCCCGCCGTATGATTTCAGTGTGGCAACCAGCATGATCACAAATTTCCACATGCCGTTGTCTACTCTTCTGATGATGACTGCTTCATTCGGTGGTTACGATTTGATTATGGATGCCTATGAAGTGGCATTGAAAGAAAAGTATCGTTTCGGTGCTTACGGTGATGCCATGCTGATCTTATAAACGTTGATTATGGCTATTGTATACCTTGCTTTAGGTACGAATATAGGAAATAAAAGACGGAATATGATAACGGCCGCCGCGCTGTTAGCTGAAAGGGTGGGAGACGTTCTCGCCCTTTCCGGTTTTTACGAAACGGAACCCTGGGGATTCCAGTCCGACAATACATTCTTGAATGCAGCCTTACAGCTGGAGACTTCATTGTCGCCGTTGGAACTGCTGAAAGCAACCCAGCAGATCGAACTGGAAATGGGACGAACGCAAAAGAGTAACGGGGCGTATCACGACCGTATTATCGATATCGATATATTGCTGTATGACGATCTTATTCTGCAGACTCCGGAGCTGACCTTGCCGCATCCCCTGATGCATGAGCGTCAGTTTGTAATGGAGCCGTTGGCGGAGATTGCCCCTGACGTAATCCATCCGGTATTTAAGAAGCCGGTAATCTCTCTTATGTAAGTGCAACATTTTGTGCTTTCTTTCTGTTTTTCAAATGAACGAATATAAATAAAACAATGAACGATATAGAAAAAATCCTGACAGGTGGCGGTATGGTCTTCAAGAAAAAGGCCAGTGAAGAAAATACCGGAGAAAGAAAAATCAAATATTCTGATTTTCTGAAAGGTACTCATAAATCGGGTTCGGCTAAGATGAAAGCTGAATACAAGTATAAAAAAGCACTTCGTAACACAAAGAAGAAAAAATAATTTTCAATTTTCAACTTTAAATTCTCAATTATTTGTATCTTTGCAACAGAATTGATGTGGATAGATTTGTATTGCTTGCAACCACAGGAAAAAATGCTAAAAACAAGATACTTTTCTTAGCCGTTCGGCATATATGATTCTTCCGTTATCAATTCATTATTAATAATCACTTGTCAGTATCAGGTTTCGGTCTGTGGTTTTTATAACTGTCAACTGTCACTTGTCATCTGTCAACTAATTTCAAAGTAATGAGTTATTTATTCACCTCCGAATCGGTGTCCGAAGGGCACCCCGATAAAGTAGCCGATCAGATATCGGATGCTTTGCTGGATGAGTTTCTTGCTTATGATAAGAACTCGAAAGTTGCTTGCGAAACCCTTGTTACAACCGGACAGGTTGTCTTGGCTGGAGAAGTTAAATCAAGTGCTTATGTAGATGTGCAGGATGTAGCACGCAACGTGATCGAAAAGATTGGTTACACTAAGAGTGAATACCAGTTCGAAGCAAAATCATGCGGTGTGTTCTCGTCTATCCACGAACAGAGTGGAGATATTAACCGTGGTGTTGAACGCGAAGATCCTTATAACCAGGGAGCAGGCGACCAGGGTATGATGTTTGGCTATGCTACAAATGAAACTGAGAATTACATGCCTCTGGCGCTGGATCTTTCACACAGTTTGTTGTGGGAACTGGCTGAGATACGTAAGAATGAAAACGACCTGATGCCTTACCTCCGTCCGGATGCAAAGAGCCAGGTAACTATTGAATACGATGACAACGGTAAGCCGTTACGCATCGATACGATCGTTGTATCTACCCAGCATGACGAATTTATCGGCCCGAAGGGTATCAGCCAGGAAGAAGCCGATATCGCCATGCAGAAGAAGATTGCAGCAGATGTAAAGAATATCCTCGTACCTCGTGTAAAGGCACAGTATCCGGCTCATGTACAGGCTTTGTTCAACGATGATATCATTTATCATGTGAACCCGACCGGTAAGTTCGTGATCGGTGGTCCTCACGGTGATACAGGTCTGACCGGCCGTAAGATCATTGTAGATACTTATGGTGGTAAGGGTGCACACGGTGGTGGTGCTTTCTCTGGTAAAGACCCCTCGAAGGTTGACCGCTCGGCTGCTTATGCCGCTCGTCATATCGCTAAGAACCTGGTTGCAGCCGGTGTAGCCGACGAAATGCTGGTACAGGTATCTTATGCAATCGGTGTTGCTAAACCGATGAATATTTTTGTAAATACCTTCGGTCGTTCCAATGTTAAGTTTACCGACGGCGAGATTGCAGAAAAGATCTGGAACATTTTCGATATGCGTCCGAAAGCTATTGAAGAACGCTTGAAGCTGCGTAACCCGATCTATCTGGAAACAGCCTCTTACGGTCACATGGGACGTAAACCGGAAACAGTGACAAAAACATTCACTTCCCGTTATAACCCGAAACCAACCATCTGCGAAGTAGAGTTGTTTACCTGGGAAAAACTGGATTATGTAGATAAAGTGAAAGAAGCATTCGGGATCTGATATCCGGAATAAGTATAGGAAGGCGGTTATTGCATATTGTTGCGATAATCGCTTTTTTTCGTGTAATAACCAATAATTAAATGCCTTATGAAGGTTATTTGAATTATATTTTCCTATATTTGGCTCCTAAGTAATTCCTAAATCTAAATCGTATGCGTAGAATTATTCAGCTTTTTTCGCTGGCCGTAATTATTTTACTGACCGCAGCCTGTAAAGAGACTTCCCCGTTTAAGTACGAGTCAGTCCCGAATGATCCCATGAAAGCACGTATCTATACGCTGGATAACGGCTTGAAAGTGTATTTGACCGTAAACAAAGAGACACCGCGTATCCAGACTTACATCGCTGTGAGGGTTGGCGGGAAGAATGACCCGGCTGAAACGACCGGGTTGGCACATTACTTTGAACATCTGATGTTCAAAGGTACGCAGAAGTTCGGGACTCAGAATTACGAACAGGAAAAACCGATGCTCGATGAAATCGAACAACTGTTTGAAGTATACCGGAAGACAACCGATGAAGGGGAACGGAAAGCTATTTATCATCAGATAGACAGCATTTCTTATGAAGCGTCGAAATATGCTATTCCGAACGAATACGACAAGCTGATGTCTGCTATCGGTGCGAACGGGACAAATGCCTATACGGGCTTCGATATGACTGTTTATACCGAAGATATCCCTTCCAACCAGATCGATAACTGGGCAAAAATCCAGGCAGACCGTTTTGAAAATAATGTGATTCGTGGTTTTCATACCGAGTTGGAGACAGTCTACGAAGAAAAGAACATGTCTCTGACCAGTGACGGACGTAAAGTCTATGAAGCCGTTTTAAATGCTCTTTTCCCGGATCATCCTTACGGAACACAGACCGTTTTAGGCACGCAGGAGAACCTGAAGAACCCGTCGATCACCAATATCAAAAATTACCACAATACCTGGTATGTGCCGAATAATATGGCGATCTGTATGTCCGGTGATTTTGATCCCGACCAGACTATTGCTATAATCAATAAATACTTCAGCCATTTGCAGCCGAATCCGAATTTGCCGGCATTACCGGTGACACACGAATCTCCTATCAAAGCTCCGGTTGTAAAGGATGTATTGGGAGTGGATGCTGAAAATGTGACATTAGGATGGCGTTTCCCAGGTGCTGCTTCCCCTGAGCAGGACTTATTGAACCTGACGGGTGAAATCATTAATAACGGAAAAGCCGGTCTGTTGGATATCGACCTGGTACAGCAACAGAAAGTACTTAGCTGTTATGCCGGTACTTATGATATGGCAGATTATAATGCATTCGTTATAGGCGGTCGTCCGAAACAGGGACAAACGCTTGACGAAGTAAAGGATCTTTTCCTGGCAGAGATAGATAAATTGAAAAAAGGAGAGTTCGACGAGGGGCTTTTAGAGGCTGCTATCAACAATTATAAATTGATGCAGATGTATCGCCTGGATAATAATTACAGCCGTGCCGATATGTTTGTCTCTTCCTTCATAAATGGTGTGGACTGGAAAGATGAGGTTGCTCAGTTGGATAGAATGAGCAAAATCACTAAACCTCAGATCGTTGAATTCGCGAATAAATATTTCGGTGACAACTATGCCCTTATTTATAAGCGGGAAGGCAAAGACCCGAATGAAAAGAAAATAGATAAACCGAAGATTACTCCGATCGTAATGAACCGCGACAGCTCAAGTGTCTTCCTGAAAGAGATCCAGGCTTCAAATGTGACTCCTATCGAACCGGTATTCCTGGATTATGATAAAGACCTGCAGAAACTGACCGCTAAATCCGGTATTCCCGTTCTTTACAAGCAAAATACAACGAACGATATATTCTCGTTAATGTATGTATTTGACATGGGGAATGATAATGATAAGGCAATGGGTACAGCCTTTGAATACATGAAATATCTCGGAACATCAAAGAAAAGCCTGAAGGAGATAAATGAAGAATTTTATCGTCTGGCCTGTTATTTCAGTGTATTCCCCGGTTCCGATCGCACTTATGTGATGTTGGAGGGTTTACAGGAAAAGATGCCGCAGGCAATGGCTTTGTTTGAAGAACTACTGGCGGATGCCCAGGTTAATAAGGATACATACGCAAATCTGGCAGATGATATCTTGAAGAAAAGAGCCGATGCAAAATTGAATCAGGGACAGAATTTCAATAAACTGATCCAATATGCTATTTGGGGGCCTAACTCTTCTGCTACTCATGTGCTGACAACTGCCGAGTTGCAGCAGATGAATCCGCAGGAACTCGTAGACCGTATCCGTAAGATAAACTCATACGAACATACTATCATGTACTATGGCCCGGAGAAAACACAGGCATTGCTGGACATTATAGAGAAATACCACAATGTTCCTGCAACGTTGAATCCGGTTCCGGCAGCCGCAGACTTTAAGCAACAGGAAACTACCGGAAATAAAGTCTTACTGGCGCAGTACGATGCCAAACAGATCTATTTCTCCGCTGTCTCTAACCGGGGTGAGAAATTCGATCCGGCTATCCAGCCTACATTGAATATGTATAATGAGTATTTTGGAGGAGGAATGAATGCTATTGTATTCCAGGAAATGCGTGAAGCACGCGGTCTGGCCTACTCCGCCGGGGCGTTCCTTATTACCCCTTCCAAATTAAAATATCCGTATGTATATCGTACGTTCATCGCTACTCAAAATGACAAGATGATCGATGCTATGAAAGCATTTGATGATATTATCAATAATATGCCTGAATCGGAAAAAGCTTTCGAGCTAGCAAAGGATGCGTTGATCACGCGTTTGCGTACGGATCGTATCACAAAATCGAATGTGTTATGGTCGTATATGAATGCACAGGATATGGGATTGAACGTAGATAGCCGCAAAGAGCTTTACGAAAAGGCACCATCCATGACTTTGGACGAGATTAAAGCTTTCCAGGAAAAATGGGTGAAAGGTCGTAAGTATACCTATTGCGTGCTTGGTGATGAAAAAGATCTGGATCTGAAAGCCCTTTCCGAGTATGGGCCGATCACAAAACTAAGTAAAGAAGAATTGTTCGGGTACTAAATAAAAAAGCTCCGGTCGATCGACCGGAGCTTTTTTATTTATCCTTCTTCCTGTTGCATCTCCACCTCTTTCACCTTGCGGAACAGGTCGGATGCAAAGATAAAGTCATTCAGTGCTTTATTGTTGGAAGTAATGACCTGATCTTTTGTCCCCTGCCATTCTTTGACACCTTCCTTGATGAAGATGATATTTTCTCCGATATTCATCACCGAGTTCATATCGTGGGTGTTAATGACAGTCGTCATCTTATATTCAGTCGTGATGTCGTGGATCAGGTCGTCAATCAGCAAAGAAGTCTTTGGATCGAGGCCTGAGTTCGGTTCGTCACAAAAGAGATATTTTGGATTTAAGGCAATGGCGCGGGCGATAGCTGCACGTTTCATCATACCGCCACTGATCTCGGACGGATACAAATGCTCGGCTTCCGAAAGGTTTACACGCTCTAGGCAGAACATCGCTCTCTTTTCCCTTTCTTTAAAAGAGTCTTTAGAAAACATATTAAGGGGGAACATTACATTTTCAAGAACCGTCATGCTGTCGAACAGAGCCGAACCTTGAAACAACATACCCATTTCCCGGCGAAGCATATTAAGCTCTAATTTCCCCATTGAAGTCAAGTCGCGACCGTCATACAGGATCTCTCCTGAATCCGGTTTCATCAGCCCGATAATATTCTTGATCAAAACCGTTTTACCGGAACCGCTTCGTCCGATAATAAGATTGGTTTTACCCGTTTCGAAGACGGCACTGATATTATTCAGTACGGTACGACCTTCAAATGATTTCGTTATATTTTTTACTTCTATCATTTTTACGTAAGCATTAAATGGGTCATTATTACGTCTGCCAGCAGGATCATGATACTGCTCATTACTACGGCGTTTGTACTGGCTTTACCAACTTCAAGCGCACCTCCTTTTACATAGTAACCGAAATAAGCGGCTATCGATGAGATTATGAAGGCATAAACCACTGATTTTATAATAGAATACCAAATATAGAATTCATTGAAATAAAACTGCAATCCGTATTCGAAAGAAGCGGGGGTCATTCCCGTTCCCGTCGAGTGGCTGGCTGCAATACCTCCCAATATACCGGTGAACATACTGAATATAACCAATACTGGAATAAAGATCATCAGCCCGGCAATTTTCGGCATGATTAGGAAATTAGCCGAATTCACTCCCATGATCTCCATCGCATCGATCTGCTCCGTTACACGCATAGTCCCGATCTCGGAGGCAATATTACTACCGACTTTACCCGCCAGGATCAAACACATGATAGAGGAAGAAAATTCAAGAAGGATAATTTCACGAGTCGTATATCCGATCGTAAACTTAGGAATCAGCGGAGAACTGATATTCAGCGATATCTGAATTGCGATTACCGTACCGATAAAGACTGAAATGATAATTACGATCCAAAGGGAGTCTACTCCCAGTTTGTAGATCTCTTTTATCAATTGTTTGAAGAACATGCTCCATCTGTCAGGTATTGATATGGATTTCCCCATCAACATGACATATTCTCCCATTCTATGTAATGCTTTATTCATCATTTTTTGAAGTACTTATCTGTTCCAGTCTGCAAATATAACTGAAATATGTCAACAACTGTTCACGCTTTATGATTTTATAGCTTACTAAACTGTCGACCATCCACCCCTAATTCTCAATTTCCTCAAGTCAGATACCTTGTACCTTCATCCATGCTAGCCTGTATCGGATAAGAGAGAATGAAGCTGTTGGATTGGAAATATTTATTCAGATATCCCGGAATACGGGGCATGACTGAATTATACGACAGACCTTCTTTCCGGCTGAAAATGATCCACATGCTGTCGTCGGCTTTCACGTCCCGGAAGACAATCAGAAAATCATCCCAGTCGCTGAAAGTTGTATAAGAGATTTCTCCGGCCCTTTTGGCAAACACTTTTTTTATGGCTTTTAATGTATCGTCCGAACCGTAAAATACCACTTTTGCTCCGGTATTCTGCAATACATTCCATATTCTGTCCATGATCTGAATGAAGCCGATTTCCTTTTCCGCCTGGTCAGGAATGATGATCAAATGGCGTTTGATGGTCGAAAGCGGTTGTACAGGTTTATATATGAAGGTCGTTACACTGCTATGTTGTAATACGTTTTCAACGATATTTCCGAGAAAAGCTGCCGGGATGTCTTTTTCTTTGTGTAACCCCAGGACAAGATCGGTTATTTCCCGCTCCTTGACAACGCTGGTGATAGCGTTGGAGATACTCAGGTCGTAGCGAAGTAACCCTTTCAGGCGTACGTCTGTGGCAGCGGCTGTGTCGACGGCTGTTTGTAACACCCGTTTGGACGATTTCAGAGCCTTTTCGTCCGAATTGTGGTTATCTATTACTTTGAGTGCGTATAACCCGCTGGTATTGGTTTTCGATTTAACAGCCAGGCTTAGATGGACCAATTCTTCAACCGTCTCTTCATTGCTGACAGGGATCAGGATATGTTCGTCTTTCGTATCATTCTCGTCGTGTGCCTCTTCAGACTCTTTCATGGCTATATTGTGTGCTCCCTTTTGAGCGGAGAAGGAGGCAATGGCACAGGTTACCAGGATCATCAGGATCGTTCCGTTCAGGACACTTTCATTCAGGAGGCGGATCGGTTCGCCTTCCGGTGTTGTTCCCAGTATGACGTTATAACCGACCATAACTGCCGCCAGGGTCGCGGCCGCCTGTGCATTGCTTAATCCGAAGATGACTCTTCGCTGGTCGACCGATAGCCGGAATGTTTTTTGCGTCAGCCATGCGGCGGCATATTTTGCAGCGGTAGCGACAACGATCATGACAATACCGACCTTTATCGTTTCGAAGCTGGTAAAGAAGGCTCTGTAATCGATAAGCATGCCGACGCTCAACAGGAAGAAAGGAATAAAAATAGCGTTACCGACAAATTCCACCCGGTTCATCAAAGGCGAACTTTGAGGGATCAGCCTGTTCAGCGCCAATCCGGCCAGGAAAGAGCCGATAATTGCTTCCATCCCTGCCAATTGTGCGAGGAAAGCACCGAAGAACACCATCGAGAGGACAAATATATATTGTGAGATATTATCATGTACCCGTTTAAAGAACCAACGTCCGATAAAAGGAAATACAAGCAATACGAACAACGCGAAAACAACGACCGATATACCGAGACGTATCCAGAACGCATCATCTGCATTTCCCGTAGCCATGCCGACAATGATCGTCAGCACAAGCAAAGCCAGTGTATCCGTGATCATCGTTCCCCCGACGGTAATACTCACAGCATTATTCTTGCTGATCCCCAGTTTACTGATGATCGGATAGGCGATCAGGGTATGTGAGGCGAACATACTGGCCAGCAATACAGATGTCTCCATGCTGAAATTAAGTACCCATAACCCTACGGCTGTTCCCAATATCATAGGAATAAGGAACGTGTACATCCCGAAAACGAGGCTTTTTCCGCTATTCTTCTTGAAATCTCCCATGTCGATTTCCAGCCCTGCCAGAAACATGATATAGAGTAAACCTGCCGTCCCTGACAGAATGATGCTGCTGTCGCGTAAAACGAGATTAAACCCATTCGGACCAATAATGGCTCCTGCAATGATCAAGCCAAGCAGATGAGGCACCCGAAGTTTATTCAATAGGAGCGGAGCTGCCAGTATAATAAGCAGAATCAGCAGGAATTTTAATACCGGATCTGCCAATGGCAAGGTAAAGTCTATGTTTGAAAGTAGGATCATGTTTGTCTTCTTTATTGTTATACAAATATAACAAAATTCATCGTGTTTCAGTTATTCAGCTTATATATTATATGCTGATGTAAATATGAATAAGTCCACAATCAAAGAGTGATGATTTGTCGGTGTTTGATTTTTCAAAAAACTATTCTCAAAAGAAGTTACGCCTTCAGGATATGGCAGATTTTGAATATGTACCATTGGAAACGACGGATGATGTCTTGTTAGGAGGGTCATCGGAACTTTCTGCTGTTAGTGATAAGTATATTCTAGTACATGAAGTTCGGTGAGGAGATATATTTGTTTTCGACCGTAAAACGGGAAAGCTCCATTCTCTTTGCGTTCGGAAGTTGCAGAATGTGCCCAAAAGGAACAGAGCGGGAACTTTCCTAAAGAAGTGTCATTAAGTAAACATAAGGCCCGTACTCCACGACAATCATTTCCCTGTAATGATTGTCGTGGAGATTAAGAAATGATAATAGTATTGTGGAAAACTAATTAATTGCGTTTCTTTGTACCCGTAAATTAGTAGGATATGGCAGATGAACAACAGATGGTGCTCCGTACGGAGGACCTGGTGAAGAAATATAGAACACGTACGGTGGTGAACCATGTTTCCATTAATGTGAAACAAGGTGAGATTGTAGGATTGCTCGGTCCTAATGGGGCAGGGAAAACGACTACATTCTATATGACTGTGGGGCTGGTAACTCCTAATGAAGGGAAGATATTCCTGAATGATATGGAAATCACAAAGTTCCCTGTTTATAAACGTGCCCGTAACGGTATCGGTTATCTGGCTCAGGAAGCTTCTATTTTCCGCAAGATGACAGTAGAAGATAATATCCGCTCGGTCTTGGAAATGACAGATACTACGGCTGAGTACCAAAAAGAGAAACTGGAAAGTCTGATCGCTGAATTCGGTTTGAATAAAGTCCGGAAAAATCTGGGTGACCAGTTATCGGGTGGTGAGCGCCGCCGTGCCGAGATTGCCCGCTGTCTGGCTATCGACCCTAAGTTTATCATGCTCGATGAACCGTTTGCCGGTGTTGACCCGATTGCTGTACAGGATATCCAGACAATCGTAGCTAAATTGAAACATAAGAATATCGGTATTCTGATCACCGACCATAATGTATACGAAACCCTGAGTATTTGTGATCGCGCTTATCTGTTGTTTGAAGGAAAGGTCCTTTTCCAGGGTACGGCAGAACAGTTGGCTGAAAATGAGATCGTTCGTGAAAAGTATCTAGGTAAAGATTTCGTTCTGAGAAAAAAAGATCTTTAATTTGCCATCTTTCTGATTTGTTGGGTACACAGGTAAAATAACAACAGGGTAACGATGGCCAATGCCGAGTATGGTAACAGGTATGTATCTGAAATATCTCCTGTAATAAATTCATTTTCTTTCAGGCGGTCGTCAGACATGCTGATAACAGCAAAGGCATTATTGACGAAATGAGCAAATACCGGGATCCAGATATTTCTGCTCCAATACAACAGGTATCCAAAATAGGCTCCCAGTAATACACGGGGGAGAAATCCATAGAATTGCATGTGAAAAGCGCTGAATATGATCGCTGCTGTCCAGATCACAATGTGATGGTTCGATGTCCATTTCCCGATGATCCGTTGCAGGGCGCCGCGGAAAAGAAACTCTTCGGTGATACCCGCCATGACGGCTACGACCAGCAGATTCGCTAACAGATTCATCAAACCGTCGCCGGATAGAAGCAAATTCGTCAACTGTTCGGCAAGTGCTTCCTGCGCTTTCATCCAGTTTTCGACAGGAGCCATAAAAGAAGGCAGAACCATCTGTTTGTTGAATAATGCTGTCAGAGTGATCGTTGGCGACATCAGAAACATGCTGATAAGCACCAGGAACAATATCTTGATATCCGGGCTTTTTTTCATCCAAAGATATTTTCCCGGGGTGGGGCTGCATAACCAGGCTACTGCAAGTGAAGGAAACAGAAATGTCCCGATCGCGGAAATCAATTGCATTAACCGCATTGCATCCGGATTTTGCATAAGATTACCGGATGCACCGTACAACAGGAAACAACTCCCTGCTCCGACCAGGGATGACAGAATGCCACCGAATAACAGAAATAGTAACAGTAGCAATAATTGAAACGTAGCCGGTTTTCCGGCATATATATCTTTTAATATCATATGTACAGTCATAAAAAAACTTCTGCCAAAGATAGCAGAAGTTTTTTATTTTTTCCAGGAAATGTCGATTACGCTCTAGGTCTGGCTTCTTTTACTACCATCTGGCGGCCTTCATATTCTGCTTCGTTCAATTCGGCGATGGCTTTTTTTGCTGCGGCATCGTCCGGCATTTCTACGAATGCAAAACCTTTAGATTTTCCGGTTTCACGGTCGATAATGATCTTTACAGAATCTACAACTCCGTATTCTTCCATTACTTGTTTCAAATCTTCTTCCCGAACACGATAGTTCAGGTTACCAATGTAAATGTTCATAAAAATAGAAATAATTAAAAAATAAAATTGTTACTTATGAAAGTAGTAAACCGGAGTTTGCGATCCTTTCACTTTACAAAGGAATACAATAATTTTAGATAAACAACATTTTGCAATAAAAAAAATAATATGCGTCTAAATTAGACTTACTTATAACAATTTAAGTAAACAATTTGCGAGATTAAAAGAATAACTCTAATTTTGCAGCCTAAAATTCGATACGACTATTAATTAAATAAATCATTCAGAATGAACGTTTCGCTTAAGAACATTGATGCCGTAAGCGGTATTGTGAAATTAGAAATAGTGAAGGCTGACTACGCTGAACAGGTTGAAAAGAGCCTGCGCAACTTCCGTCAGAAAGCAAATGTACCGGGTTTCCGTAAGGGAATGGTGCCGATGGGTATGGTAAAGAAGATGTATGGAAAACATGTACTGGTTGAAGAAGTAAACAGGTTGGTTTCTGATAAGCTGTACAACTATATCCGCGAAAGCAAATTGAATATATTGGGTGAACCGATGCCTAACGAATCAGAACAACAGCCCATTAATTTTGATACACAGGAAGATTTCGAATTCTGTTTCGATGTAGCTATAGCTCCCGAAATCAATATCGAACTGAGCAAAAATGACAAGCTTCCCTACTATCAGGTCGATATCGATGAAGAAATGATGGGTCAGCAGATCGATGCTTATACATCTAATTTCGGTACTTATGACAAAGTAGACGAAGTGGAAGAAAAAGATATGGTTAAGGGTACTGTTGCCGAACTTGAAAACGGTTCGCCGAAAGAAGGCGGTATCGTTGTTGAAGACGCTGTACTGATGCCGGCATATATGAAGGATGAAGCTGAAAAAGCTAAATTCGTAGGTGCTAAAGTTAACTCTGTAATCATATTCAATCCGAACAAGGCTTATGAAGGCGCTGAAGCTGAAATCGCTTCATTCCTGAAAGTCGACAAAGAAGCTGTTGCCGGTATCACTGGCGATTTCAGCTTTGAAATTACAGAAATTACCCGTCACAAGAAAGCTGAACTGAACCAGGAATTGTTCGATAAAGTATTTGGTGAAGGCGTTGTGAACAGCGAAGAAGAATTCAAGAACAAGATCAAAGAAGCCTTGACAGATCAGTTCACTCCTCAGAGTGACTATAAATTCCTGTTGGATGCACGTGAAGTTCTGGTTCAGAAAGCTGGCGAATTGAAGTTTGCCGACGATATGCTGAAACGCTGGTTGGTAGCTGCAAACGAAAATACTACAGCAGAAAAGGTAGAAGAAGATTTCCCAAAAATCATCGAAGACCTGAAATATCAGTTGATCAAAGAAAATCTGGTGAAGACAAACAACCTGAAGGTAGAAGATGCAGACATCGAAAACTTCGCAAAACGTGTAGCACAAGCTCAGTTTGCACAGTACGGTATGCTTTCTGTTCCTGAAGATGTATTGGCTAACTATGCAAAAGATATGTTGAAAAATAAGCAGACTTTGCAGAATATCATCGACCGCGCAGTAGAAGAAAAACTGGCTGCATGGTTGAAAGGACAGGTGGAACTGGATGTAAAAGAAGTTTCAGCTGACGAATTCAACAAACTCTTTGAATAATATTATCCTTCCGAAACCATAGTAAACACTATGGTTTTAACAAGAAAAAGGGTTTTCTCTCTAAAAAAACTCTTACCGGATAGCAAATAAGTTGTTTCTTTCAGAAATTTATTTATAACTTTGTTATTCCGATAAGTCAGAGGGGAATCCCTTTTTTTATGACTTCCGGTAATATAAAAATAGTAGATTATGGACGATTTTAGAAAGTATGCAACGAAACATTTGCGGATGAACGGTAATGCGCTGGATAGTTATATGAATATCACCAGCAGTTACATTTCTCCGACAATTATCGAAGAACGTCAGCTGAATGTTGCGCAGATGGACGTATTTTCCCGTCTGATGATGGACCGCATCATCTTCCTGGGAACACAGGTCGACGATTATTCGGCCAACGTGATCCAGGCGCAATTATTATATCTGGATTCAAGTGATCCCGGCAAAGATATATCTATATATATTAATTCACCGGGTGGCTCCGTTTATGCAGGCTATGGTATTTACGATACCATGCAGTTTATCGGATGCGATGTGTCTACAATCTGTACAGGTATGGCAGCTTCTTTTGCTGCGGTATTGCTGGTTGCCGGTACGAAAGGCAAACGTATGGCCCTTCCGCATTCACGTGTGATGATTCACCAACCTCTGGGCGGTGTGCAGGGACAGGCTTCGGATATCGAGATCACAGCTCGTGAAATCCTGAAAGTGAAAAAGGAGCTGTACACTATTATTTCAGACCATTCAGGTAAACCTTATGAAGAAGTAGAGCGTGATAGCGATCGCGACTACTGGATGACTGCCGAAGAAGCGAAAGCTTACGGTATGGTAGATGAAATCCTGGTCCGTGAAAAGAAGAAATAACAAAAACATAGACAAGGCTTTTGTGCCTTGTCTTTTTTGACAATCAAAAAAAAACAAATATTCTATGGCCAAAACAGGCGACTTTTGTACGTTTTGCGGACGAAGCAGTCGGGACGTTAACATGCTGATTAATGGAATATCCGGTGCTATCTGTGATGAATGTGCACAGCAAGCGTACGAAATTGTAAAAGAGCAACAACCTGCTAAGAAAAGCCCTTTAGGACTTAAGCAGACAGAACTACCGAAACCGGAGGATATAAAAACTTTTCTGGATCAATATGTAATTGGTCAGGATGACGCAAAACGTTATCTTTCCGTTTCGGTTTATAACCATTACAAACGGTTGCTTCAGAAAGTTACCTCGGATGATGTGGAGATCGAGAAGTCTAATATAATTATGGTCGGAGCCACCGGAACAGGTAAGACCTTGCTGGCGCGGACGATTGCTAAATTGCTGCATGTCCCATTTGCAATCGTGGATGCGACGGTGCTGACTGAAGCCGGTTATGTGGGAGAAGATATCGAAAGTATTCTGACCCGCCTGTTGCAGGCTGCAGATTATGATGTAGACGCAGCCCAGAGGGGGATCGTTTTTATTGATGAGATAGATAAGATTGCACGGAAAAGTGATAATCCGTCTATAACCCGTGATGTAAGTGGAGAAGGAGTACAGCAGGGGCTGTTGAAATTGCTGGAGGGGTCGATTGTTAACGTACCACCCCAGGGCGGAAGGAAGCACCCTGAGCAGAAAATGATAGCGGTAGATACGAAAAATATCCTCTTTGTTTGTGGCGGGGCATTCGATGGCATTGAAAAGAAGATCGCACAGCGTCTGAATACACGCGTTGTCGGTTATTCGGCCAGCAAAGATACAGCTCAGGTAGACCGGAATAATTTCCTGAAGTATATTACGCCGACCGATTTGAAGTCGTTCGGACTGATACCTGAGATTATTGGTCGTCTGCCTATTCTGACTTATCTGAACCCGCTCGACCGGAGTACGCTTCGTAGCATTCTGACAGAGCCGAAGAATTCTATTATCAAACAATATATAAAATTGTTTGAAATGGATTCCATCAAGTTGTCGTTCGATGAGGATGTCTACGAGTATATTGTAGATAAGGCTTTGGAATTTAAGCTGGGTGCACGTGGCCTGCGTTCAATCGTTGAAGCTATTATGATGGATGCTATGTTCAGCATGCCTTCAGAAAAGAAAAAGAAACTTCATGTAACACTGGAGTATGCGAAGGAGAAGTTTGAAAAATCAGATGTAAACCGTTTGCAGATAGCGTAAGTGCAGGCGGTTTGTAAAATATAAATAAGTATGGCGAAGAAGGATAGTTTAACTGAGCATTTAAAGACTCATTTTGGTTTTGATACCTTCAAGGGGAATCAGAAAGCTATTATTGAAAATGTGCTGGCCGGAAACGATACTTTCGTATTGATGCCGACCGGTGGAGGTAAGTCCCTCTGTTACCAGTTGCCTTCTGTTATGATGGAAGGTACGGCAATCGTTATATCTCCTTTGATTGCCCTGATGAAAAACCAGGTGGATGCCATGCGTAATTTCAGTGAGGAAGATGGAGTAGCTCATTTTATTAACTCTTCACTGAATAAGTCGGCTATCGACCAGGTGAAGGCGGATATTATGGCAGGCCGCACGAAATTATTGTACGTTGCTCCCGAGTCGTTGACGAAGGAAGAGAATGTCGATTTCCTGCGCAATGTGAATATTTCATTCTATGCAGTAGACGAAGCACATTGTATCTCTGAATGGGGACACGATTTCCGTCCCGAATATCGTCGGATACGTCCTATTATTAATGAGATAGGAAAACGTCCGTTGATAGCGCTTACGGCAACTGCTACTCCGAAAGTACAACATGATATCCAGAAGAACCTGGGTATGATAGATGCTTCAGTTTTCAAATCCTCCTTTAACCGTTCTAATTTATATTACGAGATTCGTCCGAAAGGTCCGAATATTGACCGCGAGATTATTAAGTATATTAAAGCCAACGAAGGTAAATCGGGTATTGTCTATTGTTTAAGCCGCAAGAAGGTGGAAGAGTTTGCCGATATTCTGAAAGCAAACGGAATTAAGGCGCTTCCTTATCATGCTGGAATGGATTCAGGGCAACGGTCTGGAAATCAGGATGCGTTTCTGATGGAGAAAGCAGACGTTATTGTGGCTACTATCGCATTCGGTATGGGTATTGATAAGCCGGATGTGCGTTATGTGATTCATTATGACATCCCCAAGAGCCTCGAAGGTTATTACCAGGAAACAGGACGTGCCGGCCGTGATGGCGGTGAAGGCCAGTGTATTGCATTTTATGCATACAAAGACTTGCAGAAACTGGAGAAATTTATGCAGGGCAAACCTGTAGCGGAGCAGGAGATCGGTAAACAGTTGTTGCTTGAAACAGCTGCTTATGCAGAGACATCCGTATGCCGCCGCAAGGTTCTGTTGCATTACTTCGGTGAAGAGTACCTGGAAGAAAATTGTGGAAATTGTGATAATTGTTTGAACCCCCAAAAGCAAGTGGAAGCGAAAGAATTGTTGAGTGCAGTACTTGAAGTGATAAGTACTTTAAAAGAAAAATTTAAGGCAGACTATATTGTCAATATGTTGGTCGGAAACGAGACCTCCGAAATTCAATCTTACAAACACAATGAACTGGAAGTCTTCAGCTCCGGAACGGATGAAGATGAAAAGACGTGGAACGCTGTTATTCGCCAGGCGTTGATCGCTGGTTATCTGACAAAGGATATCGAGAACTATGGTTTGTTGAAGATATCGCCAAAAGGAAAAGATTTTATGAACAAACCGGTATCGTTCAAGATAACGAAAGATAACGAGTTTGAAGAAGAAGAGGAAGAAGTTCCTGTGCGTGGTGGTGCTACCTGTGCGGTCGATCCGATTCTGTACTCTATGATGAAGGATTTACGGAAGAAGCTGTCCAAACGTCTGGAAGTACCTCCTTTCGTAATATTCCAGGATCCGTCTCTGGAAGCTATGGCTACCACTTATCCGGTGACATTAGATGAGTTGCAGAACATTCCGGGTGTAGGTGCCGGAAAAGCTAAACGCTATGGTCAGGAATTTATTACGCTGATCAAAAAACACGTAGAGGAAAATGAAATCGAGCGACCGGAAGACTTGCGTGTACGTACGGTTGCCAATAAGTCGAAACTGAAAGTGTCTATCATTCAGCGTATCGACCGTAAGGTGGCTTTGGATGAGATCGCATTGACCAACGGACTTGAATTTAACGAACTGCTCGACGAGATCGAAGCGATCGTTTATTCGGGGACCCGTATCAATATCGACTATTTTGTGAATGATGTCATGGATGAAGATCATATTGAAGATATTTATGAATACTTCAAAGATTCCGAAACCGACGATCTGGAAGATGCGATCGAAGAGTTGGGTAACGACTACACCGAAGAAGAGATCCGTCTGGTCCGCATTAAATTTTTGTCGGAGATGGCAAACTAATCGGTTGCCGTATTCGTTCAAAACAAAAATGGCTTCCTTTCTGTATTAAACAGAAAGGAAGCCATTTTTGTTTTCATCCGGTAGAAAATACTTTTCCATTCGGATGAAAATATATTTTCTACCGGAAGGAATTATTTATTATGGTTGTATAGTTCCCGGAAAAACCGTATATTTGCGCGCAATAATTTTTAAAGCATACGTTTTATGTCATTTATTGCAGACAGGTTAGTTATGGACGGATTAACATTCGATGATGTATTGTTAATCCCTGCTTACTCAGAAGTTCTTCCTCGAAATGTCGACCTCTCGACAAAGTTTTCACGAAACATTACATTGAATATTCCGATGGTATCGGCGGCCATGGACACGGTTACCGAGGCAAAGATGGCTATTGCTATTGCCCGCGAAGGCGGTATCGGCGTTATTCATAAAAACATGACGATCGCAGAACAGGCCAAGCAGGTTCAAAGCGTTAAGCGTGCAGAGAACGGAATGATTTATGATCCTGTGACGATCACAAAAGGAAAACGTGTGGCCGATGCGTTGGCTATGATGGCGGAATACAAGATCGGTGGTATACCTGTGGTAGACGAAGGCGGTTATCTGGTAGGTATCGTCACCAACCGTGACCTGCGTTTCGAAAGAGATATGAATCGTTCGATCGATGAGGTGATGACGAAAGAGAACCTGGTGGTGACTGATCAGTCTACCGACCTGGAAGCTGCCGCCCAGATCCTTCAGAGACATAAGATCGAAAAGCTGCCAGTTGTGGACAGTCACAATAAATTGATTGGACTCGTTACCTATAAAGATATAACAAAAGCGAAAGATAAACCTTCTGCCTGCAAGGATGCCAAAGGGCGTCTGCGTGTGGCGGCCGGAGTGGGTGTGACGTTTAATACATTCGAACGTGTAGCTGCCCTGGTTGAAGCTGGTGCCGATGCATTGGTTATCGATACGGCTCACGGTCATTCCAAAGGAGTAGTGGATGTCCTGAAGCAGATTAAGGCTCAATATCCGGAAATCGATTGTGTGGTAGGTAACATCGCTACCGGAGATGCTGCCAGATACCTGGCCGATGCAGGTGCCGATGCCGTAAAAGTGGGTATCGGACCGGGCTCGATCTGTACAACCCGTGTGATTGCCGGAGTGGGTGTGCCTCAGTTGTCGGCTATCTATGACGTGGCGAAAGCATTGGATGGAACAGGCATTCCTTTAATTGCCGATGGCGGACTTCGCTATTCGGGAGATATTGTAAAAGCGATTGCTGCCGGCGGATCATCTGTTATGATGGGTTCCCTGTTAGCCGGTGTGGAAGAGTCGCCGGGTGAAACTATTATCTTTAACGGACGTAAGTTTAAATCATATCGTGGCATGGGATCGCTGGAAGCTATGCAGAAAGGTTCGAAAGACCGTTATTTCCAGGATGTGGAAGACGATGTGAAGAAGTTGGTTCCGGAAGGAATTGCTGCCCGTGTTCCTTATAAAGGATCTTTATTTGAAGTGATCTATCAGATGGTAGGCGGTCTGCGTGCCGGTATGGGATATTGCGGAGCTCATAATATCGATGAGTTGCATAAGGCTAAATTTACCCGCATCACGAATGCCGGTGTACAAGAGAGTCACCCGCACGATGTGGCCATTACGCAGGAAGCACCCAATTATAGCCGCGGCGAATAATAAATGCGGATAATTCCCGTTATATAAAAAACACTAATTTAATCCGATAGCATACTTTTTAAGGATGTTGTCCGTTAGATTAGTGTTATTTTTGTAATGTCTACGTAGTATGATAAACAGATTTTTGATGAAAAAGTTACTTGTATTATCTTTGGTATTCGCTTGTTTAACAGGAGAAGCGCGTAATTTGCCTGACTCTGTAGTGATGACTGTGGCCGGTAAGCAGGTCCCTCTTGCGGAATTTGTTTTTATGGCTAAGAAGAATGGTGAAGTAAATTTGGCAGACCGTAAGTCGCTGGAGAATTATGTGGAACTGTATAAGAACTTCAAACTGAAGGTTACCGATGCAGAGACTGCCGGGATGGATAAGACAAAAGAATTTACAGATGAGTTGGAGGGATACCGCGCACAATTGACTTCAAGTTATTTATCTGATAAGGATGGTGAAGAAGCGGCAGTTCGTGTAGAATACGAACGACTGGGTGAAGTGATGGAATTAAGTCATATCCTGTTTCGTTTGCCGGAGCACACCGTTTCGAAAGATACAGTGGCCGTATACGAGAAAGCCCTGAAAGCATACCAACGTATTAAGGGAGGAGAAGATATTGCTGCTGTCGGTCGTGAGCTGAAAGAGGAAGATCCTGAAAATACCGGTTATGAATATACCCGTTGCCTGTTGCCGATGCAGACGATAAAAGCGTTTGAAAACGCAGTCTATTCCATGCAGCCGGGTGAGTTGTCGATGCCTGTACGCACTACCCTTGGATTTCATATTATAAAACTGCTTAGCCGGAAACCTAATCCGGGTATGCGTCATGTCGCTCATGTCCTGATCCCTTTCCAAAAAGATTCGGTAACGCGCAGCGAAAGCGAAACACTTGCATTGGCGGACGAAGTTTATAAAAAAGCACAAAACGGAGCCGACTTCGGCGAGTTGGCGCAAGAATATTCTTCCGACGGTGCGTCTGCCAGAAAAGGGGGAGAGCTGCCCTGGTTCGGTGTCGGCGAAATGGTTGAACCGTTCGAAAAAGCGGCATTTGCTCTGACTACTCCTGGCGAGCTGTCACAGCCGGTAAAAACACGTTTCGGTTATCATATTATCAAACTAATCGGAAAGAGTGGCATTCCTTCTTTTGAAGAAAAGAAAAAATCCTGGTCGAAGATAATGGCACAGGGCGAACGTAATTTCGAATATTATAAAGCATTCGACGAGCGTTTGAAGAAAGAATACGGATATAAATTCTATCCGGAAGCATATGCAGAATTGGTTGCTCTTTGCAATGATAACTTCCCGACAGACAAGGAGTTTTATGAAAAAGCAAAGGATATGAACAAGACCTTGTTCCACCTGGCAGATACCGATTTTCCACAGAGCGAATTCGCTTACTATATCCAGCGTTGCCCGTTCTCCACAAAAACATATGCAGGAGACTTCATGCAGGAAGTGTACGATCTCTTCATCCGCGATATCGTTACGACAGCAGAGCGTAAAAACCTGATGACAAAACACCCTGAATTCACGCATTTGATGCAGGAATATCGTGATGGTATTTTGTTATTCAATATCAGTAATGAGAAGATCTGGAGTAAACCGGCTGCAGAACAGACCACTCTGGAAGAGGAGTGGGTGAAGCAGCTGAATAAAGAGTATCCTGTTACTATTAATTGGAAATTGTTGAAAAAACTAAAGAAATAAGAAAGAGAAGGTTATGAAGTATTGCTTCATTTTTATAGCATTCGTATCTTTGCTGTGTTCTTGTAAACGGACCCAGCAAACCGACGATGCGGATGTACTGGTAAGAGTGAAGGACCGGACGTTGAAACGTTCGGAAGTGGTTAGTCTGATTCCGCGGGGGATATCCTCTGCGGATAGTTTGTTGTTAGCCGAAAGCTTTGTAAAGAAATGGGTGAAAGATGCCCTGGTTTATGAAGTCGCTCAGCGGAACCTCGGAAACGAGAAAGAAGAGGTTGACAAGCTCGTGGAAGAATACCGCCATTCGCTGATCCGTTACCGTTATCAGGAACAATTGATAAAAGAAAAGTTGTCAGCTAATATCCGAGAGAGCGATAAGCTGAACTATTATGAAGAGAATCAGAAAAAGTTTACCCTTGATAAGGCCCTGATCAAAGGTCTTTTCCTGAAGATACCGGTGGATGCTCCCGGTCTTTCTGATGTAAAAGGGTGGTATAAATCGACTTCTGAGGCCTCTTTGGAAAAAATAGAGAAGTATAGTGTGCAAAATGCCACTATTTATGACTACTTTTACGACAAATGGGTGGACTTTGACGAGGTGATGGATAATCTTCCCGTTCATGTGTCTGATCCGAACGCTTATCTGAAAGCGAACAAGTTTGTGGAAGTAGCCGATAGTAGTTATTGTTATCTGCTGAATATCAAGGAGTATCTTTCGGTAGGAAGTGTCGCTCCATACGATTATGCAAGTCCGCAGATCACGGAAATGCTTATCAACCAGCGGAAAGTTGATTTTTTGAAGACGTTTGAAGAAGAATTATATAATGATGCAGTCAGAGGAGGTGATGTAAAATTTTATACAGAACCGTAATTTGTAACTTATAAAGTAGATATGATGAAAAAGATTTTAACTGTATTCTTTCTTGCCTGCTTATCTTGTGTGGCAATGGCACAGGATAATGTGATTGATGAAATAGTGTGGGTGGTAGGAGATGATGCGATTTTACGTTCGGACATAGAAACGCAGCGTTTGTATATGCAAAACGAAGGCCAGCGTCTGGACGGCGATCCCTATTGTGTGATTCCGGAGCAGATGGCAATACAGAAGTTGTATCTGAACCAGGCGAAGATCGACAGTATCGAAGTCGGTGAAGGACAGATTATCCAGGCTGCAGACCAGTGGGTCAACTGGGCGATCAACCAGATCGGCTCACGGGAAAAAGTGGAAGAATATTTCGGAAAGAAGATCTCGCAGATCAAGGACGAGCGTAAGGATATGATTCGCGAACAACAGATCACGCAGGAAATGCAGCGGAAACTGGTCGGTGAGATCAAATTGACTCCGTCCGAGATCCGTAAGTTCTATAACCAGTTGTCGAAAGACAGTCTGCCGACTATCCCGACAACAGTGGAGGTGCAGATCATCACTTTCGAACCGAAGATTCCGTTCGATGTGACCGATGCTATCAAAGCCCGTCTGCGTGATTTCACGGAGCAGATCAACAGTGGTAAGATGGAATTTTCCACATTGGCCCGCTTGTATTCGGAAGATCCGGGTTCGGCTGCCAGAGGAGGCGAACTGGGTTTCATGAGTAAGACAGACTTGCTACCGGAGTTTGCCAATGTCGCTTTCAACCTGTCTGATCCGAAGCGTGTATCACAGATCGTTCAGACTGAATATGGTTACCATATCATTCAGTTGATCGAGAAACGTGGTAACCGTATCAATTGCCGTCATATCCTATTGAAGCCGAAAGTTTCTGAAAAGGAATTGACTGAGGCGACTGTTCGTATGGACTCCTTGTATACCGACTTGCAAGCAAATAAGTTCTCGTTTGAAGAAGCTGCCACATTCGTTTCGTACGATAAGGATACCCGTAACAACAAAGGGTTGATGGTGAATCAGAACCATGAAGGAAATAACTTCGGTACGCCTAAGTTCGAAATGCAGGAACTTCCGCAGGAAGTGGGTAAAGTCGTTTATAACATGCAGGTTGGCGAGATTTCCAAACCGTTTACCATGATATCCGACAAACAGAAAGAGGTAGTAGCTATTGTCAAGTTGAAGTCACGTACTGAACAACATAAAGCAAATCTTTCAGACGACTTCCAGGCTATGAAAAACCTGGTAGAACAGCAAAAAAGAGAAGAATTATTGAATGACTGGATCCTGAAGAAACAAAAAACGACCTATGTACGTATTTCAGAAGGATGGCGTAACTGTGACTTCAAGTATCCGGGTTGGGTGAAAGAATGAAAATTGTAAATAAGTTTTTTCTTACAGGTCTATTCTGTTTACTGACTGTTTGGGTATTTGCACAAACACAGGATTCTATTCCTGTCAGACAAGGAGAAACACAGCCTGTCGATACTGTCACTACTAAAAAAACGCTGGTCTATCTGTTGCATGCCGATACGGTGTCTTATGATAAGGAAGTGATGAAAGAGGATGCACAGTTTCTGCAAGGAGATGTGTGCTTCCGTCACGATAGTTCATATATGTATTGTGACAGTGCTTACTTTTTTGAGACAACGAACTCACTGGAAGCTTTCAGCAATGTGAGGATGGAGCAGGGCGACACTCTGTTTGTGTATGGTAACTATTTGTTTTATGACGGAGATACCCAGATCGCTTACCTGCGTGAAAACGTCCGTATGGAGAACGGTCAGGTAACGCTTTTTACCGACAGCCTGAACTATGAGCGTATTCCGGATATCGGATATTATTTTGACGGCGGTCTGATCGTCGATTCCCTGAATCAACTTTCATCGTTTTACGGACAATATTCTCCGGGTACGAAGCTGGCGATATTTAACGATAGCGTACGTTTGGAGAATCCTAATTTTACATTGTATTCGGATACGCTCCATTACAATACAGAATCGAAAATAGCGACGATATTAGGACCTTCTATTATTGTATCGGATAGTGGAACGATCCATTCTTCCCGTGGGTGGTACAATACGGAAACAAATACATCCTTACTGCTTGACCGTTCCGAAGTGTATTCGGGAAACAGAGTCTTGATCGGCGATTCTATCTCGTATAATCAGGATGCCGGTTTTGGGGAAGCATTTGGAAATATGTGCCTGGTAGATACGGCGCAGAAGGTTACTTTGGAAGGCCAGTACGGTTATTATAATGAACGGACGGAGTATGCTTTTGCTACCGACAGTGCCCGTTTCCTGGAATATTCGCAGAAAGATACCTTGTATCTGCATGCCGATACCCTTGAAATGTCGACACTCGATTCGACAGCTCGTGAGATAAAGGCTTTTCATGGGGTACGTTTCTACCGTATCGATATGCAGGGTGTTTGCGATTCGATGCAGTTCAATACCCGTGATTCCATATTATATATGTATGATAATCCGATTTTATGGAACGAACAGTATCAGTTGTACGGAGATACGATAGAAATTTTTATGAATGACAGTACGATCGAATATGCACATGTCATACAGTTTGCGTTTGCGGTGCAGCATCTCGATTCGACTTATTATAATCAACTGAAAGGGAACGATCTCAAAGCTTACTTTGAAGGTCAGGCTGTCCGGCAGATTGATGTGGAGGGAAATGCGGAGTCGATCTATTATCCGTTGGAAAGCGATGGAGCCAAGATCGGTTTGAATGAAACCAAGAGTGGTTTCCTTACGATCTGGGTAAAAGATAATAAGCTCGAAAAGCTTAAGATATGGCCGACCCCACTGGGTAATCTGACACCGATACCCGACCTAAAGCCGGAACAGAAAACACTGAAGGATTTTTATTGGTATGACTACCTGCGTCCGAAAAACAAAGATGATATATACACTGTGGTGAAGAAGAAAGTGGAAGACGCACCGGTTAGAAGTGACAATAAATTTAAACATGAGGAATAAAATTCACTATTAAATTTGTTAAGTTATGGCACTTTTCTCATTTTATAATATGCGTAAGCCCCGTCAATACGACCATAAGCCGATTTACTGGGATCCCCACAGAGAGGCTATGGAGGAACGCGTACGCAAAATAAAACGCGAGATGGGAATGGAAGAGTCGCTGGAAGAATATAAACCTCAGATAAAAGGAACCTTTGTCGAAGGAACTTCTCACCTGAAGAAAAGCCTCGACAAGGGGGACAATGCGCGTAGCCGTACATATAAGAGCGTTAAATTGCTTGTTGCTCTTGCGGTTCTGGGTGCATTATTCTGGTATTTGTTCTGGTCATGAGCGATATAATTCATTTATTACCTGACAGTATAGCCAATCAGATAGCGGCCGGTGAAGTTATTCAACGGCCTGCTTCCGTTGTAAAGGAACTGGTTGAAAATGCGATAGATGCAGGAGCTGGTCACATCCAGGTGAACATCAAGGATGCAGGGCGTACATTGATCCAGGTGGTCGATGACGGGAAAGGTATGTCTGAAACCGATGCCCGCATGGCATTTGAGCGGCATGCCACTTCGAAGATATCTTCTGCCGACGACCTCTTTTCGCTCCATACGATGGGATTCCGTGGAGAGGCCCTCGCTTCGATCGCAGCGGTAGCCCATGTAGAATTGCGTACCCGGTTGCAAGGCGCCGAACTCGGTACGAGGCTCTCGATGGCAGGTTCCACCTTGCAGGATATCGAGCCTGACGCCTGCACGGAAGGTAGTATTTTTTCTATAAAGAATCTGTTCTTTAATGTACCGGCCCGGCGTAAATTCCTGAAATCGAACGAGACGGAGTTTCGTAATATAATAAATGAGTTCGAACGGATCGCATTGGTGAACCCTCAGGTGGCTTTGGGGCTGAATCATAATGATACCGAGATATTTAATTTGCCGGAATCTGGTTTGCGCCAGCGTATTATAAACGTTTACGGCAAGAACCTGAACCAGAAGCTGCTTTCTGTGGATGCACAAAGCTCGCTGGTCACTATTTCCGGTTTTGTAGGCCGTCCCGACTCTGCCAAAAAGCGCGGGGCACTGCAATACTTTTTCGTGAACGGACGTTTCATGAAACATCCATACTTTCATAAGGCGGTTATGCAGGCTTATGAACAGTTGATCCCTCCCGGCGAACAACCCAACTATTTTATCTATTTCACGCTCGATCCTTCCACGATCGATGTAAATATCCATCCGACCAAAACTGAGATTAAATTCGAGAACGAACAACCTATCTGGCAGATACTGATGGCTGCCACCCGTGAGGCACTGGCCAAGTCGAGTGCTATCCCTACCATCGACTTCGATGTGGAGGACGCAATCGATATACCGGTCTATAACCCGGTCAGGGAGGCGGATGGTTTTAAGTCTCCTACTGTGCAACTCGACTCCGGATACAATCCGTTTAAGAGCTCTTCATCGTCCTCGTATTCGCCCTCGTCGTCGTCTTCGTCTCCTTCTTCAAAAAAGCAGGAGTTCGACTGGTCTCAACTTTATCAGGGATTTGAGAGTGACCGGGATGCCGTGCGTAAGGATCTGGAAATGATGGGTGAAGTATTGGAAACGGAGGAGGTGGAGACACCGGAACCCGTTAAGGTGGTTGCTGGTGACGAGGCTTTGTTTGCTGAGACAACTACCCCTTGTTACCAGTATAAAGGACGTTATATTATTACTTCGCTCAAGTCGGGATTGGCGTTGATCGATCAGCACCGGGCACATGTCCGTATCCTGTTCGACCAGTATTTGAATAATATCCGTCAACAGAAAGGAGCTTCCCAGCAGGTGCTTTTCCCGGAAATTATCGAGTTTACCGCGGCCGAGGCTGCTGTTTTGCCTGTGTTGTTGGAAGATATGCGTTTTATCGGTTTCGATCTCTCTAACCTGGGGAATAACAGCTATGCAATCAATGGCTTACCCACCGGACTGGAGAATGTGGATCAGGTTGTTTTGATAAAGGATATTGTTAGCCGTGCCATAGAAACGGGCTGTGAAGTACACGAGGAGATTTGTGAGTCGATCGCGTTGGCTTTGGCCAAGGCGGCTGCCATTCGTCCGGGGAAAGTGATGTCTGCCGATGAGATGGATCATTTGATCGCCACTCTTTTCTCCTGTCCGGATTCAAACTTGACACCCGACGGGAAAACGATTGTTTCGATGCTCACCGATGAAGAGTTGGAGAAGCGGTTTAAGTGAATAAATAAAAATATCCCTTTTTGAGAAGGGCTATGGGCATGTTACTTTTCTGATCGCCTGCCAGCATTTGGGAAAGTTTCATGCCTTTTTTGTGTCTGTCTCAAAAAGGGAATTATATGTTTAATCTGCTATTTATTGGAGCCTGAAGGTTACTGGAACAGTATAAGCAACCCGAACATCTTTTCCTTTTTCTTTTCCGGGAGTCCAGTTAGGCATGCTTTTGACTATCCGTATCGCCTCTGCATCCAATGCCGGAGTAGCGTTTCTTACTACCTTGACATCCGAAATGCTGCCGTCTTTGTTGACAATAAAAGTGAGTGAAACTCTGCCTTCTTCTTTATTCTTTACTGATTCTTCCGGATATTTGATATTTCTTGCCAGGTATTTTAGCAGTTCGTTTTGTCCTCCGGGAAATTCTGGCATTACTTCTACTACCTGATACACTTTGTCGTCTTCCGGTGGTAGCGGTGTTGCTACTTCCAGAGAGGAGACTTTCGGTGCAGGCACAACCTCTGTCTGTTGTACGGGAGTGGGGGTAGTTGCTTGCCGGTTCACGATCCGTGCCATCGCGTCGATGTTGTTGAGCAGCAATAAGCCGGCCGCCAGCGGTAGCAGTGTCAGGTACTTTACTTTCCCGACCCTGCCGGTTCTTTTTTTGTTTAACATAGTAATTCTCTTTTTTAATGGTAAGACACTGAAATTGTTATATAGTTTTGCTATAGCCCTATCGGGATGTTCCAGTCCGATCAGATGGTACTGGTATTCTTTCTTATTATATCCGGCAAGCATCACCTGTTCGTCTGCCAGATATTCATGGTTGCTGCCGATCTCTTTTTTCAGTAACCAGACAAAGGGGTTGATCCAACATAGGATACATACGATCTCTCCGAGAACCACATCGGCCGAATGAAACTGACGGACATGCGTCTTTTCGTGTACCAATATCTCTTCCAATGCCTGCGAGGTATGCGAATCCGGAGAAGCGAATATCCAGCCGAAGAAGGAATAAGGTTCTTCTCCTGTGGGTAATAGATGGATAGTTGTTCCGTTTATCTCTTGTTCCGGACTACCGAACCGGAGTCTGATTACAACGATCAGCTCCGTCAGGCAACGTAATAACAATACGGCAACACCTGCCAGATAAACCAGTAACAGGCAGCTTTCAGCTATAGCCTGCCAGGCCGGTTCGGTGGCTACCGAAGTGTTGTCGGCGATTGCTGCAGTTTTCAAAGGAAGGATCGTTGAATAGTAGTTTACAATCTCCGTCATGCTCTCACGGGAGGATAACCAGAAACTGATATCCAGCAGCGGGTAGAGGAACGCGATCAGGTAGACGGAAAGCAGGACGCCCCTGCGCAACCGGAAAAATGTGTCGTCCCGGAATAACAGGCGGTAGCAGATATAAAGGATTGCCAGCGCCAGGTTTACCTTCAGGAAATAGGCCAGTATCGATGTTTCCATAATGATTCGTTTTTACCTATTCTTCATTTTCTATCTGATTCATCAGATCCTGCAAATCGCTTTTTGTCAGTTTACGGTTACGGACAAAAAAGGATACCATCTCTTTGTAAGAGCCGGTGAAGTAATTCTCTACAACGTTCGACATGAAAGTACGCTTGTAGTCAGCCTCTTTCACCTTGGGAGAGAACCGTGTGATGGTTCCGAACTTTTTCGGTGTGACATATTTCTTCTTTTCCAGGTTACGGATCACAGAGGCCACGCTCGTATAAGGCGGGCGGGGCTCAGGCATCTCGTTCAGTATATCCCGGATAAAGCAGGGACCTAGTCTCCAAATATAGAGCATAATGTCTTCTTCTTGTGCTGTCAGTCTTTCCATGTCTCTTCAATTATTTGAATTTTAATCTACTATCTTTTCGCAAATCTACTTAATTTAAGTAGATGGCGATTCTTTTTACCGATAAATATTGTTAACGGGGAAAGAGAAAGGAAGGTGTATAGGATGGAAAAGTTGTATATTTGAGACTGTTACATTTAAATCATGAGAAAATGAAAAGATCGATCCGACTTATCTTCCTGCTTCATCCGGTAGGTGGGTTCCAGTTTGATGAACATGGATTGGCTACAGGCGGTCCGTTTCCTTACTTCCCGTCCAACGGAGCTTTATTAACTGCTGTTGCCATGATGGCTGCCGGTTGGGACGGATCGTCGGGCGAAGCTCCCGGATTCCCGCAAGATGGAAGCTGGACAGTGAGGGCGGAGGGTTTTCTACCGATGCCGTAGTTGTTTCAACGCATACCCTTCACCTGTCACATTTGATGTAATGGACACATGAACAGCTTGTTAAGGTGAAACCTCTCGTTTCACCTTTGTTATTTTCTGTAATTACCGGGAACCGGCACATAAACCGGAAAACGGTATAACCCTTCTTTCTTTAATTTTCCGTCCTGTATTAATTTCGCCAGTCTGCGGTTGGCCGTCCCTTTGGTAAATCCGCATAAATATTGAAATTCTTCTCTGCTGATATAGGTGTGATCGAGGAAATGCCCGGTCAGCAGGCCATCTACCTCTATCTCCGAATATTTGTTGGAATGGTTTTTCCGGGTGGTACGTACGAACGTAGTTGATTTCAGTGCTTTCTTCAATGCTATTTCCGGGCGAAAGGCGATGGATTTGAACTTGATCGATTCGGCTCGTATCTCTTTGGGCGACTTGACCGGAGGACATTGGAGTGTCATTTGCAGATAACCCAAACCTTTGATATGAATACGGTCGCCTTCCTGCAGATGTAGAGTTATCGCATTACTGAGAGAGACCAGGGTAGCCTGGATATCTCCTATCGTTAAAGTAGACCGGGAGTGTATTTCTTTCGCCAGATCTTCCGTGTCGATTGTCCCGCTTGTTACTATGCGTGCATGTAAACGCGGTTTTCTGTTGCTACCCCGTGGTATCGGGTTACTGTAGAAGTCATATTCTGCTGACATATTCGTTCGATTTTCATGAGTAATTAGTATTTAAGTGCCTTCCTTTTTATCGCCTTACAATTGTTGAGCGATCGTTTGACAACTGTTAGGTGATTGTTTTACAGTTGTAAGGCGAACGCTTTACTATTGTGGAACGATGAAAAAGCGCCTACGAATATACTAATAATATATGACCTGTGCAACAAGATATACAAGGCTTTTCATTAGATGAGTTTCCGGAAAAGTTGTGGCCTGCAAATTTGCAAAACCCGTTATCCGCGTTATACCTTCGGTGAAAATACATAAAAAATCAACGTATGAAAAGTATGAAAAATCTTATTGAAACAGTGCTACGGTGGGTCCAAAACTGCCTGGGAGAAGCAAGCGGCAACCGTAAAGTGAAACAATCCGTAGTGACTGACAGGCATGTTGAAAAATCACCTGCGGGTAAAATGACGGATGCTCTTATGAAAATGGAAGATTTTCTGGAGAAGCAGTATGATTTTCGTTTTAATAAACTGACTGGGGAAACGGAATACCGGATGCGGCATGTCACCGATTGTCAGTTTATGCCGGTCGGTCAGCGTGACTTGAACAGCTTCTGCATAGTGGCCAGAAAGAGTGGTCTCGATTGTTGGGATCGTGATATTTCACGATATATTTATTCGGGTAATATAGTCGAATATCATCCGTTTCATCTGTTTATGAACGAATTGCCTCACTGGGACGGTACAGACAGGATAAGCGGATTGGCTCGTCGGGTGTCGGAAACGCCCTTGTGGGTGGAAGGTTTTCATCGCTGGTTGCTGGGTATGACGGCACAATGGTTAGGAATGGACGTATTGCATGCCAATAGCGTCGCACCGGTTTTGGTAAGTCGTAAACAGGGAAAACAAAAGTCTACATTTTGTAAAATGTTACTACCTGGTGAGTTACAGCGTTATTATACAGATAGTTTTGATCTTGCCAGCCAGACAGGATCTGAACGTAAATTGTCGGAATTCGGTTTGATAAACCTGGATGAGTTCGATAAATTCTCACCGCGCAAAATGGCTTTATTGAAAAATCTGATGCAGATGGTCGGCTTGAATATTCGTAAGGCACATCAAAAGAATTATAGTTCACTTCCCCGTATCGCTTCATTTATAGCAACTTCCAATCAGAAAGAGTTGCTGACTGATCCGACCGGAAGCCGCCGTTTTCTTTGTGTTGAGATAGAGGAGAAGATCGACTGTTCGCCTGTGGATCATGCCCAGCTGTATGCCCAATTGAAAGCGGAATTACTTGCCGGCGAACGTTATTGGTTTACGGGGGAAGAAGAAGCAAAGATAATGGTTTCGAATGCTGCTTTCTATAAGAGTCCGGTCGAGGAGGAGGTATTCCACTCTTGCTTTCGTCCGGCCGAATATGGTGAGGAAGCATTGTCTCTTTCATCTGCCGAAATCTTCAAACGATTGAAAAAATGTAATCCGGCAGCTATGCGAAGCGTATCGGCAGCCAATTTTGGCAAATTACTGGTTTCACTGGGTGTAGAACGCAAACATACGCGGTATGGGAACTTTTATCAGGTGGTGTCACAGCAATAGTCTGATTGGTAGGTGTTTGAAGGGCGTGACGGGTGACACGTCTATGTGCTTTTCTATTATATAATGTACGTGTACATTAATAACAGGCTTTATAGATGTTTGTCGGTTACAAATATTAACAATGTTGCTTTGATGTTTGTAAGGTTTTGTAATACAGTGGTATAAATCTAAAATGAGGCGAAAAATAGTGACTAATTAAAAGGTTCCTTTTTTCTCGTCAACAAAAGTACAAATTCCTTTTGGATTTGCAATCCTTTCCAAAGAAAAAAATGAAATCGTATGTTCTTTCTTATCAATTGAATAGTAAGATTAGTACGAAATTGTCGCTTTTCATTACAAACTCTTTTGTTCTACAAATCGATGACGAGAAAAAAGGAACGTTTTAGCTAGTCATTAACATTTAGAAACGTTCAAACAGATACGAAACATTACGAACATTAGTATTAATATTAAATTTAGAATTATGAACAAAAAGTTTTCTACTTTACTTGTTGGCGCTTTGCTGGCATCTAGTACTGGAGTCTTTGCTGCATCTACTGTAAGAACGGTAGGTCATAATGTGGGTTTGCGTCCGGCAGAAACTATGAGCGAAGATGGCCAAGCTAACACTATTACCAAATTTGAAAATAAGCTGTATCAGTTGTCTGATGGAGCTGGCAATGTATTGGTTCAGGAACGTAATCTGACTACCGGTGTATTGACAATGAAAATGGTAGCTGTTGCTACTGCTCCTATCAATGCTTCTTTGTGGTCAATTGAGGTTAAACCTGATGCTAACAGTGGTTACATATTTAACTATGTAAACAAAGAAACTGGTATGCCCTTAGCTATTGATGTAGCAAAAGCTATTGCTCCTGCAACAGTGAAAACTGCTGCTGAATTAACAAGTGATGCAACTCCTGCTTCTGTCGTTGAAGGTTGTTTAGATAACTGGGCATGGTATACTACCAACGATAATGGTGCTACTAAATTCCCGGCAGCGAAAGTCTATTCTTATTTTACTCAAGACTCTGTTGCTGTACTACAGAAGAATACCGCAGGTGACATTATTACTGTGAAATACACTAAAGCGGTAGCTGGTACTGCTGCTTCTTCTGTTGCAGAAGCAGTTACATTGCAACCTGTATTGGCTGAAGCTATCGTTTTGACGGCTGATGATCTGAATAGAAAAGTAGACTTCAAGTATCTGTTGGCTGATGCAGCTAAAGCAATGAGCGTGATCGCCAGCGATACATTTAAGATTGCTTCGTCAAAGGTACCTACTGCTGCAAGTGTATTTTTAGACAATCAATTTATGGCAGAAGCTGTTGGCACAGACATTTCTACTGCTGCAGGTTATGATGCAGATAAGATGGGTATCACTGCTAATAATAAGGAAGCAGACTATGTTTACCTGAAAACGGGAACTGAGTATCTGTATGTTTCTCCTGATTTCTATCCTAATCAATCAAAGTTCTTGAAATTAGATTTGAGCGAAGGTAAATTGGCGGCAGCTGGTATACCTGCTGGTTCTGGAATGACAGAAGCTACTTGGATGGCTCGTTCTGCTTTCAAGGTTACTTATCATCCTTCTCAAGACAGTTTGGTATTTGAACCGCTGAATGCTTTGAGTAAGAATCCGGCTAACAATGCTTGGTTGAATGGCGATTATGCATTTAACTCTGTAAATAATAAGCTTTCCGGATTCTTTAATGCTACTGCTACAAGCGCAACCGATTTGCAGGATGCTACTATTGGTCAGGTGGTAATTCGTATTGGTGATCTAACAGCAACACAGTCTGTCATCACAGCTTATAATACAGAACTTGATGGTTTTGCTTTGCCAGGTTCTTTGAAAACAAAGTTTACTTACGCAGATAGAAACTTTGAATATCTGACACGTGCCACTCTAACTCCGAATCTGTATTCTATCAAACGAGTTGTGGATGGAAAGAGTGTGGTATGTAATTTTAATGGAGCTATTATCTTTGATGCTATTGAAAAATATAGCGATGGTACCGCTGCTCAGAACTACAACGATATGCCTGCTACTATGTGGGTTGTTGATGCAACAGGTTGTACTACAATAGATATGAAGAACCGTGAATATGGTGTTAACGTAACTGCTTTCACAGCTCCTATGTTTAATGGTCAGTTGTATGTTGATGCTGATGGTAGTTATTTTACCATTAATAAAGACTATAAAGGAATAAAGACTTTAGACAATGAAACTTCTTATGCAATTGATCCTATAACTGATGTTGCAGCTTTGACTAGCGAACATCATGGTTACAAGAACCTGACGGATCTGATCATCACTAAATACAATCTTGCTTACAATTTGTTTGTAAACAAAGACTTATATCTGGATGTGACTGCTGACAAAAACTTTGCTCCGTCTGATTCAAAAGATGCTTTCTTCGAAGCTGAAGCTGTAACTGCAGCAACAGATGTTGCTTTTGGCGCAGGTGCTGGTGTAGCTGGTCTGCCTCAGTTGATTAGAACTGGTTATACTTTAAAAGTAAAAGATGCTAACCTGATTGATAATGACAAATATTATGTATTCCTGGTTAGCACCTATGGTGAACTGCCGTATTACTATGCAATGACTGATAAAGAAGCTACAGAGTTGAACGCAAAGGCTTCTACTACAGTATCTAAAGCAGTGTTCTATTTGAAAGCCGATCAGGTGAAGGGTGAAGAAAAATACTATGTATTGATCGATATCAATAATTCAGGTCTGGGCACAAAAGAAAGCGCTCTTACTTTGACTGGTACAACTAATGGTTTAGGACAGGCTCATTGTCTTGACAATGTTGGTCGTTTGAGTAGTGAAACACTTGACAATATCGCTTCTTCAAGAGCTTCTGCTTTTGCTGTAGGTGCTGAAAATGTATCATTGTATCGTACAATCACTGATGCTAAGACTGCTAAAATCTTCCGTCAGAGAGGTACTGCTAAAGAATATCTGTATGAAGATGCAAACAATCAGGTAGGTGCTCCTAGCTTTGTAAAAGACTTTGGTTATCTGGGTCTGACTGCACAAGGTATCACTCCGGTAGGCAAGAATACTACTACTGCTATGTATGCTAAATATGTGAAAGCTTCTAACGAAGTAATGCCTCAGTATTTGTTTGCTGTGGATACTGCAACTGTACAAGATGGTAAATGGTGTGCAACTGACGAACATGGATATATTAAGGAAGGTGATGCTCATAGTGACCATACTGTACCTTATATCGGTTATCTGGCAGGTAGATTCTTCGTTAATCTGACTGATTCTATCGAAGGCAAAACAGGAATGCTAAACAATGCAGACAAGTTTAAATACTCAGGTTATGATCGTCTTGGTTTCGTTGAAGCTATCTATCGTGTAGAAGATGGTGTTGAATATCTGTATATTCTGAAAGGTGGTAACACATTGGAAAGCGTACAAGCAAAATATAGCGTGGTTGATCCTGCTACATTTGCTGATGCAACTGTATTTGATAAGAAAACATTGGATGGCAAACATGCTAACTATGCATTCTCTTTGCGTCTGATCAATGAAGATCCTGAAAAAGACTTCCTGATCGAATCTAACGGTGTTGGTTCAGATATCGGTTCATTCAAGGGTGCTTGGGTGAAGGTTCAGAACTCTTGTCCGGTATTGGCTAAGTTCACAACAATAGGTTCCGATCATGCTGACGATGCAAGTTTGATGCAGGAACTGATCAACAATGCTCAGATTTTCAATATCGAAGATGCGTTGGACGAAGTTGCTACTGGTAATGGTAGTATTGATGCTGTTCCTACAGTATCTGTAGTTGTAGAAAAGGGTGCAGTTAGAATATTGAACGCAGAAGGAAAGACTGTAACAATCTCTAACGTATTAGGTCAGGTTGTTGCTAGCACTGTTATTACATCAAGCAATGCCTCAATTAATGTACCGGCAGGTGTGGTAATTGTCGCAGTGGAAGGTGAAGTAGCTGTTAAAGCTATTGTAAAGTAATAATCTGAAAAAGTAAAAAGAAGAGCGGAGTTCTCTGTTCTTCTTTTATCAAGATATAATTTATAATCAAAAAAAACTGCGTATTCCGGGTGGTAAACTTCTTGTGTCCATTCCTGAATAAGTATCCCGTGAGGGCGAATAAGTAGTTTTAATACTAAAGTAATAAAATAAAGTTCATCTGCCGGTATCCCTGTGAAGGGAAAAAGCAGACACAAGACAAGCCCCGTTGGTTTTAAGCCAGCGGGGCTTCGTGTTAAATAATAATAAATAGTATGAATTCACATGTTGTGTAGCAGAAACAAACGGGAACTATTATGTAACTTTGCACCGTTTTTAGCGCGAATTATGCAGAAAAAGAACTGTAACTCGTTGGTTATACGGAAATAATGCGTATCTTTGCAGCCTGAAATAGAAAAAGATATAAATATAATTATAACACATTCAAAGTTTAAAAAAGAAAAGAAATGCCTACAATTCAGCAATTAGTTAGAAAAGGAAGGGAGACTTTGGTGGTAAAAGGTAAATCACCTGCACTGGATTCATGTCCTCAGAGACGTGGCGTTTGTGTACGTGTTTATACTACAACCCCTAAAAAACCTAACTCTGCAATGCGTAAAGTAGCGAGAGTTCGTTTGACAAATGGTAAAGAAGTAAACTCTTACATTCCGGGAGAAGGACACAACCTACAAGAACACTCAATCGTATTAGTACGTGGTGGTCGTGTTAAGGACCTTCCTGGTGTACGTTATCACATTGTACGTGGAACCTTGGATACTGCTGGCGTAAACGGACGTACTCAAAGACGTTCTAAATACGGAGCTAAACGTCCGAAACCAGGACAGGCAGCTGCTGCAGCTAAAGGAAAGAAGAAGTAATTAGTTACATCCCTTCAAACTGAGAATTTAAATTAAGTATTAAAGCTGGTTTGAGTATTTGGATAGGCTACAAGGTTGAGTAAATGGTTCAGCGGAACCGTTGAAGACAAAGTTTAAAAAGGCAACCAAAGAAAAAAACGAAATTTTTGAAAACAAAATGAGAAAAGCAAAACCAAAGAAAAGACAGATCCTTCCGGATCCTGTTTTCGGTGATGTTAAGGTTACGAGATTCGTTAACCATTTAATGTATGATGGCAAGAAAAATACTGCCTTCGAAATTTTCTATTCCGCTCTGGAAACCGTTAAGGCCAAATTGCCTAACGAAGAAAAGTCTGCTCTCGAAATTTGGAAAGCTGCACTCGACAATATTACCCCTCAAGTCGAAGTGAAGTCACGCCGTGTAGGTGGTGCTACTTTCCAGGTACCTACTGAAATTCGCCCCGATCGTAAAGAATCAATTTCTATGAAGAACCTTATTATCTTCTCACGTAAGAGAGGTGGTAAGACGATGTCTGATAAGTTGTCTGCAGAGATTGTAGATGCTTTCAACAACCAGGGTGGCGCATTCAAAAGAAAAGAAGATATGCATCGTATGGCTGAAGCTAACCGTGCATTCGCTCACTTCAGATTTTAATTTAGCAAATTTAGGAGAATAAAAAAAGATGGCAACAAAAGCTGACGAACAATTAAAATATACCAGAAACATCGGTATCATGGCGCACATCGATGCAGGAAAGACTACGACTTCTGAGCGTATCCTTTTCTACACAGGTCTGACTCACAAGATTGGTGAAGTTCACGACGGTGCTGCAACTATGGACTGGATGGAGCAGGAACAGGAACGTGGTATCACTATCACTTCTGCTGCTACAACTACTTTCTGGAATTACGCTAATGATAAATATAAAATCAACTTGATTGACACCCCGGGACACGTGGACTTTACTGTTGAAGTAGAACGTTCACTGCGTATTCTGGATGGTGCCGTTGCTGCATTCTGTGCTGTTGGTGGTGTAGAACCCCAATCTGAAACAGTTTGGCGTCAGGCTGACAAATATAATGTACCCAGAATTGGTTATGTAAACAAAATGGACCGTTCCGGCGCAAACTTCTTTGAAGTAGTTCGTCAGGTGAAGGCTGTATTAGGCGCAAATCCTTGTCCTATTCAGATTCCTATCGGTGCAGAAGAAACTTTCAAAGGTGTAGTTGACCTTGTAACAATGAAAGCTATTCTTTGGCATGATGAAACAATGGGTGCTGAATATTCAATTGAAGAAATTCCGGCAGACCTGAAGGATGAAGCTGATGAGTGGAGAGATAAGATGCTCGAATCTTTGGCTGAATGCGACGATGCTTTGATGGAAAAATATTTTGATGATCCTTCTACTATTACTGAAGATGAAATCAGAACAGCTATCCGTAAAGGTACTATCGCTATGCAAATCAATCCGATGATCTGTGGTTCTTCTTTCAAGAATAAAGGTGTTCAGACTTTGTTGAATGCAGTTTGTGCATATCTGCCGAGTCCTGCTGATACAGAAGCTATCGAAGGTACAGATCCTAACGATCCTGATAAAGTAATCGTTCGTAAACCGTTGTTCGAAGAACCGCTGACTGCACTGGCATTTAAGATCGCAACCGACCCGTATGTAGGCCGCTTGTGCTTCTTCCGTGTATATTCAGGTTCTCTGCCTGCAGGTTCTTATGTTTATAACACTCGTTCAGGTAAGAAAGAACGTATTTCTCGTCTGTTCCAGATGCACTCAAACAAACAGAACCCGATGGAAGCTATCGGTTGTGGTGATATCGGTGCTGGTGTTGGTTTCAAAGATATCCGTACTGGTGATACTCTTTGTGACGAAGCACATCCGATTACACTGGAATCAATGGAATTCCCGGAGCCGGTTATCGGTATCGCAGTAGAGCCTAAAACTCAGAAAGACCTGGATAAACTGGGTATGGGATTGGCTAAGCTGGCTGAAGAAGATCCTACATTCCGCGTACAGACAAACGAAGAAACAGGTCAGACTGTAATTAGCGGTATGGGTGAACTTCACTTGGATATCATCGTTGACCGTCTGCGTCGCGAATTCAAGGTTGAATGTAACCAGGGTAAACCTCAGGTAACTTACAAGGAAGCTATTACCAAGTCTGTTGAACTTCGTGAAGTTTATAAGAAACAGTCTGGTGGTCGTGGTAAGTTTGCTGATATCATCGTTCGCGTTGAACCGGCTGATGCTGAATTCGAAGGTACACTGCAGTTTATCGACGAAGTGAAAGGTGGTAATATTCCTAAAGAATTTATCCCTTCAGTACAGAAAGGTTTCGAAAAAGCTATGAAGAACGGTATCCTTGCCGGTTATCCGTTGGATAAACTGAAAGTAACATTGATCGATGGTTCATTCCACCCGGTTGACTCTGACCAGTTGTCTTTCGAAATCGCAGGTATCCAGGCATTCAAGAGCGCTTCTGAAAAGGCTGGTCCTGCTTTGATGGAACCGATCATGCAGATGGAAGTTGTAACTCCGGAAGAAAGCATGGGTGATGTAATTGGTGACTTGAACAAACGTCGCGGACAGGTTGAAGGTATGGAATCAAGCCGTACTGGTGCACGTGTTGTGAAAGCTAAAGTTCCTTTGGCTGAAACATTCGGCTATGTAACAGCTCTTCGTACTATCACTTCAGGTCGTGCAACATCTTCAATGCAGTTCTCTCACTATGCTCAGGTATCTTCTTCTATCGCTAAGCAGGTACTGACAGAAGTACAGGGTCGTGCTGATTTGATCAAATAATTTAGAAACATATATAACAATATGAGCCAAAAGATCAGAATTAAATTAAAGTCTTACGATTATTCTCTGGTAGACAAGTCTGCCGAGAAGATCGTGAAGACGGTAAAGGCTACAGGTGCTGTTGTTAGTGGTCCTATACCTCTGCCTACACACAAGCGTATCTTTACTGTGAACCGCTCAACTTTCGTTAACAAGAAATCTCGCGAGCAGTTCGAACTATCATCTTACAAAAGATTGATAGATATTTACAGCTCAACTGCAAAAACAGTTGACGCATTGATGAAGCTGGAATTACCCAGCGGTGTTGAAGTAGAAATTAAAGTGTGAGTTATTTAAAAATTAAGTGAAATGCCAGGATTATTAGGAAAAAAAATCGGAATGACATCCGTTTTCAGTGCCGAGGGAAAAAATCTTCCATGCACTGTTATCGAAGTGGGTCCTTGTGTTGTTACACAAATTAAGACTATCGAGAAAGATGGCTATGAAGCAGTGCAGATTGGTTTCGAAGACAAAAAAGAGAAACACACTACACAGCCGGAAATGGGCCATTTCAAGAAAGCCGGTGTAGCTCCCAAGAGATACTTGGCCGAGTTCAAGAATTTTGAAACTGCATACAATCTGGGTGATGTAATCACTGTAGATTATCTGGAAGATGCTGGTTTCGTTGATGTAGTGGGTACATCAAAAGGTAAAGGTTTCCAGGGTGTTGTAAAACGTCATGGTTTCGGTGGTGTAGGTCAGACTACTCACGGTCAGCATAACCGTTTGCGTGCTCCCGGTGGTATCGGTGCTTGTTCTTACCCTGCAAAGGTATTTAAGGGCATGCGTATGGCTGGACAGATGGGTAATGAACGTGTAACTGTTCAGAACCTCGAAGTGATCAAGGTAATGCCGGAACACAATCTTTTATTGGTTAAAGGATCTGTTCCAGGAGCAAAAGGTTCAATCGTAATAATTGAAAAGTAATGGAACTGAGCGTATTTAATATTAAAGGTGAAGATACCGGAAGAAAGGTAACTTTGAACGATGCTATCTTCGGCATTGAACCCAATGATCATGCTATTTACTTGGATGTAAAGCAGTATTTGGCTAACCAACGTCAGGGTACTCATAAATCGAAAGAAAGAAGTGAGATCTCTGGTAGTACTCGTAAACTGATCCGCCAGAAAGGTGGAGGTGGTGCACGTCGTGGTGATATCAACTCTCCTGTATTGGTTGGTGGTGCTCGTGTATTCGGTCCGAAACCGAGAGATTATGAGTTCAAGCTGAACAAGAAGGTAAAAGGTCTGGCTCGTAAGTCTGCACTGACTTATAAAGCTACTAATAACGCAATTGTAGTTGTAGAAGATTTCGCTCTGGAAGCTCCTAAGACTAAAGAATTAATAACAATTGCTAAAAACCTAAAAGTGGCTGATAAAAAGTTACTTATGGTTTTACCGGAGAAAAATAATTTTGTATATTTGTCGGCTCGTAATTTAGAGAAGACAAATGTTATAACAGCTTCTGAATTAAACACATACAAAGTTCTTGATGCAGCAAATTTAGTGCTGACTGAAAGTTCTGTTGCTGTTATAGAAAAACTTTTTAACGCATAAGGAGTAAAGAAATGGGAATTATTATTAAACCTATAGTAACAGAGAAGCAAACAGCGATTACAGAAAAAATGGCTAATCGCTATGGTTTTCGTGTTTCTCCTGATGCCAACAAGTTGGAGATCAAAAAAGCTGTACAGGATATGTATAATGTAACTGTAGTTGATGTTAATACCATCAACTACTCTGGCAAGTTGAAAAGCCGTTATACAAAATCAGGTATTATCAATGGTAAACAAGCAGCTTTTAAGAAGGCAATCGTAACGTTGAAAGAAGGAGAAACAATAGATTTCTTTAGTAATATCTAAAAAAAGAAATGGGAATACGTAAATTAAAGCCCACAACACCGGGGCAGAGACACAAAGTTATTGGTGCATTTGATAAAATCACTGCAAGTACACCAGAGAAGTCTCTTGTGGTAGGTAAGAGCAGTACTGGTGGTCGTAACAACACAGGTAAGATGACAATGCGTTATCTTGGTGGCGGTCACAAACAAAAGTACAGAATTATCGATTTCAAGAGAAATAAAGATGGCATTCCTGCAACAGTAAAGTCTATCGAGTACGATCCAAACCGTACTTCTCGTATCGCTTTATTGTATTATGCTGACGGAGCAAAGAGCTATATCATCGCTCCGAACGGCTTGGAAGTTGGCCAGACAGTGGTTTCAGGTAGCGATGCCGCTCCTGAGGTAGGTAATACTTTGCCTATGGCAAATATTCCCGTTGGTACAATTATTCACAATATTGAGCTTCGTCCTGGACAGGGTGCTAAAATGGTACGTTCTGCAGGTGCATTTGCTCAGTTGACTTCTAAAGAAGGCGCTTATGCAATTATTAAGATGCCTTCTGGCGAAACCAGAAAGATTCTTGCTGCATGTAAGGCTACAATTGGTAGTGTAGGTAACTCAGACCATGGTCTTGAAAAATCAGGTAAAGCCGGTCGCTCTAGATGGTTAGGTCGTCGTCCTCACAACCGTGGTGTTGTAATGAACCCGGTTGATCACCCGATGGGTGGTGGTGAAGGTCGTGCTTCCGGAGGTCATCCAAGATCTCGTACAGGCTTGTATGCTAAGGGCTTGAAGACAAGAGCTCCGAAGAAGCATTCTTCAAAGTATATTATTGAAAGAAGAAAGAAATAATCTGATTAATTAAGTAAACTATGAGTCGTTCACTAAAAAAAGGCCCGTATATTAACATCAAGCTGGAAAAGAAAGTCTTGGCTATGAATGAGTCAGGAAAGAAAGCCGTAGTTAAGACATGGGCAAGAGCTTCAATGATTTCGCCTGATTTTGTAGGCCATACTATTGCAGTTCACAATGGAAATAAATTTATTCCTGTTTTTGTAACCGAAAATATGGTAGGTCACAAGTTGGGAGAATTTTCACCAACTCGTACGTTCCGTGGTCACGCCGGTAACAAGAAGAAATAATTATCGGTAGTAACAGGAATTCAGGAATCTGAAAATAAAAAGAATCAATAAAAATGGGTGCTAGAAAAAGAATATCAGCTGAAGCAAGAAAAGAAGCCCAAAAGACCATGTACTTCGCAAAGTTGCGTAACGTACCTACTTCTCCGCGTAAGATGCGTCTCGTTGTAGACATGATCCGTGGAATGGAAGTATTCCGTGCGCTTGGTGTTTTGAAGTTTTCTAACAAGGAAGCTGCAGCAAGAGTAGAAAAATTGCTTCGTTCAGCAATTGCCAATTGGGAGCAGAAAAATGAACGTAAAGCAGAAACTGGTGAGTTGTTTGTTTCTTCAATCAGCGTAGATTGCGCTACTACATTGAAGAGAATGCGTCCGGCTCCCCAGGGTAGAGGATACAGAATTCGTAAACGTTCGAACCATGTAACCTTGTTTGTTGATACACTTAGTAAAAACGATAGTCAAAATTAATTGTAGATGGGACAAAAAGTTAATCCGGTTAGTAATCGTTTAGGAATTATCCGTGGATGGGATTCCAATTGGTATGGCGGCAAAAATTACGGAGATACTTTGCTGGAAGATAGCAAAATCCGTAAATATCTGAATGCTCGTCTTGCTAAAGCTAGTGTATCTCGTATCGTTATTGAACGTACGCTTAAGTTGATCACAATCACAGTTTGCACATCACGTCCGGGCATTATCATCGGTAAAGGTGGTCAGGAAGTTGATAAGTTGAAAGAAGAGTTGAAAAAGATTACCGACAAAGAAGTTCAGATCAACATCTTTGAGGTAAAAAGACCCGAATTAGACGCAGTTATTGTTGCAAACAATATTGCTCGTCAGCTTGAAGGAAAAATTGCTTACCGTCGCGCTATTAAGATGGCTATTGCCTCTACCATGAGAATGGGAGCTGAAGGTATTAAAGTGCAAGTATCTGGTCGTTTGAACGGTGCTGAAATGGCTCGTTCTGAAATGTACAAAGAAGGAAGAACTCCGTTACACACACTGAGAGCAGATATCGATTACGCTTTGGCTGAAGCGTTGACGAAAGTTGGTTTGCTGGGTGTTAAGGTTTGGATCTGCCGTGGTGAAGTTTATGGTAAGAGAGATCTTGCTCCTTCATTCACTGCATCAAAAGATTCAGGTCGCAGAAATGACAATGCCGGCGGCAACAACAGAGGAGATAAAAACTTCAAGAGAAAGAAAGCTAATCGTTAAACGTTAGAATTAAGAAGAGATGTTACAACCAAAGAAAACCAAGTTCAGAAGACAGCAGAAAGGTCGCATGAAGGGCGAAGCTCAACGTGGCAACCAGCTGGCGTTCGGTTCGTTTGGTATAAAAGCGTTAGAGAATAAATGGATTACCGGTCGCCAGATTGAAGCTGCCCGTATCGCGGTAACTCGTTATATGCAACGTCAAGGTCAGGTTTGGGTTCGGATTTTCCCGGATAAACCTATTACAAAGAAACCGGCCGAAGTACGTATGGGTAAAGGTAAAGGTAATCCTGAAGGATTTGTTGCGCCTGTTACTCCAGGTCGTCTGATTTTCGAAATCGAAGGTGTTCCCTTTGATGTTGCAAAAGAAGCATTGCGCTTAGCGGCTCAGAAGCTTCCTGTAACAACGAAATTTGTTGTGAGACGTGATTATGATATGGCTAATCAAAATGCGTAATTGTTATGAAGATTGCAGAAATTAGAGAATTAAGCACAAAAGAATTGCTTGAAAGAGTTGATGCTGAGGTTGCAGCCTACGATCAGAAGGTTATTAACCACACTATCTCTCCGACAGACAATCCTGCACAGATTAAACAACAACGCAGGATGATTGCGCGCATGAAAACAGAATTGCGCCAGAGAGAACTTAACAACAAATAATTGAGCCTGATGGAAACTAGAAATTTAAGAAAAGAAAGAACGGGCGTGGTTACTAGCAACAAGATGGAAAAAAGCATCACAGTTGCTATTAAATGGAAGGAAAAACACCCCATTTATGGTAAGTTCGTTAATAAAACGAAGAAATATCATGCTCACGACGAAAAGAACGAGTGTAATATCGGTGATACCGTAAAAATTATGGAAACTCGTCCTTTGAGCAAAACAAAGAGATGGAGATTAGTTCAAATAATCGAAAGAGCTAAGTAACATGATACAACAAGAATCAAGACTAGTAGTAGCAGATAACAGTGGCGCAAAAGAAGCATTATGTATCCGTGTTTTGGGCGGAACAAGAAAACGCTATGCCACTGTTGGGGATGTAATTGTAGTTGCAATTAAGAGTGTAATCCCGTCAAGTGATGTGAAGAAGGGTGCTGTTTCTAAAGCTATCATTGTTCGCACTAAAAAAGAAATTCGTCGCCAGGATGGTTCATACATCCGTTTCGATGATAACGCTTGCGTATTGTTGAATGCCGGTGGTGATATTCGTGGAAGCCGTATCTTCGGTCCGGTTGCCAGAGAACTTCGTGCAACAAATATGAAAATTGTTTCACTTGCACCTGAAGTACTTTAATTCGTAAAATTTAAGGTAATGAGTAAATTACATATCAAAAAAGGCGATATAGTTTTTGTTAATACCGGCGAAGACAAAGGTAAAACAGGTCGTGTTTTACAGGTGCTCGTAGATGAGAACCGTGCTATTGTTGAAGGTGTTAATATGGTATCAAAGCATACCAAGCCTAATGCAAAGAATCCGCAAGGAGGAATTGAAAAGAAAGAAGCTCCTATCCATCTTTCTAACCTGAACGTGGTTGATCCTAAATCAGGAAAACCGACACGTATCGGTCGTAAAGAAAATGCAGAAGGTGCTTTAGTTCGTTATTCTAAAAAATCAGGGGAGGAAATTAAGTAATGAGCAATACTGCCAGTCTTAAAAAAGAATATCAGGACAGAATTGTTCCTGCTTTGACGAAAGAGTTCGGATATAAATCAGTAATGCAGGTTCCCGTACTGAAGAAGATTGTTATCAATCAAGGTTTAGGTATGGCTGCTGCCGATAAGAAGATCATCGATATCGCAATCAGCGAATTGTCTACAATCACTGGTCAGAAGGCCGTTGCGACAATTTCTAAGAAGGATATCTCTAACTTCAAATTACGTAAGAAAATGCCTATCGGTGTAATGGTAACATTGCGTCGTGAGCAGATGTATGAATTCCTGGAAAGATTAGTTCGTATCGCTCTTCCTCGTATTCGTGACTTCAAAGGTATTGAAAGTAAGCTGGATGGTAGAGGTAATTATACCATGGGTATTCAGGAACAAATCATTTTCCCTGAAATAAATATCGATAATATTACCAAAATATTGGGAATGAATATTACCTTTGTGACCTCTGCGAAAACAGATGAGGAAGGGTATGCTCTATTGAGAGAATTTGGGTTGCCTTTTAAAAATGCAAAAAAAGACTAAGTAGTTATGGCTAAGGAATCAATGAAGGCCCGCGAGGTTAAAAGAGCAAAGCTTGTTGAAAAATACGCTGCTAAAAGAGCACAGCTTAAAGCAGAAGGCAACTATGACGCTTTGCAGTCTTTACCTAAAAATGCTTCTCCTGTACGTTTGCATAATCGTTGCAAAATTACAGGTCGTCCGAAAGGGTATGTACGCCAGTTCGGTATTTCACGTATTCAGTTCCGTGAAATGGCATCCAATGGTTTAATACCGGGTGTAAAGAAAGCAAGTTGGTAAGTTTTTTTATTTAAATATTGTCCGGGTGGCCGGATCAATTTAATTCATTTATATATGACAGATCCTATTGCAGATTATTTGACAAGATTGCGTAATGCAATTAAAGCGAAGCACAGAGTTGTTGAAGTGCCGGCGTCAAATTTAAAGAAAGAGATCACTAAGATCCTTTTCGAAAAGGGCTACATTCTTAACTTCAAGTTTGTAGAAGAAGGTCCTCAGGGTACAATTAAGATTGCCCTGAAGTATGACTTGGTAAACAAAGTGAATGCGATCAAGAAACTTCAGAGAGTTTCTACTCCAGGTTTGCGTAAGTACACTGGTTACAAAGAAATGCCGAGAGTATTGAATGGTTTAGGTATTGCCGTTCTTTCTACTTCTAAGGGTGTGATGACAGACAAAGAAGCCCGCGATTTGAAGATCGGTGGCGAAGTATTATGTTATGTTTATTAATTAGGAGGAAAGAAGAATGTCAAGAATAGGAAAATTACCAATTCATGTGCCAGCCGGTGTAACGGTTACGATTAAGGATAGCGTAGTGACTGTAAAAGGTCCTAAAGGCGAGATGACTCAGGCCGTAAATCCTGATATAAATGTAACTTTGGAAGACGGAGTTATTCATTTAACAAGACCGACAGAAGAAAAGAACCATCGTGCATTACATGGTTTGTATCGTTCTTTGATCAACAATATGGTGATCGGTGTATCTGAAGGATACAAAAAAGAACTGGAATTAGTCGGTGTTGGTTATCGTGTTTCTAACACAGGCCAGCTGTTGGATCTTTCTTTAGGTTATACTCACAACATTTATTTGCAGTTGCCTAAAGAAGTGAAAGTTGAAACGAAGACTGAGAGAAATAAGAATCCTCTTATTATCCTTGAATCAGCTGATAAGCAATTAATAGGTCAGATTTGTGCAAAGATTCGTTCATTCAGAATGCCGGAACCGTATAAAGGTAAAGGTATTAAGTTCGTGGGTGAAGAAATTCGCAGAAAGTCTGGTAAATCAGCAGGTAAGTAATCTACGTAAACTGAAATTATCATGACAACGAAGGAAGAAAGAAGATTAAAAATAAAACGAGGTATACGTGGCAAAGTTTCAGGAACTCCTGAATGCCCGCGCCTTACTGTGTTTAGAAGCAACAAGCAGATCTATGCACAGGTTATAGATGATACTACAGGTAAAACTTTGGCTGCTGCTTCATCTTTGAAATTAGATGTTAAGGCTCCTAAGAAAGAAATCGCTGCCAAGGTTGGTGAGCTGATCGCTAAAGGAGCTCAGGAAGCTGGTGTTCAGGCAGTTGTTTTCGACCGTAACGGTTACCTGTATCACGGAAGAATTAAAGAATTAGCTGATGCTGCACGTAACGGCGGCCTTAAATTTTAATGAAGATGGCAGGAGTTAATAATAGAGTTAAATCGACCAACGACTTAGAGTTGAAGGACAGATTAGTTGCAATCAACCGCGTAACTAAAGTAACAAAGGGTGGACGTACTTTTAGTTTTGCTGCTATTGTAGTAGTAGGAAACGAAGATGGTATCATCGGTTGGGGCTTAGGTAAAGCTGGTGAAGTAACGACAGCTATTGCTAAAGGTGTAGAAGCTGCTAAAAAGAATTTGATCAAGGTTCCTGTTCACAAAGGTACTATCCCTCACGAACAGCTTGCTAAATTTGGTGGTGCACAAGTTTTGATTAAGCCTGCATCTCATGGTACCGGTGTTAAAGCTGGTGGTGCTATGCGTGCTGTATTGGAAAGTGTTGGTATTACTGACGTTTTGGCAAAGTCAAAAGGTTCTTCAAACCCTCACAACTTAGTAAAAGCTACTATTGCTGCTTTGGGTGAATTGAGAAGTCCGTTTGTAGTTGCTCAGAACAGAGGTATTTCTGTTGAAAAAGTGTTTAGAGGTTAATTAGGGAGGAAAAATTATGGCGACTATTAAAATTAAACAAGTTAAGAGTAGAATTAAGTGCCCGAAAGACCAGAAAAGAACACTTGATGCACTGGGCCTGACAAAGTTGAACCGTGTAGTAGAACATGAAGCTACTCCGGCTATCTTGGGTATGGTTGAGAAAGTGAAACATTTGGTTTCGGTAGAAAAGTAATAATTGGTTGAAAAAATAAATTATACGATATGAACTTATCAAATTTAAAACCTGCTGAAGGATCTACTAAGACCAGAAAAAGAATCGGCCGTGGTCCGGGTTCAGGATTAGGAGGTACTTCAACAAGAGGTCATAAAGGAGCAAAGTCTAGATCTGGTTATTCAAGAAAGATCGGATTTGAAGGTGGTCAGATGCCAATTCAGAGACGTTTGCCTAAATTTGGTTTCAAGAATATTAACCGCGTAGAATATAAAGCTATCAATGTCGCAACATTACAGTTAATGGCTGAAGCTCAGAACTTAACTAAGATTGGTGTAAATGAATTGATCGAAGCTGGTTTTATTTCTGCATCTCAACTGGTTAAAATTCTTGGTAATGGTAGCCTGACTGCTAAATTAGAAGTTGAAGCTCACGCTTTCTCTAAGAGTGCAGAAGCAGCTATCCAAGCCGCAGGTGGAACTGTTGTTAAACTCTAAGTCATGAGAGCAGTTGAAACAATAAAAAATATCTGGAAGATTGAGGATCTGAGAAATCGGATCCTCACCACTCTTTTATTGGTGGCTATATATCGCTTCGGAACGTATGTAGTACTTCCTGGTATTGATCCTCAAGCGTTAACCGCTTTACAGGCGCAGACAAGAGGCGGATTGCTTGCACTGTTGGATATGTTTTCAGGTGGTGCATTTTCTAATGCTTCTATTTTTGCATTAGGTATTATGCCTTATATTTCCGCTTCAATTGTTATGCAGTTGTTAGCCATCGCAGTTCCTTCTTTCCAGAAACTACAGAGAGAAGGTGAGAGTGGTCGTAGAAAGATCAACCAATGGACTCGCTACCTGACAGTAGCAATTCTGTTATTCCAGGGACCGACATACCTTGTGAACTTAAGTGTTCAGTTGAAGGCAGCCGGCGCAGCTTTACCTCCGGGTATCTGGTTTACAGTTTCTTCTACTATTATTCTGGCTGCAGGAAGTATGTTTATCTTATGGCTAGGTGAAAGAATTACAGATAAAGGTGTTGGAAATGGTATTTCGTTTATCATTTTGATTGGTATCATAGCCCGTCTGCCGCATTCATTGTTCCAGGAATTTATTTCAAGAACAAGTGAAAAAACTGGTGGTCTGGTTATGTTCTTGTTTGAAATGCTATTCCTTTTACTTGTTATTGCCGGTGCTATTTTATTGGTTCAGGGAACTCGTAAAGTACCCGTACAGTATGCAAAAAGAATTATAGGTAACAAACAGTATGGTGGTGCACGTCAGTATATCCCTTTGAAGGTGAATGCTGCTAACGTAATGCCTATCATCTTTGCTCAGGCAATTATGTTTATTCCTATTTCTATTGTAGGATTCTCTAGCACTGGTGATCAGAGCGGTTTTTGGGCTGCATTTATGGATAATACCGGTTTCTGGTATAATTTCACTTTTGCGGTATTGATTATCCTCTTTACTTATTTCTATACAGCTATCACGATCAATCCGACGCAGATGGCTGATGATTTGAAGAGAAACAATGGATTTATTCCGGGTGTTAAGCCAGGAAAAAGTACCAAAGACTATCTGGATACAATCATGGACCGTATTACTCTTCCGGGTGCATTCTTCCTGGCATTAGTAGCTATTATGCCTGCTTTTGCTAGAATCGCCGGTGTGAGTATGGAGTTCTCTCAGTTCTTTGGAGGAACATCTTTGTTGATTTTGGTTGGTGTGGTGTTGGATACATTACAGCAGGTCGAAAGTCATTTGTTGATGCGTCATTATGACGGTTTGTTGAAGTCAGGAAGAATTAAAGGACGTTCAGGCTCTGTAGCCGCTTATTAATAGAATGATCTATTTAAAGACAGATGAAGAAATCGAGTTGATGCGTTCGGCTAACCAGTTGGTTGGTCAGACACTGGGAGAGTTAGCTAAACATATCGCTCCCGGAGTAACAACTCTTCAACTCGATAAGATTGCTGAAGAATTCATTAGGGATAATGGAGCTGTTCCTGCCTTTTTAGGGTATGGTGGTTTTCCTAATTCAATATGTGCTTCTGTAAATGAACAGGTAGTGCATGGTATTCCTTCCTCGAAGACTATTTTAAAGGAAGGTGATGTCATATCGGTTGATTGTGGTACTATATTGAATGGTTTTGTTGGAGATTCAGCCTATACGTTTTGTGTAGGGGAGGTATCTCCGGAAGTAAAGAAATTGTTGAAGACAACAAAAGAATCTCTTTACTTGGGTATTCAACAAGCTGTAGAAGGAAAGCGTATTGGGGATGTCAGTAATGCAGTTCAAAAATATTGTGAATCGAACGGTTACTCTGTTGTCAGAGAATTGGTAGGACATGGTATTGGACGTAAAATGCATGAAGAACCTGAAGTACCGAATTATGGCAGATATGGTTGCGGACCTTTATTACGTAGTGGAATGTGTATCTGCATTGAACCTATGATCAATATGGGAAGCAAAAATGTGGTTTTTGAAAAGGATGGTTGGACAGTCCGGACTAAAGATAGAAAATGTTCTGCTCATTTTGAACATTGCATTGCTATCAGACCTGATGGACCACAAATCCTCTCTTCATTTAAGTTTTTAGAAGAAGTCCTAGGAAGTAACGCAATTTAATTTGATCTATATGGCTAAACAAGCAGCTATTGAACAAGATGGAGTAATTATTGAAGCATTGTCGAATGCAATGTTTCGTGTAGAATTAGAGAACGGACATGAGCTTACTGCTCACATTTCAGGAAAGATGCGTATGCATTACATTAAAATCCTTCCTGGTGACAAGGTAAGAGTCGAAATGTCTCCGTATGATTTATCAAAAGGTAGAATTGCTTTTAGATATAAATAAAAATAACTAGATATGAAAGTAAGAGCATCTTTAAAGAAGCGTACCCCGGAATGTAAAATTGTAAGAAGAAAGGGACGCTTATACGTAATTAACAAGAAAAATCCTAAGTATAAACAACGTCAGGGATAATTTATTATTTTTGCAAAATAATTATTAGTAAGTAATATGGCTATAAGAATAGTTGGTGTAGACTTGCCACAAAATAAAAGAGGAGAAATCGCTTTGACTTATATCTACGGTATCGGTCGGAGTGCTTCAAAATCTATTTTAGAGAAAGCAGGCGTTGATCGTGATATCAAAGTGAAAGACTGGACTGATGACCAGGCTGCAAAAGTACGTGAAGTCATTGGCGCTGAGTACAAGGTAGAAGGTGATCTTCGTTCAGAAGTTCAGCTTAACATTAAACGTCTGATGGATATCGGATGTTACAGAGGTGTTCGTCACCGTATTGGCTTGCCATTGAGAGGCCAGAGCACAAAAAACAATGCTCGTACTCGTAAGGGTAAGAAGAAAACTGTTGCAAACAAGAAAAAAGCTACTAAATAATAAGAGTTGATATGGCAAAAAAAACAGTCGCAGCAAAGAAGAGAAACGTAAAAGTTGACGCTTACGGTCAAGCTCATATTCATTCTTCTTTTAATAACATTATTGTGTCTCTTGCCAATAGCGAAGGTCAAGTTATTAGTTGGTCTTCTGCAGGTAAGATGGGATTCAGAAGTTCTAAAAAGAACACTCCGTATGCCGCTCAGATGGCAGCACAAGATTGTGCTAAGGTAGCTTATGATCTTGGTTTGAGAAAAGTAAAAGTATTCGTAAAAGGACCGGGTAACGGACGTGAGTCTGCTATCAGAACTATCCACGGTGCAGGAATTGAAGTAACAGAAATCGTTGACGTTACTCCGCTGCCTCACAATGGTTGTCGTCCTCCGAAAAAGAGAAGAGTATAATTAACTATAGTTTCTTGAACATTGAATCCGGAATTGTGAATAGATTGCATAAAGACCTTATCCTCTCTGTAATCGCGGCTGCACGGTTCCAGATTCAGACAGAAAAATTAAAACAATAAAAAAATGGCAAGATATACTGGACCAAAAACAAGAATTGCCCGTAAGTTTGGTGAAGCCATATTCGGACCGGATAAAGTTCTTTCTAAAAAGAATTATCCTCCCGGACAGCATGGTAACGCTAGAAAGAGAAAAACTTCTGAGTACGGAATTCAGCTTCGCGAGAAGCAAAAAGCAAAATACACTTATGGTGTATTGGAAAAACAATTTAGAAACCTGTTTGAAAAAGCACAGCGTTCAAAAGGTATTACCGGTGAAGTTCTGCTTCAGTTGCTGGAAGGCCGTCTGGACAATGTAGTTTTCCGTTTGGGTATGGCTCCTACAAGAGCTGCTGCTCGTCAGTTGGTTTCTCACCGTCACATTACTGTAGATGGTAAGGTTGTAAATATTCCTTCTTACTCTTTGAAACCCGGTCAGATCGTTGGTGTTAGAGAAAAATCCAAGTCTTTGGAAGTGATTGCTGATGCATTGTCAGGATTCAATCACAGCAAATATCCTTGGATTGAGTGGGATCAGTCTTCTTTAAGCGGAAAATTACTGCATCTGCCGGAAAGAACTGACATTCCTGAAAACATTAAAGAGCATTTGATCGTAGAATTGTATTCTAAATAATAATTGATTTCCATGGCGATATTAGCATTTCAAAAACCCGATAAAGTATTAATGTTGGAAGCGGACAATTTCTTCGGAAAGTTTGAATTTCGTCCGTTGGAACCCGGCTATGGTATTACTATAGGTAATGCTCTGCGCCGTATTCTCCTGTCGTCACTTGAAGGTTTTGCTATTACATCCATTAAGATCGAAGGTGTTGACCATGAATTTGGTACAATCCCCGGTGTTATTGAAGATGTAACAAACATTATCTTGAACTTGAAACAGGTACGGTTCAAGCATATTGTAGACGACATAGAGAATGAAAAAGTAAGTATTACTGTTTCGGGTTCCGAAGTGTTCAAAGCCGGTGATATAGGTAAACAACTGACCGGATTCGAAGTATTGAATCCAGACCTGGTTATTTGCCGTTTGGATCCGAACGCTGGTTTCCAGATTGAATTAACGATAAATAAAGGACGCGGCTATGTACCCGCTGACGAAAACAGAGATCCGAATGCAGACGTTCACGTGATTGCTATCGACTCTATTTACACTCCTATACGCAACGTTAAGTATTCGATCGAGAACTTCCGTGTTGAGCAAAAAACGGACTACGAAAAGTTGGTTCTTGAAATAGCCACAGATGGTTCTATTCATCCGAAGGAAGCGTTGAAAGAAGCTGCTAAGATTCTGATTCACCATTTTATGTTGTTTTCAGATGAAAAGATTGCGATCGAGACAGTGGATACTGACGGCAATGAAGAATTCGATGAAGAAGTACTTCACATGCGCCAGTTGCTTAAGAGCAAGTTAGCAGATATGGATCTTTCCGTTCGTGCATTGAATTGCTTGAAAGCTGCAGATGTTGAAACATTAGGTGAACTGGTTAAGTTCAACAAGAATGATTTGTTGAAATTCCGTAACTTCGGTAAGAAGTCGCTCACTGAACTTGATGAACTGCTTGAAAGCTTGAACCTTTCATTCGGTATGGATATCACGAAATATAAATTAGATAAAGAGTAAGTAAAGCGATGAGACATAATAAAAAATTCAATCATTTAGGTCGTACGAATACTCACCGTGAAGCAATGCTGTCTAATATGGCTTCTTCTTTGATCAAGCATAAGAGAATCTTTACGACAACAGCAAAAGCGAAAGCGCTTCGTAAGTTTGTTGAACCTCTGATCACAAAGTGTAAAGAGGATACAACTCACTCAAGACGTATCGTATTCAGTACATTACAGGATAAAAATGCTGTAACAGAACTTTTCAAAGAAGTAGCTCAGAAGATCGGTGATCGTCCGGGTGGTTATACCAGAATCATCAAGACTGGTAACCGTTTAGGTGATAACGCTGCAATGTGCTTCATTGAATTAGTTGACTATAACGAAAACATGTTGAAAGATACAACAGCTAAGAAAGCTACGAAAACAAGACGTTCTCGTAAAAAATCTACAGCTGCTGAAACTGCAGAGGTTGCTGAAGCACCTGTTGCAGAAACAACAGAAGAAAAAGCTGCAGAATAATTTCTGTAACTTATATATAATAAAAACAGCCGGCATTTATATGTCGGCTGTTTTTGTTTATATAGGTATTAAGTCTTTTATTTTATATTTTCCAATGCTTCTTGTGCCATAGTATTGGACGGATCGATTGACAATATCTTATTCCAGTATGATTTGGAACTGTACATATCCTGTTTAAGATAATAGTAATAAGCCAGATAGCGATAACATTCCGTTAATTCATTACGATATTTATTTTTATTTTTTTCTAGTATAGGAATACAGGTCTCATAATAGGGTTTAGCTAATCCCTGTTCTGTTTCTGGATCCAGTTGAGATTGTGTTCGTGCTTGCCATAAACTTCCCAGATGACTGTCTGGCACACGTTCTTTTACTATGGCAAATAAGCTATCTGCTTTCACCAAGTAGTAACTGGCTTCTAAGCTATCTTTTGTCGCTGCAGAATAATAGTATTTACCCAGTTGGTAATAATCGGCGGCTTCCGATTCTTTACCTAATGACTTTATATACTGTGTATAGGCATTAATCGCCTCAGAATCCTTTTCGCTATTACTGTATACTTCAGCAAGGTCTTTGTACACTTCTGTGTGAGCCGGGCTTTCTTTTATTGCTTTTAGCAATGCTTCTGCTGCTTTATCGTACTGCTTGGCTTTGTTGAGTAAGCGACCGTAGTATAAGTAATCCTGCCATATGTATTTAGCATCCGGATCATTGAAGAATGTCTTGATTGCTTCAAGCCCTTTTTCATATGCCTTCATTTCATAGTTATTATAAATACATAGACGCTTCAACAGGAAATTATTGGAATCGATTGTCTGTCCTTCATTGATCACCTGGCTTGCTTCTTCATATTGCTTGTTAAAGAACAAAGCAGATGCATAATGGATTAGGTTGTCAATAGAGTAAAGGCCTCCTGCCATATAAGTTTTATATGCAGCTACCGCTTTGGAGTATGTCCCCTGTAATGAATAAATATTGCCAAGTTCGTTATAGGCAGGAAGATAATCCGGATAGTTTGTAATTACTTTTTGGAGCATTTCTATGGATAATGCCGGCTGGACACCTTGGTAAACATTTGCATATTTGAGATAGGCTTCTTTACAGGAGGGATCGAAGTGAAGAGCCTGTTCATATCTCCCGGCCGCATCCCCCGGCTTATCTTCGCTGATCAACATATCGCCTTCGTATATGTAAATTGCCGGATCATTGATGTTATACTTTTTGGCATTATCAAGAGCTACCTTTGCTTCTGAATTCATTCCATAAGCTGAATAAGCTCTGGCAATGGCCACATAAACCGATACATTTTTCTTATCAACTTTGGTTGCTGTATCAAATGCTTTTTGGGCTGCCGACTTGTCTGTTTTTAGTAATACTTTTCCTTCTCCCACTTTATTATAAGCGTAATCGGAAGAAACAGCCCAGCCTTTTTGATAGTTTGTCAGGGCATCAGTTGTTTTTCCGGCGTCGAAGGCTATTTCTCCCAGGTAATAGAGCGCTTCTGCCTGTTCTGCGGGAGAACCGTTTAACTGTTTACTGAAAAGCTGGTGTGCAATCGTCGGTTCACCGGCTTTATAATAAGCAATTCCTTGTTGGTTATCAGCGTGAATAGCTATCGCTATCAGGCTTAAGATGAGTATATATAACTTCTTTATCATAATGATTGATGTTTATAAGATTTATAATTGATCTCTAACATTGATCAGCCGGACAGGTTGTGTGGCCGGAAGAATCCCGGATTTGAGAATGATCCGTTGTCCCCGGTCGCTGGTGATAAAGGTGGTAAAACCGGAAGCTAGCCCCATACGCGGCTCTGACAGGATCAGGTAAACAGATCTTGTCATCGGATATTCCTTTAAGGCTATGTATGCTTGATACGGTTTAAGGCTATTGGTAACGGTCGCATTTCTATAACGACTGACTGCCATTACTTTTATATCGTCCAGAAAACTCATACACGTTGAATCCAGAGGGTTACTGATCCAGTTCACTCCAATGATACCCAGTGCTCCCGGAGTTTTAGATACATAATCCATTACCTGCCGGTTATCTCTCATAGCATGAAGATTACCACTCAACGGTTCTCCGCTGCAGATTGAATCGATAGCATAACGAACTGTTCCTGAATTCGGATTGTCGAATACCACTTCTATTTTTCCAGACTTATTATCTGTAGTAAACTCTTCCCAATCCTTGATCTTACCTGTCAGTATATCTTTTAATACCGGAATGCCAATCAGGGAGTCTGTATTTTGTCTGTTTGTGATTAAAGCGATAGCATCGGTTGCGATATGAATACTTTGGGGAAATAGCTTTCTGCCGTTCATATATTCAGTTTCTTCCCGGGTTAGCGGTCGTGAAGCGATTGCCAACCGTGTACTGTCATGTAATAAGCGGTTGATCGTTTCTGTTTCACCGGAGAAGTAGGGTACTATGCCCGCTTCTTTATAGAGACTTTCAAACACGGCGATCTCTTCTTCTATAATCGGAGTAAAGCAACCGTCGGAGGCAATTGCTATTACACCGCTCGTAGGAGTATCGTCCGGCGAATTGCTTTTCTTGCTGTTGCAGGATGCCAGCATCATCAGAAGAAAAGACATGCCGAGGTATATCACGATCATGGATATACCCCAAACAAGCCTCCTTTTTATACACTTTACCTCCATATTATTGCAATCTGAAGCGTACCGGGACAGTGAAATAGACCGGTACAGGTTTACCATTTTGTTTTCCCGGGACCCATTGCGGAAGAGACTTGATAACGCGTATCGCCTCTTTATCGCAGGATGGATCCAATTGTCTTAAGATCTCCACCTTGGTGACTTCGCCTGTCGGACTGACAACAAAACGGAGTGTGACTATTCCTTCGATACCATTTTCAGAAGCGATTACCGGATACTTTAAATGGGTACTTATGTATTTCAACAAGGCTTCGTTTCCACCGGGGAATTGCGGCATCTGTTCAACAGCTACGTAAGGAGTCGCTTCCTCCTCGATCACTTCTTTGTTATCTTTCAGATCGGCGATGTCGATTGCATCTTCACTGTCAGAGCCTTTTACATCGGCGACAGAGATAGCCAACTTGGATGTGGTCAGCTCTTCCTGTGTTTTGATTTCCTCTTCATCCCTTACATCTTTGTCCGCTTTGATGACAGGCGGAGTAAATTTGATCGTACTTTTCAGTACGGGAGGAGGAGGGGCCTCAATAGTACGAATTTGATTTTCTTCCGGCACCTTCGTTTCCATCTGCAGGTTAGAAAGTGTTGTAACTTCCAGTATCTGCTCTTCGGTATGTTGCGGGATGACAGATTTGATTAAAGACGGAACAGTCATTACCAGGATTGCTCCGATGGCAACAATTATCAGGGCACGAATATGTCTACGGGAGGAATTTTTGCGTAGCTCGTAAGCTCCGTATTCTTTATTCTTTTCCTTGAAGATCAAATCGGTCCATTCCGGTGAGTTTAGATTTATATTATTAATATTAATCATGATCGTCATTTTTTATTCGCCTGGGCGATCTCTTTGGAAAGTTCGCCCCCGCTTTTTAGATTATCAACCAGGAATTTATCTCCGTCAGTGATATCGACAATCGCGTATTTGCCTATGTTGCAAATCTGCATTTCGTCGAGTGCATCCACCAGGTCTTTGTAAGAAGCATCGTCGGTAGCTTTAATCAGTACTACCGGTGCGTCTTTACCTCCCTTGATTTCAGCGGCTTGTTTTTTGAACTCATCTTCGGAGATTTCTTTATTCAGCTTTTTTACTTTCAGTTCCGTGATTTTCTGTACGGCATCGGCGTTACGTTCCAAAAGAATGTTACGTAATCCGGTGGAAGAGAAGTCGGTAGTCTGCAGCGATTCAACATGTTCGTAATCCGGTTCGCCGAAATAGTAATACACCTTACTGTCTTCACCCAGTATAAGAGTGATGGCTTTGGAGGCTTTTACTTTCGTCTGTTCGGCTTCCGTCACATGGTCTTTCGACGGCATACTGATCTCCATGGTCTGCGGTTTGCTGAGCGAAGTACAGAGCATGAAGAAAGTAATCAGTAACATGTTCATATCCACCATCGGAGTAAAGTCCACACGGATATTCACCTTTTTCTGTTTACCTTTCTTGCCGTCGTCTTTACCTTTATCTGTATTTACTTCTGCCATAACGTTTGTTGTTTAGGCATTGTCAGGCACATTTTTGAGAGTGGTGATCAGGTTATACCTGTTTTCCCTCAAGTCCTGCAATGTGTTCATAATATTCTTAATCTTCGGATAAGGAGTCTGTTGATCGGCTTTAATGGCAATCACCAGGTCACGGTTTACTTCGCGGGCATGTTGAACCCACGCTTTAAACTGGTTGTTGGTACTGTCGGCCGGGATTCCGTAGTTGACTATTAACCGGTCTTGTTCGGATCCCGGGAGATTCAGAAACTCCTGCATATTCTGGATAGGAACACCAAAGGAAGGAAGCAGACTGAATTCATATATTTCTTTGTCGGTAAAGTTTATTCCATAATCTTTTCCCAGCATCTTCAATACATTAGCCTTGTCTTCCTGTTTATCCAGGCTCATAAAAACTTTCCCGTCCGGGTCTACCAGGATTGAAAGAATATTAGTTTCCGGTATTTTGATTTCGGAAACAGATCCCGGTGTCGTTACCATAACCGGTTCTTTCTGAATAAAGGTAGATGTCAGCATAAAGAAAGTAAGCAGCAATACTGTCACGTCACTCATTGCCGTCATGTCAATGAATGTACTTTTGCGTTTTACTATGATCTTAGGCATATCCTTCAGTGTTTAGCAGCGAATGTCTGTACGATAGAGAAACCTATCTCGTCAATAGCATAGGTAATATTATCTATTTTACTGGTGAAATAGTTGTATGAGATGATGGCCATGGCACCGGTGGCGATGCCTAAAGCCGTATTAACCAGTGCTTCAGAGATACCAGTAGACAAAGCAACGGAGTCGGGAGCACCCGCATTGGCCAGAGCGGCAAACGACCGGATCATACCTAATACGGTTCCCAACAATCCGAACAAGGTACCTAACGTTGAGATCGTAGCGATGACAGGCAGGTTCTGTTCCATAGTCGGTAACTCCAGTGCTGTACTCTCTTCAATCTCTTTCTGAATGATGACCATCTTTTGTTCTTTTGTCTGATCTGCCCTCTGCGCAACATCTGCATAGCGTGTCAGTGCTGCATTAACGACATTGGCAACGGAGCCCTGCTGTTCTTTGCAGGCTGCTTTTGCTGCATCCAGATTACCTTCTTCAAGGTCTTTCTTAATGGTCTGCACGAACCCCATCAATCCTTTTTTCCCTTTGGAGCGGCTGATGGCGATGAAACGTTCTACACTTAATGTAATAACAGTCAATAGAAGAGTGATTACAACAGGAACTATATAGCCACCTTTGTAGATCGTACCTGCATAGTTTCCGGGAAGCGGATGGTTGTCAGGATTATTATCCATGAAGTTAGATGGATTACCCAGGACGAATTCAAAGAAACATACTGCCAGGATAAAGCAAACGATAATAACGATACCGGCTGATACGCCATTGGATGTTTTTAATATAACAGATTTATTTGTTTTCATAATTTTGATATTATATTAGAGATAATAAACAGAAAATAATAGTTGAGTGCACAAATAAGGGGATGTGCATTCGGATCATACCTTACAAAAAGGCATAACCAGCGATTACAGTTGTTTAATCTATAATATCAAATAACGAGTTTTCGTAAAACGTAGATCCAAAGATTTCCACATTTACGAAGCGAAGAGTAGTTTAAGGTTTGAATTGTAGATAAAGTCTCCGATACTTTATATTGTATAGCTTGGCCTTTCAGGTGTAAAAGGAGAAGGTTTTTATTGTTGTTCGATAATTTGAACAATCGTTCGTTGTTATCGGAAGCCGGTTTAGTACGGGTTGTTATATCATAAGATTCAATGGGGACTTTTCCTAGTTCAAACTTCTTAAACTCTTCATCCGGGGAAGAATTTTTTTCATCATCATTCGAGGTGTATTGTTGGATTGTAGTTTTGCTATCTGCATTAAACGCGATCTCTTGGCCGATAAAGACCAAGGTAAGAAGTGTCAATATGGATAGAATCTTTTTCATAACCTCAATAACATGAGACTGTTTATGTTGAAACATTTGACAGATGCAAATGGTTGAAACTTTTTATAAAAAATATCAACTAATCTCCAACGCAAATTTAGATAAAATATTGAATCGTAAAAGAAACTCTTCTATTTATTCATCGAAAAACTCTATAAGGACTTGGCAACAATCGGCGTATAAACTTTGTTATATTTGTACTGAGTGAAAAATAATAAAGTACTAAATATTTAGGTTATGAAAATTGAAAAAGTAGTAGGTAGAGAGATTCTTGATTCCCGTGGAAACCCGACAGTAGAAGTAGATGTACTTCTTGAATGTGGCGCATTTGGCCGTGCAGCCGTTCCTTCCGGTGCTTCAACCGGCGAAAACGAAGCTATCGAACTTCGTGATGGCGATAAGAAACGTTATAGCGGCAAAGGTGTTCTGAAAGCTGTAGATAATGTGAACAAAATTATCGCACCTGCAATTATTGGTATGAGTGCTTTGAACCAGCGTGAGATCGACCATAAACTGATCGCTTTGGATGGAACAAAGACAAAGTCGAAGCTGGGAGCCAATGCCATGTTGGGTGTTTCGCTTGCCGTAGCTAAAGCTGCCGCCAATTATCTCGATCAGCCGCTTTACCGCTATATCGGTGGAACGAATGCTTATGTATTGCCTGTTCCGATGATGAATATTATCAACGGAGGTTCGCACTCTGATGCACCGATTGCATTTCAGGAATTCATGATCCGTCCGGTAGGCGCGAAGAGTTTCCGTGAAGGCTTACGTATGGGAGCTGAAGTATTCCATGCATTGAAGAAAGTTCTGCATGACCGGGGTCTGAGTACTGCTGTTGGTGACGAAGGTGGTTTTGCTCCCGCTCTTAACGGAACAGAGGATGCACTGGGATCTATTATGGCTGCAATTAAAGCTGCCGGATACGAACCGGGAAAGGATGTAACTATCGCTATGGACTGCGCCTCTTCTGAATTCTACGATAAGAAAGGAACTTACGATTATACTAAATTTGAAGGTCCGAATGGTGCAAAACGCACAGCAACAGAACAGGTGTTGTATCTGACTGAACTGGTAAATAAATATCCGATCGACTCGATCGAAGACGGTATGGATGAAAACGACTGGGAAGGTTGGAAGAAACTTACCAAGGCTTTGGGCGACCGTATCCAGCTGGTTGGTGACGACCTGTTCGTAACTAACGTTGAATTCCTGAAGAAAGGGATTGAAGAAGGCTGTGCCAACTCTATCCTGATCAAAGTAAACCAGATCGGAACATTGACCGAGACACTGGATGCAATCGAAATGGCTCATCGTAACGGATATACATCTGTTACTTCACATCGTTCGGGTGAGACCGAAGATGCGACAATTGCCGATATCGCAGTTGCTACTAACAGTGGACAGATAAAGACCGGTTCATTGAGCCGCTCAGACCGTATGGCTAAGTACAACCAGTTGCTTCGTATCGAGGAAGAATTGAGTGACCTGGCAGTCTATGGTTACAAGACTTATAAGAAATAAGATAAACTCCATTTGGTGTGATTTAAAATGACGAGAGGCTGTCCTGTAAAGGATGGCCTCTTTTGTTTTGTATCTGCTGTGCTGAGTGTTTTTTCATGCCGGGATCTAAGTCTTTTCATGCTGTATATTAAGAGAAAAGAGGCCGATGTTTAAGCATTTTAGCCCTGATGTTTTTTAATACAAGGCTTGTATTGCTAAAAAGTAAGGCTAGTCTTACATTTATGTAAAGCTAGCCTTGCGTATTTGTACTGCCTGCCCTTCGTTTCTCAAAGTCCAGACAAAAAGATTTAATCTTAGTGAGATAAATCCTTATAAGTAAGGAGGTAGTTGTTTAGTCTTCCAGTTCGAACCATTCGCGTATGGCATCGATCAATACCTGATTCTCTGCTGTTGTCTGGGTAGACAAGCGGAAATAGGTTTCATCCAACCCGCGGAAGTTTGAAGCATCGCGTATCAGGATACCATATTTCTCCCACAAGAATTTCTTCAATTCGGCAGCCGTTCCTTTTTTCAGGCGGACAAGGAAGAAGGTGGTCGACGAAGGAATCACTTCCAGGTTGTCGAATTTATTCAATTGGTAGATCAGTTCAGCTGTTTCGCGTTGCCACTTGCGGATTGGCAATGTGAACTGTGCCGGATGGATCAGGATATATTTACTTGCTTCGAGTGCGATCGCATTGATAGACCAGGGGATGATATACTTGTTTACTTCGTTTACTATTTCCGGTGAAGCTACCAGGTAACCGATACGTATTCCCGGAATATTGTATGCTTTGGAAATGGATTGGATAAGGATCAAGTTCGGGTTGTTCTTTACGTCCGACGGTTTCAACATATCCTCGGTTGTAAAGGCTACGTATGCCTGGTCGACAATAAATTTTGTATTCCGGTTAGCTGTGATCAGTTTCAGCATCTCTGTACGGTGGAGCAGTTTGCCGTCCGGGTTATTCGGGTTACAAATCCAGCAGAAATCCTGTCCTTCCAGCGAGAGTTCCGAAAGGTCGTCGGAGGTGGAAAAGAAACTGATCTCATGTTCGTGCAGGCGGCAGGCATCTTCGTACTCGGAGAAAGAAGGCACAGCGATCATCGATTTAGCCCCTCTCCATGCCTGTGCAAGCAGGTAGAAGGCGGTGATGGAACCGTTGGTCACAACAACGTTCTCTTCTTTTATTTCATATCGACGGGCAAGTAGCCGTTTGAGTGAGGCGGCATCCGGTTCCGGATAACGTGTCAGTTTATTGAATTGCTCGATCAGATGTTCTTTGAGCTTTTCAAGGTTGGCACCGTGCCATACATTGGAGCTGAAGTTTATCTTCACTTCGTTTTGTGAGTTGTAAAAGTCGTCACCGTGTCCGAATAGCATACTTTATTTGTTTTAGTAATTAATGTTGTTATAATAAGGTGTTGCAAAAGTACTAATCTTTTTGGCTTTTTCTATCAATTGCTTTATAGATTGCATCCTGTATTCGGGTTCGTATGTCCAGTGCTCCCAGCTTATTGTTGGCTCGCGATGGGTTGACCCGGTTGCAAAGGAAAATGTAAAGCAGTTGATTATCGGGGTCTACCCAGAAACAAGTGCCGGTAAATCCGGTATGGCCGTAGACGGAAGGTGGCGTCAGGCTTCCACAGGGTGAACCTTTATGTGTGCCGACAGCAGGTTTGTCGAAACCCAGTCCGCGGCGACTTGTCGGACTTTTGCTTTGAGTGAAGAGTCGGCAGGTTTCTGTCGACAGGTATTGTTCGTTACCGTATTTCCCCTGATTGAGGAAAAGTTGCAACACCTTAGCCAGATCGTTGGCATTTGAAAATAATCCGGCATTACCGGATACACCTCCCTGAAAGGCGGCTGCCTCGTCGTGCACATATCCGCGAACCAGCTGGCGGCGTACGAACTGGTCGTCTTCCGTAGGGACGATCTGCAACGTATCCATCACTTTCAGTGGGTTGTAGGTGGTGTGACGGGCACCCAGGCGGCTGTAGAAGTTGTTGTGAAGCAGTTGGTCCATCGGTTGTTTCATCTGGTTCTCCACCATTATTTTCAGCATGATGAAGTTGACGCAGCTGTACACATATTTACCGCGTGTACCGAGGCGTGAGTCTTTTATATCTTGTATGATACTGTCTTTGAAGGAGTCGTGCAGATAGAAGTTGCGGGCTACTTCGGTGGTGAAACCGGGTTTCTTTTTATCGGAAACGAGGTCGGGCAGATACTTGAAGTCGTTGCGGACAAAGGTCTTTGCATCGAAGCGCACCGGATGGGTGGCATTCTTTTCGCGGCTGTAAAGGCTTCCTTTATAACTGTCTTTATCGATAGCATCCAGGTAAAAGTTGATGGTGGAGACTACGCCCGACTGGTGATAGAGCATTTCCTTTATATTCAGATCTTTTTTATTAGAGCCTTTCAGCTCCGGGATATACTCCGATATCTTGCTGTTGAGCGTGAACTTCTTATCGTCATAAGCTTTCATGACGGCCAATAATGTTCCGGCTGCCTTTGATGCGGAAGCTAGGTCATAGACAGAATTTTCCTGTACCGGCTGTGTTTGACTATAATCGAAGTAGCCGAACGATTTGTCGTAAATGACCATACCGTTTTTGGCTACAAGCACCTGACAGCCAGGGTAGGCGTTCTCCTCCAGTCCTTCTTCAACAATAGAATCGATCACTTCAAGGCGTATGGGGTTGGCTCCGACTTCTTCCGGCTCATGATATCCCAACCGGGTTTTTTCAGTAAAGAGACCGGTTCCCGCATAATAAAGTCCGGGGATGGTAACTGGTAACTTCCCTTTCGCTGCAATACCTCCGAATATTAACTGGGCTGCGTACTCCTGTGCAAGAGGAGTCGCTTCGTATCCCATCACGACAGCTTTCGCTTTCTGTATTGAGTTCTTATAATCTTTACAGAAATAGGGCAGGGTGAAAAAGGCGTACACCAGTTCTTTCTTTGTCGCCAACTGGCGGAGCAACTGACTTTCGGGAATACGCACTGTGTGTATGCTGCAAATAATAACATCATATTTCTCCAACTGTTTGTAAACCTGTTGTACCTGTGCGGCCGTAGAGCTGCGGCTGATACTGAAGTTTGCCACAGAGTCGTAACGGCCCAGCATCTTCTGGAAATCGTTTCCTACGGGAGAACCGATCGATAGGACGGCTATCTTCTTTTTATCCAGTTGTTTGAGTGGGATGAAGTCTGCTTCATTCTTTAATAAAGTGATCGCTTCCGCATTCAATTTGGCTGCCAGCCATTCTGCATGCGGTGAGTTCAGACGTTCGCTTAAACCTTTGATCTCTATTGGTTTGTATTTGTTCAGTCCGGTAATATATTTGTACTGAAGTATCTTTATACACTTGGCCTCCACCTCTTCAATATTAAGTATGCCTTCGTCTATGGCCTCTTTCACGGCTGTGAAGTCATTGATTGGGGCGGCAGGAGCTAATAGTATGTCATTTCCGGCCAGTAATGCTTTTACCGAAGGGTTATCCGATTTGCTGGTTGTGGCACCTTTCATGGCCAGTGCGTCGGTGAAACATAATCCTCTAAAGCCCAGTTTGTCTTTTAATAATCCGGTTACTATCGGGCGGGAGAAGGAAGAGGGTAGGTTCCGGCTCTTATCGAGTGCTGGAACATAGAGGTGTCCTGTCATGACCCCGGCGTATCCATCATATATATATCGTTTAAAAGGATATAGTTCCACACTGTCGAGACGGGCCAGGTCGTGATGAACGGAAGGCAGCGTGTTATGCGAGTCTTCCGAGGTGTCTCCATGTCCGGGGAAATGCTTGGAAACAGAGATAATACCTTCCCCTTCCAGGCCACGGGCATAAGCGAGGCCTTTCTCTGCTACTGCCTGCTGATTCTCTCCGAAGGAACGTAATCCGATTATGGGGTTGTCTGTGTTACTGTTTACATCTATGTCGGGGGCAAAGTTGATCTGTATCCCCATCTCTTTACATTGACGGGCTACCTCTTTACCGTATTCGGTGATTAATTGATTGTCTTCTATCGCCCCCAGCATCATATTCTTAGGGAAACGAGTCGTACCGCTCAGACGCATCGACAAGCCCCATTCTCCATCCAATGAGACGAACATGGGAACACGGGATGCTTTCTGCAACCGGTTTGTGACTTCTGCCTGTGTGACAGGGTTTCCTTTATGGAAAAGAATTCCTCCGATCTTTATCTCATTCACATACCGCATGAGTCGTTGCATATTACGGTTGTCCGATTTAGGATCGGCTATTACCATAAAAAGTTGCCCGATCCGTTCATCGTAAGTCATCGAGTCGAATACCGAATCCACCCAGTGATTCATTTTTGCCTGATCGACATTGCGGTACATATTCGGTATGGTCTGTGCTTTGCCTGCCAGTAAACATACAGCGCAAAGCAGTATTGTAAGTATCTTCCTCATCTCCACGTTATCATTATTATCCATCAAAAATAGGAAAATAAGTTGAAATGTCTCTATACTGTGACAACTTTTCGGTTGCTTGCATAAGGTAATATACGCTTGAATAGCGATTTAAAGGAAGAAAAATAAGTGCAGGTTCGATGAATTATTATCTAAACTACTTGCGTATAAAATAAATCTTTCGTTACTTTGCATCCGCTTTGCGCAATCTCTGTCGGGAGAAGTAGCCCGTTATATTGCGTTTCGTTTAAAATTACAATTAAAAAGCTATAAAACAATGGATTTAATTAAGATTGCAGAAGAAGCGTTTGCTACGAATAAGGAATATCCTTCATTCAAGAGTGGTGACACTATTACAGTAGCTTACCGTATTAAAGAAGGTAACAAGGAACGTATCCAGCAGTACAGAGGTGTAGTTATCCGTATCTCAGGACATGGTGACAAAAAACGTTTCACAGTTCGTAAGATGTCTGAAAACGTAGGTGTAGAGAGAATTTTCCCGATGGAATCTCCGTTTATCGAAAGCATCACTGTAAACAAACTTGGTAAAGTACGTCGCGCTAAATTGTATTACCTGCGTGCTCTTACTGGTAAGAAAGCAAGAATCAAAGAAAGAAGATTCTAATCCTTTAGGATTTAATTACCATAAAAAAAGGTTGCTCGTTGCGGGTAACCTTTTTTTATGTCCTTTTGTCTATTGCCTGTAAAATATTCGATGAATAAGAACAGGCGTTTCGCCGATGTTTTTGTCCGTTTCGTCGGTTTATATACTTTAGACTTCCTGGGATACTTATCTTTGTAGCCACTAAATAAATCCTTTATGCGACATTCTGTAAAGAACGATCTATTGATTGGCTTTATCGTATCGGCATTGTTGAGTCTGTTTGTCAACTTCTCGATGCTGATGCGTAAATATGATGTGATTAATATTCAGAGAAATCCGGCTCTTCCGGAACCTCCGGTATTCCTGAATGATTATTTATTCTATTTCCCGCTTGTGTGGTTCTTCCTGTTTGCTTTTCTTCTTTTCATTGTAAATATGCAAATGTATAAGCTGGGGGATAAGATATTCAGGCAAAGGGAATATAAGGTCGCGTTATTTGCCGGTGGGGGAAGTGTAATAGTGGGGCTGGGGTTGCTGGCTGTGTTTCCGATGGTACAAAAAGCAGTATTTGAAGTCGCTGAAGTTTCCGCCGTCCATGAAACTGTGATTGTAGAAAGCCGGCCGGATAAGATCATTCCCGGATATGGAAGGCCTATATCTAAAGCCACAAAAAATATGGAGATGCGGCCGGATCGACCGGATGCCAATATTCTACTATCCCGATCCATTGCTTTTCATCCTCAGATGACAGAACATTTGTTTGTTTTGATAACCGTACTGCTCAGTGTGCTATTGATACGCCTGATAAGCGGTAAGCAACAAATGATGCTCGAGTATGAAAAGCTGAAAACCGAGCAACTGCAAACATCCTATAATGCCCTGATGGGGCAGATCAATCCCCATTTCTTTTTTAACTCACTCAACGGACTCAATTCTCTGATCCGTAACGGAGAAAAGGAACATACATTGACATACCTGGATGAACTGTCGAATGTTTTCCGGTATATCCTCCAGAGTAACAAAAAGGAAATGGTCGCTTTGGCAGAGGAGTTGCAGTTTGTAAAGGCCTATACTTATCTGCTTGGCGTGCGTTATGAAGGCAAACTTTTTTTCTCTATACAGGCCGAACCGAGGCTGTTACTTTGGTCTTTGCCTATACTTAGCGTATTGCCATTAATTGAAAATGCAGTAAAACATAATGTGATCAGTAAGCAGTATCCGCTACAAATTGACATTTATACTACAAAGGAGAATACTTTGGTGGTATCCAACAAAGTGCATCCGAAGGTCGAGGAGGGACATAGTAGTGGTATCGGACTTAAAAATCTTTGGGGACGTTATCGTTTACTAACTGGAAAAGATATCAATATATCCAACCGGAAAGAATATTTTAAAGTGTCCCTTCCACTGTCCGATCTGTCCGTTTAGGTCTAACTTAATTGTCAATAAATTGATTATCCGTATGAATGCTGTAATTATTGAAGATGAAACTGCTGCGGTAAGCTCCCTGAAGGCGATACTGGCACAGAATACGATTATACCGATCGAGGTAATAGCCGAACTGGAGAGTATAGAGGAAAGTGTAACCTACTTTCGTTCCTTCCCTCATCCGGATGTTATTTTTATGGATATTCATCTGGCAGACGGTAGCGCTTTTAAGATATTCGAACAGGTCGAGGTTGAAGCCCCGGTCGTTTTTACAACGGCTTACGACGAGTATGCGCTGCAGGCCTTTCAGGTTAGCAGTATCGATTATCTATTGAAACCGGTCACAATGACCTCTTTGGAACGGGCGTTGAGTAAGCTGCGGCTGTTCAGTCCGGAAGAGCGACTGGCACATATTCGTCAGACGAACGATACGATACAAAAGCGGCATGTTATCAAAAGCCTGCTTATCATGCTCAGTGATAAGTTTTACCCTTTGCAGGTAGAAGATATCCTTTATTTCTATACAGCAAACGAGAAAGTAACGGCTTATACCTCCGACGGCAAACAACATCCGGTGGACCGTACGCTTGATACCTTAGGCGACCAACTCGACGGAAAGGACTTTTTTCGTGCCAATCGCCAGTTTATCATTGCCCGTAAAGCCATAAAGGATATCGACCTCTGGTTCGGCAGCCGTTTGTCGGTTAATCTGATTTTACCGGTTCCGGAGCGTATTATCATCAGTAAGACAAAAACACCGGTATTCAAGAAATGGATACTGATGGAATAGCGGTCAGGTGAAAATACTGCATCCGGGAAGTAAGTTTTTTCACCCTGCCGCCTAAGGCGATTCACCGATCAAGTTGTACCATTTGTCGGTGGTTAACCTTTGTTCACCGAATATTCTTATTTATTTGTAGTGTAAACTAAAAAGAGACTCTAGTATGTTGAAATGTATTACTTTCGATGGAGATGCTTCTACGTTGAACACCCTGATGGGTTATTTTGAGAAGTTGGATAAAGCACTCGCTGATGTGCATGAAGTCTTGCACAAGGAACAAACTGAACAACCTGTTTTTGTTCGGGAAGGAAGTAAGATCATTCGCCTTCACAGGGAGGAAATACTTTTTCTGGAAGGCTATGGCGATTACGTCAAGATCCATCGCACCACGGGGAAGCCGCTGCTCTCGCAGGTCAGCTTGAAGCGGTTTGAAGAAAATCTCACCGACGGGTTATTCTGTCGTGTGCACCGTTCTTATATCGTTGCCCTTTCCCATATCAGTTATATCGAACGGAAAAGGATACGTATCGGCGATGAACTGATTCCTATCAGCGATTCGTATCTGCCGGCTCTCATGGGAAGGTTGGCTTTACAGGAATAGCTTGTTCCTGCTCCTGATAACTAAAAAGATTCTATAAAAATCTAATTAAAGGAACAAAGCCGTAATTCAGTCTGTTTGGTTGAAAATTTAAAGCAAATAGACTATGAATTACGGCATTAGTGTTTTATTCAGGGCGATTCCACTATTGATGGCCCTGTTCTGTTTCAGTTATGGTTTGTTCGTTTATGAATATGGAGCAGACCCGGGCAAATTTGTAGCGGGCCCGGTTGTCTTTTCCCTGGGGATGATCTGTATTGCCCTCTTTTCCACGGCGGCAACGATTATCCGGCAGATCATAAATACTTTCGGGATGGTGAGCCGGTACGCACTGCCGGCACTCGGTTACTTATCCGCACTTCTGACTGTGATAATTGGAGTCCATATAATGGAGTCGTCTGATTCGGCTTCGTTCGTAGCCGGGCATGTTATCTGTGGAGTTGGACTTATTACTGCATGTGTAGCAACTACAGCAACATCTTCTACCCGTTTTACGATGATTACGGTTAATTCGAAGAAAACAGACCATGATGTTCCTCCCGAAGCATTTACACGGGCACAGGGGCTGACATTGATCGCCGTAGCCGGGCTGATTGCGTTGACTGCCTGGATATGGGCTTTTTGGTTGCTGTCAAATAGCGGGCATGGCTCTAAATATTTCGTTGCCGGACATGTGATGATCGGGTTAGCCTGCATCTGTACCAGCCTGATAGCACTGGTCGCAACCATTGCCCGTCAGATACGGAATATCTTTTCACCGACAGAGCGTGAAATATGGCCGATCATGGTCCTGGTGATGGGGAGCTTGTGTATTATCTGGGGAATTATCCTGATCCTGGCAACAGCCAATGCGGCCAACCGTGCTACCGGTTATATAATGATCGGATTGGGATTGGTATGCCTCAGTATATCCAGTAAAGTGATCTTGCTATCGAAGATATGGCGTCACGAGTTCAAGCTTTCCAACCGTATACCGTTGATCCCTATCTTCACGGCGTTGACCTGTCTGTTCCTTTCGGCTTTCCTGTTTGAACTGGGATCGGTTCATGGGTATTATTTCGTACCGGCAAGGGTATTGGCTGGATTGGGGGGTATTTGTTTTACTTTGTTTTCTATTGTGAGTATTCTGGAGAGCGGAACGTCTTCTAAGTAAAGTGTTATTCATGCAAGTTGAGGAATGAAAGAAATGTAACTGATCGTATAGAAACAGGCCGTATCAATTGGTAAGGGGATACGGCCTGTTTTTTTATTAATACATTTCATCCTATTTCTTACAACTTCATCTTATATAAAACTTCGCTTAACGTATAAGTGACCGTTATCCCTGTAACGTCTTTTTGGAAAGTATTGTTCTTCAGTTGTGTCCGTTCATGGAAAATGGTAGCGTTGAAATGTCCGTTCAGAACAGGCAATCCCATACCTATGCTTGCCCGCCACGAAAGGCCGGATTGCCCGCTTATGTTCATATAGGGAGTGGAGACGTCGATACCGGCCTTGTAAGACATCCGTTTCCAATAGCTACCTGATGAATATCCGTTCGGGAAATAACAGACCCCGGCACGTACTTCGTGTGCATCTTTAAATGTGACCCTGCTGTCGCCCGATGACAAGGAACTGTATTGCTGAAACTTATAGTCGAGGGCATACGTCCATTTTTGATAGATCAATGATCCCCCGATACCCATGTATTGAGGTAGATATTGAGAGGAGCTCTTTTCGTTTTGTTCTGTCTCCACATTTCCGTTTGTTATGATAATGGAATTGTCCATCTTCAAACGTTGCTTGTATCCATAGACAGCTCCAATCGTAATTGATTTGTCCCTGGCTAGATTCCGGTGATACTGAATTCCGAAGTCTGCATAGAAGGCATTTGTGTACATTTTGTTTTCAACGGTCATGCTGCCTTGATTCTCGGATGATTTTATATTACCGAATATATAATTCAGATTCACTCCAACCGATAAATTCCGGGAAAGCATGAAGGCATTCGACAGATACACTTTCGAGAGACCGCCATATCCTTCGAAGGTACTGGTATAATAGGAACCGGGTGAACCTTCGAGCGGCTGTGTGCTCTGAAAATAATAACCGACCGAAGAGTAAGGAGTGAGACCGGCCGCCATATACCAGCGGGGCATGATCCGTCCGGCTAATGCAAAGGCCGATACATTTCCGGAGAACGCGTTGCTACTTCCACTCTTCGACTTATAAGATTCGCCTTTTGCGAAAGCAGAAGCTTCGGCAAAGAGCCTGCACGAGTCGAGTCCCGAAAGTCCGGCCGGATTCTCCGTGTTTATCAACCATGAATTCCGCATCCCGCTGGAAACGCCTCCCATGGCTGAGTTGGAACCATATAGTCCGGTTACGATCTCACCGATACCAAACATCGAATAAGGTGAAGAGGTCATGATGTTTTGTGCGTCCGCTACTGTTGCTGACAGCAGGAGAGAAGAAAATATATACTTAATAACTTTCATATATTTTGTAGATTAGCTGTAAAACAATGGGTGACTTGCTTTGCCTGTCGCCGAAAGTCATATTTTTGAATGTTTTGGTGTAGCTGTCTTCGTTCAGTACCAGTTGCAGGTTATGTTTATTTATCCCGATTGTGCCGAGTTCTTGCTGCATGAAATCGGTGACATCGAAATAGTAATAAGTATTTTCATTGAATACATCGTCTTTTACAAGTGTTCCGCCTTGTACCTGTGTTCCGAGATAATCCGTTACAGCATCGGTAACGACATTGTTCTCGTCGGCAATATAAAGATAGACACTGTCCGGAAGTGCATTTGTTTCCGAATAAGTACCGAGTTCCGGATATAGTTTGAGCATAGCCGATTCTATGACCACTCTTTCTCCCAGCTTCATGATATCGTTGAGGTAAGGAAACTCCAACCGGGCGAACCAGCCTAAGCCACCAAATAATACCCCCCGGTTATCCAGCGACTCGGAGGGGATTTCGACTTGTTTCGTGGGGAAAGGCTCCATCAGTGTCCCTGTCCTGTCATGATCGATATGGTTGAATTGTGTGGATGTGTTGGGAGAGAATACCAACTGTTGTTCATTTACTTGTTCCTCAACAATATGGTAATGTAATACTATAGTCGACATTGTATCTGCCACCTGAAAAGAGAGCATCGAATGGTTGTCTGAACCGTCAGGGATGACGACGATCCCTTTGAAATAGTCTTCGAAGCGTTCCGACGATACGGCTTCGTCCCGTTGGTGAAAACGGGTCAATAGATTCTGTCCCAGTTCGTCGGGGAGACGGATCTCTAGCCTGTCCACTCCTTGGGGGCGGGGTCTGAACCGGCAGGTTGCCATGGGCTCGATTTCGTAAGAAAAGGAGGAGGTATTATATAAGTAGTTGTTGTCATTCAATACAACTTTCTCTGTTAGCCGGTGAACCGAAAATTGTTGGTATTGTAAAGTATCCCCTACATAATAGCTGCCGTAGGCCAGTGACAGGACAAGCGAATCGAGTACGACCACTTTGTCGATATCCGTACTGTAACTGGGACGAGTGTAAGGAATATATCCTGACGATTTCATGGTCCCCCACATCGGATGTGTATATTCTCCGACTAGTGCAACCCCTTTTCCTGATGTTTCCAATGAATCGATCAGAACGGATGTAATGACGACTGTTGAGGTATCGGTACTAATATTACGAAAAACCGAATCGACCAGACCGTTGCCGTATTTATTACTTTCATCATAGCAGGATGAAAAGAGGCAACAGGAAAGGCATACCCAAAAAAGAAAAAGAATCTTATTCATATACATTATATATATTAGTAATAGAGTCTGTTGATCGGGCAAAGAACCACAATCGCCTATTCTTATGCAAGAATAACCTGTCAAACCCCGATATTGCTCCATTAACAGTGATATTTGGCAGATTAGTCTGTCTACCGGTCGGGATAATGGGTTTTACCTTCTTTTTTCGGGCATTCACCGAACAAGAGAGACTGTTTGCCGATTTAATTTGCCGGTAAACAAAAAGCCCTGTTCTTTTGTGTTCGTAAAACAGTAACACGCTATATGATGACACAAAAAAGATTATTTCTATTCCTGATAGCACTGCTTCCTCTGGGGGTGATCTCCTGCAGCGATGATGATGACGATGATTTACAAGGTAAATGGTATCGTGTATCCGATTTCGATGGGCTTGCCCGTAGTTATGCTTCTTCATTTACCATTGGGAATAAAGGATATTTGGCTTGCGGGTATAATGGAAAGAAACGCCTTTCCGATACTTGGGAATACGATATGGAACGGGACACATGGACGCAGAAAGCCGACTTTCCCGGTACCGCCCGTAACTCGGCTGTAGCAATGACTGTCGACCAGAAAGGTTATTTGGGTACAGGTTACGATGGCGAGAATTATCTGAATGACTTTTGGGAATACGATCCAGCGTCCAATAGTTGGACGCAGAAAGCCGATTTCCCCGGTTCGGCCCGCTATGAGGCTGTTGCATTCGGGGTTAGTGGAAAAGGATATTTAGGTTCCGGTTATGACGGTAATTACCTGAAAGATTTTTATTCCTTCGATCCTAACGCTAACAGTTGGACACAGATAGTCAGTATCGGCGGAAGCAAACGCCGTGGAGCTACCAGCTTTGTGTACGACAATATGGCTTATGTTTGCTGCGGGCAAAATAATGCTGAATATGTAGATGACTTCTGGAGGTTTAACCCCTCTGACGGCTCATGGACACAACTTCGTGATATAGCAAACACATCCGACGATAGCTATGACGACGATTATAGTATAATACGGACCAGCGGCGTAGCCTTTGTAATCGACGGGGCGGTCTATCTGACCTGCGGCGAGAGCGGGGGAGTACGCTCCGATACCTGGAAATATTACCCTTCAACCGATTTGTGGGAGAATGTAGCCAAGTTTAAGGGATCGGCCCGTAGCGCCACGGTTTCTTTTTCGAACGGTGAAAAAGGATTTGTGGCAACCGGTGGTAGCAGTACCTATTATTTTGATGACATTTGGGAACTTCACCCTTATGAATACGATGATGATGACTATTAAAGGTAGAAAAGCCCTGTGGTGGCTATGTGTACTGCCGGTACTGATTCTATTTGTTTACATCCGTTCCGGAGAAAAGGGGTCTCCGGGCGGCCGGCAACCGGAGTTGCAAACGTATCGATTGGGGAATGGCTGGGGATACCGGATCCTGATGAATGATAAAGTGTTGATTGATCAACCCACCATTCCTGCAATCGATACATTAATGGCTTTCCCCGATGAGGCGAGTGCCCGTAGGATCGGATCGCTTGTCAGGGATCGGATTGCCGGTAACAAAGATTTTTCGATAACAAAAGATGATATTCAACATTCACTCTCTGATTAGAAACAAACGATAATTCAACGTAAACGTCGAAAGGGCGGCCAGTGATGGTCGCCCTTTCTTTTTGGGGGTAGGGGCGGTTCGCGAACCGCCCTTACGAACCGCCCCTACAGGAGCACCTTGAATCGTTCGTCTCCGATGAGGACGATGTAGACACCTTCCGGCAGGGGAAGGGTTATCGTTTCGCCGGCAGTTACCGGTTGTATCTTTTGCGGCCTACCGTCAGCGGTGAAGATATAAGCCCGACCGTCGGTTGCCGCTTCAATATGCAGATGGCCTTCGGTAGCCCATACTTTGGACAGGTTTGTCTTAACCGTTTCGTTAGCTACCGGATCGGGGTTCTTCATAACACCGTCGATGAATATTTGCACATCGCTACGCACATATTTCACGATATAAGCACCACCACTGCTCTGTGGAGCGATGGTTTCGCCACGATCGGTTGTTACGACAGGTTCTGACAGGTCGTAATCTTTATCGAGTGTGAGGTAGAAACGGAAGCTACTCCATGCCTCTACTTCATAATCGCCGGCCGACGGATCAGTAGTAACACCCTCGACTGCCGGAAGCGTTACCGTATAATAAACTGTGGGTGGCACAGGACTAGGATCAGGCGTGGGAGTTGGATCAGGGACAGGATCAGTACCTTTTTTACTGAATTCAGCTTTGACCGTTATCCCACTATTTACCGTATAGACAGAACCACTACTGAAATCACTACCATTCACAGTAAGTGCTTTCAACTCGTAATCGGCATCCGGAGTCGCAGTAATTGTCAGTTCAGTATTGTAGGAAACCAGATCGTTATTATTGACTGTCGTTAAACCGCTTTGGGGGTCTTGACGGGTTATCGACAATGTTCCGTTACTGAACGGGGCGATCGTAACGGTATAGAGCAGATAGGGAGCTATTGCCTTTTCAGTTTGTGATGTAAAGCCTTGCAACTTAGGTAAAGTAGCAAAACTATTCAAATCCCAGACAGAGGTATTCCAACCATTAAAGCAACCACCTGTTTCACTATTCAAATTACCCGTTGTCAAAGGCGTACCTTCCAGGGGATCGTAAACATCTGCCGATTTACTCGTCGGGCGGGGCATATCATTGTAGGCAAAGTTATTAATATCGTCAGTATCTCCCCCTGTGCCGATCACACGATGGCCTTCAAGAGAAAGGAAAGAATTAACAGCAAGGCAGTTTTTAACGACACCGGTATTTTCGCTATCGTTGAAACCGACTATTCCACCGGCGGCTTCTGCCGGAATGCTAAGACTATTAACGACCGCGCCGGCATTGGTAGATACCTCTCCGGCAGCAAAACAATATTCGACTGTCCCGGTATTATGTCCGGCTATTCCACCGGCATACGCATTGCTACCTTTCTCTACTTTTACAGAGGTCAGATTATAGCAATCGGAAATCGTACCGCTGTTATCGCCTGCAATACCACCGGCATAACTGTCGGAGCCATCGGCAGAAAGAACAGTTCCATCACCTGTAACATAACACTGTTTAATTGTGCCCTTATTTACAGCGGCAATTGCTCCGGCAGTACTTGGCGCTCCGGTTGCTGTCGAAGCAATCCCATTAGATGTTACCTTCACAGCCACTTTCTGAACAGTAGCCCCTGTGTTGATCGTACCGAATAATCCTGCCTGAGCCAGGTTGGTATTGGCTTTAATTCCCAAAGTAACGGTATGATTATCCCCATCGAAAGTTCCGGTGAAAGAATAGCTATCGATCCCAATAGGTGTATCCCATTCGGCTGTCAAAACAATATCACTCGTTAATTTGAAATGCTTGCCATTGAACCTTGCATCATTCTCATTAACGCCGTTTGCCAACCAACGCAATTGAGATTCAAACATTAGTTCATAAGGGCTGCTTTCTTCTCCGTTGCCACTGGGGGCGACATAATCTTCTATCTTGATTTGGGAAGGGTTTCCACCAAACGAAGGCAAATAGCCGGGAGTGATTTGCCAAACAGATTGATCCCATTTAGAGAATAAGTCATTATAATTACTATTATTCACAAAACTCCCGTTAGCTTCATTTTCTGTCGGAATGGTAGTCTTATCATCAGTATCAAGATCTTCAGTAATAGTTGTAAATGCACTTGAATAATTACTATCCAGAGTACATGAACTACCACTTATCAGATTGGCATAAATATCATAATAACCCTCCTTTGCGATCAGAACTATTTTACCATTAAAACATATACAGTTTTTTATCGTAACACTTCCATTTTCTGAATAACCCATTATTCCACCCAAATACATATAGCCGGTATTGGTACCAGCATTTATTGAAATACAATCAACAGACGTATAGCAGTTTTCTATTGAACCGCCTTCACATTGACCGACTATACCTCCTACATATCCCAATCCAGCCCCTCCTGATACACCTACCTTTATCAGAGAACCTGTAATAAAACAATTCTTTATAATAGTGCTATTGGCCTTTCCAACTAACCCTCCAACAATATTACCTCTAGTTAGACCTTCTTCACCTAAAATAACTCCCAGATTTTGAATAGAGCCATTTCCCGTCAACGCAAATAATCCGGCAGTATATAGGCTGGATGTAGATATTTTCAGATTACTGATTATATGCTTCTGACCATTGAATACGCCATTGAAAGAGCTAGAGGAGCTAGGAGTATGTGATCCTATCGGTGTCCATTCATGATTATCTAGATCAATGTCATTCATAAGAACAAAATATTTACCCGAATAATCCGAACCGCCATTACTGTTACCCAGATTCACTTGCTGTGCCAGATAAGCCAATTCTGCCGCGGAAGATATTTGATAAGGAGTAGCTTCTTCGCCATTTCCTCCTGCGAATTCGGTAGCGATATCCGAACCATTCCATTTATCACTCCCCTGCGCTTGCAAATGTGGGGATAAAAACAAAAATACCGCTGCAACCAAAAGCAGACGGCAAGCCATTTGTGTAAACTTTCTATTCATATTATACCTGTTTTTATATTGTCCGTTTTAGTGCGCTCACCGCACTCGAGGGGGTGCGGTGTATGCGCATTAGTTTGTGCGGTGTGTCCGCACGAGAGGGTGCGGTCAGCGCACCTTAGCGAGTGTAGTTATTCAATGACCGGACGATCGTCGTTGTCATCTACGGTTCCTACTGTGAGCAGATAAGGGAAACGGTTACGTCGTACCTCTTTAAGTAGTGTCTGCCGGTTGCTTCCGTATTGTGAAGCGATTTCCAGATAATAAGTACCCTCGGGCAAAGCCGGAATGATAAATGAGAAATACGACGGATCGTTGCGTGATACCGAAGTCATTGGGACGGCTATTTCTGCTTCATTTTTCGAGTTGATAAAGAAGAAGCCTACTGATTTTCCGTCTTCGCCGGCAATCTTTATACGCTTGCCTTCACCGTTGAGGGTGTTGCCCGGAGTGATTTTTCCGTTTACTTCACCGGTGAATACATCGGTTACTTTCGTTATGGTTGGAAGTCCTTCCACTACCTCGCCGACGATAACGGTAATACTTTTCATATCTTCTTTCACTTCCTTGATAGGAGTGCTGCGAAGGGTTACGTTATTCTTTGCCGGATCGAATTTAGCTTTCGGGCCGATAAAGGAACCGTCTATTCCGAGAGAGTTGTTTGTAAAGCCGAATTCTACGGTAGAACCGGAGTACAGTTCTTCCTTTGCAACCGCCTTTAAATCGTTGTGGGCGGCCAATAATTCGGACGCGGTGAACTTACTTTTACCGTTTGCGGCGATGTTGCAAAGGTCTTCGATGGTGCGATATGCCACGTAGGTAACGTTGGCTGTGAAGTCGTCTTCACGCTCTGTCAGCATGTTAGCTACAAGGGTGGCGACGATGCTGCGCTTTTTTGGTTCATTTGTTGCCATAGGTTTATCAAATTTATTGAGTTCGAATAGAACTCGGGTAGAAGTGTTGATTATCAGGCTTTAGTCTTTTTTAATCCTTATGAAAATCTGATAGAATCATTGATATTACATAACAATAGGAATAAGGTTTGTTTCGTTCGTGGTACTCTGAGGGTACCAATTATATAATCGAAAGGAACTGAATGATTCTCTACTTTTGATAGAAAAACCTTGATTATAACTCCCTGAAGCATGCTGCATATGTAGATTATTCCTATATTTGCGACTATTATAAACATAGTTCTATTCGAACTCTGGTTCATAATTACACAATCATTCTTCTCTTTTTTAGCAAGATAGGACAAGTGCTTTCTTTTGTCGTCTCTTATCTTTGTCGTGAAATACAAAAAAATATGGAACAACGACCATCAACAATAGAAGAGTATCAGCGTAAGATGAATATCCTCGTGGAGTATATCGACAATCATTTGAGCGAAACAATTGATCTGGATATGCTGTCGGAGATGTCCGGTTTTTCGCCCTGGCATTTCCACCGGATCGCAAAGGCATTTCTCGGAGAGAATATAGGAGCCTTTATCGTCCGGATGCGAGTCGAGACGGCCGCTCGGTTACTGCGTCACTCTGATATGCCGGTACAGGAAATAGCCTGGCGCGTAGGCTATGATGTACCTTCTTCCTTGTCGAAGGTGTTCAAACAGTTCTATGGTATTTCACCCAACGGATATCGTAACAATAAAGATTACATCATCATGAAACCATTAGAAATAAGACACGATTTGAAAATAGAAACAGAAGTGCAGGAATTTCCTGCACGCCAGATAGCTTACCTGACATTGTCGGGTGCATATATGAACCTCGATTACTGCGGGGCCTGGCAGCGGTTGTGGGCGTTCGTGAAAGAACAGAACCTCTTTTCGGCAGGGATCGAACATATCTGCATTTACCAGAACGATCCCAAAGTGACTGAACAGGACAAATTACGGACAGATGTTTGCCTCGTCCTGCCTAAACCGGCAGAGCCGAAAGGTGAAATAGGCGTGAAGCAGTTACCGGGTGGCAGGTATGCTATTTTCCGCTACCAGGGTTCCTATGAGCATCTGAAATCCGTATATGATACGGTCTATTCGCATCTGTTGCCGGAAAGCGGTTATAAACTGGCTGATGCACCGGTGTATGAAAAGTATCTGAATAATCCGGCCAATACCGCCCCGGAAGATCTGCTGACCGAGATTTATATCCCGATCGAATAAATTTGTATATTTGCCGGCATGGAATCATTTCAGATCGTGTTACCATCGCCGGCACTTGCTCCCTATATCAGGCATTACTGGTTGTTGGAGACGGATAGTATCGCCCCGAGTACCGAGCGTATTATTCCGAGTGGTAATATCCAGTTGCTTTTCTATCGCGGAGACGCGGTTTCGCTTTCCACCCGGCACGACACTCGCAGTTTGAATAGCCAGTCTGTTTTGTGCGGACAGTTTATCGGCTTTTCCGATCTGAGTTATACCGGAAATGTAAAGATCCTTGCCGTCGTTTTCCATACCTATGCCGCCAGTGCCTTTTTTCGTATGCCGGTCAGTGAACTTTGTGACCGGAAAGTGACGGCCGACGAGCTAGCCGACCGCGATCTGATGGAGTTGGAAGACCGTATCCTGTATGAACCGGACGACCGGAATAGCATTCGCCAGGTCGAGCAGTTCCTTCTTCGCCGGCTGGATCCCCTGAAATCGTATAATCTGGAGCGTATGCGTGCGGCGATCTCGACGATTGACCGGGAGAAAGGAGAGATTCGTGTTTCCGACCTGGCGTCTTCCGTCTTTTTGAGTACCAAGCAGTTTCTGCGTGTATTTACGGGACATATAGGGATCAGTCCGAAAGATTTCCTGCGTATAGTCCGTTTCCAGCATGCTTTATATATGTTGCAATCG
>NZ_CAJJWO010000009.1 GCF_905196875.1 uncultured Parabacteroides sp. | reverse complement strand
ATCCATAATATTAAGTTATCAGTTGTTCGTAACAAAGGTACGATATCATTGTTGGATTTAAAAGTAAATGTTTTAATTTGTTATATGATTTTCAACATATCGTAATATTCCAGTTCAGGAAGACAGGAGTTCCTGAACTGAGAGGGAAGAAAAGTACTTCTGCAATTCAATTCAGATCCAAATAACCGAACTGTATATCGTCATTCATGCACATGATGATGCGGTTATTTTCTTTGTCGTAGCAGAAATCGGCAATCTTATAGCCTGTTTCTAAGGTCTGGAGATAGTTTCCGGCGAGGTCAAAGACTATGAGTTTTGTTGGATAAGAACCCTCTCCTCGGCCGTCTTCTCCGGAATAGGCGGCGATCTTGTCGCTGCAAAAAGCAGGTTGCATTGTGTAGTGGAGCGTTGGACCCGGTTCATTCTCCCATTTGGGGCCGTATATATTGTATTTTAAATTTCCGTCCAGATCGCAAATAGTCATTAAGTCGTAATTTGAATAACATTCGGCATATATCCCGTGCTCGAAAGAAACATCAGACGTCATGCGTTTCTTTTTTATGTCGGGATGCTCATATTTCATTAACTTTATTTCTCCTGTCAGCATATTCCATTTTCCGACGATCGGCTTGAAATTATTAGACCCTATCGGTTGAATGATCCGGCCGATACATAGCGTATCATTAAAATATCCGTATTCGCTGGGAAATAATCCCATGTTCATATCCGCTTTGACAGCCGGTTCATAATAAGGATTGTTTAGAACACTGTCCAGATCGTAGCTGAATATCTTTTGCTTGCCATGATCGGATACATAAAATTTGCGATGATCTTCATCGATCGCTATATGTCCCATATTGGCTATTTCGCCGGGACCTTGTCCCTGATAAGTGGTACTGGTTATATAGTGGAAATCGTTTTTATCGAAAATATGTATGAGCTTGTCCGGCGATCTGTAATCGCCAATAATCAGATAATTGTCAATTAGCCTAATTTGAGTCATCCGTCCGATCAGAACATCCTCTATCGCGATCTCTTTTATTTTGTCTTTGACATTAACGATATTATCCCTTTTCTTCTGATATTTTTCAGTTTCACTGCTCTGTGTACAACTCCAACAGATGAAAATAAGTAAGAGGCACACTACCTTGCTCAACAGATTGGATAAGCCCGAAGGGCGGATGGATGTGTTCATAATCGTATAATTAACCTTTCATAATGGCTTATCTTTTTGTAAACTCAATCGGTTCAATATCATAACTCAGGGTTTTGATGTCGCAGTCTTCGTAATCTATTCCGTAACGCATCCTGATTCCAGCAAAATGCGGGCCGATATACGAAGGGAAAGTCGGATCGACAGAACACCAACCAGCGCCTTCTATATAACATTCGGGCCAGGCATGGGTGCTTTCGGCTTTCCATTCGGGGACATTGAAATACCCTACGGAAAAACGAGTCGGTATATTCATATAGCGCATCAATGCGGTAAATACATTCGTATATTCGCTGCAAGTGCCCTTCCTTGTCTGAATAACAGTATTGACATCTACGGTTCTGCAAGTGCCTGCATCGATTTGTTTGGCTATGGAATCGGAAGGCGACAGATAACTGTGGACAAACTTGAGGGCTTTCTCTATTATGACAAAGGTCTGCGTGTCATCTTTAAACAATGTATCAGCTATTTGCCTAACGTGTTCGTTTTATGATTTACAATTGATGGCAAAATTAGTAAATATTTGAGATGCAGCTATGGTTATGCCTTGCAATTGCACTGAGAGTAGTGCAAATTTGCATGACAATTGCACTTTTCACAGTGCATAGTCAAAGTGCTGAAACGATTAATAGCTCCCCACCATACCAATTCGCAAACTTCGGTTGATAGGCCATTTTGAATAGAAAATCATCACTCATCTCCTTTTCTTCCGGCAGTTCTGTAGATAGCAGGTCTTTTTGGAAAGCGCCGAAGAGGAGCAGGCGGTATTTGTTGTCATCGCCCAGCAAATGCCAGGGAGTCGCAAGGTTAGGCAGGTCTTCTACTGCTTTCCGAAGATATTCCTCTGCTACAGACTGATTACCGCACCACCGGGCGATATAACCCAAACGGGCGTAATCGGTGGGGCTGTCTGCCGGAGACGGGGTTAATGCAGATAAATGTTGTTGTAAGGAGTGATAAAATACCGGATCGTTCTGCTGTAAATCACGAATGCGTTTCCCGGTTAATAGACGGGGCGTATAACGTATGGCATTTACCAAAGGTTGTAGAGCTGCCTCTTTCTCTCTTTGCCGGTATAATATATCCGACAAGGCGGAGAGATAGAGTGAATTTTTTGGATAATTAGTTGCCAGTTCTTCTGCTATCTGTCGGGCTTTCCCTAATTCTCTGTTATCTATGTACAAACGTGCTTGCAGATAACGGATCTGTATGTCTTCCGGTTGTTGCTGCCGGGCTTTCTGTAAAACCTCTTCTGCCGTTTGCTGGAATTTCGGATTTGCTGTTTCCCGGTAATATTGCATATAGAGCAATCCGCGATTGATCAGGTTGGGTGTCTGTTCCCCTGTTTGTTCCATCAGGCGGATGGCTTCTGCGAACTGGCCTTTTTCCCAGGCTGCTACGCTTTGTTGCTGGTATGATTTATTCTGATCCTGGAGGAAGACAAAGGCGAGCCAACCCAGATAACAGCATGCGACTATTCCGGGGATTGTATATGCAGAAACAGTTTGCCTGTTTTCCTCTTCGACGGAAACCTTTTCTTTTTGTAAAAAAGCCAGCATCACGTATACCATAAATAAGGCGAAAGGGCTGTAGAGTAATGTCGCTTGCGTCATTTCTTTAACAGCTAATGCCAGGAAAAGGCAACCGATCATATAGCTTTCCGGTTGTTTCCTGCGTTTCAGGATCGTCCGGCAAACGGCTACAACCAATAGTAGATAAAGCAAGGCACCGATGATACCTTTTTCTATCAATAGCTGTACGAGGATGTTAGGGGCGTACGACGTATAAGGCAGTGTGCTGTCCTGATTCAACGTTCGGTCGACGGCAAAGGTATAATTACCGTTCCCACATCCCAATAGGGGATGTTCCCGAAAAGTGTCCCAGGCGGCTTGTGTAGCGTTGATACGCCCTTCGGTACTTTGCTGCTGAGACGCAGTACGGTTCATTTGCAAAGTTGTCCTCATTTCGTTGGGGAAGAATACTCCGGTTAGAATGATGGCAACAACACTGACTGCAAGCAAGCGTATTTTTTCCTGCTTGGGCTTTACAAACAGCAACCAGATAATCATATAGACTCCAAGTGCGATATAAGCTCCCCGTGAGAAAGAAAAGAGTATAGCCAGTACAGTCAGGAAAATAAAGATTCCGGAATACTTACGCACAAGGCATACCCAGCCCAACAGAATAAGCAGTACCTCCGCCCACACATTGGTGATATAACCAAGCGGACGGAACAGGAAACGGAAATGGTATGTATCCTGAAAACCTACATTCAATACAGACTGGCGAAAGATGAAGAAAGAGCAAACGGCAAGCAGCAGAGCGGCAGCGATGGGTAGAAAGTTTCCTTGCTGAATGATTCGCGTGGGACGTTCTGTATTAAAGAGTTTCCGTAAAACGAAATAGGCTGTTAGGCAGAAGATCGATAAAAGAGCGCTGCGGATAGCCGGAACGGAACAATCGGCATACAGGCAGGATGCCATATCATAAACGGTGATCAGACCGAGACTGATATCGATTACAGTCCATTGCCGGAAGGGGAACGGACGTATTATCGCCAGACTAGCAGTGAGTAGTAACAGACTGATTTGTAATTTGTCTTCTGTCTGAAACAGCAGCATAGCCATTATTACAATGAGTAATATGGCTATGCCTGTAGATATGTTCTTTGAAAGAATTAGTTTATTGTTTGACATATCTTTTTATTAATGGACGTATCATATTCCAGAATAAATATCCGATCAGTGCTAAAAAGAGTAATTGTGATCCCATATTTCGTAACAGAGCGAATGGAGGTGTCATGCCGTTGGATAAGTAGAGTATCAACTCATTTACCGCATCAGGGAATGTGCTGATAAACCGGTAGAGAAAACTCGGAATGAGATAGAAAAAATAGAATCCCATAAACAGATTGACTACAATCGAGTAGATCAACAATCCGTATTTTGCAGCCGGACGTATTTTTAGCAAATAAGGTTCCTGAGTTATCGGGAGTTTGCGCATGCGTTTATACCAATATCCTAACAATTCTTTCGACCGATCACGCAAATTGGGTACTCCCAGCAAGTCTGAAGCGATCCAATAACCATCGAATTTGAAGAACGGATTTAGTGTCATCAGAAATCCAAGATTTATAATTAGGATTAGATAGCGTAATATTTCATTTCCGGTAAACAAGAAAGCAGCCAATAACCCGATCAACAAATAACACTGGAAATAAACACCGGCCATATTCACAACGCAACGTTGTATTCTGCCGAGTTTCCAAACCTCCGTCACGTCTGTATAGAGTACCGGAAAGTTTAGATACAGCCCAAATCCTATACCACCATGCCGTACACCAAAATATTTACAGGCGGAAGCATGACCGAGTTCGTGGAAGAAGGAAGACAGCAACATAAATACGAACAGTCCGACTGCCATATAGATATTTACATGATTATTGATTTGCATCAAATTGTCTGTATGCCAGAAAAAATAGATGTTCAATGCCAGCGTACAGATAAATATGATTGCCATATATACCTTATTGAAAAGAAACCGGAATGTATCCGAAAATTTATCAATAGTTTGGGCGGCAAAGAGCTCCTTTTCATAGAGGAAAGTTCGTTTCTTTTTGGGGACAGAAAAAAGAGGGTTAATGCATTTACAGATAATTTGGTGCACCTGTTCGGATGTGTATTTCCCTTCTTTCTTTTTGATGTAAGAAAAAATAGCTTCTTCTTTAGGATATCTTTGTAATTCTGTCAATAGCTCAATGATTGGATAGCCTGTTTCATAATATAGCCCATTACAGGATAAAAGATAACGCTTGCCTTGTGTTGATGAAGCAAGTGGGTGAATAATTATGTTATTGTATTCGTTCATATTATTCATTCGGCTTTTAAAATACCACTGTTGATATTCATATCCACTTTATCTTGAGTTCGTGATGTTTTACGTCCGAAATCAAAAGTATATGCGAGTTTTATATAACCTGTTTGTTGATAAATTCTACTATATGTAGTATTGTAAAATTGATATACATCAGTATTTAGGTATTCAATATTTCGATTATGTTTGCTGAAAGGATTGTCTGTGCCAATCTCTACATTCCAATTTTTATGATTCCAACGTAAGGATGCACCATAACTGGCAGGAGATCGTGTATAAGAAGGTGACATACTTACAGATCTGGCAGTAGATTTGCCATATACATTGAATGCGAAGTCTTTCCAGAAATAATTCACATCTATGCTACCGGCCCATTCACTTTGATCGGCTTTTATTTTTCCAGTTGCTTTATAATAGCGATAGAATCCGCTCGCATTAATACGAAGGTTTGAATTGACTTTATAGGTTACAGCTAGTGCACTTTTTATATTATGATAATTCCCATCTGAACGGAATCCTGTAACCAACTTATTCCCTTCAATATAATAATCGTAGGCAGGGCTGGGGGTAGCCCCCAAATAATAACCTGTCACTTGAAAATTAAATTTCCCTGCCTGTAAAGAATAAACTAAATATGTTATATAGTAGTTCGCTTTATCTAAATACGGATTCCCTCGTTTTATTTGTAATGAATCAATATTTTGATCTACGTCACTAAGCCAATCTAATGGAGGGTTAGAGTTTCCTGTATTTAGCGCATACATAATAGATTGATTGGATGATATCCTATAATTTAACATTATATTCGCGTGAGGTGACAGGTACTTTTTTTGATCATATCCGTGTAGACGATATTGTAATAAATCTCCTCCAAACTGAATACTGAGAAAAACTTTCTTACCTAAGTTTTGATTGTATTGTCCCATCAATAAAGTTTCTCCAGTCCAAAGGTGTATCCATTGATTGTAATCTCCGGAATAGTTTGAAGATGAAATTTGATGAAGATGGCTTAACTGAAGACCGAATGAATTCTGATGTTTTAATTTAACATTATAATTAGTTTTAAATCTTATATTATAAAGATCCTCTTGGGCCTGAGTATAGGAACGATAATCAGCTTCTCTATAACTGCGTTCGTAATCATTTTTAGTATAAGTGCCTAGTAGTGTGACTTGTAGATTTTGCTTTGGGGTTAAATTGAAATTTCCATATAAATTGAGACCAGGCATTATACTTTGCTGATTGGTTTCGTTTAGTGTTTGTATAGGAGTGCTTGGCTCATTTGAATATGTCTTTAAAGTTTGGTTATAATTATCAGGTGCTTTGGAGTGGAAAAAAGATAATTTGCCATTTAATGTACGTTTGTTATTCGTATTGTCTATATTCAATTGAACATATTGATTGTTTTTTTTAGTTAGAGCTTCGTCAATGCCAGTCGTACGGGAAATCTCTGATTGAGGAAAGTGGAATACTTCTTTTTTTTCGCTTTGTATTCCATCGTATTTTGACATAGAATGTCCTCCAAAAAGAGTATAATTTGTATTTTGATGATTTAATTTTGCAGTGGCATTATAATCTCCATTCAGATATCCTATTGTTTGTGTCCCGTCCAAGGTTACGTATCCGCCAGTTTTTCTTTCCTTAATAATATAATTGATTGCTGCCTTATCCCCGGCATATTGACCGGTTGGCATATCAAAGTATTCTACTTTTTCAATATCATGAGGACGAAGTGCCTGTATTTCCCGATAATCAGCCTTTCGTCCGTTGATATATAAGCTTACTTCTCCATTGAATGTGGATACTTGTCCTTTTCTTCTATCAACGGAAATACCTGGTATCATTAAGTTATATAGTAAATCATAACCGGTAGCCGCATGTTTTATTTGTTGTTTATCAGGAAGAATTAAAACACGGTCATTTTGCCGGATGAATGATTTTCCTTTAATTACCACCTCCTTTAATGTCATATTAGAATCAAGAAGTTTAATAGGATCTAATTTGATGTATGAAGTTTCAATATTCAATTGAATTTCTTGAGAGTTGTATCCAATAGAACTAATATACAGTAAATAATTCCCTTTCTTGATGTTTTGCATATTGTAATTACCTATGCTGTCGGTGATAACTCCTTTAATAAAAGTTGAATCTTTTTGTAATAAACGTATGGTTACATCAGATATTCCCTTTTGTTTTTCATCTACAACTCTCCCTTCTAAGGTTGATTGTGCATGTAATAAGTTTATACTACTAAGAACAAAAAATATTATATAGTACAACCGCATGATATATGTATAATAAATTATTAAAATTTCATGATCTGGACAAAGAAAGTTATAAATATGAAATAACCTTAACTTTGTCCAGAATGAATGATTCAGCTGTTTATAATTAAGGAATTATTAACAACTGAGTTCGCATGATGTGAGATTAGGACAATCGAACCAGCAAGCCGGGTTAATATCTCCATCTCCTGCGGACAAATCTAAAAGTCCGCCAATTGCTAAAGGGTCCGTTTCTAAACGTTCCTCTAGCTGTTGTAGTTCAAATTCTGATAATTCAGAATTGAATGAATGCATAACATCTTCCTTCATGATTGTAAATTATTTATTAAACATATTTGTGCAAACTTTGTCATAAACATCGTTTGTCACTTTCTTTAAAAGTTCCTGGAATTGAATACAGTGATTGTTTTTTAAAGCTTGACAGCCTCCTCCGCATAAAAGAGCATATTTACAATATTTACATGTAGATGTACTAATGTCGTGAGAACGCCATTTATGAAGCTCATCTTCGTTCCATTGTATAGAATTATTCTTTAAACTTCCAATTTGGTAATTCTTTTTTCCAACCACTTCCCAGCAAGGATATATTTCTCCAAAAGGAGAAAAAACATGGCCTCCTGTTTGTGAAGAACAATGAGTCGCTTTAAGTGATATTGCTTTTTGATTAATTATCGCATTGTATATATTTTTATAGATGGCATCATATCCATTACAAGAAGATATGATTCCCATTTTTGCATGTTTATCAATATAATCTTTTGTGGATAATATGCTTAAATCCTCTTTCTCTTGGTTCGATATTGATTCATTATCTGAAATAAGAGCCGTATAGATGTTGAAATTATCATGATTTAAACATCCTATTTCCATGAAGTATTTTTTTAGCTCAATGAAATCATCCAAATTATTATTGTCTATATTGACCCTAATCGTAACCTTAATATCTAGATTCATTCGGAGTATTAATTGTATATTAGAGATAATTTTATCAAATGAATTTTTATCTTGAAAATGTTTTCTTTTCTGATTATGTAATTCTTTAGTTCCGTCAATTGTTATTTGGATCTTATAAATCAAATCGGGAGCTAAAAGATCAACGAAATTTTCAAGATCATATCCATTTGTTATGGCATAGAATTTGTAACCTTTTGCCTTTCCCTCATTGACTATATATTTGATAATGGCTTTATTTTCTTTTAAAAGTGGTTCTCCACCATATAAAGTAATAACTTTACTTTGTAATTGCATCCTTGGTTCAATTTTGTTCATGGCTTTGAACGTTTTATCAACCATTTCTTGTGTGAAAGAAATGGAGTAAATAGAATCTTTAAATACCCTATTTTCAAAACAATATGGACATCTAAAATTGCAATTATAAGTGATAATCCAAGTAAATGTTTTGTTTAAAATCTCATGTTTTTTATGAAGAGCATGGGCTATCCTTGCTACATAATCATATTCTTCCTTTTTAGATTTTACAGTGATGTATCCTCTTTTCTCTAATTTTTGTTGTATAGCAGGTGGAAAAGTCTCATTGTTAACAACATCGTGTTGTATGAGCTTTGTTGCTATTTGTTCGTTAACAAGATCTATCGCTCCGGTATAACCATGAATTAGCATATACTTATTCTCTTTATCCAATTTGATTGGAATTATATAAGATGATGTTCTTAGTGTTTCCATAGTGTTAATGCCAAATAATTGTATTGTCTTTAATCTCAAATATTCTTTCTTCTCTTCCTTTGGTATAATCACGAAGCCAATATAATGCTCCTTTAGGTATTAGTTTATAAAGCAGGTAATCATCTTCTGTCGCAATCTGTTTTCCCAATGATTTCCAACTTCCCTGATTCATATAAAAGAGTTCATATTCATGTCCTTTACGTATGCCATTATCATCGTTTCGGATGATGAAACGAATTTTTGAAATTGCGGTAGGTTTATCTAATTCTAGGCCACCCCAGCTAAGAGTGTCATTTGAGTGGAAGAATGTTAACGGATCACCATCGAACATAACTTCCGCTCCATATCGGGGATAATAGATACTCGGTTCATAATCACTAATAATTTTTCCTTTTAATGGGGTGTTTGAGTCCGCTGTATAGAATTCTAATTCCGCTATATTTCCACAAGTTTTGTTGGAAGCCAAATATCGAACATATTTTACAGGCTTGGTATTTTTTGCCGAAACAGTAGTATATTTAAAGTTTGGCTCTTTTGTAATGGTGTAGAAAGTAACAGCATTTTTAAATTCTGGATTATCTGCTCCCTGAAACTGACTGCCAACCATTAGAGGTGGAAGATAGTTCAAATGTGCTGCGTCTTTGTGTTTCCGTTCTAATGTATAATCTATTGTTTCGACTTGTGGCCTATAACAGGTTATTTGTCCCAAAGTATCCAATAGAAACGGATCGCCTACTAATTCGAGTTTCTTGTCTGCATACAATGCTGTGTGATAAACGATATTAGGTCCGACAGCTTGAAATTGTACTTTGTCTTCCGTTATATTTCCCCATCCTACAGGAGTCCATCCGTTCGGGTCGAAAACACATAAGTAAGCAAATTTTTGATTTATTTTATCCGGTAATGAGATAGTTATATTTTTTGCTCCGATGAATGGATAATTTCCTGTTACATCGGCCAGATAGGCGTTTTTGAAGAATGGTGGAATATCTTCGTCCCTGTGGAGCATGGCTAACGAATTCTCCTGTTTACCAAATGTTTTCCGGTACACTTTGGGTATTTCGTTTTTAAATCGGATCAAATGTTCATCTGGATTCTGTTCTGCGCCCGAAAAGTCGTGTGATGTCTGATCGTTGTTATATACCACATTAAATATATGTGAATTATTTCCACGTCCCCAATGTGGAACGATTTCTACTGCAACCGGTATCCCTGATGCCCGCATAGCAAATAATGCTAGATTCGCATAATCTCCGCATAAGCCGAATTTGATATTGGCTAATGTGCTTGGGCGCAATCCTATTGGCATAACCGAAGATTTAGCAATATGAATCGGCAATTTTATCAATTCATTATTTATTGCTGTACAAGCTTGCACTGCTGTCCGAATCGTATCCGACTGTAATATAGCGCCAAAGCGTTCCCGATAAAGCTGTCGCCAGCTTTCGGGTATCTCTGATCCTACGCGGTAAGGTAAGATAAACTCGCAGAATTCTTCGAAGTTCAGATGTTGGTTCCACGGGCGATCCCATACGGCGAAAGCATCCTCGATATTTTCTATCAGGTAGTCAGCAGATAAGGTTTGTACATCCTGATTGGCTATCGGCTTTTCCTGCAAGTACTTTGCTTTGTTCTTAAATTCATCATAGATGGCAGGAATATCATATTCTTGTTGGTGGATTTGGTAAACCGAGTCGATAAATGTGTAATACTCATCCACCGCTTTTCCGGTAAAGTAGCCCTTGTCCGTCATATTTTCGATCAGGAAAAGCGCTGCTTTCAGTTTTAATGAGTCCGTTCCATTTTGGTAATGCTTGATTACCTGAAATAACTCATTGCGGTTGCTACCGGCTTTCGACAAAGCTTCCTCTATCCCTGGAGTCGGTGTCGGCATCCGACAGCTTCCCAGCAGTAAAAGGCTTATGCCTACATAACCGATGATATGATGAGTATTCATTTTTGTAAATAGAGTATTAAAATGTTGAAATCTAAGCGAGTATTATTATTTTGTCAAATACCAGGTTACAGGTTGGTTGTCTTTTGTCAGTGTAACCTGATAGTTCCCTTCCAGCAGATACGATAAAGGTATTGTCAACTCTTGTTCAGCCGGAATGGCGATTACATCGACATAGATTGTTCTACCGTTCGGATCGACTACTTGAATACCAATATTATCCCATTGTTTGTCGGAATGGATATGGAGATTGTTTTCTTCTATAGATAGAAATAGAGAAACTGAACGATCTTCTTCTTGGGCCCAGTTCTTATCTGCATTCGCTTTTACGAAAGGAACGAGAATAAAAGCAATTGTAATAAATAAAATAGTTATAGACCTTTTCATCTTTGCGTTTGTTTTTGTTTACGGTTGCAAAGGTAGAGTCAAGGGCGGATAGAATTGGTAAAACTTGGTTTACAAAAACTTCACAAAAACTTCACGCTTGTAATGAGCTATAAATCAATGATAAAGCAATCTAGCATATCAGGAGTCCCATCTTTTCTATGTATCTTTTTGTACAAACGGGTACGGGAATTACTGATGCCGGAGAGGGAGCAACTAAGGATTTTTGCAATGTCTTTCGTTCGAATACGAATCTTGATCAAGTAGCAAATACGGAGTTCGTGTTCGGTGATTTGTGGATAAAATGCACACAATCGTGTTGTGAAATCATTGTAAGTTTCGTCAATGATTTGTTGAAGTTGTCTCCAGCTTTCTTCCGTGAAAGACCTGAATTCATCATCCCGACGGACTACCTGGTGAAATAACTGGTATATATCGGATTGTCTGAGAGATGCTTCCAAACAGTCTTTTTCATTGAGACTCATTTCGATTTTTTGATTTGAAACTTCTAATAGTGCTTTTTGGGATTGGATTAGTTCTTTTTGCAGTGCATCTTTTTCTCCTTCAGTTTGTTGTAACCGTGTTTCCAATGCTGCTATTTTCTTTTCATTCTCATGGATATAAGTCCGGCTATTCTTGTATTGCTCATCCTTTAGCATGGATAACCGTTTGGCCTGTTCCTGTGCAAGTCGTTTTTGTTTCCTTGTATAATTGATGTATAAAATAGCTGCTCCAACGATTATCAGCAAACCTATAATTAGCAGATAAACCTGATTTTGCTTATGTTCGTTTTCCAATAAAAGCTGTTGGTTTTCTTTTTCTGTATGTCGATAGTTGTAGAGCGCGTTTATTTTTCCGATGGCATCTGTTCGGGTAATTGCTTTTATTGAATCCTCAAGTTCCAAACTTTTCTGGGAGTAATTGAAGGCTGAATAATAATTCCCTTTGTGGGCTTCAAGTTTTGCTAATGCTTTATAGCTAGAACTTTTCAGATAAATATTCTGGTTTTTTTTACCATCTTGTAAAGTTTGTAGATAATAAAATTGTGCAGAGTCTGGTTGTGATGTTAACTGATAGCTCTGAGCTATTCCTTGTAAGTAGATGGCATCATTTTGTAACTCTGATATTCTGGAAAAAACATTTTTAGCTGAGTCTGGTTTTTCTAAATCAAGATAAACGCTCCCCAATTCTATTGAGATCGCATTGATAACTCGCTGATTATTTATCTCAGAAGCTTTTTTATAAGCAGCCTGGTAGTAATATTCCGCACTATCCGGCTGGTTCAATGATTTATACATCCGTCCCTGATCGCGTAAAGCATAGACAAGTCCCGTCCCTGTTTTGCGTTTTAAGTTATGAGCATAGGATATTTTGTAAATCTTCAGAGCATCTTCATACAATGACTGATAAGCTAATAAAGTCCCCATCTGCTCATAAATCCGTCCTAAAATATCATACCTCTGGCTATCCTTCCCGACATCTGCTGCTTGCTGAAAAGCAGCTACTGCCTGTGGTGCATCCTTCATATCTCGATAAACAGAACCTAAATAATAATAGGCTTCCATTAGTTTTTCTTTATCTCCATAGGATTTGTAAAAACGAACCACTTCATTCATAAGAGAATCGGTGGTGTGGGGGATAAACTTTTTATCCTGCACTTTCGTGGTGAGTAATCCGTAATACATCCGTGTCTCTTCCGGTTCGTACTGGATAACGGAGTCGAGCAAAGACAGGTATATTCGGGCACTGTCAGTGTTTTGCTCCATACAACGTATAGCCTTTTGCATCGCTTCCGGGTAAGAGATGTTCGATACGCAGGAAAGCAAAATACTGATTCCTGCCAATACTAGTATGACTTTCAGGCGTTTCATTTGCTTGCAAAGATAAAGGAAAATTCGTAAATTCTCCCAAATATCCGATTTTTCATGATGCAGAGGGTAAAATAGGTATAAACGGAAATCCCCATGTGTCAAAATGATACTACTATCCCGACTAATCGGAATTAATATAGCGACTAAATTGAATTAGTATTACGACTAATATTTTTTAACATATCATGCTGGCGATGATATGGTGTTTGGGGCTGTCATTTAGTCAAAAAGCCTATATTTGCTGGAAAGAGTATAAAGGTTGAATTTTAAACGAAAGTTTGGAGTTCAACTTTTGCTGTTTTATAACGCCATATGTTAACCTGTGAAACTTCCTCTCCTCACTTTCGCACCGAGTATGTAAACCGTTGGTGCTTCAAGTATCTAACAATTTAAAAACTACAATTATGGCGCGTCCATTAAAAAAGGGACTGGGTTATTTTCCGCTGGATACGAATATGCTGTCCGACCGAAAAATACAACGCCTGGTCCATCGCTACGGATGTAAGGGCATCTGTACCTATCTGACTGTTCTCTGCGAGATTTACGGGGAGAGGGGATACTATATTCCTTACAACGATGATTTTTGTTTCGATATCGCTTTTACGCTCGGCCTCGGGGAGGAGGAGGTGAAAGGGATCATTCTTTATTGCGTGGAGGTTCGCCTGTTCGACAACGAATTGCTGGAGTGCAGGCAGGTGCTTTCGTCGGCGGGTATTCAGCGCCGTTTCCGGGAGATCAGTAAAAGATGCGGAGTCACGATCGATCCGGATCTGCTGATTCCCGACGATTCGGTGTATGGTGGGGTTCCTGCGGCTAAAACCGGGGTTCCTGCTGCGGAAACTCCGGATATTGTAACGGAAACTGCTGTTTCTGCTGCAATAACCCCCACAAATGGAAATGTAAATGGAAAAGGAAAAACAACAACACAACATGGAAGATCAAATAAAGCTGAATTTTCAAACGATAACGGCGAGTCGGCCCGACGGGCGGAACTTGTCCGTATGGCGAAAAAAGCAACAAGAGGTTGCTGATATGCACGCACGCTACGGGAATGCGGAGAAATTCCTGAACACGTTTAATCCGGATATGCAGGTGATGGCTGCGCGTTATACGGAACGTGCCTATTTCGGAACGGCTCCTACGCTCGAAACGGTCTGTGACGGATATGGGGAACAGACGGCTATTGTCTGGAATTGTATCCTGCTGGAAAACATCAATTTGTTTGCCGGGGTAAAGGATAAGATGCCTGTCAACCGGCAGCAGGAACTGTCGCGGCTGATACTGGCGGAATATCCGTACCTGAAGGTCACCGAGTTGCTGCTTTTTTACCATCGTCTGAAATGTGGCCGTTACGGCCGTTTTTACGGGATGGTGGATGCGTTGTTCATCGCCAGTGCGCTGGTGCAGTTTACGGATGAGCGACGCACGGAGATCAAACGCTATGAGGCGGCACGGAAGAAGGTGGAGGAGAAACCCGAAAAGGAGTCGTCGGGCGGTATCACGTATCAGGAATATTTATTGCTTAAAGAAAAACAACAAAAACAAAACAATCATGGATAAATACAGAGTTTGGGGCCATACCCAATTGGCTATGTTATATTTCCCGGGTATACAACCCAAATCGGCCTCTTCGCAGTTGTCGCAATGGATCAGACGCGATGAGGATTTGCTGGCCGACCTGCTGAAAGCTGGTTATAAAAAAGGACAACGTATGTATACACCTCGTCAGGTCGCTATCCTGGTAGACCATCTGGGAGAACCGGAAACCTGGAGAGTGAAATAAATAATTAACGAAGTTCCGGTGCTGGCATGTACGGGAGTTTGGCTTTTATGCTCTTCCCATTTCCACTTTTCTCCGTTTACTCCTTCTTATTCCTTCTCATAACTATAGTTTCCTATTAGGCTTTGAAGGCTTGATGTACATTTGTTTTCGTTAAATAATAAACAGTTTATAGTATGAGAAAAATCAATCTGATTGTTTTGCATTGTTCGGCTACGCGTGAGACGGTGGAGTATACGCCCGAACAGTTGGAGCGTGACCATCGGGCACAGGGATTCCTTACTGCCGGTTACAACTATTACATCCGCCGCTCGGGTAAGGTGGTGCCGATGCGCCCGCCTGAACTGATTCCGGCGCATGTGAAGGGTTTTAACCGTTTCAGCCTGGGGATTTGCTATGAAGGGGGACTGGACGCGTCAGGGCGTCCGAAAGACACGCGTACGGAGGATCAAAAGGTTGCGATCCGGATGTTACTGATGGTATTGTTGGACAAGTACCCGGGCTGCCGGATCTGCGGACACCGGGATCTGTCGCCTGACCGGAATGGCGACGGGTGGATTACGCCGGATGAATGGTTGAAAGCCTGTCCTTGTTTTAATGCGGAGGAGGAGTATGGCATTTGAATGGATTATAGTTATAAATTTAAATTTGAAAAAGATGAAAAAGAGTAAATTGTATCGGTTGATGACGGTCTTGAGTGCTGTTGTCAGGGTCGTGATGAGGTTTTTACGTAAATAAACGATCTGATTTGTTAGAAGCGCGGAACGCCTGGATTCTCAGACGTTCCGCGTTATTTTTGTTTTATCAGAATCCCGGATAACCCGGATTCTGTTTCAGATTTTGATTCGTTTGCCAGGCATCCTGCGGGATAGGGAACAGGTTTCTGTAATCTTCCCCTTTCGTCTCCGGTTTGAGGAAACGGGCATTCTGGAAAGTGCCGAAGCGGATGCAATCCTGACGGGAATAACATTCCCAGGCAAGTTCAAGCTTGCGTTCCAGGGCTATTTCATCGAGAGTGACAGATGCATAATTATGCTCCGAATTCTCGAATCCTCTTTGGCGGATCTCATTGACCAGGCGGGTCGCTTCTCCGTTGTCTTTTCCCATCCGTACCAGGCATTCGGCTTTCATCAGGTAGATATCGGCCAGGCGGAACAATGCAAAATCGTTCTCTATACCGTCCACCGTCGATTTGTCGAAAGGCCATTTGATGGCACGGCCGCCGTCTTCCTGGTTTACATCGCCCCAGGCGGTGCCGTCGCGTTCGGTTCCCGGGATGATCGTTACATCTGCCGTGTGGATCAACGGACGGTCGTGAGCCGTGATGATCACTTTCCCGGTAGCCGGGTCGATCATTTCACCCAGCAGGAAAGAGCCGTTTTTACGGATGTCGGCATCGTCGAACAGTTTTACGTAATCCGGCTGTCCGCAAACTCCGTTATCACCTGTCACTTTCAGTCCGAGAACCAGATTGTCTTTGTAGTGCAGCGTCCAGGCAAATAGACGGTTACGGTAATCAGTCCCATTCAGATCCTGATCGTTTGCACTGAAACAAATAGGGAAAATGGTTTCCATTGACGATTCGTTGTTACTTGCGAAATTGGCTTTCCAGTCCGATTCGAGGGTATAGCCGAGCTTCATCACTACATCGCAGGCATCTGCTGCTTCCTGCCAGCGTGGAACGTCGACACCCCATGCCTCGGCATTCAGATACATTTTAGCCAATAGTGCATAGGCGGCACCTTTTGTGAATTTCCCGTAAGAATTTGTGCTGACATCCTCGCGTAAGACATCCTTAATCTCGGTAAGCTCTTTCAGTATGAAATTATAGACCTCCTTGCGCGGTGTCACGGTGGGGAGACTGGTGTCTTTAAAGTCGGTGGTAAGAGGAATATTTCCCCAGTTGTCCATCATGATGTAGAACCAGATGGCACGGACGCCCCTGATCTCGGCTAATGTTCTTTGTTTCAGTTCGTCGCTGATGAAGGTGTTGCTTTCGACAATGCTGTAGACCAGGTTGCAGGTGGAAATGGATTTGGTAGCCATGCTCCAGCAATTTTTTATCTGGTTGGTGTTGGCTGTCCAGGAATGCATGTGCAATTCGCGGTATTGTCCGCCGTCGTACCAGTCGCCGCCTTTGCGTGTCGGGACAATGGCCATATCGCCGCTACATTCGGACAATGCCATAAAGTTGTAAGGGACATACTGGTTCAGACTTCTGTAAACCGGTCCGACTATGGAGGCTATCTCCGCTTCGTTCTTGCCGAAATGGTCGGCTTGCACTTTGTCGTATACATTTTCGCCCAGGTCCATACACGAAGGCATAGAGCAGAGGAGAAGGGTTGCTCCGGCTAGTAATAATATCGATGATTTCTTTTTCATAAGAATGTGCTTGATTAGTAAGTTAGAATGTTAAGTTAACGCCTAAAGTGAAAGTCCTCGATTTAGGAAAGAACTGGCGGTGTTCGATACCCGGAGACAGGCCTGCATCCGCATCTGTTATTTCTCCGCGGAAAATCTCTACTTCCGGGTCGACACCCTTGTAGCCGGTAATTACGAACAGGTTCTGTCCGGCCACGTACACACGGGCTTTATCCAGCCAGTCGATCTTCTTCGTGTTGAACGTATAGCCCAACGACATGTTGTCGAGGCGCATGAAGGAAGCATTCTCGATGTAGTAGGAGCAGATGCGGGAAGATTCTGTCAGCTGATGGACCAGCGGGTCGTTCAACGCATTGGTGCCGATCAGGAAGGTGTTGTTGCCGTAGGCGGCACGCGGGTTGTTGAATACCTTCTGGCCGATAGAACCGCGGAAGAAGAAGCTCAGATCCCAGCTTTTCCAGCTGAATGAGTTGTTCCATCCGAATGTCAGATCCGGCTGTGCGTCGCCGCAATAATCGCGGTCGTCATCTGTGATCTGTCCGTCCTTATTTTTGTCTTTGATAATGTATTTGCCGTTTTCGTCGATCCCTTCGCAGATCAGCATATAGAATTGCCCTACCGGTCGGCCTTCTTCAATGACGTGTGAGGTTACGCCCGAACCGCCGCGCAGCCAGGGATCGCCGGTGTAAAGGCGGCTGGTCGTATATACGTCGCTCGACAGTTTGGTGATCTCGTTCTTGTTGTGGGCTAGGTTTAATGACATGTTCCAGGAGAAGTCTTTCTTACGCAGGATATCCATGTTCAGCATGATCTCGATACCTTTGTTGGTCATATCGCCTACATTGGCCTGCATTTTGTTGTACACGAACGGAGGGGTCGGGACTTCATAATTGTAAAGCATATCGGATGTTTTCTTGTTGTACCATTCGATAGTACCGTTCAGGCGGCTGTTGAACAGGGTGAAGTCGAGGCCGACGTTGAGCATGGCGGTCGATTCCCATTTCAGGTCGGGATTGGCATTCTGGTTGATCTTATAGGCTGTCTGCCAGCTGCCGTCGTTATAATAGATACCTTCAGACCCGTATAGTTGGAGGCTCTTATAAGGTTGAAGGCCGTCCTGGTTACCGGTGACACCATATCCGACGCGGAATTTTAAATCGTTCACCCACTTGACATCCTTCATAAACGATTCCTGCGAGATACCCCAGGCTGCGGATGCGGACGGGAAGGTTCCCCATTTATGGTTGGCACCGAATTTGGAGGAACCGTCGCGGCGTACGGTAGCCGTGATCATATAACGTTCGGCGTAGCTGTAATGGGCGCGTGCGAACATGGAGATCAGTTTATAGGAGTTCTTATCGGAAGACACGTCACCGGTCTTCAGGCCGGTACCCGATTGAAGGTTGTTCGATCCCAGGTCGTTGGTCAGGAAGTTACGGTTCTGTGAGGTGAATGACGAATAATTGTTATCTTCCCAGGAGTAACCGATCATGCCTTGTATCTTGTGCTCTTCGGCTGTTCCGAATACTTTCTCGTAATCGGCTGTCCATTCCATCAGGTTGCGGTTCCAGGTGCGGTTCCGTTTCTGGGCGTATCCGTTATTGCTTTGTCCCTGTTTGGTTTCGGAGTTGTCGTATTGGCTGAACTCACTGGAATAGCGGCTTTTGTATAAATTCGCTTTTACGTTAAGCCCGTCGATCACGGTAAATTGTATATCTCCTGCACCATAGAAATAGATATTATTCATGTCTTTTCTGTTCAGATCCTGGTTTTGCACCGGGTTTCCCTGGTCATATTCCGTATTTACTTTGGTGAAGTAGGAACCGTCGGCATTGTAAACCGGATAAACGGGAAGCATACTGTAAGCTAACACGAAATTGTCGCCATAGGGGATACGTGCATCCGTCAGCGTGGCCGATCCTAGTAAGCCGATGCGCAGGCGGTCGTTGATGGCCCGCTGCTGGAACTGGAAGCGGAAGCTGTAACGGTTCATGTCGTTGTCGCGCATGATACCGTTGCGATCGAGGTAGGTGAATGAGGCACGATAATTGCTTTTCGAGCCTCCTCCGGAAAGAGAAATGGCATGGTTCTGCGAAATACCTGTCCGTGTCATGGCATCGAACCAATCGGTATCGGCTCCGTATTGGTCATATACAATGGGATCCTGGCCGGATTCTTTGGCGTAGGCTCTCCATTCGTCGGCGTTCATCAGATCGGGCTTGTTGGCCAGATGATCCATAGCCACGTATCCGTCGTAAGAAATCTGCGTTTTGGAGCCTGAACCTCTTTTGGTGGTGATAAGGATAACGCCGCCCGCTGCACGCGAACCGTAGATGGCTGCTGAAGAAGCATCCTTCAGCACCGATATCGACTCGATATCGGATGGTGCTACTGTAGTCATGTCGCCTCCGGGAATACCGTCGATAACGATCAGCGGTCCCTGGTCGTTTTGCAGGGTGGATGTCCCGCGCAGCCGGATAGTCGAACTTTTGGTCACGTCGCCGGAACCGGACGTAATCGTCAGACCGGCCACTTTCCCTTGCAACAGGTCGGAGGCATCCCTTGTTACGCCTTTGTTGAAATTCTCTTCTGAGACATTGGCTACGGAACCTGTAATTTCCTTACGGGTCTGCGTTCCGTAACCGATGGCTACGACTTCGCCCAGGTTAACGACAGACGGAGCCAGTTTGACGTCGATTGTCTTGCGGCCTTTTACTGCTTCTTCCGTGGTGTTATAACCGATGAATGAAAACTGAAGAACGGCTTTCGAGAGGTCGTTCAATGTGAGGGTGTAGTTACCGTCGACATCTGTGACAGTACCGTTTGTCGAACCTTTTTCCACTACGTTTGTTCCGATGATAGGTTCGCCGAGTTCATCTAAAACTTTTCCTTTAACAGCGCCCGATTGAGCAAAGGCTACTGTCATACTAAGTGACATTAATGCTGAAAGTATCCCTACTCTGCAGCGTCTGAAAGAACTAATCGTTTTCTTTCCTTGCATAATCATTTAATTTTTTTGGTTAACACTTAATACTAGTTACTGAGAATTATCATGCTCAAATATAATTCTATTTTTTTTAAAATAAACAAATAAAAAGAATATAATTCATGAAAAACAAGGTTTGTGCATTGGTGTGTTAGTTTATTTAATAAAAAAACTTGTTTTGGGAGAACGGTTTTTATGCAAAGACAGATCTCTTACTGTTTGATAATAAGAGATCTATCCTTCCTTTTTCGGATGTGCTGGTTATTGCCGGGGGCGTGATATTGGTTCTATGATATTTCCGTTTTCTGTAACATCCTTGCATTCCTGTGTTTTTATGAGATCTTCGATCTTGAGAACTTTCGGGGTAAGGAACAGGTTGTTTGTAATTTGTAAACCATTGACCGATTTGGCGGAGATAGCGTCTGTCCCTGTTAACCGGAAGCGATTGTTATCGATGGTGATATTGCGGTGGACGTAGCCTTCGTTACGGTCGTTTTCGGGAGCGATAAAGATCACCGGGCTACCACATTCGATAAAATCGTTGTTGCGGATAGTCACATCGCGTGCCATGCCCGACTCAAACCAACTTCGGGCATCGTCGGCGATCAGGATACCGCTCATCTGCATACGGAAGAAAGTGTTGTCTTCTATGATGACTTTGCGGCGGGTGGATACCAGGATTCCACGGGTAGGAATACGGGAAAAGTAGTTTCCTCGGATTTCTACTTCGGGAGTGTAAGTGACATTTTCGATAACAAGCCCTTCTGTTTCTTTGACCTTGGATGTTACCGGTTTATCGAGGGTGATCGTGATTTCGCGTTCATTTTTCATCTCCGCCTTTTTCACTTTTGCGGAAGATAGGGACAACAGGGAATGCGGGTCGATGAATTCGATCGTATTGCCCGGCAGGAATGACTGGAAGCCGTAAGTTTGATGGTGCATATATTTCACAACAATCTGGTTGGGTGCAAGAAACTCCGTTACGGCCAGATGGGTACCGTGTATGTTAATCGGATCGTCGTGTGCCCCGGAGAAACGGGAATTCTCGATGGAGATCTTCCCTTTACAACCGGACATCTGTACGAAATCGGCAAATCCGGCGCAGGTCCGTCCGCTACCGGCTTCGGGTTCGAAAGCCATATTGCGGTAAGTGATGTTTTCAGACATTTGTCCGACGATACCGAAGTTTCCCAGAAAATCCAGGTGTAAGTTTTCCAATGTTACATTTTTGCTGAACTGGATCAGTCCGCAGGCCTGGTCGCGAATGCCGTCGCGCATCTGGAAAGTCAATCCCGGCCGGGCTTGTGGTGCCTTATCGTAAACGAAACGGAGCAGGTGAGGTTCGAGTTCGATCGCTTTGCGAAGTCCGTCGAGAGGTGACCAGCTGCGCCAGGTAATATCCTTTTCCGGGTCGTAGCTTTGTGCGATTCCACCGGATAGCGACCAGTTATCGCCGACAAAGGAGAATTTACCGTCTTTGATCTGGTAACGTGATCGGGGGTGGATACGTACGGTCATGTGGTGTTCTCCTACTTCGGTAACTGTCAGTTCCGGGACAGTCGGGTCGGCAGCTGTTACAGTGAAGTTGCGTAAAGTGATATTTTCGCACTGGTCGATCACGAAGCTGGTCATTTCACCATGAGTCACGAGGTGGGCGCCTTTTCCGTCGACCGTTACGTTCTTCAGTCCTTTCAGCCATAACCCGATATGCTTGGTCTGATCCAGGTTCTCCTTTTCTGAGGCGGTATTGGAGATGTGGTAAAGTATCTGCGACGAACTTTCCCGATGAATGTTATAGTCTGCATTCTGCAATTCGATAACGACGGCTTTCCCGTTAAAACTCCGGGCTTTCTCTACAGCGGCCTGAAGTTTTGCAGTCATATCCCCGTTTTCGGGACTTACTTTAATGATGTTTTGTGCGGTAGCAGTAAGCACAAAAAATGAACAAATGGTAAAAAGAATTGATTTTTTCATGGTATTTTTGTCTAATTGAATTGTTACAAAGATAGGAGTTCGTATAAAAATCTCCAAATAAGAAATTCAGATATATGGAACAGGAAGGAACCAAATCCGGCATTTTAGGTAGGATAGGGAGCAGTATCGATGCTTTTCTTCATAATAAGAAATTGAAGGAGAAGTTGTATATCATCATATTCGAATCAGATACGCCTAAAGGAAAGTTATTCGATGTTTTTCTGATAGGATTTATCATTGCGAGTGTGTTGGTGGTGATATTGGAGAGTGTCGTGACCTTTTCCGATCGTTTCAAGCTGATCCTTCAGATACTGGAATATGTATTTACTGCTTTCTTTACTTTTGAATATCTGGTGCGGATCTATTGTAGTCCTAAACCGAAGAAATATATATTCAGCTTTTTCGGGATCGTGGATTTACTGGCTACATTGCCTTTATATCTTGGCTTTTTCTTTAGAGGGGCGCGTTACCTGTTAGTTATAAGAACTTTCCGTTTGATTCGGGTATTTCGTGTGTTCAAGCTGTTTAATTTTCTGGAAGAGGGGAATTTGTTACTGGTTTCTCTGCGGTTGAGCAGCCGGAAGATTTTTGTGTTTTTCTTTTTTGTCCTTATCCTGGTTACTTCGATCGGAACAATTATGTTTATGATAGAGGGTACACAGCCGGATACCCAGTTCAATAATATTCCCAATTGTATCTATTGGGCGATCGTTACCATGACAACGGTCGGTTATGGAGATATAACACCTGTTACCCCTGTCGGACGCTTTATTTCGGCTTGTGTGATGCTGATCGGTTATACGATCATTGCCGTTCCGACGGGGATCGTTTCGGCTACGATGATGAAAGAACATCGCAAGCGTAGTCTGCTGCAATGTCCCCATTGTTTCCGGACAGGGCATGAAGAAGAAGCTAAATTCTGTAAGTATTGTGGAGGAAAGCTGGATGATACAAAATAAAATTGGTCAACTTTCTTATCGTTTTAACTAGCGCGTTTCGTGAATATTTTTATATTTGCGCATATGAAAACACTATTAGCCACTATTGTAGCAGCATTGCTTATTACTATTATGTTTTGTGCCGGAGGATATAGCTTATACCGTATTGAAGCTGATCCGGCATTGTTTATTCTCGTTTTGGGGATTGCCTGGGCTGTTTCGCTCTGGCTGCTTTTTTCCACTGTATTCAGTAAAAAGAGAAAGAGATCTGTTTCTTTTTTAAGGCATTGATCCCGGCTTTTATCAATCCTTTGATTTACTGTTTATGTCTTTCAACGTGTCTTTTATAACGTACCATATTACGCAGACGATCATGACCAGCATGATGGCACTGCCGCCTACACTGATTATTGTTTTTATGTATTGATCCATCTTTTATTCAGGTATTAGGTTTATAGATATAGTTACTACTTGCTAAAGATAGGCATAAGAATGCTAATAATTTGGTTATCCGTGAAATAATTACAGAAATGTATAGTAATTGGACGTTATGTTAAGGAATCGGGTGATGGAATAATTATATTGCCGTGACAAGAAAAATAGTTGTTGTGGTCTAATATTGTTTATATTTGCGGTACTATGGATGGAGATCGGGAATATGAGTATATGAAAAAACTGGGACAGGGGGATCATAAATCCTTCGATGCCTTGTTTATGCTGTATCATCCGCGGGTAAAGAACTTTCTCAAAGGTTTTATCAAGGATGAGGAAGAGGCATGCGATATGGCGCAGGATATCTTCTTTAAAGTCTGGACGAACCGGGAAAATATTTCGAAAGTAAGCTCCCTGAAAGCCTATCTGTACCGGATGGCCCGGAATATGATCTACGATTATTATGAACATAGTCTGGTAAAAGAGTCGTATGAGAAGAAACAACAAATGTCTTCCAATGAGTATATAGATTTGATTGAAGAAGATATTTATGCCAAAGAGCTGTCGATCCTGATCGATATTGCCATAGAACAAATGCCCGAGCAACGACGCCGTATTTTTAAGATGAGCAGGAAAGAAGGGCTATCCAACGATGAGATTTCCCAACAGTTAGAAATAAATAAACGTACGGTTGAAAACCATATAACACAAGCCCTAGCTGATCTTCGGGAAGCTTTGCGCGGAGCCGTTTTATTACTTTTCTGAAAAAAAGATCTTTTTAGCCTGTGTGTGCGCTTTCGTTGTCCCGTCTTTATTATAAACACGGGATAAAATGGCGAATAAAACCATACATACATTACTAACAAAATTCTTTGGGAATAATCTTCCGGAGTCAATACAGCTGTCTTTTCGGGAATGGTTCATTGGTGGAACCTGCCAACAGGAGAAGGAGGAAGCTATGCTGGATATCTGGGAGAAGGTGCCTGGTGAAGTCAACGAACAAACCAAACGGGAGCTGGCCAAGCTCCATCGGCGTATTCATGCTGCTTCGAAACCGGTAGTGAAAAGAACATTGTTTCGACAATTCGTTCGTGTCGCTGCGATCCTGCTGTTGCCTCTGCTGGGAGCTGCAGCTGCTTATTTCGTTATGCAGAGTGAACCCCGGATGACCGAACCCGAATGGACGGAATGTTTTGTGCCGAATGGGGAGAGGAAACAGATTTTCCTGTCGGACGGATCGGAAGTTTGGTTGAATTCAGGTTCGTTATTGCTCTATTCTGCACGGTTTGAAGGAAATAAGCGTTCGATCTACCTGAATGGGGAAGCCAGCTTTAAGGTCGCTAAAGATCCGGATAAACCGTTTATTGTAAAAACCGGCCATATGGAAGTGGAGGCTTTGGGTACTCTTTTTAATGTGGAGGCCTATTCGGATTCTAAGCTGACTATCGCAACGCTGGAGGAAGGGAAAGTGCGCGTAACGACAGATCAGGCTTCCGACAAACCGATTATTTTGTGTCCGAATGAGCAGATTATATATAACAGCCAGTTTGGTATTGTCTCCAGGGAGGAAGTCGATGCTGCCAGGGTCTTACAGTGGAAACATGGTTATCTGACTTTCCAGGGATCCTCTTTCGATCATATCGTGAAGACGATCGAGCGTCGTTTTGATGTCACGATCAATTATGAGACGAATAAATTTGCAGAACGTAGTTTCACGATGAAGTTCAGGCCGGATGAAGGTTTGATCCAGGTGTTGGATATCCTGAAAGAGATGGTGAACGGATTGCATTACAGGGTGAAGGATAACGTAATATACATTAACTAAAAACGGGAGGAAACTATATGAAAAAAAGAACCCGGGAAGACGACGCCAATCTGAGCTTCCCGGATTTGAAATCGTAGAATACCAATTAATAAGTCACCTGAAACAGGTGAGAAATAATGTAATATTCAACTTTAAAAATCTAATTTACAAAGATATGGAAATAAACCAGAAAATACAAAGGATGAAGAATATTACTTCATTCAAGGTAGCAATAATACTTTTTCTTCTCCTTTTTTCGCAATATACTTCGCTAGGGGCACAAACAATTACACTGTCGGGAAATAACCTGACTATGAAGAGTGCTTTTGCTGAGATAGAGAAACAGACGGACATGTCGATCGATTATGACGAGTCTGTAATAAACCTTCATCAAAAGATCAGTACTTCTATTCAGGGGAAAAGCCTGGAAGAAACGATGAATATCCTGCTAAAAGGTACGGGCTGCTCGTTTGTAGTAAAAAATAATCACATCGTTATTTCAGTAAATGCAAAAGATACAGGAAAGTCGTTGACTGTGACAGGAGTGATCACGGATGAACACGGAGAGCCAGTGATCGGGGTGAATGTGATTGAAAAAGGGACGACAAACGGTTGTATCTCTGATATGGACGGACGTTATTCGTTGGACGTACAGCCTAATTCCATCTTGCAGGTTTCTTATATCGGATATATTTCCCGGGAAATAAGGGTGAATAACCAGAAAGTGATCAATGTACAACTGAGAGAAGACACCCAGAATCTGGAAGAGGTGGTGGTAGTTGGTTATGGAACACAGAGAAGGAAAGATTTGACGGGGGCCGTATCGAGTATCAATGCTAGTGAGATACAGAGCCGTTCGGTTCCTTCGGTGGCCGGTTCGTTGCAAGGAAAATTGAGTGGGGTCATGATACAGGAAACAGGCGGTGACCTGACCGGACGTTTCCAGTTCTCGGTACGTGGTACGGGGTCTGTGACCGGTAGTAATAATCCTCTGCTTATTGTGGACGGGGTTCCGCTCTTTAACGACGACCTTTCCACATTGAATACAAAAGACGTCGTTTCCATCGATGTATTGAAAGATGCTTCCGCTTCCGCTATTTACGGTTCGCGTGCTTCTAATGGTGTTGTTATTATCACGACGAAACGCGGACAGAGCGGGAAACCTGTCGTTTCTTTCAGTATGGATTTGGGATTTGAAAATATCGCTAAACGGTATGAAGTATTGACCACCGACCAGCAGCGTTTATTGTTTGTCGAGGCATTTAAGAATACCAACAGAAATCCTGAAGTATATGAAAATGTAAATGACCCGGTTTGGCAGATAGATACGGACTGGCAGAAAGAGGGGACCCGGACAGGGGTAAGGCAGAATTATAACCTTAGCGTACAGGGAGGAAGCGAGAATAATAAATATGCGGTATCCGGTTCGTTCTCACGAAGACTGGGGACCATGAAGAACAGCGACCTGAATGAATTCTTCCTGCGTGCGAACAATGACATTTCGATCGGTGAAAAAGTGAAGATCGCATCGAGTATCAGCGGAGCACACCAGCGCCAGAATAAGTTGAGTAATGACGCCTGGGGTAGTGGAGCTTATCAGCGCCTGATCAGTAGTCATAGTTATTTACCTGCTTATGATGAAACTGGCGATTTCTTTGCTGTAACATCGGCTGCGGACCCTTATTTCGGAGAGAACAGCAACCCGCTGATCAATCAGTTGATGAATGTCAATAAAGAAAGTTCATCGAGAATGATGGGGAGTATTAAGGTCGATTACAATATCTTGAAAGAACTGACTTTTACGGTTAATGCCGGTACGGACCTCGGTTTTATCAATGGCTATCAATATTTACCCGTGTATCAGTACGGACGATATACCCGGACGGAAGGCAGTACCACCAATACATCCAGGGAAACGATCAACTGGGTGACAGAGGCAACCTTGCAGTATAGTAAAAAATGGCGGAAGCATTCATTGAGTGCTTTGATCGGAGCCTCCGCACAGCAGCATGTAGATAAAAAGACAAGTACGACCGGTACGGGGACTATCGATAATTCTTTGGATCAATTATCGAATCAGACGAACTTTACGGCGACAGGAACTTCGGTAACATCTGCTTTAGCGTCTACTTTTGTTCGCTTGAATTATAGTTTTAACGACCGTTATTTGTTTACAGGAACAGTTAGACGTGACGGTTCTTCGAAATTCGGGCCGGATAAACGATATGGTATTTTCCCCTCGATATCCGGTGCCTGGAGAATGTCGGAAGAAGCTTTTCTGCGTAATGTCGATTTTCTTTCCAACCTGAAGCTGCGTGTCGGATACGGATTGACCGGAAATCAGAATATCGGAGATTTTGCCTATGTGACCCGTGCCGGTGCCAGCCCTTATATCTGGGGTAACAGTATGGTGGTGGGTAACTCCTCTGTAAATATGGGTAATCCTAAATTGCAATGGGAGTCGGCCCAGCAATTTAATGTCGGTATCGATGCTTCTTTCCTGGACAGCAGATTGTCTCTGGTTCTCGATTACTATGATAAGCGATCGAAAGATTTACTTATTCAGACTCCGGTTCCTTATATTGCCGCAGTTTCGGAAAATCCTTATGTTAACCTGGGATCTGTGCAGAACAGAGGTGTGGAAATCGGTATTAATTCCAATAATATTTCAACAAAGAAATTTTCCTGGACAACAAGTTTCAATATCAGCTTTAATAAGAACAAGGTGCTCGATATCGGAACGAATGCCCTGGGCGAACCCCTGCAAATTCCGGGAGAGAACATATCGTTGCCGAACGATTTTGCGAACCTGACCAAAGAGGGACATCCGGTCGGTGCTTTTTACATGTATCAGTTTGATGGCATCTGGCAGAAGAATGAGGCGGATGAAGCTGCTTTGTTTGGTGCCGTACCCGGTGATCCTAAGTTTGTGGACCGGAATAACAGCAAATCGCTCGATACGGGAGATAAGGATTTTGTCGGATCTCCTCTGCCTACCTATTTCGGAGGTTTCACGAACACGTTCTCGTATGGTCCGTTCTCTCTGAGCGTATTTTTTAATTTTGCGGGAGGTAACAAGATTTATCATGCTATGCGAAACCTGAATGCGAGAGCTGTCCCGTTCAATCAGCAATTGGCGGAGATATCGGATTTCTGGACGGAAAACAATCCTTCGAATACGATACCTCGTCCGTCACAGGGAGGAAATACCACATTCCTGGCAACCCGTGTGTCTACGAATTATCTGGAAGACGGAAAGTATCTGAGGCTGAAAAACGTATCACTCTCGTACGCGCTTCCTAAAACATTACTGACGAAGTTGAATATCAGTGATGCGACGGTGTCGGTGAACGGTGCTAACTTGGTTACTTTTACCAAGTATACCGGATTGGATCCGGAAGCATCCAGTACGACGAGCTTGCTGTCCGGTGGTATCGATTATACTCCGTATCCTTCTACCCGTTTCTATTCATTCTCATTACAAATATCCTTTTAAAATTTACTGCTATGTTGAGAAAACTAATGTATAAAATATTTATTTCGGGATCGATCCTGCTGCTTGCGGGATGCTCGGACTTTCTGGAGCCAAAGATGAAAGGTTCTACAGAATTGCAACAGCTTATAAGTACGGAACAAGGTATGTTGACAGCTGTGAATGGTATTTATCAACCTTTGCAGTCTTTGTTCAGTGGAACAATGCAACGCATGACAGACCTGGCTTGTGACGATGGATGGACCTGGAGGAATGAACTGGAGACAGACCTTTTTATCGTTGAACAGGATTTCTCTTTTGCTGCAACAGTCTGGAAACAACATTATATGGGGATAGGTCGTGCTAATGTGGTGCTGGACAATCTGGAGAAGGTGACAAATTATAAATCGGACCAGCAACGGCAGCATTTTGAGGGACAAGCGAAATTTATGAGAGCTTATTATTATTTTAATCTGGTCCGTCTGTTTGGTGGCGTTCCCATTCTGGAACATCAGGTAGTTTTTCTGGAAGATGCCCAGGTGCCGAGAGCTTCCATACAAGATGTATATAACCAGATCGAGAAAGATCTTGATGAAGCGGAACGTCTTTTGCCGTCTGCTTATTCGGGAGAAACGGGGGCGGAAGCCGGTCGTCCGACGGTCTATTCGGCCAATGCATTGAAAGCTTTGGTGTATCTTGAAATAGAACAATGGGATAAGGTGGTGGAGGCTGCCGATAAGGTGATAGGAAAAGGCGCCCTGATCGATTATGTGAAAAATTTCAATGGAACGGCAGAAAATGGTTCCCAGTCATTTCTGGAGGTACAGTATGGAGGTGTTACCTCTGCGACGACCTCTTCACTGAGTACTTTTTATTCTCCGACTTCTTTCCCCAGTGGGAGTGCCCTTATTTTGCCGACGGATGACAGGCTAAACGGTAAGGGTGGAGGTCCTTCTTCCGGTGACGGTTTTGTGCAGCTCTTTGACGATAGACCGGAAGATAACCGTAAAAGTGTGATTATGGATACGTATGGTTTAGCTAACTTTGTGGATGCATCGCAGCCGGATGGAAGTTTGTATTATGTAAACAAGTATTATAATACGACCGACCCGGTAGGTAAAAGTATCTGGAACTTCCCTCTGATCCGATATGCCGAGATCCTATTAGCGAAAGCAGAGGCATTGAATGAAAAAGGATATGTTGCCGGCGGTGAGGCTTTTTCATTGGTCAATCAGATACGGAAACAAGCCGGTCTGGAAGATCTGAAGGGATCGGATGTTACCAACCAGAAGTCTTTCAGGGACTATATTATGAAAGAACGGCGTATTGAACTGGCTTTTGAGTGTAAGCGTTATTTCGATCTAAACAGGTTGGGTGTCTTGCAGTCGGTTATGCAACCCCAGCTGGATTATCTGGGATTGAAATTTCCACAGAGCAAGATGATCACTCATCCGATAACGAATAAACCTTATTATTTATATCCGGTGCCGTCTACTGAGTTTGTAAATAATGCGAAACTCGGAGAGCAGAACCCGGGATACAAATGATAAATATAAACTTATTATACCATGAAAAGAAAAAATGTGTTATTATCGCTTGGAGGGCTTTCGGTGTTATGTGCCGGTTGTGCCCAACAAGCACAAGAGCCTGAGAAACCCAATATCGTTTTCATCTTTGCCGATGATATGGGCTATGGGGATGTGTCTGCATTGAATGAGAATTCGAAACTGAAAACAACGAATATCGACCGGATTGCCAATGAAGGGGTGATATTTACGGATGCCCATTCCAGTTCGTCGGTCAGTACCCCGTCCCGGTATAGTGTATTGACAGGCCGTTATAACTGGCGGTCCGACCTGAAATCGGGTGTGCTTTACGGGTATGACAAAGCACTTATCCCACAGGGGCGGAGAACAATTGCGAATGTTTTGGGTGAATGCGGCTACCAGACTGCCGCTATCGGTAAGTGGCATCTGGGATGGGACTGGAACAATATCGACGCAGGTCCGGATAGTGTGGACTTCAGTAAACCGATCACCAATGGTCCGACTACGCGTGGCTTCGACTACTATTACGGGATCTCGGCTTCCCTGGATATGGCTCCTTATGTATATGTGGAAAATGATAAAGTAACCGCTTTGCCGGATCGTGAAACGGTGAATAAGGATGCATTTAGCTGGTGGCGCAAAGGACCGACAGGTGCGGATTTCGACCATGAACAGACGCTTCCCCATCTGATCGGTAAGGCAGTGGATTATATTCATGAGAAGTCGAAGGAAGACAAGCCTTTCTATTTATATCTTCCGCTGCCGGCTCCGCATACCCCGATCCTTCCGATCAAGGAATATCAGGGTAAATCCGGTCTGAATCCTTACGGTGATTTTGTCCTGATGGTGGACGATATGGTCGGAAAGGTGATGAAAGCGTTGAAAGATGCAGGTGTTGAAGATAACACGATCATCGTTTTTAGTACGGATAATGGTTGTAGTCCGGAGGCCAAATTCGATGAGCTTCAGGCAAAAGGGCATTATCCGAGTTATATTTATCGCGGGCATAAGGCCGACTTGTTCGATGGAGGACACCGTATTCCCTGTGTAGTAAGATGGCCTGCCAGGATAAAACCTCATATTGTGAATCAGACGGTGTGTCTGACGGACTTCTTTGCCACCTTCGCCGCCGTTGCCGGTTATCAGTTGAAGGAGACGGAGGGGGAGGACAGCTATAACATCCTGCCATTATTATTGAATGAAAAGGAGAGCAGTACGATCCGTGAAGCGACTGTTCATCATTCCATAAACGGCGATTTCACGATCCGTAAGGGTGAATGGAAATTGTTGTTGTCTCCCAGTTCCGGCGGATGGAGTTTCCCTCGTCCGGGTAAAGATGCCGAGGTGATCAAGACACTACCACTTGTCCAGTTATTTAACATGAAGGACGATCCGGCAGAAACCAACAACGTCTACGCCGAACATCCGGAGATAGTAAAAGAACTGAAAGACCTGATGATAAAATACGTTAAAGACGGCCGTAGCACTCCGGGCGCTCCTCAGAAGAATGATGGACCTGAGGTTTGGAAGCAGTTAAGCTGGATGGAAGAATAAATATTTTGAATCCTTGGAAAATCCCGGAAAACAGTTACTTTTGTTTTCCGGGATTTTATTTATCAGGAAGAGGAAGATGTTAACAGAAAAGAGGATGATACCTTATAGTTTTGAGGAAATATATGTTTCATATTTCTCCAGAATGAAGTATTTTGCTTTGGAATATGTATTATCCGAAGAAGATGCCGAAAATATTGTGCAGGATGTATTTACAGAGCTATGGGAAAAGAAAGAATTACTTACTTACAATATAAATCTGGTAGCTTTTCTGTTCACTTCTATTAAAAACAGATGTGTCGATCATTTGCGGCATCGGGTGGTGGTACAGGAAGCTGCTGACCAAATGCGCGAAGAGTATCAGATGACTTTAAGGGCGAAGTTGGCCTCTTTGGAATTATTTGAACAATCTATTTTTTCAGATCAGGACATAGAAAGAATTGTTACTGATATAATAGAATCACTACCTGAGAAATGTCGGGAAATTTTTATTAAAAGCAAAATAGAAGGGAAAAAACAAAAAGAGATTGCTTTAGAACTGAATATATCCCTTAAAACGGTTGAAAACCAAATGAATATAGCATATAAAAAGATAAAGGCCGAACTGAAAGATTACTTACCTCTTCTTTTATTTCTTTTGAATAACTAAAAAAATAATTTCACCTTTGGGGGTTTTCTTCTCTCCATCCGTTTACTTAATACAAAACGGAAAATATGGACGAACGAATACATAAATACTTTTATGACGAACTTTCCCGTGAGGAACGTTTATCCTTGTTGCATGATGTGGAGGTGAATGATACATTGAGAAAAGAATTTGCCGAATATCAAAATCTGTATGCGTTGTTGAATCTGGGACATCAGGTAGAGAACAGGAAAACCGGCAAATATAAATTCGATCAGTTTCTTTCCCGGAAAGAACAGGGTGTCGCCAGGCAATTGTGGTTGCGCCGGATAAGTTATGCTGCAGTTATCGTAGTATTAGTGGCATCTTCAAGTATATTGACATTTTTGTATACTCAGAATCTGGGACAGCAGGATTTGTCAGACAACGTAATGAATACATTGTATACACCAGCCGGACAACGTGCACAGCTTGTTTTGCAGGATGGAACGGAGGTTTGGTTGAACGCGAAGTCGAAACTTACTTATCCTGCACAGTTTAAAGGAGCAGAAAGACGAGTGACTGTTGAAGGAGAAGCATTTTTTAATGTGGCGAAGGATCCATCAAAACCATTTATCGTCTCGACACAGGAGGTGGATATGAAAGTGTTGGGGACACAGTTCAATGTCTTTTGCTATCCGGATGCCGGGTATCTGCGGACTTCTTTGTTAGAGGGTTCTGTCAGGGTATTTTTTCCTGAAAAAGAAAATGAAGGAATTACTCTGAAACCAGATCAGCAGGTAACTGTTTCTCTGGGGAAAATGATTGTAGCACCTATTAGCCTGAGTGATCATTTTTTATGGCGTGAAGGTATCTATGCTTTTGAAAATGAACCCTTGATAGACATCCTCAAGAAAATGGAATTATATTATGATGTCAGGATCTTAGTTAAAGATACCTCCCTGTTTAATGAAACCTATACAGGTAAATTCAGACAGCGTGACAGTCTGGATGATGTATTCCGTGTATTACAGCAGATCCGTAAATTCAAAGTGGAAAAAGATAAAGAGAGAAATATTATAACCTTGAATAAATAACATGTTAAACTAAAAAAGAGATGCTTATGAAGAAAAAACACCAGTAGAAAACAAAAGCGGCAGAAGCTACCAACAACTGCCGCCGATGTAAAGCAAACACAAGTCGTAAAATTTAGTATTCACTTTAAACATTGAACAAATGTATGAAAAGAAAAACTTTGTTACAGTATTTTGCTGTGCATAATAACAGCATTAAAGAAATTTTTAGGATTATGAGAATATCACTATTCCTTTTATTCGTTTGTGTGTGTCAGTTGATGGCGACTGATATGGATGCACAAAACGCGGTTGTCAAGATTGAACAGAATAATATTTCTGTTAAGCAGTTGATAAAAGAGATCGAGTCCCAGACCGATTATCTGGTTGTTTTTCGTAACCAGGATGTGGATGTCGATAAAATCATCTCTTTTAAGAAGACTTCCGCCAAAGTGACTGATCTGTTGGAAGAAATGTGCCGGAATGCAAACATTAATTACGTGTTTGCCAGCAATTACATCACTCTTTCAAAAAAACAGGCGAGAGAAGAACTTGGTAAAAAGAAAGTGACTGGGATTGTGACTGACGCAAAAGGTGAGCCGATCATTGGAGCCAATGTGGTGGAAACAGGAACAACGAATGGTATTATTACTGATATAGACGGTCGCTATTCCCTTGAAGTCGACGAAAATGCGACTATTCAATTCTCTTTTATCGGTTATCTGAGCCAAAGTGTAAGCGTGAAGGGTAAGTCGATTGTCGATGTTAAACTGGTAGACGATATGCAGGCCCTGGATGAGGTTGTGGTTGTCGGTTATGGTACCGCCAAAAAAAGTGATTTGGCCGGTTCGGTTGTGCGCGCAGACTTAGGAACTTTACAGGAATCTCCCAATATCAGTTTGGGGTCCGCTTTGCAAGGAGTTGTTCCGGGACTAAATGTGGGTGCGGTCACAGAGGCTGGTAAAGATCCGGATATGTCGATCCGCGGACGTACGTCCATCAGCGGAGGAAACTCTCCGCTGATCGTATTGGATGGTATCATATTCCGTGGAAATATGGTTGATATCAATATGAATGATGTAGAATCCATCGATGTATTGAAAGATGCCAGTGCTGCGGCCATTTACGGTTCGGAAGCCAGTAACGGTGTAATCCTTATTACTTCAAAGACTGGTAAGGTGATGAGTAAGCCGACTATTGAGTATAGTGGTTCTTTCTCTTATCAGCAACCGACAAATAAAGACATGTTCCCGGAAGGACGCGACGGTTTTTTGCGGAAAATCGCCGACCGTTTTCTGGAAGAGAGCAGAACCGGCGATGATATGCTTTCTGCAAACCCCAACTGGGACGTCACGAAACATTTGATGGATGGTAATACATTGGCAGGTTATACGAACGGAACGGAAACCGATTGGTGGGGATTGCTGACAAAAGAAATGCCGTATATCCAGAACCATAATCTGAGTGTGAGAGGGAAAAACGAATTGAGCAGTTATTATTTTTCCATGGGATATACGGATCAACAGAACCTGATTATCAATGATACTTATAGGCGTTATAACGTCAGAGTAAACATGGATACCAAGATCACGGATTGGTTGAAAGTCGGTGTACAGTCTTTCTTTACGGTCAGCGATTATTCCGGTACGGCTCCGTCTTTGGAAACGGTAGTAGGGTTGCCGCCGATTGTCGCTGTCATGGATGAGAATGGCGAATATATCAAAGAACCTTATAAAAATACAACTAACCCCTTACTCCAGATCCAGCAGGATGATGTAAACAAGCGTTATAATTTGTTTGGTAACTTCTATGCGGATGTTGATATTCCTTTTGTGAAAGGATTAAACTATCGTATGAATTTTTCTCAAAATCTGATTGAAGGGAAAGAGTATAATTACAATGCGTTAGGACAAAACTATACGGGTTCTGCCTCCAAAAAGAACACTAGCCAGTATAACTGGACGGTAGATAATATCGTATCTTATAAGCGTACATTTGGTAACCATGCCATTAATGCCACTTTCGTATACGGTGTTGAAAAAAGGCAATATGAGGAAACAAAAGCAGGAGCTGTTAATTTCTCGAACGGTATTTTAGGATACAACAAACTGCAGGCCGGTCAGTCGGATTTACAAACAGCACAATCCGGTGCCTGGCAAGAATCGAGTTTGTATACCATGTTACGTGCTATTTATTCTTTCAATGATCGTTATATTTTTACAGGGACAGTTCGTCGTGACGGTTTTTCCGGCTTTGGAAAAGACCATAAGTTCGGGGTATTCCCTTCGGGGGCTTTTGCCTGGAGAATCAGTGAAGAGGATTTCTTCAAGGATAGAGTCGATTGGATGGAAAATCTGAAATTACGTCTGTCTTACGGTTCGAATGGTAACAGGACAGTGGGACGCTATCAGACACTAGCCCAATTGGGATCAGGGGCCGGATCGGTCAAAATAGGTGATGTTACTTACGATGCCGGATATTTATTCGGAGATGGTGCCAGTGCAGAACAGATGCAATGGATTACTGCTTTGTCGAATGCCGATTTGAAGTGGGAAACAACCAATACTTTCAATATGGGAGTCGATTTTAGTGCTTTGAACGGACGTGTTTTCGGTAATGTCGATTATTATGTTTCGCAGACAAATAACTTATTGTTCAATATTGATATTCCGCAAATAAATGGTTTGGAAAAGATTCCTACCAATATTGGAAAGTTGAAGAACCATGGTGTCGAGTTTTCTGTAACAGGTGTACCGGTACAAACTAAAGATTTCAGTTGGGATGTAACATTTAATTTTTCACGCAACAGAAATAAGGTGGTAAGTATTTTGGGGATCGATGCCGATGGCGACGGAAAAGAAGATGACTTGGTTGCCAATAAAATATTCATAGGAAAACCGTATGGTGTGAAATACGATTATAATATCATTGGTATGTGGCAATTGGCAGATAAGCACAATGGTCTGATCCCGGAAGGTTTTGAGTATGGTACATATAAAGTTGAGGATGTGAATAACGATGGTAAATATACGGCTGATCAGGACCGTAAAATTATCGGTTATGAGGATCCTGCTTATCGTTTCAGTATCCAAAACTCATTCAGATATAAAAACTGGGAACTGAAAGTCTTTATCAACTCCGTACAAGGAGGTAAGAAATATTATTATGGTCAGCCAGCCAGCTCTGTTCCTAATCCGGATAATATTTATCAGAATAACCTGTTTAATTTTGATTACTGGACTCCGGAAAATCCAGATGCCCGCTATCGTCAGTTGGGGTATTTTTCTCAAGCATTAGGAGGATATACTTTCTCCCCGTATGTTCAACGTAACTTTGTTCGCTTGCAGGATGTCACCATATCTTACAATGTACCAGCCAGCTGGTTGAAGAAGTTCAATGTAAACCGCTTGAAAGCTTATGTTTCAGGGAAAAACTTGCTGACCTTCACAGACTGGGATGGTTGGGATCCTGAAACTGGAGCCGGACTTGACTCTTCCAAATATCCTGTAATGAGAAGTTATTCTGTTGGTCTTAATCTTGAATTTTAATAATCTATGAATATGAAATCATTAAAATATAGTATATTGTTTTTGATGGCATGTGCGCTTTGTGTATCATGTGATGAAAGTAAATTCCTGGAAGAAAAGCCACTTGATTTTTATTCTCCTGAAAATTCAATGGAAACATCTGCCCATTTTCAGGCGTCTATTAATTATCTTTATAACAGGACCAGATATTTACAGTGGGGAACCAACACGGAAGCACGTTTTGCTTTGCGTTATGCAACGGATTTTGCATTTAATGCAACCGACTATTACAAACCTGCAAAGTTGAATGATTATACGAATGTAATGGTTCCGACTTATTCCGTTCCGTTGGAGATATGGAAGACGTGTTATACGATCGTATCAAATGCGAATGTGATATTGAACCGGTTGGATCAGAGTAAATCTATTACGGATAGTGATAAGAGTTCTTTCCGTGGAGAAACACTTTTCTTTAGAGCGTATGCTTATAAGATTTTAGCAAATCTGTATGGAGGAGTTCCATTGGTATTGGAAGAGGTTGAGACACCGCGCCGCGATTATGTGAGAGCAACCCGTGAAGATGTGTATGATCAGATTAGAAAGGATCTGGAAGATGCAGAAACGTTGTTGGATAACATCGATAAGGTAAAAGACGGAAAAATAAGCAAGCAGATGGCAGAACATCTGTTATCTGAAATTTATATCAGTCTTGGACAATATGACCAGGCGATCAGTGCGGCTACTCGTGTGATCGATTATCCGGCAATGGGATTGATGACTTCTCGTTTTGGCTCACGTAAAGATGAAGAAGGGGATGTATATTGGGATTTGTTCCGATTGGATAATCAGAACAGAAGTAGTGGAAACACGGAAAGTTTGTGGGTTATTCAATATGATTATCAAAATCCGGCATCAAACACAGATTATAATATGCCTTGGGTTGTCCTTCCATTTTATCAGAATCTTCAGGTTACGGAAAAAGATGAAACCGGGAAAGAGATAACGACTAACGCTTTTTTAGGCGTAACCGATGGAAAAGGGGGACGTGGTGTTGGTTGGATGCAACCAACTGATTTCTTTTTTGGAGATTTGTGGAAAGGTTCGGAAAATGATATCAGAAATTCTTCGTATAACATTATGCGTGATGTGAGAATTGATAATCCTGCATCTCCCGCTTTTGGTAAATGGTTAGTAAAAGATGGGTATTCCAAACAAGTAGATCCTATTCGTCAATGGTTTCCGTTTTTGACAAAGGTTGCCCGTATGAATAATTTCCCGGAAGATTTGTATCAGAAGAATTCAAATGGTGAACCTCTTATGACTGAATTTGGAGAACACCTATTGATAAATAATGCAAACAGTTCTTATAAAGATGAATATATGTATCGTCTGGCAGAAACTTATTTGTTGCGTGCTGAAGCATATGTCGGTAAAGGCGATAAAGAAAAAGCTGTTGCTGATATTAATGTGATTCGTGCAAGGGCGAACGCCGAACCGGCAAAAGCTTCGGAAATGGATATCGATTATATTCTGGATGAACGTTTGCGTGAATTGTATGTAGAAGAAATGCGTATGGTTACTTTATGTCGTATGGGTAGATTAGTTGACAGAAATCGGAAATATAATCCCAAATCGGGACCATCTATTTCTGATTTCCATAATTTATGGCCGATACCATTCTCTGAAATAGAGCGGAATATATTTGCTGAAATCAAACAGAATCCTGGATATTAATAAGTGATTATCAGGTATGGTTAAACAAACAAATACTCGTAGCCTGTTCCTCTTTTTAGGGGGACTGGCTACCCTGAGCTGTACAACTCAGGCGGAAAAAAAGCCAGACAGACCTAATATCGTTTTTATTTTTGCAGATGATATGGGCTATGGGGATGTTTCGGCATTAAATGAACATTCCCGAATACAAACATATAATATTGACAGGATTGCGAATGAAGGAGTCATTTTTACGGATGCACATTCCAGTTCATCTGTTAGTACTCCCTCCCGTTACAGTCTTCTGACAGGCCGGTATAACTGGCGTTCAACTGAAAAATCAGGAGTATTGGGAGGGTATAGCAAAGCTTTGATTTCTCAAGATCGCCGAACCATTGCCAATGTACTGAAAGATCAAGGATATCAGACCGCCTGTATTGGTAAATGGCATTTGGGATGGAACTGGAATAATATTGAAGCCGGTATCGACAGTATCGATTTCAGCAAACCGGTAACAAACGGACCGACGACGTTGGGGTTTGATTATTTTTATGGCATTTCCGGTTCTCTGGATATGGCTCCTTACGTCTATGTGGAAAATGACAGGCCAACCGCTTTACCAGACAGGATTACAGAAAATACAGGAATGAAATTCTGGCGGAAAGGCCCGACGGCTTCGGATTTCGACCATGAACAGACAATGCCCAATTTTGTAAACAGAGCAGTGACTTATATTCATGAAAAGTCGCAGAGCGGTCGGCCATTCTATCTCTATCTTCCGTTGCCGGCTCCCCATACTCCGATCCTGCCAATCAAAGAGTATCAAGGTAAATCGGGATTGAATCCGTATGGCGATTTTGTACTGATGGTGGATGATATGGTGGGAAAAGTAATGAAAGCACTGAAAGACGCGGGTGTGGAAGACAATACGATCTTGGTGTTCAGCACGGACAACGGATGTAGTCCCGAAGCCAAGTTTGATGAACTTCAGGCGAAAGGACATTTTCCCAGCTATATCTATCGAGGTCATAAAGCTGATTTATTTGATGGTGGGCATCGTATACCCTGTATGGTCAGGTGGCCGGCTAGGATAAAACATCATGTGGTAAACCAGACTGTCTGTCTTACTGATTTTTATGCCACTTTTTCTTCAGTTGCCGATTATCAGTTGAAAGATTCGGAAGGGGAAGATAGTTATAATATTTTGTCGTTGCTGATCAATGAAGAAGGAAACGACGTGATCCGTGAGGCAACGGTTCACCATTCGATCAGAGGTGATTTTACTATTCGTAAGGGTGAATGGAAACTTTTATTATCTCCAAGTTCCGGAGGGTGGAGCTTCCCCAGACCTGGCAAAGATGACGAAGTTATACAGACTATGCCTGCAGTACAGTTATACAATATGAAGGATGATCCTGAAGAAACCAGTAATGTTTATACCGAATATCCGGAAATTGTCAAAGAATTGAAAAACTTGATGATTAAATATATTAAAGAAGGTCGCAGTACTCCGGGAGTTCCTCGGAAGAATGATGGCCCTGAAGTCTGGAAACAATTGAGTTGGATGGACGTTATTTAAGAATATATGAAAAAACGAACGATTATTATATCATGTTTGGCGACAGGCCTTGCATATGGTACGGTTGCACAGAAAAGCAATCAACCCAATATAATCTTTATATTGGCAGACGATTTAGGATATGGAGATTTATCATCCTTAAATAAAGATGGAAAAATACAGACTCCTCATTTGGATAGACTCGCTGAAAACGGGGTTGTATTTAGAGATGCCCATTCTAGTTCAGCCGTTAGTACTCCAACACGTTATGGTGTATTAACGGGAAGATATAATTGGCGTTCGACATTAAAAAGAGGGGTGTTAGGTTGGTATGCCAAACCATTGATTGCTGCAGATCGTACTACAATGGGTGGAATGCTTCGTAGCCGGAATTATAATACTGCTTGTATCGGAAAGTGGCATTTGGGAATGAGTTTCCCTACTAAGGATGGAGAATGTGTAGTTGATACACCAGAACAATATAATTTGGATTTTACGAAAGAGATCACAGGGGGACCTTGTGATATTGGATTTGATTATTTTTTTGGAGTGGATGCCCCCAATTATCCGCCTTATTGCTTTATTGAAAACAGGAAGACGGTAGGGATTCCCGATACATTCTATCCGGTAAGAAAAGATAAGTTAATAGATAGTCGGGCCGGTAGAGGATTACCGGATTGGAAGCAAGAGTATATTCTTCCTGCGTTGACGGATAAAGCTGTTGAGTTTATCAATCAATCGGCAGGAAAGGATAAACCTTTCTTTCTCTATTTTCCGCTAACTTCTCCACATACCCCGATTGTTCCTTCATCCCCTTATGTGGATCAATCGAAGTTGAATTTGTATGCAGATTTTGTTGTTCAAACGGATGCGGTAGTCGGTAGCCTGTTGAAGGCTTTGGAGGATAATGGAATAGCAGAAAATACAATAGTCGTATTTACTTCAGACAATGGTTGCTCTCCGAATGCTGATTTTGACTTTTTGAAAGAGAGAGGACATGATCCGAGTTATATTTTTCGTGGAATGAAGTCTGATCTGTTTGAAGGTGGGCATCATATTCCTTGCATTGTCAGTTGGCCGGGTAAAGTATCTCCCCATATTGTAGACCAAACTATTTGTTTGACTGATTTTATGAGAACGTTTGCTTCCATAGTAGGATATACGTTAGCGGATAATGAAGCGGAAGATAGTTACGATATTTTACCGTTGTTGGTTGATTCTGCATATTCTGAAATAATACGTGAGGCTACAGTTCATCATTCCATCAATGGATCGTTTGCTATCCGTCAAGGTAAATGGAAATTACTGCTTTCTTCTTATTCCGGTGGTTGGAGTGAACCAAGAAAACCAAAAGAGGGGGCACCTGAATTTCAATTGTATGATTTGGAACAGGATCCTGAAGAAAGTGATAATCTGTACGGCTCATTTCCTGATATTGCAGAGAAGATGCGAGCATTGTTGATACGTTATGTTAAGGAAGGGCGTAGCACTCCGGGAATTCCTCAGAAAAATGATGATCCTGAAGTCTGGGAGCAATTGAACTGGATGGAGTAATCTTTTCTCTGTTTGTATAGTGTCATGCAAACCTTTGCGTAACTTTTTCGAGATATATTTTATATACAAAATGCAAAGATGTATTTTTGATGATTCATTTATTAACTTCAAATCAATTGGATAATCATGAAAAAAAGAATCTTTTACCTGTTTGGAAGCATACTCTTTTCTGCGGCTCTTTGTGCGCAGGATAATACTATCCTCTTTCAAAACACCATCAAAATCGAGCCCGGCGACAGCCACGAGGTCATTATTGAGAAAGCTGCCCATGTTGTTCCCACTCCGAACCAGCTGAGTGCTTTGCAAAATGAATACATTGCCTTTATCCATTTCGGGCCCAATTCGTTTACCCGGATGGAATGGGGGAACGGGATGGAAGATCCGAAGGTGTTCGATTTGAAGGAACTCGATACCGACCAGTGGTGCGAAGCCATGAAAGCGGCCGGGATGAAGATGGTTATCATTACCGTGAAGCACCATGACGGGTTTGTCCTGTGGCAGAGCCGGTATACGACACACGGTATCATGTCCTCCGACTTTGAAGGCGGGAAGGGAGATATCCTGAAGGAACTGTCTGCCTCCTGTCAGAAATACGGATTGAAGTTGGGCGTTTATCTTTCGCCGGCCGACCTGTTCCAGATAGAAAGTCCGGATGGGCTGTACGGAAATTTAAGCAAATACACCAAACGGACGATTCCTCGCGAAGTACCAGGCAGGCCGTTTGCCAATCCGACAAGGTTCGAGTTTGTGGTAGACGATTATAACGAATATTTCCTGAACCAGTTGTTTGAATTGCTGACCGAATACGGACCGATCCACGAAGTCTGGTTCGACGGTGCACACCCGAAGCGCAAAGGCGGACAAACCTATAACTATCTGGCCTGGAAGAAACTGATCCGTACGTTAGCTCCGAATGCCGTCATATTCGGTCGTGAAGACGTGCGCTGGTGCGGTAACGAAGCCGGAGGAACAAGGCCGACCGAATGGAACGTGATCCCTTATCAGGCCGATCCGGATACGATGACGCAGTTTGCTGACATGACAGACCCTGTGCTGGGCGGTCGCGACGAACTGTATAAAGCAAAATATCTGCACTATCAGCAGGCGGAAACCAACACTTCTATCCGCGAAGGCTGGTTCTACCGCGACGACACCCATCAGAAGGTAAGAAGTGCCGACGACGTGTTCGATATTTACGAACGTGCAGTAGGTGGCAACTCGACCTTTCTGCTGAATATTCCACCCAACCGCGACGGCCGTTTCTCGCCTGCCGATGTGGCATCGTTGAAAGAAGCCGGTAAACGGATAAAGGAGACATACGGAACGGATCTGTTGCAAGGAGCGGAAGGCCCGGAGCAAGTACTCGACGGAAAGCCCGATACCTGGCTGTCGATGGATGAAGGGCATAAAGAGTTTACCGTAACTATGCCTTCTCCGGTGACGATCAACCGTATCATGCTCCAGGAAGCTGTTGCAACGAACGGGGAACGGGTGGAGAAACATGCCGTAGATGCCTGGATAGACGGAGCCTGGAAAGAAATAGCCGTTTCGACCAATATCGGTTACAAACGCATCCTCCGCTTTCCGGAAGTAACGACGGACAAGCTGCGGGTACGTCTGCTCGAGTCGCGTCTTACACCTGCCATCAGCCATATCTCTGCGCATTATTACAAATCCCGTCCGCCTCAGTTGAGTTTCAGGAAAGATGTAAACGGATTGGTTACGATCGAACCTAAATTGCAGGACTTCGGCTGGAACCCCCACGGACAGAATGCTGCCGGCAACCTGAACGCAGGCTATAAGATCTATTATACAACCGATGGCAAAGAACCGAACGAAAACTCTGCCGAATATAAGGAACCCTTTAAAATGGAACGTGGCGAACTCAAAGCCATTGCCGTCCTGAAAGGAGAGAAAGGAGCCATGCATAGCGAACGCCTGGGACTGACCAAGCAAAACTGGAAGCTGGTAGAAGCAAGCAGCGAAACCAAACGCAATCCCGCTACAGCCGCTTTCGATGCTAAGCCCGCCACTTTCTGGCGTTCGGAAGAAGGTAGTCTGCCGCAATTCATAACGATCGACCTCGGTTCGAAAGAAACGCTCAACGGCTTTGCCTACACTCCTCAAACCCGCAATGCGGAAGGTATGATGGCTAAAGGCGTACTGAAGATCAGCGATGACGGCAAGAACTGGAAAGAGGTAGAGGCTTTTGAGTTCGGAAACCTTATCAACGATCCGAGCAAACGTTACCATTACTTCAAGAGTCCGGTTACTGCCCGTTACGTTCGTATCGAAGCGACTGAAATAGCTGCCAACGGCAAGGTCGTAGCCGTTGCAGAATTTGACTTGCTTTAAAAGAAAACTATTTAAATACTTTTGATGTCTCCGGAAAACAATTACTTTTGCCTTCCGGAGACATATTTTTATATTTAATACCTAATTATCATGAATATACGCTTACTATCTTCTCTTCTTCTATTTTTTTGTTGTCTTGCGTGTGCGGAGACACAGCAGAAAGAGTCACTCGTTCTGTGGTATAACGAACCTTCCGAAAACTGGAATGACGCCCTTCCGATCGGTAATGGTCGTGCCGGTGCGATGGTGTTCGGCAGCGTGGATAAGGAGCAGCTGCAACTGAATGAAAATACGTTGTACAGCGGAGAACCTTCCACTGTCTTCAAAGATATTAAGATCACCCCCGAAATGTTCGACAAGGTAGTCGGGTTGATGAAGGCGCAGAAGTACGACGAAGCCTCTGGTCTGGTCTGCAAACACTGGCTGGGCCGTTTGCACCAATATTATCAACCTTTCGGCGATCTGTTTATCGAGAATAACAAGCCGGGTGAAGTGTCCGGTTATAAGCGTGAGCTGAACATTTCGGATGCTGTAGCCCGTACGGTTTTTCAGCAGAACGGCGTACAGTATGAGCGGGAAGTATTTGCCTCCCACCCGGATGATGTCATTATTCTCCACCTGAAGAGCAATACGCCCGACGGCCTCGATCTTTCCCTTAATTTCACTTCTCCCCATCCTACGGCCAAGCAGTCGGAAGGCTCGGATCGTCTGGTTCTGCACGGACAGGCTCCCGGGTATGTGGAACGCCGTACTTTCGAGCAGATGGAAGAATGGGGCGACCAGTATAAACATCCTGAGTTGTATGACGAGAAAGGAAACCGCAAATTCGATAAACGTGTGCTCTACGGCGATGAGATCGATAACAAAGGTATGTTCTTCGAAGCTCAACTGAAACCTGTTCTGCCTAAAGGGGGAGATTATGAGATAACTGATAAAGGCATACATGTTTACAATACCGGCGAAGTCTATTTCGTCCTGAGTATGGCTACCAGCTTCAACGGTTTCGACAAAAGTCCCAGCCGCGAAGGTGTGGATCCGTCGGCTAAGGCAGCCGGTATCCTGGATAAAGCCCTGGCTTATGATTACAAACAGTTGAAACAACGTCATGTGACCGATTATCAGAACTTGTTCGACCGGGTAGACCTGCAATTGCCCTCTACTCCCGAGCAGAAAGCAATGCCGACCGATCAGCGTATCCAGCAGTTTGAATCTGTTTCAGATCCCGATCTGGCTGCTTTGTTGTTTCAGTTCGGTCGTTATCTGATGATTAGCGGTTCGCGTCCCGGTGGACAACCGTTGAACCTGCAAGGTATCTGGAATAAAGATGTAGTTCCCGCCTGGAACAGCGGATATACGATTAATATAAATACGGAAATGAATTACTGGCCGGCCGAACTCACCAATCTTTCGGAATGCCACGAACCACTTTTCCGCCTGATTGACGAACTGGCCGTTTCTGGAGCAGAAACGGCTCGCAACATGTATAACCGCCGCGGTTGGGTAGGTCATCATAATACCTCTATCTGGCGCGAGTCCGTGCCGAACGATAATGTGCCGACCGCCTCTTTCTGGCCGATGGTACAAGGCTGGTTATGCAGCCATCTGTGGGAACATTATCTGTACACACAAGATGAGGAGTTTCTGAAGAACCGTGCTTATCCCTTGATGAAAGGTGCCGCCGAATTCTTTGCCGACTGGCTGATCGACGATGGCAACGGTCGTCTGGTAACTCCTGTCGGTGTCTCTCCTGAAAATCGTTTCATCATGGATAACGGTAAACAAGGTGCTATGTCGATGGGACCGACAATGGATATGGCAATTATCCGTGAAACATTCACCCGCACGCTTGAAGCGGCGGAAATGCTGGATCAGGATGAACCCTTACGTACTGAACTGAAAGATAAACTTTCACGTTTGCTGCCTTATCAGGTAGGCGCGCGCGGCCAGTTGCAAGAGTGGATGTATGACTTTAAAGAGTGGGAGCCGAAACACCGTCATTTCTCCCATTTATACGGTCTTCATCCCGGCAATCAGATCACTGCAGATGCCACTCCCGAACTGTTCGATGCAGCCAAACAAACACTGATCCTACGTGGCGATGAAGCTACCGGCTGGTCGATGGGCTGGAAGATCAACTGTTGGGCACGTTTGCAGGATGGCAACCATGCCTATAAGATCGTTTCGAACCTCTTCAACCCTGTCGGTTTCGGCAATGGACGCAAGGGGGGCGGATTATTCAAGAATATGCTGGACGCCCATCCGCCTTTCCAGATCGACGGAAACTTTGGCTATACTGCAGGTGTTGCCGAAATGCTGCTGCAAAGCCATGCCGGGTTTATCCAATTGCTGCCCGCCCTGCCCGATTTATGGAGTGAAGGTTCCGTATCAGGACTGAAGGCGCGTGGCAATTTTGAAGTCGCTATGAAATGGCAACAAGGCTGTCTGTCTGAAGCCTCCATCCTTTCCGGAAGCGGGAAGGAGTGCCGGTTGAGAACATCCCTTCCTATTACAGTGAAACAGGATGGTAGAGCGATAGCAACTTCTTCTCCGGTTACTTCCAACGGGAAAGAATACTATGAAACTGTCTTTACTACTGTAGCTGGGAAGAGCTACCAGGTAAGTCCGGTCGCTCCTTGAGATAGTCTCTAATGGCTGGGGAGTATTTATATTTATCTGCCGATGTAATCTGTTGCCGACACTGTCGATAATATTGCTGACACTGTCGAAAGCTTTGTCGACACTGTCGTTTATTTAGCCGACACTGTCGGCAACAGATTACATCGGCAGATAATAGAGATAACATACGGTTTGATAATGATTTATCTCCCGGTAAATATAAAAGTATAAGCATATAACTATAAACTGCTCTCTTATGAACAAAAAAGTAACCTTATTAACTACTGCTATGCTGTCTGCAACGAGCTTGCTGTCCGCAGACAAGAATCCGAACATCATCCTGATATTGGCGGATGATATGCGCGGAACAGCGATGGATTTCCTGGGTGTAGAAGATGTACACACCCCGAACCTGGACAAGTTGGCCTCCGAAAGCACGGTCTTTACCAATGCCCATATCATGGGAGGAACTTCCGGTGCCGTCAGTATGCCGAGTCGTGCCATGCTGATGACGGGTAAATATCTTTATACGCTGGAAAAACAGGGATCGACCGTCCCCGACGATCATATTTTGATCGGGGAAGCCTTGCAACAGACCGGATATAACTCGTTCCATACCGGTAAATGGCATAACGGTACGCAGGCGATGAACCGTTGTTTCAACGATGCGGAAGGCATTTATTTCGGTGGAATGTACGACCATTGGAACGTGCCGCTCTACAACTACAATGCAGATGGTAACTATGGAAAGAAGCGTCCGGTAGTCAAAGACTGGGCGAAGAGCAACGAGGTAACCTACGAAGTGGGTGAATATATGTATTCCGGCAAACATTCGGTGGATATCTTCACGGATGATGCTGTCAGGTATATCGAAAAACAAAAGGGAGCCGCTAAACCGTTCTTCCTTTCCGTTGCATACATGTCGCCACATGATCCGCGTACGATGCCCGACGAATATATGCGCCAGTATGACCGTGACAACATCCAGTTGCCGCCGAACTACATGGACAAACATCCGTTCGATAACGGCGAACTGGTGATCCGCGATGAAGTGCTGGCCGCCATTCCCCGCGTACCGGATGAAATAAAGAAGCATATCATGGAATATTATGCCATGGTGACACATGTAGACCGCCGTGTGGGCGACATCATCCGGGCCCTGAAAGAAAGCGGAGAGTATGAAAATACGATTATCGTTTTTGCCGGCGATAACGGCTTGGCTGTCGGACAACACGGTCTGATGGGAAAACAGAACGTTTACGAACATAGCGTGCGTATCCCTCTGATGATCAAAGGGGCTGGAAGTAACGCCCAGGGACGGAAGAGTGATAAATTATGCTATCTGATCGATGTATTCCCGACCTTGTGCGATATGATCGGAACGGATATCCCCTCATCCGTGGACGGCGTGAGCCTTATTCCTGCCATAGAAGAGGATAAAGCTGTAAGGGATTACCTGTATTACTGCTATATGGATAACCAGCGTGCTATATCCGACGGGGAATGGAAGCTCTGCGAATATCATGTGAAAGGCGTGCGCACCACCCAATTGTTCAATCTGAAGAACGATCCCTGGGAGTTGAATAACCTGGCAGGTGATAAAAAACAGGCAAAGCTTATCAAGAACCTGCGTAAGCAAATGACGCTGGAACGGGAGAAGACGAAAGACAATTCGACCTTCTGGGACGGATTTGTATTCTAAAATTACTATCTTTGCGGCTGTTTGAATAAAATAAAGAATTTAGAAATGGAAACAGTAGTAAGTGGCATCAGGCCAACAGGTAATTTGCATCTGGGGAATTACTTCGGAGCAGTAAAGAGTTTTCTGCAAATGCAGAATGAGTATAATTGCTTTTTCTTTATTGCAGACTGGCACTCCCTGACTACACATCCGCGTCCGGCAAATATCCGTGAAAGTGCAAAGACGATCCTGGCCGAATACCTGGCTTGCGGTATCGATCCGGAGAAGGCTACCATCTATATACAGAGCGATGTTCGCGAAGTGGCTGAGTTGTATCTCTACCTCAATATGAATGCCGGTATCGGCGAGTTGATGCGCACGACCTCATTCAAGGATAAGGCACGTCAGATGCTTCATATCGACCGTGTAAATACGGCTGAAGGAGATGTGGAAAAAGAGATTTTCAATGAAGGAAACAAGCATAGCGTAAGTGCCGGTTTGTTGACTTACCCTACTTTGATGGCTGCGGATATCATTATTCACAAAGCCCTGAAAGTGCCGGTAGGAAAGGATCAGGAACAGAATATGGAAATGGCACGCCGTTTTGCCCGTCGTTTCAACTCGACGTTTGAGGTCGAGTTTTTCCCCGAACCAGCTTCTTTCCACCTGACGGAGAAGGCTGTGAAAGTGCCCGGTCTGGACGGCTCCGGTAAGATGGGTAAGAGCGAAGGAAACGCAATCTACCTGATCGATGACGAGAAGGCAATCAAGAAAAAGGTAATGAAGGCCGTTACCGATGCCGGTCCTACGGAACCGAATAGCGTGAAGCCTGAACCCATCGCCAACCTCTTTGCCATGATGGATATCGTGTCGACAAAAGACACTTACGATTTCTTCAACGAGAAATACAATAACTGCGAGATCCGTTACGGCGATATGAAGAAGCAACTGGCCGAGGACATCAACAACTTCTGTGCTCCGATCCGTGAACGCATCCTCGACATCCGTTCTAACGATGAATATATGGAAAAGGTTGCCCGCATGGGAGCCGAAAAGGCAAGCGCAAGTGCAGCCAGAACACTAGCGGAAGTACGCGAGATTATCGGGTTCCGTCCGTATTGATATATTTCATATAAAATAGAAAGGCATGCAGAAGGTAAAAGAACTGCATGCCTTTTTGTTTTTTTGAATATGTGGATTGCAGATTAACCATCCTTTAGCTCATTATTTCTTAAATATGTGATAAAGAAGCTGAAATTCTATCTGATTATCAGGAAAACTGTTTTACTTTGCGGCGAATAGTTACAGATAACAAACGTATGGCAACCATTTCCAGCGGAGAATTCGAGCGGTATTTCAAGGATTTGTATAAACCCTTGTGTCTTTTTGCGCTCCGGTTTACTGAACGGTTGGATGATGCGGAGGATATTGTCCAACAGGCTTTTGCCGATGTGTGGGACAAGAATATCAATAATATACTGATTGATAATCTGAAGTCGTATATGTATCAGGCCGTACGTAACCGTTCCCTTTCGCTTGTGACACAGCCGACCGATCTGCAGACTACCGACCAGCTTCCGGATATGGAAGACTCATCGGAGGAGGAGCAGATATACAATGCCGAACGCGACGCCCGCCTGTGGAACGCGATAGACGGTTTACCCCCCGAACGCAAAAAAATCTTTTTACTTTCGAAGCGCGACGGTCTGAAGTACCAGGAGATCGCCGAAGAACTGAATATCTCAATAAAAACAGTTGAGAATCAGATGGGGAAGGCGTTGAAGTCGTTGCGAGAGATGGCGGTACGTATCTATAACATTCTCTTTGGTCTGGCGTGACCAAATAAAAAAGTGTTGACCGGAATAGGGGTTTTTTCTATCTTCTCTGTCTTAGAGACAAAAGGTATTACAAATTTTGTTTCACTAAGAAAAGAGAATGATGATGAAGAAGATTGTTTCTATTGTGATGTTGATGATGATGTATGTGGCGACAGTTAGTGCACAATGGTCTGTAACTCCTGAGGCCGGTATGAACGTGACGAAGTACAAGGGAAATTCTCCTGCCCAGATTGGCTTTAAAGCCGGTGCAGCTGTGAGCTATACTTTTGGATCAGGATTATTCTCCCTTCAGTCCGGCCTGTATTACGTACAGCGTGGTCAGGGAAAGACCTATTCGGGGACAGCCTATGGTAAAAGTATGGGAGAAGACGGAAAGCTGGAAGACTGTTATTTGTTTTTTTCTCCCGGCTATTTGGGCTTTGGCGGATATGGTAATTGGGGATACTTTGGTTCCAGTGGCAACATTTTTCCATTGGATATGCAGGTAGAAGGTATCACATTTAGCGAAGGAAGTTCCCGTAGGGATTATCTTCAGTTGCCGGTTATGGCCCGTTTTAACTGGAAGCTGGGAGAGGATGTGAGATTGCATGTGGCTGCCGGTCCTTATCTGGCCTATGGAATTTCCGGAAAGAACAAGTATAAGACAATGATTATCTCGGAAGACGAATATTCAACGACTTATGGTTCCTGGAGACCATTTGGAAAGAGCAGTAGCCTTAAACGTTTTGACTGGGGGTTTACATTCAATGCCGGAGTTGAGGTAAAGCGTTTTACGTTGAACGTTGCTTACGATATGGGATTGGGTAAAGAATATAAATATGATGGTGTGGATTTGAAATATCATACCGCAAGCTTTACAGTAGGATATAGATTTTAGAGAACGGAATAAATATGAACAACGAGCAGGAAAATAAATTGGAGCAACGCATTCGTTTCGTAGCAAAACACTACGAGGAAGGACGTTTGGATACTGATAAGGCCTGGCAACAGTTTGCCGGGAAGCATCAGGTACGCCGTACGGTTTCTTTCCGCCGCTACTGGATGGCTGCAGCGTCGGTATTTTTACTGCTCATTGGCTTCGGAACTTATTTTATAACAGAACGTAATTCCCCCGAATGGGTGGCTGTAACAACCGGACCGGGGCAACTGAAAGAAGTCTACCTGCCTGACAGTACACTGATTTCGATGGCAGGAAGTTCTTCCATACGATATGATGTGAAGACGTACGGAAAGGAAAGGCGTGTAGTGGAAATGAAAGGAAAAGCCTTTTTCCAGGTGACGCGGAACGAGGCACGTCCCTTTTCTGTGTATACTGAACGGACGGAAGTGACCGTATTGGGTACCAGTTTCCAGATAAACGAGCAACCCGGCGGAACAGACGTGAATGTGATGACCGGTAAAGTAAGCTTTGGTGCTACCGGAAGTGAAACGGACAAGGTTATATTAACGGCCGGTATGTCGGCTTCGTATTCTATGGAAAGCAACGGAATAACAATACTCGAAGAAGACCTTAATAGCCTGTCATGGAAAACCCGGCAGTTGCGTTTCAATGATACTCCGCTCGAAAAGGTTATCGACGATTTGAATGAATACTATCAGGTAAAAGTAATCAATAAAACAGAAACACCGAATCTGAAACTGACGGCCACTTTCAATGATCTTCCGCTGGAAGATGTTTTACTGGTTATCAACCAGACATTGGATACCCGCCTGGCTCCTGATCCTAATAAATAAGTTTACCTATGGGACGTATATGGATATTACTGACAGGAATTCTTATGCTTTTTCCGCAGGTAAAAGCCGGGGAACTGGCTGCCGTAGTCAGGCTACCGGTCGAGCCTACGCCTACGGTGACAATGGATATGCGCCAGGTTTTCCTGTTGGAGATATTGCAGGAAATAGAAAAGCAGACAGGTATCTTCTTTTCTTACGAATCGTCTATGCTCGACGACTTCCCGAAGATGTCGTTCAAGGCGCAGGACGAATCGCTGTCTTATTGTCTCAGAAGATTATTTTACTCTTTGCCTGTTACTTACCGGATGACTGGGCAAATCGTGATTTTGAAACGCAAGCCCCGGCTGTATACCATAAGCGGTTTCGTGCGTGACTCGGTATCCTACGAAAGTCTTATTAACGCTTCGGTATTCGAGCGCACTACCAGAAGCGGGACAACAACGAATAATTACGGCTTTTACAGTATTACGCTGCCTCCCGGGAAAGTCACTTTGCGAGCCTCCTTTGTCGGTTATGAAGCGAAAGAGGTTACCTTCGAGTTATCCCGTGATACGCTGGTCGATATACCTCTGCATGCTATCGGGGCATTAGGGGAGATCGTAGTAGAGGGCTTGAATCCCCGGTCGGAGGTCTTAAGCACACGTACAGGGGTGGTGGAGGTTCCCTCCCAACGCATCAAGTCGATGCCGGCCTTGCTGGGGGAGACGGATGTGGTGAAAACCCTGCAACGACTGCCCGGCGTTGCAGTAGGGGTGGAAGGGATGACCGGTCTCCATGTGAGGGGAGGCAATGCCGACGGAAACCTTTACTTGCTTGACGGTAACCCGGTTTATCACACCAATCACCTGCTTGGTTTCTTTTCAGCCTTTAATCCTGATGCCGTCAAGAATACGACATTTTATAAAGGGAGCTTTCCTGCCGAATATGGAGGAAGGCTCTCGTCAGTTGTAGATGTGAGGACAAATGATGGCGACCGTTACGAATATCATGGAAATTTCTCTATCGGTTTGCTCGCTATGCGGGGGAACTTGGAAGGCCCTATTATAAAAGGAAAATCTTCATTCAACGTTTCCGTCAGACGTACCTGGATGGAACTTTTCACATGGCCGATACTGAAAGCTGTAAATAGAGACAGGAGCGATAAACTGAAAGGCGGGTATCACTTCTTCGATATGAATGCCAAAGTGAACCATTCTTTTAGCGACCGTACCCGTCTTTATATGAGTTTTTATATGGGTAGCGACAGTTATCTTAATGGAGAAGAGTATAGCTATGGAGATCGTCTTGGTAAGGATTTTCGTTGGCGGTGGGGAAATCTGATCGGTTCAGTGGGAGTGAATCATGTATTCAATAATAAGCTTTTTGCCAGTTTTACGGCGGGATATACACGTTACCGTTCGCATATCATACAAGATAAGGCAGATTATGCGCAGTCTTCCAACATCAATGAAGAGAGAGTATACAATCAGGAAAGCCACTATCGTTCGGCTATGGAAGATATGAGCCTGCGTGCATCATTCGATTACCGTATACATGAGAAACATCGCCTCCGTTTCGGTGGTGACTATCTGTTTCATAACTTCCGTCCTGAGCAGAATACGATGAAGAGTTGGTATAAGGACTCGGTAAAATCGCAAGAGACAAATACGATATATGCCAATTCGCTGATTCACGGCCATGAAGTCTCTTTGTTTGCCGAAGAAGAGATGCATGTGATGGAACGTCTTAAGACGAATGTAGGTTTGCGATATACGTTATTTACTGTACAGGGGGAGACTTATCAGTCTTTTCAACCGCGTTTGTCGATACGTTATTTGCTGGCCCGCAACTTCTCTGCTAAACTGTCATATTCAAAAATGAACCAGTATATCCACCTTCTTTCCAACAGCTATATCAGCCAGCCGACAGATATCTGGGTGCCCGTAACCCGTAATATCCGTCCGATGAATGCGCATCAGTATACCGCCGGGCTTTACTATACGCTTAACAAGCTGTATAACTTCTCTATCGAAGGATATTATAAACGGATGAATAACCTGATCGAATACAAAGATCGTTTTCCGGTAGGGACCGATTATTCCAATTGGGAAGAACGAGTAGGGGAAGGCTATGGCCGTGCTTACGGAATGGAACTTATGGCGCAGAAAAAGACTGGGCGTTTGTCGGGCTGGATCGGTTATACATTATCCTGGTCAGATCGCCTCTTTCCGGATGGAAGTGTAAATAAAGGCCGGCGTTTTCCTTCCAAATATGATAACCGTCATAAGGTAGACGTCGTGGCAACTTACAAACTGTCTCGCAAGGTGGAACTGACTGCCGCCTGGATGTTTGCCTCCGGTAATTATATCACGATCAAGGATCAGGTGTATCATGGAGGGACGGGACAGACGAATAACGGCTATCTACACGGTAGTGGTATCATTTCAGGGGGAGACGGTAACGATTATGCATCCAGTTCCCGAAACAACTACCAGTTGGCTCCTTATCATCGTCTTGACCTGGGGCTTAACTTTTACCGTTATAAAAAGAAGGGGCGTATGGGAATCTGGAATCTTAGCCTCTGTAATGCTTATTGCCACCCGAACCCGTTTAGTGTTGAGACAGAATATTACACTGATTCCGCTACCGGAAAACGTGAGATCTATCTGGAGCAATCTATTTTGTTCCTGTTCCTGCCTTCCGTATCATATACCTATAAATTCTAATACGATGAAGAAGATATTATCCATATTACTGCCACTTTTGCTTTTATGCATTTCTTGTATACGTGATGTCGTGCTGAAACTCGATCCGGTGCCTCCGGTATTGGTGTTGAATGCCTCTATCACACCTGAACGTGAAGTGGCTGCATTTCTTTCGAAAAGCTGGTTTTTACTGGATAGTGTTCCTGAATACGATCTTCCTGATAAGGGAGTGAATATAGATGTGTTTGTAAATGATACTTTCCGGGGGAGTATGCAACGTTCGGATAATCCGGCTGACAGTACCGAATACAAAGGACAGTTTAAGTTGTCCGGTTGCCATGTAAAGGCAGGTGATAAAGTGAGGTTGGAGGCCGGGGCATCCGGTTTCGATCCGGTGGCGGCAGAGACGGTGATCCCTCAGAAGACGGATATTATTTTACTCGACACAGTGGGATTTCTCAAACCTAATTCTTTTAGCTCTCAACTTTTAAGGATGTATATTACGTTGCACGATAAACCTGCTGAACGTAATTACTATCGTCTGGTTTTGGAACAATTAGTTGAATTTCATAAAGGGGATAGTGTGATGTGGGTGAGTACGTTTTGTGATGAAGTGTGGAGAAATTCCATAACCGGTGATGATCTGATGGATACATTTAAGAAATTCTCTTTTTACAGTTTTCGGTTGACTTATGACGATCCGGTATTCCAGCCCGATATTCCTTCACTAGCTTATTATGACGGGCCTTATTGCCGAGGTATTTTCCCGGATGACTTGTTTAATGGAAAAGATTATACGGTGACAGCTTCGTTTACTCCCAATTATTCATTTGTCACCGACACCTTGTCGGCCACCGTACATTACGATGTTCATCTTTTGTCGATTTCGGAGGCTTATTATAACTATCTGAAAGTGATCCGTAACTTCTCCATATCGTTGGGAGATGCTAATATGGATGCCTTGCTGGAACCCACTTCCACCTATTCAAACGTAACCGACGGCTTCGGTGTTGTGACTGGCTATCAGAGAGCAACACGTCGCATCACCATGCCCATCGGCAGTGTACCTCCTTATTTCGAATGGTAAGAACTTATACCATCGAGGGGTGCAATTTTTTGTAGTTTTCTATGCGAATCGCTCTTTCCTCGGGGGAAAGATGAGCAGGAAGTTCAATCGTCGTCCTTGGGCTGATAGCTACAAGAACCACTTCGCCTACGCTTTTTTTATACTCTTTCAGTGAATTCTCTATTAGCTGGTTTGTTAAACTTCTTTCTGATCGCATATTCTTTTCTTATTAAATGATTGTTTATTAATCTTCTGATGCCTCTTCTACGGCGGGTAATTCGTTTTCCAGGCGAATGTTGATCGCATTCATGCCTTTTAAGCCGCGTTCGAGGTCGAATGTAACGATATCACCTTCGGTAATTGCCGAAGACAAGATATTGTTTACATGGAAAAAGTATCTTTCACCTCCTGAAAGTTCTTTGATAAAACCAAATCCTTTGGAGGTATTGAAGAAGTCTACTTTTCCTTTTAGGATAACCGGTTCCTCTTTCTCTTTTTTAGGTACCGATATCAGTATCTCTTCCTGTTTGATCTCTTCTTTTTTGACATTTTCTTCCGGTGGAGTCGAGGTAATCACCCCATTCTCATCAACATAAGCAATCATGTCTTCAAAGCTGTTCGCTTTAGGAGATAGTTTCCTTTCTTCTTTCTTTTTTTGTTTTTCTGCTCGTTTTGCGAGTCTCTTTTTTTCATTTTCACGTTTGTCAACGGTGACGGATCTTGCCATGTAGCTAATAATTTTATTATAAGATAAATACTAATTCGGAGTAAGGTGTAGAATTAAAGGAGAGGCCTGCTTAATATAATGTGTAAATAAGGAGAACTGTGCAATAATGATTCGTAACTCTAACTCTTTCACAAAGATAATAAAATAAATCGAAGAATCCTTTTTTCTGTATTGATTTAAAATTAAGATACAATCGTTGGCATATATTAGTGGAAGGTATTTTCGAATTATTCTATTATTTTTGTTCTGCCCGATAGGGGTATTTCCTTAAATCCTGTCTAAGGGATAGATATCAACAATAAGTAAGATGAAGAAAGTATACCCTGCAAAACTATTTGCCCGTGTTACAATGGTTGTAATGATGATGATGTTAGCGATGTTTGCCCTTCAGGCGCAGACAAAAGGTGCGGATGAAACACGGAAGGTTACGATGAACATGCAGAAGGCTCCTGTCCGGGAAATTCTCGACGAGATACAAAAGCAGACCGGAGTAACCTTCTCTTATGAATCATCTTTGTTGAAAGAGCTTCCGAAAACCAGTTTTAAAGCAGAGAGTGAAGCATTGCCGGATTGCCTGAAGCGTTTATTCGCTAATCTCCCGGTAGTGTACAAGTTGACAGGAAACGTGGTGATCCTGAAGCGTAAACCAAAGCAGGTAACGGTCAGCGGTTTTGTGCGTGATGCTAAGTCCGCCGAATCTCTGATCGGGGCCTCGGTTTATGAGGCCAACACTCGGATGGGGGCGGCTTCGAATAATTTCGGTTTCTTTAGTCTGACATTGCCGGCTGGGGAAATTAAGATACAGGCATCCTATATCGGATACGGAAGCCAGGTGTATGATCTGGAAGAATTGGACCGAGATACAACATTGGCAATAGACCTGGTGCCAACTGCTTCTTTACAGGAAGTGGTAGTGACGGGGGCTGCGAATAGTAAGCAGTCGGTACTCAGTACGCAAATGGGAGCTTTGGAAATCGATCAGAAAACAATTAATGCAACACCGGTGATGTTCGGTGAGGCGGATATTATCAAAACCCTTCAGTTGACACCTGGTGTGTCTGCCGGTACGGAAGGTACGGCCGGTATGTATGTACGTGGTGGAAATGTCGATGAAAATTTATTCCTGATAGATGGTAATCCTGTATATCAAATCAATCATATCGGAGGTGTTTTCTCCGCATTTAATTCGGAGGCGATCAGCGGTATGGATTTTTTCAAGGCCGGTTTTCCGGCTCGTTATGGCGGACGTTTGTCGTCGGTGGTCGATGTGCATACCAAAGAGGGGAATATGAGAGAATACCACGGAAGTGCTACATTAGGTTTGATTTCGGGTAATTTGAATCTCGAAGGACCTATTATAAAAGATCGTACCTCTTTCCAGATTGCTTTACGGCGTACCTGGTTGGATGTACTTACTGCACCGGCTATTGCCATAACTAACGGGATCATCAAGAAGGATGGTTCGAAAGTTCGCGGACGGTATGCTTTCCATGACTTGAATTTAAAGATAAATCATCGTTTCAGCGACCGTAGCCGGATGTATTTGAGTCTTTACAATGGTAATGATGTATTGAAAGGGGGAGGAACTGAATTTTCTACTTCGAACGAAGATCGTACTTTTAAAGACGAGAATGATATATCTCTTCGCTGGGGTAATTTAATGGCTACGGCAGGGTGGACGTATGTGTTCAATAACCAGCTGTTTGGTAAAATTTCGGGTGTATTTACACGTTATCATTCCAAATTGAGAAATACGGAAAAATATGTGATAGGAGAGGAGGGAGATGACGATTATGCCAATACATTTAACGAAACATCTACCGAGACAGGGATCATGGATGTGGGTTTGCGTACTTCGTTCGATTATTTGCCGTTAGCTTCCCATCATATCCGGTTTGGAGGTGATTATCTGTTGCATCGCTTCCGCCCCGAATATAATAAAGCCGCTTCTTCTGAAATAAATATCCAGGATACGACTCGTATAGGTAAGGTTTTTGCTAACGATTTGCTATGGGCACATGAAGCCGGTGTTTTTGCGGAAGATGACTGGACGCTTTCACCTACCGTAAAATTGAATGCCGGCCTACGATTCAGCTTGTTTAATATCCAGAATAAAACATACGCCGGCCTGGAGCCGCGTGCTTCGCTTCGTTGGTTGATGAAGGAAGATATTAGTTTCAAAGCCTCTTTTGCCCGTATGAATCAGTATGTACATCTGATAAGTAATAGTTTTATCAGTTTGCCTACGGATGCCTGGATGCCAGTGACACGTTCATTGAAGCCGTTGGTAAGCGATCAGGTATCAGCCGGATTTTATTATTCATTGAATAAGGAATACAATTTCTCGCTTGAAGGATATTATAAACGAATGAATAATCTATTGGAATACCGTGATGGACATACCTTTACACCTTCTTTCCAAGACTGGGAAAAGAAGATGACATCCGGTAAAGGACGTTCTTATGGAGCTGAGTTGATGGCGCGCAAAGAAACAGGGCGTCTGACTGGCTGGTTGGGTTACACTCTTTCCTGGTCGGATCGTAAATTTTCGGAATTGAATAAAGGTGAACGTTATCCGGCCCGTTTTGATAACCGGCATAAACTGAATATTGTGGCTATGTATAAGATAACTCCAAAAGTGGAGTTATCGGCTGCCTGGTCGTTTGCTTCAGGCAATCATACGACGCTTTCTTTGGAGAACTACGAGCAAGCGGGTTTTCCAAAACTTGATTTGCCTCCTAATAATTCTTATGGCGGAGGAGGCTATAATTCGAGTAATAGTAGTTTGGGGAATATTGATTATTATGATAGACGTAATAATTATCAATTGCCGTCTTATCATCGTTTAGACTTGGCAATTAAGATTTATCGCCCAAAGAAAAAAGGGAGGATGGGCATCTGGACAGTTAGTATCTATAATGTCTATTCCCGTATGAATCCATTTATGATTTACAAATCAGAAAAGATTGTTCCTGATCCGGATAGTAAATGGGGAAGGTTTGTTCCGGCTTTCAAGCAGATAGGTATTATGCCTATTATTCCTTCTGTTTCTTATACATATAAATTCTAATCAGCTATGAAATATCTTATAAAACATACTATTTTATTTATCCTGTTGTCAATAATCTTCTCTTCGTGTGTGAAGTATGTCGATCTGGAACACTTGCGTCCGGATCCTAAATTGGTACTGAACTGTGTGGCGCAGACAGGAATGCCGCTGACAGCAACGGTATCACGTACCTGGTTTTATACAGATGAAAATCCGAATATAACAATAGAAGATGCGAAAATCAGTTTGTATGTGAACGGACAATACCGAGAAGATATGACATGGCATGTAGAAGAAAGTGAGTACAATTCAGCTGCTTATTACAAGGCTTCCTATATTCCGTCCGATGGTGATAAGATACGTCTTGAGGTAGAGAAAGATGGTTTTAAGGATATATCTGCGGAATGTGTGTTACCGGTAAAACCGGAATTATTAAAATTAGAGGTTGTAAGAGAAAAGGATACCGGTTCATATGGATATTATAGTTACCGAACTGTTTATAGAACGACACTCAAAGATAAACAGCAAGAGGGAGATTGTTATTTGGTACGTGTTATGTTTGGTTCTCCTGATATGGAATATGATGAAGAGTCAGGTGAAAGGGTTTTTACGGGAACCTATTACTGGTCTAGTAACCATATCGATTATTCCTATGAGCCAGTTTTTAAAAATAAAATATCTGTGTTAGATGAGTTGTTTGGAAATGATTGGTTATCAGGTTATGGTGGACGGCCTTTCTCTGATGAGTTGATTAACGGACAGGAATATACATTGAAATTGGCCGGATATTCTTATGGAAGTTCTTATCCTCCAGAAGGTTATCCCGAGGAAAATCCTAACGGTGATCCCCCCTCTTATGTAAAGGTTTATTTGTATACCCTTTCCGAATCCTATTATCAGTATTTGATGGCATTAGCCGAGCTAAACGACTTGTCATTAAACAATGATCTGGTGGATGCCGGACTGGCCGAACCGATACGTGTTCTCAGTAATGTAGTCGGAGGAACCGGCATATTGGGGGCGGCCAGTGTGGATACCCTTACTGTGGAAGTTCCATACGGATACTAACCGGATAATGATCCGAAATCCCTTCCAGCTCCTTTCCGTTGTGAACGGCAGCATCGATACATCTGGGAGCCAGAGCCGGTGAAACCAGGATATAGTCCAACCGTTCGCCAAGCATTTTCAGGCGCGGATCGCCCCATTGCCATTCATAGAGGGTAGCGGCAGGATACGACATCCGTTGTTCTGCCGGGACAAACATCTTGACGGGATCGGCAAAACCGATGGAGAGAAATTTGGACAACACCGAGTAGTCGAACTGTTCACCACGCATATTGCCGTATTCGGGATGGTTCTTATCCCAGTCCTGCATATTCTGCCGGAGTTGGGTATGTGTTTCGACTTCGTCGGCATCAAAAGGGGAATAGGCATTGAAGTCGCCCATGACCATGCAAGATTCCAAATTGTTTTCACGGATATATTGTGTGATCGCTTCAGCCTCTTTCAAGCGGTATTTCCATTCGAACGGGCTGAGGTGCGTAACGATAATATCTAATCCGTAAGTTTGCGCATGCAGCATACCATGCCAAAATCCTTCCACCTGTTTCTTGACTACATCGATAGGTTTACGGGAAGTAAGCCCAACCGGATAACCCTCTTCTTTCACGATAGCTACATACGGATGACCATAAGAAGCGGCCAGTGCAGCGAGGTCTTTCTCATTGATGCCGACAAGTTCCTCCAAGGCTACGATATCCGGCTTTTGCTGATTCATCCATTCGGTGAAACGGGCCTGACGTGTCGCATCCTTTTCAAAACCGTTCCAGATATTGTATGAGATAACCTTTATACTATTTGTTGCCTTTTCCTGACTGACGCCTTTGAGTGCGAATAAAGAGAATAGAAGAAGTAAACCTAGTGTATTCAATGTTTTCATGATAATTGTTCCCTTGTTTTATTGATCCGGTAAAGGTAATAACTCTTTTTTTATCCCTACTCTAGGCAGGGGGATAATTATCCCCCTTTATATCCGGCACCGATATGCAGGTATGCAGGAAAAAGTAAAAGCAAATAATCCCTGCCGGAATAAAGGCTAACCAGCCGTATTTGTGTGTGTCTTTCATTTTCTGAGATTATTTTGTGAGCTGGAAAGTGGCCAGAACGGCTTTATGGTCGGTAGGCCAGATTCCTTGTGGTTCGATAATCGGATCGGCTGTATTTTCAGTTACCCGTTCGCCACGCAGGATATCGCCTTTAGGTCCGACGATCGTAACGTCTGTCAGACTCAGTCCTTCGAAAGGAGCATACATGATAAAGTCGATACGGTCGCGGTCATCCGCTTTGGGCGACCAGACCAGTTTTTCCAAGGCGATATCAGGGCAGTCTCCCGGACAGGTAAATCCCGGGTGAGTAACCGGATCAGGATATTTTTCACGATAAGAATCTTTGTATCCGGCTTTTTCCAGCATAACGGAAACGTCCCAGGGGATAACCAGTCCGTAATGGTCGCGCATATCTTTCGTTGCTTCCGTCCAGTCCAGGTGGGAAGGCTCGTTGAAGTCGCCACCCAGGATAACGATACGGCCGGCAGCTTTGTCTTTTTCGGCAACGCTGATGAAACGAGCCATTGCGTCGTCTCTCACGGAGGCACGGTTTAACAACAGGATAGAGTCGAGGCTGGTAACCGGTTCTATCTTTTCCCAGTCGTTACCGTCATATCCGCGTACATCGTAATAAGCGCAGTTCCGATAGTCCAGGTGGGCTGTATAGACGGCAAATTCCTGATCGCCTTTCTTCGTAACCAGGCGGTAAATACTACCCCGGTCGTCATTCAGGGGATAAACGGTACTGCTGTCGCTGATCGGATAGCGGCTTAACAGGCCGGAGTCTTCGGTGTAAAATGAATAATACGTCTGTCCGCGTTCTTTCAAAGCTTCGACGATACGGTCACAGAAGCGGGTGTTGTGATAATTACGGACTTCGCTCAATGTAACGAAATCTGCATTGCTGCGGACAATCTCGTCGGCTACGGCGTCGAAGCCGCCTTTTACTACAGCACCTTCCTGCCAGATATTAAATTGCAGAACTTTAAATGTCTCTGTCTTTTGACAGGATGAAAAACAAAAAACAGCGAGTAATAACACGAGTGCTGTAAATAAATGCTTTTTCATGATATGTGTCTTTTATGTATTTTATTTAGCTCCGCGAAATTAGTTATTTTATCAGGGCTGAACTAAACAATTACCTTCTTTTTGAAGATCCGATTGAAATTCGACAGGTTGTTGAAGCCGCAGGCATATCCGATCTCTGCTACCGATCCTTTCTGTGCTCGTTCGAAAAGGGTCTTGATGCTCTCGAACTGGCTCCTGCCCAATAATTCGTCCGGCAACGACGAACGATGGAACTGGATGGTTATCTCGTGTATACTTTGCGATTTGCATTCGTGGTTTACCCATGAATGTTCCAGTTTCGGATTTGTAATCAGTACCAACTTATCGTCTCCAATCGTTTCAACGGAATCTCCTACTATACGTTGTGCTCCCTTGGCGTGTTCTATGAAGTTTAATTCATACTTCGGATGTACGTGGATTGGAAAGTTGACTATACCATCTATTTGGGATTACTATACCAATAAATTTGTATTAGTATACCGGGTAATATATTTTAACAGATCATTGCGGCAAGATAAAAGTATTTATTGGAACAAACTGTCATCTTTTCTTATCTTTGCAAACTACAATCAAACACAACGCATCATGGATGGTAAGAGAGTCTTTGTAACCGGTGGTGCCAAGGGCATAGGGGAATCAATTGTTTCTGCATTCTGTAAAATGGGAGCCCGGGTTGCTTTTTGTGATACAGACGAAAAAGCGGCTGAACGTTTGTGTGATCTTATGCCGTCATACGTGCAGTTTTTTAAGGCTGATGTAAGTGATGAAAAAGCTCTTCAAGAAGTTATCAACAGACTTATCAACATGTGGGGAGACGTCGATGTGATTGTTAATAATGTGGGGGTCAGTGAGTTTTCTCCATTGGTCGATACAAGTATTGAACAGTTCGACAGAATACTATCAACAAACCTGCGGCCGGTGTTTATAACTTCACGCGCACTGGCTATTCACCGGAACAATGAGGAAGGAAAGAAACGTTACGGACGGATCATCAATATTGCTTCTTCCCGTTATCTGCAGAGTGAACCGGGCTCGGAGGGATATGCGGCTTCCAAAGGTGGAATTGTTTCCTTGACGCATGCCTTAGCGCTTTCTTTCAGTGATTATAATATTACAGTAAACTGTATCAGTCCTGGTTGGATACAAAACGAAGACTACCGTTTGTTGAAACCGGCCGACCACAAACAACATCCTTCCGGCCGTGTAGGCCGTCCTTCGGACATTGCAAGCGCCTGTCTTTTTCTGGCCGCTCCTGAGAATGATTTCATCAACGGGCAGAACATCGTCATCGATGGGGGAATGACAAAAAAGATGATTTATGTAGAATAAATCAATTGAACCCGATTCTTATATTTTTGTTTTTTAATGCAGGGTAGATGAGGAACTGGGGATCCATCCGCTTGTTCCACGGATTGTATTCGAAGTTTACACCGATACCGATGCCAAGATCATCTTTCACTTTGAATTCGAAAGCACCACCTACGCTCGTATGATTATAAAACGGATTTAGCAGCATTTGCGGATTACTCCGTTCTTTTTTCTCGTAAAAGGTATATTGTGCCCAACTTCTGAGAGTCAGCCAATCGGTTGCCTCATAACTGGCAGTCGCATTGAATCCCCCCATAAAATCGGGGCTGGGATTGAATGGAGTGAAATAGCGTCCGGCAAAGGCCCCTCCCGTCAATGTCCAGCGATCCTGCTGCCATACCAACGATGAACTGATCTGGGTCAGACCTCCTGCACCGGGCCAGGTGTATTGTTCACCGACTGTCAGCAGACCGGTAGTCTCACTGATTGGAGTGAATGAAAACTCCTGGAAATCGAATGCCATCGGCGATACACGGCGTATCATCGGAGCAAATACATTAAAGAAAGGACGGTAAGCAAGAGATAATACTTGCATATCCATCGGACGCTCGTCTACCTGGGGAGGGAAGTCGGGGGTAAATTCCCTGAGCTTCTTTTCCAGTTCCGTCCGGGTAGACGGAGTATATGTTTTATAGGAAAATTCCGGAATATTGAAGTCAAATTGTTTAAACTTGGGAACAGCCGTAACTTTCCCTTCACGATTAAGAACAAAGTCCATAGTGGACTGGGCACGACTCTGAAAAATACATGCCACCAATACTGCTATTATAAAATATCCCCGCTTCATACACAACATCATTTTATTGACGCTAAGATAGATTATTTACTTTAAAATAAGATATTTATTCTAGGGGTATTTCTCTAAAAAATATTTATTTTGTATTTTCTTCATTGTTGTTGCAACTTTCGGGAGAATGTTTTCATCATACAAATAGAGAGTAATATTACCTATGGACGAACAGCTGTTAATTGCCGGATGCAAGCGTGGGGAGTCGTGGGCTCGTAAAGAATTGTACGAGCAATATGCCCCTATGATGATGAGTGTATGCATGCGGTACGTAAATAACAGGGAAACGGCCCGCGATTTGTTGCAAGACGGATTTATAAAGATATTTACCAAGATCGGGAGTTATACCGGTTCCGGGGCATTTCCCGGATGGGTGCGGAGGGTGTTTGTTACGACTGCCCTCGAATATCTTCGAAAGAACGATGCGATCCGGTTAAGCGTTAATTTTGACGAGTGCGGTGAGTTTCCGGATGAGGTGGATGTATCGGTCTTGGACCGTTTATCTGCCGATGACCTGCATGCCTGTATCGCTCGTCTGCCTAATGGCTACCGGACAGTCTTTAACCTCTATGCCATAGAGGGTTACTCTCATAGCGAAATAGCCGAGATGCTGCATATCAGCGAAGTCACTTCGCGGACGCAGTTCATTCGTGCGAGGAAAGTGTTACAAAAAAGTGTTCAATTATTAATCATGCATGAAAATGCGCAGTGATACGGATCATAGAGAACAGTTGGATGATTTCAGCGAATTCATGAAGCGGAAACTGGAAAATCACCGGTTGCCTGTCGATGATCTTTGCTGGGAGGAAATCGAGCCGCGTATGAAGTCCCGCCAACGGAACTTCGTTTGGTGGATCGGTAGCTCTGTGGCTGCTGCCGTTGCTGTAATACTTTTGCTTCTCCCTTTTCAGAGAGGGGAGAAACTAAGTGATAAGGTAAATGAACAGATTCCTTTCGTATTAACGGAAGAAAGAATCACACCGGATAGTATTGAAGTTTCTCCGGATGAAGCGATGATCCCTGTCGATAAAACAGTGCATACAAAGAAACTGATAGCTGTAGCTTCCGTAAAACAACCTGTTGTAAAAGAGGATGAACGGCCGGAAGAGTCCGTAGCAGATCGACAGCCGGAAGCAGAGCAGCATATCGATAATGTCGCGGATATCCCTGCTGCGGAACCTGAAACAGAAAAGAGGAAAGAGTCGGAGCGACAAATGGATTTGAATCATTATGACTCGAATAAATATCGGTTTGTCTCACCGGATAAAAGGAAGAAGGATAAAAAGGACTGGTCGGTAAATGCCTCGTTCGGCACAGGGGGAGATGTCTCTCTTAATTTATTAGGTAGTGATGATGCGATTTATGATAATGATTTTAACAGCAGTGTTAGTCCGGGAATTCCTATTTTTCCCCCGGCAGTTGATCCCCCTTTTACCAATAACGGAATAATCCCTCCCGAGGATTATGGCGATGTTGATTGTTCGTTACCTCTTTCTTTCGGTATGACTGTGCGGAAAGATTTCAGCAGGTACATAGGAGTGGAAACAGGTTTGATATATACCTATTTGTCATCGCGTATGAGCCAGGGCGGTAAAGTGTCTTACAATTCCAGACTGAATCTGCATTATCTGGGTATACCGGTCAATCTGGTTGTCAACTTATGGGATAATCCGAAATGGAATATATATATGTCGGGAGGCGTGATGCTTGAAAAAGGGCTCAGGTCGAAACAGACACAGCACGCATTTTCTTTGACCGGCATGGAGACATTGGTGGAAAAGAAAGGCATTCCAGGCGTTCAGTGGTCGCTGAACGGATCGGTGGGTGTTTCCTATCGTCTTTACCGGGAGTGGAGCCTCTATGTGGAACCGCGTATCTCCTACTATTTTGATAATGACCAGCCGGTTAGTATCCGTACCGAGAATTCGGTGATTGTCGGATTGGGCGCTGGTTTCCGCTTTGAATTCTAATAAGATATTATAATTATTAATCCTCTAAATTTGTTTAAAATGAAAAAACTAATGACTCTGTTTTGTGTGTCGTTGATCTGTCTGCTTTGTGGGTGCAACGATGATATGAAGGTTAAGGAAACGGTTACTTACACGGTGAATAAGCCGGTATTTATGTCGGCCGATGTTTTCCGTTCTTCAGTGAAGGTTATCCCCCAGCCGGAAGAGATTGCTGAAAAAGGAAAAATCTGTTTTTATGAGGGATACCTGTATATCTCAGAACCGGGAAAAGGTATTCATATCATCGATAACCGTAATCCGGCCTCTCCTGCTTCGGTAGGCTTCATAGAGTTGATGGGAAATGCCGATGTGGCGATCCGCAATAATATGTTGTATGCCGATTCGTATATCGACCTGGTTTGGTTCGATATCAGTAATCCGGCTTTGCCTGTATTGAAAAACCGGTTGGAAAATGTATTTCCGGAGAGCTATCCTCCTATCGAAGAGGGGTATATAGATTATGGTCTGTGTAATTCGGCAGAGGCACAAGGGAATATTGTTGTTGGCTGGACACAGGAAGAGGAAACCCATACATACGAGTATTATAAGGATCAGCAGGTGTATAATGATGCCATGGCGAATACGTCGAGCGGTAGTTCGGGCGGTTCAACCGGTGTAAACGGTTCGATGTCTCGTTTCGGTTTGTATAAGGATTATCTGTATGTCGTATTGAATAATCAGATGAGTATCTTTGATCTGGCAGGTGACGAACCGAAGAAAGCTGTCGAGAATATAGGTGTTGGAGGAAATGTGGAAACCATTTTCAGTTATAAGGATTGTATGTTCATGGGAACTCCTACCGGTATGATGATTTATTCGGTAGCCGATCCGTTAAAACCGGAATATCAGTCGATGATGTGGCATGTATATGGCTGCGACCCGGTAGTTGTAGAGAATGATATCGCTTATGTAACCGTTCATTCTGGTAATAATTGCGGGCAGAATTTCAACGAACTGATCATCCTGGATGTCAAAGATGTGAAAAAGCCCCAGCCGATCGTATCCTATACCATGACCAAACCCAAAGGTCTGGGTATCGACAACGGAACACTCTTCCTCTGCGACGATGGTCTGAAGATCTATAACGCTTCCGATCCGCAGACATTGATGGCAAACCGTTTGGCCCATTACTCCGGCATGGAAGGCTACGATGTGATCCCGCATGATAACGTCTTAATGATGATTGCCGATGACGGCATCTATCAGTACGATTATTCCAATCTGAAAGAGATCAAACAGCTGAGTAAGCTGGCGGTGAAGAAGTAATAACGACTTGATACAAATTACAAAATAAGGTGAAAACGGAAAATTAGAAAATATTTTCTGTTTTCACCTTATTCTTTTTCTTTTTATAAATAAGCTATGAAGTGGCTATTAATTTATAAGCCCGGACGAGACTATATTATACGTTTATGAAACTATAATATACTATATTTGTTCGTTAATTACCTGCTTTTTAGCGATTTAATAAAATGCATCTTCTATACCATACAAGAACGTTTTTCTCTTCCCCATTCCTTAATTGTAGACCTTTGTCAAATATGTTCTATAACACTATATACCCCTTTGAGAACATTGTAGACTCTTCCCGGATACTAGTCCTCTACTTTAGCCGTAGAAATCTGACTAATTTATATTATTATGGATATCGCTAAAAGATGTGAGCAAAATCCGCTACTTGCTCCGAAAGATTTAAAAGCGGGAATTAATGGGATGGAGATAACTTGTTTATTGAATCCCGGAGTTTTTAAATACCAGGGAAAAACCTGGCTGCTTCTGCGAGTAGCCGAACGTCCTATACAAAAAGAAGGAGTTATAAGTTTTCCTGTATATAATAAGGAAGGGGAAATAGAAGTGGTTTCCTTTTCCAAGGATGATCCGGATCTGGATGCTTCAGATCCGCGGGTAATAGGTTATAAAGGAAAAAACTACCTGACCACGATGTCTTACTTGAGATTAGTTTCAAGTACGGATGGAATTCATTTTAAAGATGAACCGGGGTATCCTGCCATTTTCGGTAAAGGTAAACTGGAAGCTTTCGGTATTGAGGATTGCCGGGTGGCGACAACGGAAGACGGTTTTTATCTTACGTTTACAGAAGTATCTTCTGTTGCCGTAGGCGTGGGTTTGATACATACTTCCGACTGGAGAGATTATACCCGGTATGGAATGATATTCCCGCCTCATAATAAAGATTGTGCTTTGTTTGAAGAAAAAATCAATGGAAAGCACTATGCTTTCCACCGTCCGAGCAGCCCTGAACTCGGAGGCAATTATATCTGGCTGGCCGAGTCTCCCGACAGGTTACACTGGGGAAATCATAAATGCGTAGCGACGACCCGTGAGGGAAAATGGGATTGTGCACGTGTGGGAGCCGGTGCCGCTCCTATCAGGACGGAAAGAGGTTGGCTCGAGATTTATCATGGAGCAGACTTTAATCATCGTTACTGTCTGGGCGCTTTGTTACTCGACCTGAATGATCCCTCCAAGGTGATTGCCAGGAGTGAAGAACCTATTATGGAACCTATTGCCACTTATGAACAAACCGGATTTTTCGGAAATGTGATTTTTACCAATGGGCATCTGGTTGAGGGAGATACCATAATAATGTATTACGGAGCAAGTGATGAAGTGATTTGTAAAGCACAATTGTCTATTACGGATATCTTGAATACTTTAAAATAAATCCGGCCTGAAATGAATAAACTGAAAAAAGAATATCTGTTCTTCAAGCAACAGGCACCTAACATGCGGACACTGTTGATGACCAATATGCTTTATGCACTGGTCTTACCGGTAGTCGAGATTTTTGTCGGTGCATATATCATGAGGAACACCAGCGATCCGGTAATGGTTGCTTTCTATCAACTGGCAATGTATATCGGTATTGTTGTAACTTCTCTGGTCAACGGTTTTCTCCTGAAGAAATATAGTATAAAGACGCTTTATTCCGTCGGTATCCTTGTCAGCGGTATCTCGATGTTCGGGATGATGGCCATCCGTTCGCTTGGATTTTTAGAACTGGGACTGGCTGGATTTTTTATGGGAGCAGCTTCCGGATTTTTCTGGACTAACCGTTATTTACTAGCCCTTTATAATACCAATGACGATAACCGGAATTATTTCTTCGGACTGGAATCGTTCTTTTTCTCTATAACTTCTATCGGTGTCCCGTTAATCATCGGGGCTTTTATCAGCCAGATCGACGGAAAAGAAATTCTGGGCTTTTTATTTGATGTCAATGCATCCTACCGGGTAGTGACGATCGTAGTGGTTTTCATTACCATTCTGGCCTGTATGGTACTATGGAAAGGAAAATTTGAGAAGCCGAAAGAAACAAATTTCCTTTATTTCCGTTTTAATATTCTTTGGAGAAAGATGCTTTGGTTGGCGGCACTGAAAGGGATGGTGCAAGGTTTTCTGGTTACGGCACCTGCCATCCTTGTCCTGAAGCTGGTTGGGAATGAAGGCGCGTTGGGTTTAATTCAAGGGGTCAGCGGTGCATTGACGGCTATATTGGTTTATGTATTGGGACGTATAGCCCGTCCGCAGGATCGTCTGAAGATCTTTGTAGGGGGATTACTTATTTTCGTTGTTGGGACATTATGCAACGGCATACTTTTTTCTGCAATGGGAGTCATTTTGTTCGTGCTCTGTAAAGTTATATTCCAGCCTCTGTTTGACCTGGCTTACTTCCCGATCATGATGAAAACTATCGATGCTGTGGCTAAAATTGAAAACCGCAATGAATATGCTTATATTTTGAGCCATGAATTCGGATTATTTTTCGGAAGAGCCTTCGGATTGTTATTGTTTATTTTCCTGGCTTATTGCGTCTCTCAGGATTTTGCATTGAAATATGCACTGATAATCGTTGCCGGATTGCAATTATTGGCGTATCCGTTAGCTAAAAATATAACTAATCAAACTAATGCTGTTGAACATGAAAGTAATGAATAAAAGTGTTTGGACACTTATTTGCTGTTGTCTCCTGGCTTCTTGTTCTGAAAAAGAAGAGGCTTTCGGAGAGAAGGTTGTACAAACTCCTATCAGCAGGGTGGAGGCTATGCCTGACATGCCGGAGAGTTATCAAATGTTAGACTGGAAAGAAAAAGCAAAAAGTTATGACCAATTTATTTTTGATTGGGATAATAAGAGTGCGGTCGGTCCTCTGATCTGGCTGGATGATAGTCGTAGGAATATAGACCAGACGACTTTTGGCTTGTATACTGCCATAAAAGATATTCGTCAGGGAAAAAATGCAAATAACGGGGAATTTCATGAAAGCCTGAATTCTCTGGCAGCGATCCTGGGTGCCGGCCTGGTTGGCATCGACAAAACCAATCAGGGAGGATATAATTATGTAAAAATGGTACAGAATTATTTCAACTCGGATAATGGCTGGAATATAATTATGAATAATACGAACCCATCTGTCGCCTTATTAGGTGGAGGATATGGTCGCGACTGGTGGTATGATATTCTTCCCAATGCACTTTATTATGCGGTATGTGATGTTTTCCCGGGAGTAGAGGGTGCAGAAGAGATACAAAGGAGCATTGCCGAACAATTTGTCAAGGCTGACTCTGTCTTAAATGGCAACTATGACTATTCCTATTTTGATTACGCACAGATGAAAGGGATGGTAAATAATATCCCGTTACAACAGGATGCGGCCGGTGGCCATGCCTATGTATTATTGTGTGCTTATCATAAATTTGGAGATCCACGTTATTTGAAGCATTGTAAAAGTGCTGTTGAAGCGTTGTTATCTCAGAAAGAGAGCCGTTTTTATGAGGCACTTTTACCTCTGGGGGCTTATACGGCTGCCTGCTTGAATGCAACCGAAGGAACGAATTATGATGTACATCGATTACTGGACTGGGTGTTTGATGGTTGCCAGAGCCTGACCGGCAGAACCGGCTGGGGGATTATAGTCGGAAAATGGGGTGATTATGATGTTAGCGGTTTACAAGGCAGTATAACCGACGGAGGTGGATATGCTTTCTTTATGAATAGTATCAAACCGGCATGGCCTTTTATCCCGATGGTCAAATACCAACCTCAGTTTGCAAAGGCCATAGGTAAATGGATGTTGAATAATGCCAGTGCCTGTCGCTTGTTCTATCCGGGTAATATCGATGAAAAGCATCAGTGGGCACCTGAGTTGAAGGATATAACGAACAATAATGTATCCTATGAAGGGTTGCGTAAAAAGGATGATTACGGGAAAGAAGAATTAAAAGGTGTGAGCCCTGTTGCGATCGGTGATGGCCCTAAATGGATTGAAGGTAATCCGACGGAGAGCATGTTCAGTGTGTATAGTTCTTCCCCCGTCGGTATACTTGGAGCTATTGTCAATACGACGAATGTAGAAGGTATTCTGCAATTGGATTGTAATGCAACAGATTTCTATACGGAAAAGCCTTATCCGGTCTATCTTTATTATAATCCTTATGGAGAGTCTGAATCTATTCATTATACGTCTTCACAAGCATGTGATTTATTTGATATTATAGCAAAAGAATACGTAGCGAAAAACGTAAAGACAACAGGCTCTTTTGACATTCCCGGCAAAGAGGCCAGGATTATCGTGGAGTTGCCGGTGGGAACAACTTTGAGTTTAACAGATGGTAAAATTATTGCCAATAAACAAAATATCATTTCATATAATTAATCTAACTAATTTATTATGAGCAAACATTTATTATTATTAGCTTTTATTCTTTTGTTTAGCTTAGATGCTTTTGCACAGCAAACAAAGAATATCTCAGGTACGGTATACGATAGTAATACCGGCGAAGCTTTGATCGGGGTTACTGTTCTCGAGGTAGGGACGACGAATGGTAGCGTAACTGATATTGATGGGAAATATGCTTTTACAATCTCTTCAAATCAGGTCTCATTCTCTTATGTAGGTTATCAAACAGAGACGTTAAATATTGCAAAGGGTGGAGTCTATAATGTCAATCTTATATCCGACAATAAGTTGGACGAGGTGGTTGTTATTGGTTATGGTACTCAGAAAAAAAGCGACCTTACCGGATCGCTGGTATCTATTAACAGCAAAGATATTAAGAACTATGCTGTTTCCAATGCTTCCGAATTATTGACAGGTAAAGCAGCCGGTGTATTTGTTGCAGCCAGTTCCGGGCAACCGGGATCTGACGCAGTAATTCGCGTCAGGGGATTAGGTACTGTCAATGATAACAACCCGTTATATGTTGTTGATGGACAGTTTATGGATAACATAAGCAGCCTGAATCCTTCCGATATTGAACGGATGGAAGTATTGAAAGATGCCTCTGCCTGTGCTATCTATGGCTCAAGAGGTTCGAACGGGGTAATATTAATAACGACCAAGGGAGGCGTGAAAGGTGAGACAATCGTCACACTGGATGCTTATGTCGGCATTAAAAACAGTTATAAGGCTCTGAATATGATGAATAGCGATCAGTACTATAACTTCATTATGGAAGCTTATAAGAATGATGAAAGTTTCCAGTCTTCTATGAAAAACCTGTTTACCAACCAATATAAAAAGGGGTATAATACAAACTGGTGGGATGAAGTTACCCGTACGGCTTTTAATCAGAATTATAATTTGAGTATCCGTAAAGGTACCGATAAGTCCAGGTCATCTCTTAGCCTGGGATATGTGGACGATCAAGGTGCTCTTATTACTACTGAATTTAAAAGACTTTCATTGAAGCTGAATCAGGAATACGATATTAATGATTTTATTACGGTAGGTGCGAATGTTAATCTTGCAAAGATTAAGAAACGGGATGCAGGCGCAATTCCTTCGTTCGATTTCATCCAGAAAGCCGACCCTTTTACCCCAGTTATAAATCCATTGGTAGATCCACTTTCGGAAAATTACGAATATAACAAGTATGCTCCTACGGAATGGTCTTATGATCCGAATCCGGTTGCCATGCTTGAACTTCCTGACAGATATAATGATATATTTAATGCATTTGGAAATGTATTTGCACAGGTGAAATTATTAAAAGGATTGAGTTATCGTGTACAATATAGTTTTGAAAGATATCATGACACCTTCAAGGATTTTCGTCCGGTTTATTCATCTATCTTCTCTGACGATAATCTGGCAAACAAAGAAAGTAAATACAGTACCGAGACCCAGTTGAATAATAACAGTTCCTTGACGTTCAATTATCAGGTTGAACAGCGGCTTAACTATAATGCCAGTGTGGGAAAAAGTAAATTTGACGCTTTGGTGGCAATGACGTATGAGAAAAATAGTGCGGAAAGCATCAATGCTTTCAAAAGAAATGCATTGGGTAATGATGATATTTATCATATTCTGGATGCACAGACATTGGGTGATAAAACTTCTGGTAATAAAATAACATCTTCCATGCTGTCTTATTTGGGACGTATCAATTATGTTTACGATGACAGATACCTGGCTACGGTGAATTTCCGTGCTGATGGTTCTTCCAGATTTGCAAGTAGTAACCGCTGGGGATATTTTCCGTCGGTATCGTTGGGATGGAGAGTCAATAATGAAACTTTTTTCAAGAATTTGAATATTGAAAACACGATTTCTAACCTTAAGGTACGTGTAGGTTGGGGGCAGAACGGTAACCAGCGCATCGACAGGGATGCACCGTTGACCCTGATTGGGACGAACGACGAAATGCAATGGTATTTTGGTAATGGTTATGCGCAGGGGTATGTTCCGACCTATGTTGGAAATAAGGATATCAAATGGGAAACCAGTCAGCAAACCAATATCGGCCTGGATATGTCGTTCTTCGGAAATAGCTTGGATATGAGTCTGGACTTTTATGTGAAACAGACTAAAGATATGTTGCTGAATATGCCTATTCCTTCTTTCGGGGGATTTCCCAATAGCCCGTTCTTTAATGCTGGAGACTTGAAAAATAAAGGTTTGGAGTTAGTACTCAATTACCGTAACCAGATAGGTAATGACTTCCATTATAATGTCGGTTTAAACATGTCTACTTATAAAACCGAAGTGACTAAACTGACATCCGATTATTTAAGTGGAGATGTCAGCCGTACGTATGTCGGTGGTCCGATCGGACGTTTCTGGGGATATAAACAGATTGGTATATTCCAAAATCAGGCGGAGATCGATAATTATGTCGATAAGAATGGAACGAAGATACAGCCTAATGCACAACCCGGTGATTTCAAATTTGCCAAACTGGGAGAGTCCGGTGCATTGAATGATGATGATGACCGCACATTCATCGGTGACCCGAACCCGGATTTGATTTATGGTTTTAATTTAGGATTCAGCTACAGGAACTTCGATATCAGTATGGCATTTCAGGGAACCATCGGTAACGACATTTGGAATGTAGCGAAAGGAAACCTGGCTTCAGCAGGACGTCAGAATGCATTGGCTGATGCTTATACGCAGGCATGGACCAAAGATGGGGACTTCGGTGCTGTCTATCCGCGTATAACCAATTCAAGTTCCAATAATAATATGAGAGGTTCTTCTTTCTATGTGGAAGACGGTTCTTATTTACGTCTGCAGAATATGCAAATCGGTTATACGATACCGGCTGCTGTTTGTCAGAAAACAAAATTATTTTCCAGTTGCCGGTTTTATGTAAGCGGACAGAATGTGTTTACTCTGACTGGTTATTCCGGTCTTGATCCTGAGTTAGGAATTAACAGTCCTTTGAATATGGGAGTTGACGCAACCCGCTATCCTTCTTCGAGAACTTTTACTTTCGGAGTTAATTTACAGTTTTAAATCTATGCTAAAAGAAAAAAGTATGAAAAAAATAATATTAATAATCTGTTGGGCACTAGTAGGGTTAGGATTATACAGCTGCTCTCTTGATGAACCAAGTTATGGTAAAACGACAAGTGATAATTATTACCAGAAAGAAAGTGATATTGAACAGGCGTTGACCGGGGCTTACCTGCAATTGCGCACAACCTGGAACGAATATGCATTGAATCATTATTTTATAGGAGATTGTACAACTGATGATGCATTAAAAGGTGGCGGTGGTGACGGTGACCGTGGTGAAGTACGCGATCTGGCGAATTTTACGGTTTATACAACCAATGGCGAAGTAGGTCGCCGCTGGGAAATTTTATATAGGTTGATTAATCGCTGTAACGATGTTATTTATTATGCCCCGAATGCAATAGGTGACAAAGAGACGTTGACTCGTTATGCAAATGAGGCGAAAGCATTGAGAGCATTTGGTTATTATTGCCTTGTCACTACATTTGGTGAAGTCCCTTTGTTGACAGAACCTATGCTGCCCGCTGAAATTTTGATGGTTCCCCGTTCTTCGGTAGAAAAAGTATACGAATTTATTATCGAGGACCTGAATGCAGCATCTGAACTTCCAGCAAAGGGATTTTATGGGGCGGAAGATGCTTATCGGGTGACGCGTGGTTTTGCTAAGACTATGCTTGCAAAGACTTATATGTTTAAAGGTGATTTTAGTTTGGCAGAAGCTGTATTGCATGATATTGTCGAGGTAGATAAGGATTATAGCCTGCTTTCAGATTATGGAATGAATTGGCGCCAGGAGTATGAAAATGGTACGGAATCTGTATTTGAGATATCTAACAAGGTATATGACAAGACGATTGCTACCGGGACAAATGTTCCTCATTTCTTCACCAGCCGTCGTGTAAGCGGTTATCAGGGATATGGTTTCCATGTTCCGACACAAGACCTCTATGATGCATTCGATGCAGATGATCCTCGTATTACTTATGTCTTTACTCAAACCGGTGACCGCTATGTGGGCGATACGGAAGATCAGGATAATGCGGAATCACAGAGCGGATATCACGACTATAAGATGACTGTTCCTATGGTTGAGAAAACAGGATTTGATGTGTGGATGATCAGTTACAATATCCGGTTGATCCGTTATTCGGATGTTCTTTTAATGTATGCCGAAGTTTTGAATGAAAATGGCAAATCGATGCAGGCATTGACTTACCTGAACGATGTAAGAAGAAGAGCCCGTGAAACGAATCCTTTGGACCCTCGTAGAGATAAACAGGCTTACGTACCGGCTGTTACATCATCCTCTCTGCCGGATATTACGGAGACCAACAAAGAAAAGCTGAAAGAGATTATCTGGCATGAACGCCGTTGTGAGTTGGCAATGGAAGGATGGCGACGTGATGACCTGATGAGGCAGAAACGTTTCGGAGAGGTTATGCGCGGATATGCTGCCAAGTACAGTACGGACAAAGGTGCGAACTTCCAGGATTCAAGAGACTATCTCTTACCGATACCACAAGGGGAAAGAGATAAGAGTCAGAATGTTCTTTCACAAAATCCGGGATATTAAATCTAATTATAAATAGAAGGGCGGATTATATTCGCCCTTTTTTTAACCTTCTAATCATGAAAAAGATTGTATTGATTTTATTGGCCGGAATCTTGTCGACCGGCACATCCGTTCAAAGTCAGGTGAAGCAAAAAGATATTCGTCTTGTGCAGTATATGCCGAATATGCCTTCCCCTTATAAGATGAAAAACTGGAAAGAGATTGCTACACAGCAGGATAAGTTATTCTATGATTTCAATGCTAAAGGGCAAAACCTTCCTCTTATCTGGTGGGATGACTCACGGGTCAATTTCCCTTTCCGAACATTCGGGCTTCCCAGTTATGTGGATAAAAGGCGTTTGGGAGGAAATACTTATGAATCGTTGCCGACAATGGGGTCCCTGATTAGCGCGAGCTTGCTCAATATAGATAAAAGTAACTATCAGGGAGAAGATTATGTGACAATGATACGTCAGTTCTTTAATAAGAAGAACGGGACAAACCTTATTCTAAACGGATTAAATAGGAAGGCCGGTGAAAGTTTCTGGTATGAGATATGGCCCGCAATGGCTTATTCCATGCTGGTCGATTTATATCCGGCAAAAGAAGAAATGCAGGAGCCGATGAAGATAACTGTGGATAACTGGCTCGAAGCAATCAATGATTTAAGCCGGGGAAGAGAATACCCTGATTTTAACTTTACGGCATTTGACTTTAAGAACCGTAAAGGGTATCATAATAATGTATGGCGTGAACCCGATGCAGCAGCCGGACTTGCATGGCTGCAATATATTTCCTGGATAAAATACGGTGATCAGAAGTATTTGAATGCTGCTCGTCAATGTATGGCTTTTCTACAGAACCGTCAGGAAGCGGAAGGAACCTTTTATGAGATCATGATGCCTTATGGTGCATACCTGGCTGTCAGAATGAATGCAGAACTGGGTACCCATTATGATGAGTTGAAAATGTTGAATTGGTGTTTTGACGGAAACAATTCCGATCGCGATGGGTGGGGAGTAATGTGTGAACGTTGGAATAAATATGATGTGCATGGACTGGTAGGGCAAAAGAAAGAAGAACAGTATGCTTTTGCCATGAATACTTTCTCACAGGCAGCAGCACTCGTTCCTATTGTCAAATATAATCCGGCTTATTCTGCAACAATCGGTAAATGGGTCTTGAACCTGGCTAATGCATGTCGTTTGTTTTATTCGGATGAACACCCACGTAACCGTCAGTCGAGTTCTATCTGGCAGGGAGACCCACAACATGTAATATGTTATGAAGGTTTGAGGAAGGATCTGGAACATGGTAATCATTTCGAACCTTTTCAGGGATTATTGGCTGAAGAAGGTCCTTATGCGATAGGCGACCAGGTAAAAACGATGTCATCTGCGACAGATATCTGTCTGTATGGTTCGGCCTGGGTAGGAATGCTGGCGGCTATTGTCGACACGACCGATGTGGAAGGTATTCTTCAATTGGATTGTAATGCCACCGATTTCTATTCCGACAGAAAATATCCGACCTATTTAATCTTCAATCCTTATTTTGAAGACAAGACTGTTACTTTGAACCTGCATGTCGAAGCACCTGTCGATCTGTATGATCTGGTGTCGAAGCAGTATCTCCGGAAAAATTGTCAGGGAAAAGTGGCTGTTCGCTTACAGGCCGATCAAGCGGCAACGATTGTTTGCCTCCCTTCTTCGGCTGTCAGGACAAAGAAAAAAGGAAAGTTGATGATCGGTCAGGATGTGATCGATTATTCTCTGTAACGTATTTAGCATATTTATTCTAAATATATTCTTTATATTTGTCACTGTTCTAAGTGCCATAAATAAGATACACTTGCATGAAAAGTTCGCTGGTAATAAAAATATGTTTCATTCTTTTTGTTTCATGTTTCTCCCCGGAAAATATCAGTGCTTCTAACCTTTTGAAATACATTTCAAACATAGACGGGTTGACAAATAATTCGGTTAATTGTATTTTAGAGGATAATGAGCATACCATCTGGGTAGGAACATGGGATGGACTGAATGCGTTCAATGGGAGAGATATACTCACTTTCAGATATAGTAAGAGTAATCTGAACTCGATCAGTAATAATATTATCAGGCAGCTTATAGAAAAAGAAGATTATTTGTGGATTGCAACAGATAATGGTATAAACCGCTTGAATAAGAAGACACATCAAATAACCCGCTATTATCTGCAAGCGGATAATAAAATACCCAATCAGGAAAAATCATTTATTCTGGGAAACATAGGAGGAAAAGAGATCATTTGTTTTGTCAGGGGGAAATATTTGTTTCGTTATGATGAACAGACAGATGAATTCGATCCGGTAAAAACGACTTTTACGGGTACGGTAAAGGATTATTGTACGGATGATGCCGGAAATATTATATTCTTGTTTGAGAATGGAAATGTAAAATATTTGAATTACAACTGGATACAAGGTGAGCTGAAAGAGGCGGATTTACAGTCTGTCTCCACGGGTGGCCCTGTAAATAAGATATTCAGATCGAACGGCACCCTCATTTTGAACGAGGGGAATATCCTGTATCTGCTCAATCCTGACTTTACTGTTTCTCATCGTGTAGAACTGGATATTCGTAATTCAGTTTCACAAACGGTCTTATTGGGTAAGAAGCTTTATATTAGTTTTATAGAAGGAGGATGTGTCGTCTATGATCTGGATGGAAAGACCTATTCATATCTGGATGAACTGCCCAGGCAGCTATCTGTGTTTACTATTTATCCGGGTAGCCAGGATATATTATGGATCGGTACCGACGGGCAGGGATTAGCACAACTGTACTCGTATAATTCTATCTTCCGGACGGTTCACACGCTCCATCCCGTAAGAAGTTTCTGTGAAGTCGATGATAATATACTGGTAGGAACAAAGGGTAGCGGAGTAAAATTACTGAATACGGAGACAAAGCAACTGTCTGATTTTCTGGATGAGAGTAGAGGGTTGATATCCAATTCTGTGTACACGATGAGGAAGAACGGATCGGATGATGTATTTATCGGTACGGAAGGGGCGGGTATTAATATCCTGGAGGCTGGAACCGGTCGATTATTGAAACTGAAAGTCCCGGATAAGTATCCGGCATTTAAAGCCGTTTACAGTATTTGTTTTACGAATAACGACTCGCTGCTCTGGATAGGAACTTCCGGTTATGGATTAATTAAAATGAATATTTCGAAGGAAAATGGTGTATATAAGGTAGATGGCTTCCGGCAATATAATTCATCCGATAAAAACAGTTCGTTGAATAATGATGTGGTTTATGCTGTAACCTCAAGCCCCGATGACCGTTTTCTATGGTTTGGTACACGGGGTGGCGGATTGAACCGGATCGATATTCCCAACAACGGAATCTGTTCACTGGAAGATATCGATACGAATATTTTACTGACCAATAATGACGTATTGTCTTTATTATATGATGAGAATAATATCTGGATAGGAACTAGTTATGGGTTGAACAGGCTGGATAATCGGGCTGGTGATCTTCAACTTTTCCAATATGCCAATGAACAGCTGAACAACAAGACAATCCATGGTATATTGAAGGGCGATGACGGGAATATCTGGTTTAGTACGAATCAGGGATTATCCAACCTGAATATCCCGGATAATAAGATTGAAAATTATACATTTAGGAACGGACTGCAAAACGATGAATTTTCGGATGGTGCTTATTTTAAAGACAGTAGAGGATTTTTATATTTTGGAGGCGTAAGTGGATTAAGTTACTTCAATCCGCAAAATATGCATTTACGTGAGTTTACACCTCCGCTCGTTCTCAGTAGTCTGAAGATTTACGATAGTGTCCAGAATATCCATGACAGGATAAAACAGGATGTCTTGAAACTCAATTATGAGGAGAAGTTCGTGACCTTTACGTTTATCGCTAAAGACTTTATTAATAATGATAATTGTGAATATGCCTATCGGTTGAAAAATCATTCGGATAACTGGATTTATGTAGGTAATAACCCCAATATTGTTTTTACCCAACTTCCACCGGGTAAATATCAGCTTGAAGTGAAGAGTACCAATGGCGATAAAGTTTGGGGTGACAATACTTATAAGCTGATTATAAAGATGGGGTATCCGTGGTGGTTCAGTATTCCGGCTTTGGTTGTCTATGGGGTTTTGTGTTTAATTCTATTCTTCATTACCAGGTCTGTGGTAAAGAATCGCATCCGCTTAAACCGCCAGGTGTTGATTGCACAGATAGAGAAACAGCATGAACAAAAGTTCTACGAATCGAGACTGAATTTCTTTACCAATGTGGCTCATGAATTCTTTACCCCGTTAACATTGATCTATACTCCTGTCCAGTATTTGTTGGAGCAGTCGGGACTGGATAAAGAGACGGAGAAATATTTGTTGATTATAAAAAATAACGCAGAGCGGATGCAAAAGCTGATTAGTGAACTTATGGAATTCCGTAAGACTAAGTCCGGTAATATGGATTTGCATCCGGAAAATATGGAAGTCGAGTCATTTATAGAGTCTGTATCCGGCAATTATGTAGATATACTGAAGGAAAACAAGATTGATTTCAAGATAGATATACATGATACTACTCAGATCTATTCAGACCGGAATGCTTTGGAGAAGATTGTTTTCAATCTTTTATCCAATGCTTTTAAATATACTCCGGGTTATGGATATATCCGGTTGGAAGTATTTCAGGATGCGACTCAAAACAATAGACTGCATTTGATTATTCGAAATTCGGGGAAAGGGTTAACCGAACAGCAGATGGCCGAAATTTTCGATAAGTTCAAAATCTTTGATATGCCGCGTTTGAATAATTCAGTCAGTAACGGGATCGGTCTGAATCTGACCAAAAGCCTGACCGAATTATTGGGAGGAGAAATAAAAGTAAATAGCGAATTGGGTAAGTATGTCGAATTCCAGGTAAGTATTCCATCTTTATCTGTGGATAGTTCTTCTATTATAATTGATGAAGAAGTCATACAAAAAGAGCAAAAAACGGGAAAAGAGCCGGAACTTCATAAGGAAGTGAAGGTCCTGATCGTAGAAGACGAGAAAAATATCCGGAGTTTGTTGAGGGATATTTTATCGGACTATACTATACGGGAGGCAAACAATGGCCTGGAAGCCCTTAGGGAAATAGAAAAAAATCATCCGGACATCATTATTAGTGATATGGTTATGCCTGATATGGACGGGATCACTTTGATCGATCACCTGAAATCAGATGTAAAGACAAGCTATATCCCGATTATTGGAATATCGGCGAAAGCATCAGTCAGCGATCAGGTCAATGCTTATAATCATGGGGCGGATGCCTATATAGGAAAGCCTTTCCATCCGCGACAAATCATATCGACTATAGAGAATCTGCTGTCAAGGCAGGCGCTTTTGAAAGACTATTTCAATTCAAGTCTGTCGTCTCTGAAGGTTAAAGACGGATTTATTCTTCATCCGGAAGACGAGGCTCTTATCCAAAATGTAACTGATTTTATCAATAAAAATATAGATGATGAGGCGCTTAGCCCTTCTGCTGTTGCCGATTTCATCGGAGTAAGCAAAGCTACTTTATATCGTAAGTTCAAGGAAATAATGGATAAAACTCCCAGTGAGTTTATTAGAAATATCCGATTGGAATATGCTGCTAAATTATTACGGAGTACAAAGTTTACCGTATCCGAAATTATGTTTAAATCCGGTTTTTCCAATAAGTCTTATTTTTATCGTGAGTTTTTAAAGCAGTATGGTGTATCTCCTAAAGATTATAGGAATAAGTAGGTAGCAAAAGGAAAAGAGGAAATCCAGTTAAAAGATTTCCTCTTTTGTATTTATTACCAACCGGTCGGTTGGCTGATATTCGGATTCGATGTAACTTCTGTCTGAGGAAGTGGCCATGAATCGTATTTCGGGAATGTACAATTACGGTTTTCGATCGTAACGAATGCATTATCATTCGGATTCCATGCACCTTGGATCGGACCGGTCATTACTTGCGAACCTATTCCCCAACGACGGATATCGTCATAACGTTTTCCTTCGAAGCAAAGTTCCACACGTCTTTCACGACGATATAATTCTCGTACTTTTTCCTGCGTATTATAAACGCTCTTGTCCATATTCGGCATACCGGCACGATGACGGATCATATTGATGTATTTCTCAACATCCGGATTTTGCCAGTCACCGGATTCAACCAGACATTCTACATAATCGAGCAGTACTTCTGCATAACGATAAAGCGGATAATCGAGACTACCGTTGCCTGTGGCACGATCCTGCTCATCGATGAACTTCTTCATCATATATCCGGAGCGGACTGCACCATTCTTTCCAACATAGTCGCTACCACTCTCATTGAATGGCTCGTAGGTATAATTAGAAATAGTGGTGTTGTCTCCCGGTAAGAAAACTGTTGCGTATAAACGTGGATCTCTCGGCTTATACAACGGATTCTTTTCGAAGTTGTTTTTTTCTTCGGCGGATAAAGATTGAATGGTTTTACCATCTATGGTTTCGTAACAGTCGACGAAGGATTTTAGGATGGCAGATACCCCTTGTCCTCCTAACGGTGTCCCCATGTTACGGAACCAGATGTTATCCAGTCCGTTAGATTTGAACATGATCCGTTCTTTATTCTGTTCACCTACATAGCGGAACAGGTCACGATAGTTTTTGCCCGGATCGTCATCCGTTGCAGTTGAATAATATAGCTCAAACTTGCCTGAATCCATAAGCTTTTTAGCGGCATCTTTGGCCAGATCATACTTTTTGAATTGTAGGTTCACGTCCATTTTAAGAGCCAGGGCTGAAGAAATCGACATACGGTCGCGGCGTCCTTCATCCCACAGGAATTCAAGGTCGTTGGAATTGATTACCATGTCCAGTTCCTTATTGATGAAGTCAAGACATTCTTCAACGGTATTACGGGGCTTATAGATCTCAGTCGGAGTCAGTTCGGTGTCGACAATAGGTATACCATCGTTGCGCCCGTACCAACACAGTAGACGTATGTGATACCAGGCTCTCCAAACTCTTACTTCAGCTTTCATACGTAATCTCTCTTTCTCGTCTGCAAAATAAGCATTATCGACAAACTTGAGGAAACGGTTACACCTGCGGATGCGAACGTAGTAGTTTTTCCAACTGTCCAAAGTCGCTTCCCAGCTGGATGGCCTGTTGTTATCGGTAGGGGGAACGAGTGAGCCGTTTCCCATACTTACAATGCGTTGTTCAAAGTTCGATTGAAAATACATATTGTCGGTGGCCCCTTCTAGGAATACCAGCCCCAGTTCTTCACCTCCGTATGCACCTTTTACCCATAATTTGCATTGTCCTAATGCGTTTTCGCATTCATTCATTGTTTTCCAAAAGTCTTCGTCGGTGACTCCTGTCGGATGGTCTTTCGTCAGGAAATCGGAACAACTGCTACATATAAATAAGATACACACAAGCAGGAATACCTTTGGGCTTATTTGATTATCCAGTTTCATATATTCTGTTTTTAAGGTTTATAATTAGAAATTCAGGCTGATACCCGCAGAATAAGTCTTTATCAGCGGATAAGAACCTCTCTGTCCACGGCTTTCCGGGTCTGTCAGTTTTTCTTTTGCAAAGGTGAACGGGTTTTGCGCATTCAGATATAACCTGATGTTTGAAATACCTATTTTCTTCAATCCCAGTTGATCGAATGTATACCCTAGTTGGATATATTTCACACGGCAATAACTTGCATTGAAATGCCAGAAATCGGATGTGTGATAGTTGCTGCCGTAAGTTGAATTCGGAGCCATTCTCGGATAGCGTGCACCTGTGTTTTCCGGAGTCCAGTAATCTGTTTGTACTGCTAATGGTGTTTGCCCGTCACCGGACACATTCAGGCCGAATGAATAGGGCTCATTATAGTAAGCATCTACACCGGTAACACCCTGGAATAATATTTCAAAATCCCAGTTCCTGTAAGTCAATGACAGATTGGCAAAATAGTTCAGATCCGGTTGATCGTCTCCACGTATCACACGGTCGTCCGTTGTGATTTTGCCGTCCGGTGTACCGTCGGGACCGGATACATCTTTGTATTTTATATCTCCGGGCTGTTGTCCGTCAAAGATCGTGACTCCTTCCTTTGGAATCCATTTTCCATTGGCATCTTTCGTAAAGTCACTTTCCTGTAGCAGGCCATCTGTCGGATAGACATAATAACTGTTCAACGCATGGCCAACCTCATGGATACGGTCTCCATTGTCGTAAGGAGCTCCGAAAAGAGCTTCGATTTTATTTTTATTTTGTGATAAACCGGCATGAACATTAAATCCGAATGTCTTATACTGTTTGCCATAATTTACATCGAATTCCCATCCCCGGTTTCTTACTTCTCCTGAGTTCAGCGGTGCAGCGCTTATTCCTCCAATGAAAGAAATAGGTGGAATGATGATCATGTCTTTGGTCAGTTTGTCGTAATAGTCGAAAGTGATGGTCCAGTCCCTAAACAGGCGGATGTCAGCTCCGATATTCAACATATTGACTGTTTCCCAGGTGATATCCGGATTACCGAAAACTGTTTCGTTCCCGTTTCCTGCATCGATCAATGTCTGATATTTGTATAATCCGATATTCTCATTACCCAATAATCCGTATGAACCTCGTACCTTGAATTCGTTGATCTGATTTTTTAACGACTTCATAAAATTCTCCTCGTGTAGGTTCCAACCGGCTGCAATGGAGGGGAATACTCCGAATTTATTTCCTTTGCCGAATCGGGAAGAACCGTCACGACGGATAGTTCCCTCCAGCAGATAGCGACGGTCGAATGTATAGTTCACTTTTGCAAAGATAGAAGTCATCGACCAGCGGTCCCAGTCCCCTTGGTTGGTTAACTCCTGATTGTAACCTCCGATACCGAATAAGCGGTGTTTCTTTTTCTCCCAGGTATATTCAGCTGTCGCGCCGATATAATAATAGCTGGACCTGTCTTTGGAGGCTGAATAAGAGGCTCCCCAGGTTTGAAGAAATGCTTCGGAGTTATAATCGAAGAAGTTATAGGCTTTGCGCTCATCCCGTTGTGCGCTACTGCTGATGCGATACGAATATTGTCCTCTGAGGATCAACTTCGGGATCACCTCCCAGCGAGGGGCTATATTGATACTGATATTGTCTTCCAGGTTCGTACGAATACCTCCCCGGTCGAGAATGGCGGCCGGATTACGTTGTTCCGGGCGGTTCCCGTAATACACGATATCGTTACCTTCTTTCATCGGATAGCGGATAACGGTATTAGGTGGCGTAGAATAGATATAAGTAAAAATATCGCCACCATTATCGAATAAAGGTTTTTCCCTGTTTGTCCGGTATGAGTTGAAGTCCATGTTTACAGAGAGATTATCCAACAGGCTGACGGAAGTATTGGCACGGATATTCAGACGGTCTGAATTTGTGTTTTCGACCAGACCGTCATTTTTCAGATAGTTGGCCGTTAATGCGAAACGTGCCAGGTTACCACCACCGGATACAGAAACAGAATGGCTTTGAACAGAACCGTTTTTAAACAGGAAGTCAGTCCAGTCCGTATCAGGATAGTTTACAGGGTCGGAGCCATCTCTGGTTTTGTTGATTGCTTCCTGTGAATAAACCGGGTTTCCTCCGATGTTTATATTCGCAGCGTTTACCATTTCCATATATCCGGCACCGTCAATGAACTCCGGTAGATATGTCGCCTTTTGAATACCATAATATCCGTTGTAAGAAACGTTTACTTTACCGGGTGTTCCTCGTTTGGTTTTTACTACGATTACACCGTTTGCTGCACGTGCTCCATAAATGGCAGCTGCGGCAGCATCTTTCAGTACGGTTACACTTTCGATCGTATTAGGATCGAGGTTATTCATATCCATCGGAACGCCGTCTACCAATACCAACGGATCATTATTGGTCTGTAAGGATGAAACACCTCTGATCTTGATGGTTGCTGCATCTGCACCCGGTAAACCGGAACCCTGTGAAACGGAAAGGCCGGTAATCCCTCCCTGTAAAGCTTGTGACATGGAAGTTACCGGTTTGCTGATCAGGTTGGAGGATACATTCAATGAGGAAATAGAAGATATCGAGTTCAGTTTCTTTTCTTCCGAGAAACCGGTAACGATAACCTCTTCCAATGATTCGATATCTTCCGTCAGGGATACACTCAGGTTACTGATTGCACGGGATACTACGTATTCGTAATTTTTAAAACCCAGGTATGAGAAGACAATGATATCTCCCTTTTTAGCTTTGAGAGAGAAATATCCTCCCATGTCTGAGATCGTACCCAACTGAGTCCCTTTGATGGAGATATTTACGCCGGGAAGGGGGAGTGGTGGTTCGCTTTGTTCAAGGGTTTGTCCCTGAATTGTCCATGAACGCTCGTCATTCACACTGGGTACTGCCGGGGTATTAGTACTTATTGCCTTTTTGGCAATGGCAATATAATCGTCAATCTGCCTGAATGTATATTCACTACCCAGAACGGCTTTTAAAGCCTCTTCTATATTGGACGTTTTCAGGTTGACAGATACTTTTTTATTAGAAGCCAGTTCTTCGTTACTATAGGCTAACTTGATTCCGGACTGCTTCGATATGGCATCGAGTATTTGCTCCATCCGGGCATTCTTAAATGATAGACTTAAGGTGTAGTTTTGTTCAAATATAGATTCGTAAGCAAATATATCTAACGAAATAGTTGATAATGAACAAATAAGTGAAATTAAAAATAAGAATCGTTTTAAGACTTTTTGTGTCTTACAAAAGCCTTCCGATATTCTTTTTTCCATAAATTTGTAATTTACAGGTTAAACAAATGATTTTAATTTTTTGATCTGTGCAGGGGTAGTATCTGATCCATACTACCTCTTCTGTTTTTCCATTGTGTGATTTACGTCATTCTTCCCTCCTTTGCTTTTTGATGTTAATACTATTTCCTGCTTTCTCTAATTTTACATCAGAAGTGAAACTGATCACTTCCAGTATTTGGTCTAATGTCGATTGTCTGTCTATTATTATTGAGAATCGTCTGTATTTCAGGTCTTCTTCTTTATAATTCGGATGGATTTCATACCAACGTTGTAATTTGTCGATGATCTCTTCCAGGGGCGCATCTTTAAAGATGTATTTACCGTCTATCCAGGAAGTATAAAGTTCTGTATTCACTGTTTGAATGTTCGTCGAGTGATTATCCTTGTTATATGTGAATTGTTCGGAAGGGGTAATGGTTTGTTCCTCTCCCTGTTCCGTATGTATGGATACGGAGCCCTCTACAAGCGTTGTATTGATTGTATTGTCCTTTCCATAACAAGAAACATTGAATGAGGTGCCCAGGACTTTTATTTCTATGCCTTTTGTTTTTACAAGAAATGGTTTTTCCGTATTTTGGGCGACTTCAAAAAAAGCTTCTCCGCTAAGAGTCACTTCACGCTTGTCTCCGATGAATTGTTCCGGATAAATAAGTTCCGACTCGGAATTCAGCCAGATACGGCTTCCGTCTTCAAGATGTAACTGGTATGTCCTGCCCTTGGGAATAACCAGGTGATTCTTTAACACTGTCTTTTTATTGGTCTCCTTTTGAGATTCATAAACGAGTTTGTTGTCTTTATCATTTTTAATGGTGACTTGCTCTTGCTCGATTGAAAAAGACTCTTCGCTTAATGCAATCTTCTCTCCGTTTTCAAGGAGTAAGGTCGGCTCATCAAACTCTTTAATGTCTACTTTCTCCATTCGACTCAGGTTATTCTGAGCCGGTTCTGTGTTATACAGGCTTATACCGATGGAAACGATAATTACGATCATTGCCGCATAACTTATCCATACCGGGAACTTGACTGTTCTCTTTTTGTAAACAGTCTGACTGCCCACTATTTGCCAGGCGAGCTCTGTGTCGACTTCCGTCTCTTTGGGATGCAGTGATGTGATCTGAAACAATTGTTTGAACTTAGTATATTCCTTTCGGTTCTCTCCCGATTTCTCAAGCCATTGGGTGAGTATACGATGTTCTGTGTCAGTGGCTTCATCTGCCAAGACAGAAAGGATGATTTGATATATTGTTTCAGACTTCATTTTTCTTCTTTTTCATTATTGACAATCGGAGAAGAAGAAATGGGTAGGAAGAATCAGAAAAAAATTAGAAAAAATAAAAAAGTGAGATGTTTCAATTCTTCACGCATGATGCGGAAAGCTTCCCCTAAGTGGTATTTTACAGTGTTTACAGATATTTCGGAAACTTCGGCTATCTCTTTATAACGTAGTCCGCCGACACATTTCAAGAGGAATACTTTCCGGCATTTATCAGGAAGTTTCTGTAAAGCCAGCTGTACCTCTTTCTGATATAAAAAGTCCTCTTCTTCATTTAGCTGCTCACTCCATTCATCCGTCAGAGTCGCAATGAAATCTTCTTTGATGATCTCTGATTTGTAGTAGTTTATACAGCTGTTCTTTATAGAACGGTAAGCGTATGGAAGAAAGGTTTCCTGGGATATCGAGAGATGTTTTTTCTCCCAGACAGAAATGAAAAATACCTGAACAATATCTTCCCTGACCTGGCTGTCGGCAATATATTTGCCGGCATAATTGCAAAGATGAGAATAATATTCCCGGAATAATTTTTCAAAAATTTGTCCGTCTGCTATTCGCATAAATAATTTGTTCTCTAATAAATTGTGTAATAATCTGTAAGTCTTAGCTACAATCTTTAGCACTGCTGCTTTGAATTTCTATTGAAATCGTAAACTTTTCTTGTACTTTAATTGTGTGTATTTTTATGTTATATGCATTAGTTCTATAAGAACTAATGTTTTTGCTTGAATGTAACTATTTGATAACCAGCGTTTCTTTAATCGGTGAGGAAAACGGCTGTCGAATGAAACTTGTTAGTATACATGATCGTTAACAAAAGAATATTATAAAGTGGGATTATTCTTCAACATTTAACCTATTATATCAAAAATAGACTATATTTGCATCCTGTGGTACATAGTTCTTATAGAACTAATGCAATTTGTTTATGTTTGGGTTATTTATTTGCCTTATGTAAATAGTTGTTGTTTAGGTAATAGTTATAGTATTATTTATTTCTTCATATTCTTTCTCTATGTTTTGGCTGTTTACAGTTTTCTATATTAATATTTTTCAACATTCTAAATAGCTCGTCTGAAAATAAACTATACGAATGTGAATATGTTATCTAAATAGAACCATTTATAAACATATAAGACAATGAAATTTTTTATCGACACAGCGAACCTGGATCAGATTCGGGAAGCAAACGATTTAGGCGTATTGGATGGCGTGACGACCAATCCGTCGTTAATGGCCAAAGAAGGAATTAAGGGAGTAGAGAACCAGCGTGCACATTATTTGAAGATTTGTGAGATTGTGGACGGTGATGTCAGTGCGGAAGTGATAGCGACCGATTATGAAGGGATGATAAAAGAGGGTAAGGAGCTTGCTGCTCTGAATCCGCATATCGTTGTGAAGGTCCCTTGTATCGAAGCAGGAATCAAAGCGATCAAATATTTCAGTGATGAAGGGATCCGCACTAATTGTACATTGGTTTTTTCCCGTGGACAGGCTCTTTTGGCAGCAAAAGCAGGAGCGAGTTATGTTTCTCCGTTTGTAGGGCGTCTGGATGATATTTCCAGTGACGGTATTGAACTGGTGAAAGGTATTGTCGACATGTTTTCCTATTATGCTTACGAAACGCAGGTGCTTGCTGCTTCGATCCGTAGTACACAGCATATTATTCAGTGTATTGAGGCAGGAGCCGATGTTGCAACCTGTCCGCTGGCTGCAATTAAAGGCCTGTTGAAACACCCGCTTACCGATAGCGGTCTGGCGACTTTCCTGGCTGATTATAAGAAGGTGAACGGCTAGATTTGCTTTTGCCAGATATTTGCCATCCTTATGTCAGAACTTTGCCACCCTGTTGGCACTGTCTTGTCATTAGGATGGCAGTCCTCTGCCATTATGATGACAAACTCTTGCCATTCCAATGGCAAAGGTATATTCATCGGAACAAAGCCGGCTGTTCATGTTGTTTTGTGCTTATTCACTCCTTAATACCTTAACCGGATTACCTGATGCGGCCTTGTAGGTATGCCAGCTGACGGTTAGCAATGTGATGAACAGTACGGTAATCCCACCAAGAAGGAAATGGAAGACAGAAATATCTGTATGATATACAAAATTCTCCAGCCATCGGTTAAGCAGAAGCCAGGTGATAGGAATAGCTATGACAAAGGCTATTCCGATCCAGATTACGAACTGTTTGTTCAACAGCAACATGATCTTTAGTGTGTTGGCCCCGTTCACTTTCCGTATGCCTATCTCTTTCGTGCGCTGCTCCGTTGCGTAGAGTGCCATCCCGAACAGACCGAAACAAGTCAGGAATATACTGATCAGCGAATACATGATCATCAGTTCCGCCAGCTCGGTTGTACGGCTGTTACGCTGCATAAACTCTTTATAGACATCCTGGTAAGTGAAATATTTACCCGGGTTCATCTTTTCCCATATTTTTTTGACGGCAGTGATTGTTTGTTGCTGTTCTTTCCCTGTTTTGATCTCTGCAAAAGCATATCTCTTGTCATCATCCTGAATAATGTAAATGATGCTGGGGAAAACTTCTTCCTCCAGTGAATTGGCATACAAGTTCCCGACAATACCGGCTATGATGGCTACCGGTTCCTTTCGGTTTGCCTCATACTCCTTCTGGGTTTCATCGTATTTGCTTAGTTGTCGGTCGACAGGGTTTTCGCCCGGCGGAACCAGAAGATCGACATATTTCTGAGTGATATAAACCGGATTCTGGTATTGTTCGAGGGCTTTGTCAGGATCGATTCCCTGTATGATCTTTATTTTTAATGTTTTCAGATAATCGCGTCCTCCCAGATATTGTGCTTTCATATAATGACTTTCGCTTCCATCCGGGTTCTTGATATCCATAGGAGTTATCCCCATGTTCAGCAGAGGGCCTCCTGCAAGCGTAACATTCTTTACTCCGGGTATTTTTTTGATTTCATGTGCAAAGGCGGGCAAATAAGAATTATCACTTCCCCAATTGCCCACTTCGATCAGTCCGCGATAGCCTTCTCCTCCTTTTTGTATAAAACGGAGCTGGCTGTTTACTGTGAGTGTCGCGATGATCAAACCGATGGAAACAGTGTATTGGGCGATGGAGAGTGCGGTTACGATCCTTCTTTTCTTGTTTCCGGTGAAAAACTCGCGGTAATCGGAGGCCGATAATTTGGATATTTTTCGGCTTATATAGAAGGATGGAATAATAGATAACAGGAGTATGAACAGGACGATAACCGGCAATGCCTGTTTATTAAAAAAGAAAGAGGTCTGGATGTTACCGGAAACGATCGAGTTGAATACCGGGATCAGGTCGTGCGTGATCAGCAGGGATAAAAGGAATGCCGTGATAACGGTCATGAATGTATCGATGAACAGCTGGCGGTTGATATCTCCTTTTGTCGCCCCCATCAGTTTCTCCGTATGGATCATCCGTACTTGTTGCAGCAAGCGGGAAAAGTTCAGATTGATGTAGTTGAAACAGGCGATCAGCAGGATCAGGATGGCAGAAATCAGTCCGACGTAAAGCAATGTTTTCTGGCGGCTGTTCATAAACAGGAAACTTTCTTGCGTATATTTCCGGAAATAGCTTTCCTGTAAAGGATATAACTGGTATTTTCCTTCGGGGACGAATGTTTGTATCCCATCTTTTTTCATTTGCCGGCTGAACTTTTCCGTGTCGACAGACCGGTCGGTCATCAGGAGGCATAAGCCTCCGCCGAATGATTCGCCGGTTCCGGTCACTGCTTCGAATCCGAGATAAGATTGGTCACGCGATTTCAGGACGGCGGCAACCTGATAGGTCGTTTCGTTCTTTTCCTCTACAACCGTACCATCATTCTGCACACGGACCGTTGTATTATTCATACCGGTTGTGATCGTTTGGCCGATCGGATTCTCTTTTCCGAAATATTTTCGGGCGCACTCTTCCGACAAGGCGATCTTATTCGGTTGGGTCAGTGCCTCATTCAGATTGCCGTACAATACTTTGTAAGGGAAGAAACGGGGGAAGGAGGCATCTGCTGTTACTATCGTGATAGGGGCGAAGCGGGTGTTTCCCACCATTATATAGTCCATTCCCATATTATTGAGGCGCAGATAATCCGTCACTTCCGGATATTTTTCTTTTAATTCGCCCGGAATACTGCCGACTGTGTAGCAGACCCGTTCACCGGGTTGGATAGGCGAATCCTGGTCCATCATATAAATAGTTTTCCGTTTCGGATTATCCGCCTCCAGGTTATATTCATGGATGACAAAGACAGCCAACAGGTTAGTACAGGCAATGCCGATTGCTAGGCTGACGATCGATATAAGGGAAAATGTCTTGTTCCGCCACCAGCTTCGCAGGACGAGTTTGAATGCGACTGCTTTCATTTTGTAATCGGTTTATTCGCTCCTTAATACTTTGACGGGATTGCTCGATGCAGCTTTGTAACTGTGCCAGCTGACAGTAAGCAGTGTGATGAACAGGACAAAAAGCCCGCTTATCAGATAGATCCCGATACTTATATCCGTACGGTAGACAAAGTTTTCCAGCCAACGGTTCAAGAGTAACCAGGTGATAGGGATGGCAATGATAAAAGCGGAACTTATCCAGGTGATAAACTGACGGTTGAGCAACAGCATGATCTGCGGGCTAGTTGCTCCGTTCACTTTTCGTACGCCGATCTCTTTGGTACGCTGTTCGGTTGCATAGAGTGCCATTCCGAACAGGCCGAAGCAAGTCAGAAAGATACTGATAACAGAATACATCAACAATAGCCGGGAGAGTTCGGTTGTTTTTTCGTTCCGTTGCAGGAAAGTCTTGTACACATCCCGATAGGTGAAATATTGACCCGGATTTACCTTGTTCCATACTTCCCGTACGGTGGCGAGAGCCTTTTCCTGATTACCGTTGAGGCGTATGTAGATATAATTGAAGGCATTGTCCGGACTGTTGTTGATCTGGATAGTGAACGGGTTCACTTCCTGTTCGAGCGTATTGGTGTATAGATTATCGACAATACCGGCAATGATGGAGACCGGCAGATTGTCAGTGTCTGTGTAGCTTTTGTTGAGATCTTTATCGATGGTATTCAGGGGTTTGCCGATAGGGTCTTCGCCTTTTGTGACCAATAGCTCGACAAATTTTTCGTTGACGTAGACCGGACGTGCATATTTCTCTACCGCCTTGTCGGAAGGAAGCCCTCTTTTCAATTTCAGTTGCAATGCATCCAGAAAATCGGATTCACCGAAATAATTGATTTGCGAGGTGTATTTCTCGTTGCCGTTTTCATTGGTAAGGACAACTTGTTGTATCCAGCTGTTCAGGATAGAACCTCCGGCAATCGATGCCTGGGCTATTTCCGGATGTTTTTTCAGTTCGCGGGCAAAAGGTCGTATGTACGAACCGTCTTCCATCCAGTCGCCTATCTCGATCAGGTTCTTGTAGTTATCTCCTCCTTGGCGGATAAAATGGAGCTGGTCGTTTACCGTCAATGTCGCGATGATCAGTCCGATAGAGATAACGTATTGTATTATGGATAAAGAAGTCACGATCTTTCTCTTCTTGTTTCCGGTAAAAAACTCACGATAGCCGGAACCGGATAATCCGGATATCTTCCGTCCCATATAGGCCGCCGGAACGATGGATAATAATAGGATAAAGCTGCAGATAACGGGTAATGTCTGCCAGTTGAAGAAGAAAGAAGTGTGTAATCGGCTGTTCACTATCGAGTTGAATACCGGAAGCAAGTCATGTGTAATCAGTAAAGAACAAAAGAAGGCAATGATGACTGTCAAGAACGTATCCAGGAAAAGCTGCCGGTTGATCTCCTGCCGGCTGGCCCCCATTAGCTTTTGCGTATGAATCATCCGCACTTGTTGAAGCAGGCGGGAGAAGTTGAGATTGATATAGTTGAAGCAGGCGATCAATAGGATCAGGATGGCAGAAATTAACCCTACATAGAGTAATGTCGGCTGCCGGTAATTGATGAAACGTAGTGTCTGTTGTTCTGAAGTTTGGAAATAGCTTTCCTGTAAAGTTTGCAGATAATAGTTCCCTATATCTCCTTGTAAAGTAGGAATTTTATCTTTCTTTAATTGGGCTTCAAAAGTTTTCCTGTCGATGGCTTTGTTCATGAGTAACAAACAGGGGCCACCATAAAAAGAATCGGATAGTTTAGTGATAGCTTCCACATTCAGAAAAGACTGTTCCCTATCGGCTATGACGGCTGCCACCTGATAAGCATATTCATTGTTTGTACTGCTTTCTGTACTAGTGGCTTTATCCGGAAGATTGAAATAAATAATTTTACCGATCGGATTGGTTTTCCCGAAAAGTTTCCGGGCTGTCTGTTCCGTGAGGGCCAACTTATTCGGTTGCGTTAATACCTCTTTCAGGTTTCCGTTCAACACTTTGTAAGAGAAAAAATCCGGTAGGGATGAATCAACGGATAGAAGGTGGATTGGTGCATACTTGACATGATCGATAGAAATATATTTAGGTGATTCTGCTACCATTTGCAGGATGCTTTCTACTTCCGTGTAATTTTCTTTAAGCATAGGTGGGATGGATCTGTCGGCATACTGCACCTTTTCTCCGGATGCCATCGGCGAATTCTGGTTAAGCATCCAGATACGTTCTTTATTAGGATTCCCGTTTTCTATGCCGTATTCATGGATGGTAAAGACGGTTAACAGGTTTGTACAGGCAATGCCTATCGCCAGGCTGGCAATAGAAATGATGGAGAATGTCTTATTCCGCCACCAACTGCGAAATACAAGTTTTAATGCGACTGGTTTCATAGATTTTATATTGTGTATTTCATGCTGTTCCTTTCAGAATGGCATTTCAAATCTATTCTCTTTCTTTTTGCGGGGCAAGGAATAATCCGAAATAATCAGGGTTCATGGTAAAATTGTCTAAATATTTGACAATGGATCATAGCCGGTAAAAGTATTATCCGGTAACTTTTACATATTTGAAGGTTAAATGTATCTTTGTTGGTATGATAAACGGTAAAATTATAGTAGTGGATGATAATGAGGCAGTGCTTAAAACGTTGCGGGTGATTCTTTCGCGTGAGTTTAAGACGGTTGTCTGTGTCTCGGTGCCCACTTTGTTGCCCGCTTTGCTCCGGGAGGAAGATGTGGATGTTGTTTTGCTGGATATGAATTTCGGTACAGGAAAACAGAGCGGGGGAGAGGGATTGTTTTGGCTGGATCGTATCCGTGAACAAGCTAATCCGCCGGAAGTGATATTGATCACTGCTTTTGGCGATATAGAACTAGCCGTTGCCTCATTGAAGAGAGGTGCGGCAGATTTTATCGTGAAACCCTGGGATAATGAGAAATTATTATCTACCGTCGTAGCGGCCTGGAACGCTCGTTCCGGGAGAAAACAAAATTCCTCTCGAAAGGAATCCGAATTTCTCTCGGAAGAAACTGATCCTGTGGTTACTCTGCTTGTCAACTCCCTTCTTCGGAAATATGCGACAGCCTATGGAAAACCATTTCCCGGTATTACATCCGATGCATTGCATAAATTGTCCGATATAATTCTCAATGGAGATCTCGCTCTTTTGCAGCAGACCATAGAGCGTGCCGTTCTCCTATCCAACTCCTCTTTGTTGGATTGCGATGATTTCTATATGGAAGATCCGGTTCCGGCTTTCCATCCGGTTACGTTGGAAGAGATGGAGAAGCAGTTTATCCGTGAAGTGCTGGCTGATAAAAAAGGAAACCTGACCCTTTGTGCCCAACAGCTGAATATAAGCCGGCAAACGCTTTACAATAAGATGAAGAAATATGATCTTTCTTATTGAAAAGATCTTTTGTTCACTTTACTACGATCATTACATATTGGTTTTCCTGTATTCTTTTGTTATCGAGGATATCCAGTAATTTTTGTTGCTTCGGAGAACCGGTCCGTTCCACACTTTCACGCATTTCCGTCAGGGTACGGATCATATAGAGATAACCGTCTGTTTGACCGTCCGGCCAGAAAGTCATTCCGCCGTCGAGATCGTTGGTAAAGCCTTGTTCCCTACGTGGAAGTACATACGTTTCTCCCTTATCTTTCAGGTAAACGGCCTGGTAGCTTAGTGTCGGTTTATATTCATATTCGAAATTCAGCCAGGAGAGGATCTTCGGGCCTTTTTTCTGGTATATACCCATGAATAAGCCTTTAGGGTTTTCGTATAATGTACGTAGCCACATTTTTTCATCTTTCACGCCTTGCCCTTCCGTGTACTCTGAAAAAATACCAGATTTTCCGAAGTGGATATTATATAACGGAACGACTGTTCGCGGATCGCGTAACTGATATATCGTATCGCAGAAAGGAATCATGAATGTCATTTGATCCTGTGCTTCATTCCAATAGGAGGTCTGGAAAAACGGAATGTTATTCGTCTCTTTTCTCGAGAGTGCCGATTGTTCTTTTAGCTTGAATTTGCAGAGTGTTTCTCCTTCCATATTAAATGTCAGTAAACAATTCGGCATACCATTTGAATCTTCATAATGGCTTAACATATATCCGGAAGAAGAGAATCCGACCAGTTTATCGTTCCCCTGGTTGATTAAATATTTCTTTTCTACTGTTTCCGGGAAAATATACCTGCTGATTGTTAACATCGTATCCAGAGGCGGTAGTTCGACGATCTGCGGATAAAAAGGATCTTTGGTTCCCCTGTTATTCTGATCTTTACCACTCAATGCACAATACATGCGGGAGGTTTTTTTGTCGTAGAACAGGTTATGTCCGTTCATTTCATTATTCCATTTATAGGCCAATGCTTTGAACCCATAACGTTTGCTCGGTTTTCCGTTTTTCCGGTAGTAAATACGCGGATTATTGAATGTCAGAAAGGCATTGCTATCCGGTATTGCAATAGCTTGTGTGACTGTATAATTGCCGTCTCCCACAATATAATAATCTATCTCTGAAGCAATCTGACTGAGTTTTAATGGATTCCTATCTTTGTTGAGTGCTTCTTCGAGGTCTATATGGGTTGGAATAACTGAATTATCGACCTTACCTTCATACTTAGGAGGAGTGACCGGACGGATATTTGTCTCACTTTTTTCTTTACAACTACTTAACACACTGATGTATGCAAGACAGATACAGATAATGGTAAGATAATTTTTCATGGTATCGTTTATTATGATCGCTTCAAAAGTAAATATTATTTATTTCTAAAGCAATTATAGAAGTACGGAAGATTCATATTTTTACGAAAAAATAGTAAATGCCTTGTTGGTTAGATTTTTACTGAAAATAGGGTGTTCTCCCTTCGTTTGCTCCCCTAAATCCGAAAGAGGGAAAGTTTTGGGCAGATATGAAATGTGATCCGGATAAATCGGCCGAGTTGATGGAACGGTATAACGGTATCTGGTTTGGGCCGTATTCAGATAAGAAACATTGGATAACTGTCTATTTAGAGAGTGATGTACCGGATGAATTGATAAAAGAACTGATCGATCACTCTATAGAACAAGTGATTGCAAAGTTGTCAAAAAAGAAACAGCAGGAATATTGGGGGGATTAAAATATCCCCCCTTTTGATTAATATCCTAATTTAAACTCCTGATCGACAGCCGGAACACCTTCGCTCATCCATTGAGGCATCGGTTGGCTGTTTAAGTAGTGCTGGAAGAACTGGAACATACGTTTTTGGAAATCGATACGGTTAGCCAGGCGTAGCGGCCAGTGTATTTCTCCTGTATAATTGAGCATCCATACCGGTTTTTGCAAACGCTTGAGTGCTACAAAATACTCGATCCCCTGATACCAGGGCACATGACCGTCGTTGTCATTGTGCATGATCAGGATAGGAGTCGTTACCTTATCCATATTGAAGAGGGGAGAGTTTTCCATGTATTGCAACGGAGAATCCCATAAGGTACCTCCGATACGACTTTGTCCGTGCTCGTATTGGAAAGAACGGTTCAGTCCTGATCCCCAGCGGATTCCACCGTAGGCACTGAACATATTGACTACCGGTGCACCTGATTCTATGGCAGAGAACAGGTTTGTGCGGGTGGCCAGATAAGCAACCTGATAGCCACCCCAGCTATGTCCCTGTGCACCGATTGCTTTCTCGTTTACATAACCTTTGGCAATCAGAGAGGTGATACCCGGCATAACGCAGTTGAAACAGCTTTCTCCGGGATAACCGTCTACATAACGTACGTCCGGGTTGAAAATGATATATCCGTTGCTGGTATAGAAATGATAATCGATCGTCGAACGATGTGGCTCCGGCATGTGATAAGCGTAAAGGGTTTCCGAATTACGTTCGTAGAAATTTACGATTACCGGATATTTCTTGTTAGGGTCAAAATTTTCAGGTTTGTAGACAACGCCTTCTAACGGTATACCGTCCAGTGATATCCATGAAACCAGTTCCGCTGTACCCCAGTTTATTTGAGCTTGCTGCTCGCCTCCGTTCGTCAGTCGGACAGACTTCTTGAAGGTCAGGTCAGACAGGCGGACATCTGGATATTGTTCGAATGTTTCAGAGGTGTAGATCACGGCATCGGCTTCTTTCGCTTTTACCGGAGTTTTCAACATGAAGTTACCGGCCAGCAATGTTTTGGGAATGGCCGGAGTCGAAAAGCGGGCATTGTAGTATCCTGTACCTTTGGTCTTTTCGTTGAAAGCCAGTAATAACTGAGATTCGGCTAAATCGATGAATTTCTTTTCCTTATCCAATCGGACTACTCGGTAGGATAACTGTTCTTTGCGTCCGTTTACAGTGAGGTTGACAGGAGAAGTCAGGGCTGTAGGATCGAATTTCCAGATGTCGTAACGATCATAGATCAGCAGAAAGCGGTCGCCGGCTGTCCATCCTGCCAGTCCGTGTGGGGAGGGATAGTCGGGAACATCATTATCTTCATCCCAGGCCGCAAAAGATTTGGGAGTTGTCAGACGGTATTCTTTACCATCGTTTATCGAACGCGTATACCATGAACTATCCTGGGCACAATACCAGTAAGCAAATGCTCCTTCCGGCGAAAGACGCATACTGGTATTTGCCGCTTGTTTGATCTGTTGGCGGTTTCCCGTTTCTAGGTTCACCGTATAGATATCGTAACGGCTTCTTCCTTCCCACATCTGTTCGGTGCCATAAGGCAGATTGGTCGACAGTAATGCAATTGGGGCATCTCCTTCTGCTGCGATCTGAAGATCAGGTATTTCTATGTTTGCCAGTTGGATCGATTTGTTATCGTTGATGTTATATACGGCTGCATACGTTTTTTTCAGGTCCTTTTGCTTGTTATATACCTGTTGGGTGTACTGTACCGCTTCATCCCATTTCCATATCTGTACATCAGGACGGTTTTCAGCCAGTATAGTCGTGTCTTTCTGTTGGGGAGCCGGTGCAGTACCGAAAAAAAGCCGTTCGGCATTTTTTGAAAAGCGGAGGTCGCCATTCTCGCTGATTACCCAACCGTCAGGAATAAAACTTTGTTTGCGGTCTGCAACCAGGCGGGCAGGTATATTGTTCTCGGACAGATACAGGGAACATTGTGTGCTGATGGAATCTTTGTCCGGACTATGCAGGAAAGCGATTTTGCTTCCAGCTTCATCAAATGTTACTTTTTTGATGACTCCTTTTCCTTCGAAGATCAATGAGCTACCTTTGTCGGGAGTAAAAGTGGACAGGGTGGAGTCGGTTGTATAATATAAGATATTTCCTTTTTTAGCGAAACCGAACTCTTTGACGTCGGCCAGCAGTATCTCTTTGGCTCCATCTAGTGGACGGACGTGCAATACGCTATCAGATTTACTGCTCCTTTTGTAAGCGATCCAGTCTGCTGTCTCAGATAATTTGTATGATTTTAAAGAATCGATCGACTCCTTCTTATCCGGAAGGTTAAAGATAATCAATTCGTCGGCGGGCATCTCTTCCTCTTTTACTTTCTTTAGTTTTAATGCTTCTACAGTTTCCAGTTCCGGCTTTTTGGTGACCAGCAGATAACGGGAAGAAGCAGAGAATTCGGCGTGTCCGGCAGGACGAAAAGATGCGGTCATTTCTCCTTTGGCGTTATAAACCAGTATACTGGCATCCCCTCTCCAGGGTTCCATTTTGCAGGCAACCCATTTCCCATCGTGTGAAATAGTCTGTTCAGTGATCCGCTTCCAGCTAACCATCTCGTCGAATGTCATTGCCTTTTTGGCCTGCTGCGCAGAGAGTGTGCAATAAGCACTCAGGCAGATTAAAAATGCCAATTGTTTCAGATTCCTCATATGATCGATTAAGTATGTTATGTTTATGAATGCAATATTACGAGTTTTTAGTTTTACTACAAAAAAAGCGGGGACCTTTACCGGGTCTCCGCCTTCATAAAATGTGATATTCCGAATTTTATTTTTTCAATTCATCTTCGATCATCTCTTTCATCTTCTCTACTCCCATAAAACCTACCTGGAAATGAACCGGTGTTCCGTCTTTTGACAGGAGCATATAAGAAGGTACGCCATTGATGCCGAATTTCTTTCCCCAGAAATCCCATTGGTCGGAAGTTACGCGATAGTGTTCACCTTTAATATCCGGGATCATCTGCTCCCAAGCACCTTTAGGCGAGTTTTCTCCGGCAAGATAAAGGAATACCACGTCTTTTCCTTCAAACTCTTTCTTTACAGGCTCTGATTGTTGCATAGCCATACGACAAGGGCCGCACCACGTTGCCCAGAAATCAACGAATACAACTTTTCCACGGTAAGGGGTTGTAATGGCATTGAATAGTTCTTCTGCAGGGATATCTGCGATATTAACCCGGTCGACCGTATAGCCGGATTTCTTTTTATTTTCTTCGATAGTCTGCTTAAGTTTGTTATTCATCGTTGTCAGTATGTTTTTAATGACAGGCGATATTTTATCCGCCTGAGCCAGTTCTTTGTCGGTAAGCGGTTTGAATTCCTGGATAGGACGTGCCAGTCTTTGAGCTGCTATCAGGTCGAACAGGCTGCCTTTGTCTGTGCCCATTAATTGGGCAAGATCTGCTGTATTGTCCGGGAATTCTTTTATTCCTTCCGGAAGAGGCTGTCCGGAGATATTTGCATATTGGAGGCTTCTTATAATGTTACTGTAATAAGGAGCGTATAATCCGATGGGATCGTTAGGAACCAGGCGCGGAACAAAGTCATAATACCCGGCAGTGATAACCGGTTGTACGAATCCAACCGCTGCCGAGTCACGCGGAATATTGTTGGCTTTCCGGTAGGCATATTCCAATACATAGTAACCCATTAATTGCATTGCTGTCTCCATATCGGCATTCAACACCAGAATTTTACGATATGCATCACTGATATGCGGATATTTATCGAGCTCTTTCAGACCTTTTTCTCTACGGTCCAGCCAGTACTGTTTGAACTGATCGATGTTCATGGTGGCTACATCCTTAAACATTTGATCGTAATCTTCCTGTGAACTGATGCCTACCGGCAGACCATGTAGCGGCCCATTGCATACTTCATTGTTTAATGCAGCCAAAGCACCACTGAAATAATATTTCTCTCCCAATGACGGTTTATCTTTCTGTAGTTTTGATTGTGCCCGGCATATCTCAGGGAAGTTTATTTCGACAGAAGTCGTTTCTCCCGGTTTCAAGTAGACCGGAACCTGCATGAAATTGGCTGATATATTAACCACTGAGATATGGTTAAGAGGTAGTTCCAATGTGAAATCTCCCTTATTGTCTACCGATATTTTATTTTCATCCACATCACCGGTCACCGGGTTATAAGCCCATGTAGATCCCTGTAATTTCATTTCCGGCCGGAAGCCTGCGATTTGGCCTTTTAGTGTGGCGATACCGGATTTCAGTTCCGGAGTCTCCAGAACAGGAGACTCTTTCGGGTTCTTTTTACCTGCAAGAGGTGAAAAAGCCGGTTTTCCATCCAAATGGATTCCCCAGATGCTGAATGAGCCTTCGAAATCTCCTTCGGTGAAATCGACAGTCGTTGTATTTTCAGGTAGCGGTGGGAAGATCATCTGGAAAGAATACGTACCCGATTCCGGCATCCATATTTCTTTGTCCGGTTCCATGCCGACGCCCGACAGGATTTTGTATTGTTTCCCATCTGCTTGCAGATAGCTGTCTTTAGCGATCTTTATCCAGTTGTGGGGACGATAAAATGCGTCGATATAGACTGTTGTAGCCGTGTCGTTTAATACGATCTTTTGAATTTCGATAGAAGTGGAACTCCATGCGTCAAATGCCGGTAATTCTACTACTCTTTCTTTAGCTTGTATCGTTGTACAATAAAGGAGTACAATGAGTAATGATAGGATTTGCTTCATACCTGTAGAATTTAATTTGTGTTTAAAATAGTATGTTTAATGTTTTTTGATCGGAAATATATGTATATAAAACTGTAAATCATAATAATTACGATAAAATCGTAGATAAATAACGTTTGTTGTCAGAGTATCTCCGAATTTTAATATTTGGAAACTTTTCCACCTATTTTTTATCCAGTAATGTTTCTATTGCTTTTTTCAGGGACCCCGGGCCGTATCCGCTCCACTGCTTTAAAACAATACCTTCCGGTGATATCCATATATAAGCAGGAATACCTCTCACATTATATCGGGCAGCAAATCCTTGAAATCTTTTTCCACTGTTATACTCTTCGCCGCCATCCCAAAGGCTAGGCCAGGTAAACCCTTTTACTTCCGTTCCTTTTCGAAAAGAGTATCTGTGAATATCCAGATTGATACTGACAATAGTAAACCGGTCGCTATATCTTTCATAGATATCTTTTAACTCCGGCATCGATCTGACACATGGGCCACAGTCTCCAGCCCAAAAATTGATTAACAGATATTTTCCCAGGTATTCCGAGATCATATGGTATTGCTTAAGAGTATCCTGTAAAAAGGTATCTGGCATATATTCTCCAATAGTAACGATCGGAGGACCAAAATTAGGCGTTGCCGAACTGTTTGTTTTCTGTGCTTGCAGGTTACTTATGAAATAGATACATAAGATTAGTAAGAATATAATTTTCTTCATGCAAAACGGATTTTTGTAGAAAAAATATCATAGATAAATATGCTGATTTTATTTTAGAAAGATAGTGTCGATATATTTTATACATACCGGCACTATTTTTCTTATATCGAGGGATTATACAACAGATTCCGTTACAACCTGTCCGTCGAACAGATTAATGATGCGTGAAGCATATCCGGCATCGTGCTGACTGTGGGTTACCATTACAATAGTAGTTCCTTCTTTATTCAACTCACTAAGCAGGTTCATTACTTCCTGGCCATTCTTACTATCCAGGTTACCGGTAGGTTCATCGGCAAGGATCAGTTTAGGGTTGGCTACTACGGCGCGGGCAATGGCCACACGTTGTTGCTGACCGCCGGATAACTGCTGGGGAAAATGTTTCTCGCGGTGAACGATAGCCATACGTTCCATCGCCTCTCTTACCTTTTGTTTTCTTTCGGTGGCCGATACGCCCATATAAAGCAATGGAAGTTCGATATTTTCGTATACGTTAAGTTCGTCTATCAGGTTGAAACTCTGGAATACGAAACCGATAATTCCTTTACGAAGTTTAGTTCGCTGTACTTCGGTATATTTGGATACTTCCGTTCCGTTCAGGTAATACTCACCGGCTGTCGGGTTATCCAGCAGGCCGAGAATGTTCAATAGTGTAGACTTACCGCAACCGGAAGGCCCCATGATTGCAACAAACTCTCCCTCCTTCACTTCAATATTCACTTTATTCAAGGCCCATGTTTCCACTTCTTCTGTGCGGAAAATTTTCTCTAATGCTACTGTTCTTATCATGAGTAAAAGATATTTAATTTGCCAGAGAAAGAACAAATGTTGTGCCACGTTTGTAAAATATTGGTATATAATAAGATGTATGCTTTTGTCTTATTGGTGTTTGTGCATATCCGCACGAATTCAGTTCGGAAACGCACATAAATAATATCGAATAAGTTTAATAAGTGAAAATATCAGAATGTAAAGATAAACAGATGTTTTGTATTACTTTTGATGTGTTAAAATATATTACTATTGCGACTAATTGTTTTTAGTCTTAATATTAATCCCTATTAGTCGCTATACTAATATCATTTTGATAGTTAGAAAAAGATGGATCAGCGGAATCTATTCCGGCGGAAAAGGCTATCGTGTGTTTTTTCGGACTAAATATATTGTCCCTGTTACTTTTAAATGGTAACAGGGCATTTATAATATATCCTCATACAAATTATATAACCTTTTCCGAAGGAATAATACCGCATATCTTTTCCGGGATATCAACGTGTTGACCGGTATTCCGGTCGATTCGGAGATCTCTTTGAACGGTATGCCTTCCAATTCTGTCAGTTCGAAAACGGTTCTTTGCTCATCCGGTAATTCGAGTAGGGCGTTTTCCAGTTCTTCCCAAACCATCGCACGGAGATAATCCATTTCCGGCGACTGATCTTCATCCGGCATCAGTTCGGACAGTTCCTTCAGGAAGGTACCATCCTCATCATATCCCGAAAGATAAGGCATTTCTTCCTCCCGGTGCTTGCGACTGCGATCGATGATTTGGTTACGGGCAACGGAATAGAGCCAGGCGGAGATTTGTTCGATCGGATTGTCTGCCTGGTCGTTCTTCATAAACTGGTAAAATACGTTTTGCAGGATATCTTCGCTGTCTTCTTTGGATGAGACACGCCGGGCTATAAAACCTCGCAGCTGTGCCTGGTATTTCTTGAAGATATCCGCAATGCGTACACTCCGTTCCTCATTCGGGAGGGGCTTGTTTGAATGCTCCATCATTCCGGTTTATTGTCGGAACCGGGGTGCTGCATTCCGTTCCTGCCGTTGCGGAATTCTGCCATGTGGCGGCGTATATGTTCCCGGCGTTCTTCCCACGGCATATTTCTCATTTGCTCATGGAAGCGTTCATGCTCTTCCCGGCTACCCCAAAATGCACCCGGGTGATGTCTGAAGTGTCCGAAAGGGCCGAACTTCCCGAAGCCACCGAACAAGATGCGGGTCAGCACCATGAAGCCCAGCGCCTGCCAGTAGTTGATAACCGACCAGCCGATAACAGCTGGGATCAAAAGGTTCCACAGGTACATAACAGCCAGACCGGCTAGTGTAAACAGGGCGATAAAAAATAATATGGCTAATGCTCCTCTTAGTTTTCCTGAATTTCTCATTGTGATTTGATTTTTAATGTTGTTTTTTACTCTGTTATTAATTCGATAGCATGGGTATTGCAAACATTTACACAGTTGCCACATCCTACGCAATTATCCGGATTGATAACGGTAGCGTAGCTACAGTTACCGTTGTTCACCATCTTCAATACATCTCTCCGGCATCTCTTTACACAATGCCCGCATCCGCTACACTCGTATGCAAAGACTTGTAAAGATATTACTTCTTTTCTCTTTCTTCCGAACATTTTCTGTTTCCATTTAATAATTAAAATTGCTTAGTAAGACATGCCTTCTATTTTGGTAGACGATTGGGGCGGAAGAATATTTTAAATAGGAATCTTTTTTTTGATGTATATTTTACATTAGTCTGTATATTTGTATCATTCAAACGAAAAAAGTGATGAACAATATAAATAATACGCCAGCATATTGGTTTATTTTCTTTAACGACCAGTTATTGCTTCAGAAAAAAGGTGAAACTTATACGATCCCTTATAGTATCGACCCCCCTGTTCAAGTCGGAAATGTGTTGGAAGTCGGTATGCTTCAGGATATACCCTGTCGTACAGCCTCTGTAGATACACCCTTGGAGGAGACTGACGGTTGTCTGCCGATGGGATTGCGTGCTTCGTATGATTTTCTGGATGGCGCTTTGCATAAGATGGCAGGGAAAGCATACGAACTGGTTTACTGGGATCTGCACAGTCGTTTTTGTCCTTCATGCGGCACGAAAACAGTGATGCAAACGGCTATTTCCAAACAATGTCCTGCTTGTAAATATGAGATTTACCCCGCTGTTTCCGCAGCAATTCTGGTTTTAATCCGTAAAGAAGATTCGATTCTTTTAGTACATGCCCGGAATTTCCGGGGATCTTTTCATGGATTAGTAGCCGGTTTCCTGGAAACAGGGGAGACTTTGGAGGAGTGTGTAAGGCGCGAAGTGATGGAAGAAACCGGACTCGAAATCAGTAATATAACTTATTTCGGAAACCAGCCCTGGCCTTATCCGAGTAACCTGATGGTCGGCTTTATTGCTGATTATGCCGGAGGGACGATCCGTTTACAGGACGAGGAATTGAGTGAAGGAGCGTTCTTTACGAAAGAGAACCTGCCCGAACTTCCCCGAAAGCTCAGTTTGGCCCGTAAGATGATCGACTGGTGGCTGGAACAGCCCTGATAATGATAATTGTACAACCTAAAAAATAGTATTATGTGTAAAAAACTTATCTTTTTTTGCTGTTTGGGACTTCTACTGTTGGCATTGCCGGCAGCGACCGTCACGGCACAGGTTACCACGGCGGATTATCTGCGTGCGGATACTTTCCTAAAGTGCTCCGGTAAAATGTATTCTTCTGCAGTAATACCTGCATGGCTTGACAGTTCGCATTATTTCTGGTATAAAAACCATGAACGGAGCGGTGATTTCTATTATCTGGTAAATGCAAAAACCGGTAAAAAACAGCGAGGTGCGGATAAAAAGCAACTTGCCGCTTTCTTGACTGGCAAGCAGAAGCCGTTGGCCGAGATCCTGTTGAAGGAGGAGGAAGAGAAGAATACAAACTACCGGAGAAACGGAGAAGAAGCCAAGCCGGTTGTATCGCCTGATGCTAAATGGGAAGCCTATATCCGGGATAACAATGTATATATCCGTCCTGCCGGGGATGAAAAAGATAAAAAGAAAGAAGCGATTGCCTTGACAACCGACGGGACAACAAACCTGTTTTATAGTTCTTATATGATCTGGTCGCCCGATTCCCGTAAACTGGCCACTGTCAAGGTACGTGGTGTGCAGGAACGCCGTATTCCTCTGATCGAGTCGAGTCCGGAAAGTCAGCGTCAGCCAATTCTGCAATGGCGCGATTATGCCAAACCCGGTGATGTGATCGAAGTATGCCTGCCTGCCTTGTTCGATATAGAGTCGCGTAAGCAGATCCCGTTGGATGTGGAACCTTATGCAAATCAGTTTACATTATATCTGACTGGTTGGCGCAAGGATAGCCGTGCTTTCACTTTTGAGTTTAATCAACGTGGACATCAACGTTATATCGTGGGTGAGGTAAATGCTACCGATGGAACGATCCGTCATCTGGCCGACGAACAGTCGAATACTTTTATCCATTATTATCAGAACTATCGTCACGATCTGAACGATGGAAAAGAAATGCTTTGGAGTTCGGAACGCGACGGTTGGCGGCATCTTTACCTGATGGATGGGAATACAGGAAACGTAAAACAACAGGTGACCAAAGGAGAATGGGTAGTCCGCCAGGTTGATTTTGTAGACGAGGCCAACCGTACGGTTTATTTCTTTGCTTCCGGTTTCAATAAAGGAGAAGATCCTTATAACTTGCATTATTGCCGTATCAATCTGGATGGAACAGGATTTACTGATATGACACCTGAAAACGGGAATCACCGGATATCTTTCTCTAAAGACCGGGCTTATTTTGTGGATACTTATTCACGACCGGATTTTCCTGCTGTCAGTCAGTTGAAAAAGACGGAAGATGCTTCGGTTGTAACCGTACTTGAAAAATGTGATGTCAGCGACCTGGTGGCTGAAGGCTGGCAGATGCCTGAGGTGTTTTCTGCGAAAGGAAGAGACGGAAAAACAGATATATGGGGAAATATTTACCGTCCGACCGGTTTTGATCCGTCCCGCTCCTATCCGGTGGTCGAAATGATCTATGCCGGGCCGCACGACTCGCATGTGGATAAAGACTTTAAGCCGGCTCACCACCTGATTTCCCGTTTGGTTGAATTAGGCTTTGTCGTGGTTTCGATCGACGGAATGGGTACATCCAACCGTTCTAAAGCTTTCCATGATGTTTGTTGGAAGAACCTGAAAGATGCCGGTTTTCCGGATCGTATTGCCTGGATAAAAGCGGCGGCTGAGAAATATCCGTCGTTGGATACCTCGCGGGTCGGTATTTACGGCTGGTCGGCAGGCGGACAGAATGCCATGGCTGCCTTGTTGTTTCATAATGACTTTTACAAGGCGGCAGTTGCTTTATGCGGTTGCCATGACAATCGTATGGATAAGATTTGGTGGAATGAGCAATGGATGGGATATCCTATCGACGAATCTTATAGTGCTTCATCGAATGTGGATAATGCTTATCGGCTGAAAGGTAAATTGTTGCTGATTAACGGCGAACTGGATGACAATGTAGATCCGGCCTCCACGTTGCAGGTTGTCAATGCCTTGATGAAAGCGAATAAAAAGTTTGAACAACTCTATCTACCGGGTAAAGGCCATTCTTTGGGCGGCCCGTACGAAATGCATCGTATCCACGATTTCTTTGTTAAGAATTTATTGAACCAGGAACCTCCCGAGTGGGAATAAAATAAAACTGGCACAATATGAATACCGAGTGTTAATCGTATTCATATTGTGCCGTAAAATCCGCTCTTGAACTGTATATCAAAAGTTCTTTCGATTCGGAACGAATGGGGTTATAATTGCTATCAAAGGTATTAATCACTTTCCTTTCTGCTTCTCCCGTAGATAAGAAGGTTACCGACCGGGTATTCAGCCCGTCGATAAAAGAATGTTGCGTATAACGGATCAGTTGATTATTAGGTACATAAATACATTCCAGGATCAGTTTGCCGACTTTGTCGTAAGAGTAGGTCGTATAACTTTCCAAAGCACCTGAATTACCATAATATTCTTTCCTGTCGAGCAGGTTGTTTTTGTATTTGTACAACGTGTATTCCGATTGGGAAATGACCGGATAATGGGTAATTACTTTTTCGAGTTTGCCATTATCCGAATAGATATATACCTCTGTTTGCAGGTTTATAAATCCCGAAGGCATACTTTTATTCGCCGTAAAATTGGACGTCAGTACCAATTGTCCTTCCTGGTTATACTGATGTATTTTATATCCGATCGTGTCGGTCACTTGATCATAATTATATATACAATCGGATATTTTAGATAATCGTCCCTCGCTGTTATATTCGTAAATTTGACCGGAATAGGTGGAATCGAGTGTAGGAGGATGAATTCGTTTCAGCCGTGCATTATTCAAAGAAAGTCTTTGAGGCACGTCATCGTTCACGAATATTACTTCCGGATCGTCATTGAAGGGAAGTTTATCCAGATTAGAAGAGTCACAGCCAACTGTTCCTGCCAGAATTAGCAGGAAGCAACTAATAAGAGGCCATATATATATGCAGCTACTCTTCATTATTCTTTTATTGATTTTCCAGTGCGTCTACCCATATATCCAGGCATAACTGCGGATATAGATAAAAACTTTCTTCAAGAGTTCCTACTGCTTGCATCCTTTCGGATATCTGATCGGCAATAGCTGGTTTGGAGTCGATAAGCAGGTCATAAATGATATATGAAAAAAAGCCCGGATTACCTTTTAGAAACTTATCCATCACCAGGTAATAGATGTTGGGGGAAGCTGATAATACGAAGTCTTTGAACTCCTGATATTCGGGAGTCTCCATATATACATGAGGGTTGCTTACATAAGCCATTTCTTCACATTTTATCAGGAACAGATCGAATTTCTCATTAAATTGTTTCTTTTCAGATTTGGAAGGGAGTTTCATCCCCATATTAATCCTGGCCCGTAGGTCGGGCGTGACTTTATAGACATCCGGCTCCTGAAAGTCTTCACCATCACAGGATGTAAAGAATATCAGAGCGATTGAGGCAAGCAGAAGTGCCAATATTTGCAATTTAGTCATAAATGTCTGTATATTTTTATTTTATTTCTTAATCATAAGACGCAATACCACAGCGAAAAGCTGCACTTACCACGTTTTATCTGTCTTTATTAATAAAACGGATAAAAAATAAAAATACTGCATAACAAACAAAAAATATTTATTTTTCTTATGCACGAACCTTTGGAGTGAAGTTATTCCTTTCTGTAAGAGTCTTTATTCGATTATCTAAATCTGAAAGCCTGTATTATAACTTTTTTCCTCTACTATTTTATATCTGAAAGATACTAATTATAAAAAAGTATAGTGTCTGTTTTATATATGAAAGGCTTACCTTACATATATGTAATATATGCTTTTCTTTTACGTAAGGCTAGCCTTACTTTATTAAAATATTGAAGGAGAACCCTAAATTATCCTATCTTTTCTTTTTAGTATTCCTAATCAAAATACTTAGTTACTTGGTGTCTGGGTCAGTGACGTGGAAAAGTGCTGAATGGTTTCGGTTAAGTACAGTTGTTCTACTTGCAATATTTTGGTATATAGGGTTTTATGTGGCTGTTTTAGCATCTGTGTAAGTTTGAATAATACTGAGATATAATTAATGTACGCACGTACATTATTATATTATAAAGAGAATGTATTATGAGTATATAAGTAATTATATGATATGAAAATCAATTAGTTTGATCATAAACTGTCTGGCTAGAGAAAACGATCGTTTATTCTCGTCAACAAAATTAGATATAAGTTTTGAAACTGCAATTATTTTGCAAATATTTTTTATGCTGTTATCTTCTTTCTTATCAAGATAATAACAAAGTCTGTACAAAATTGGGTATTTCCGATACCAACTCTTCGGAAGTAAAAAACCATGACTAAAATAAACGATCGTTTTAGCTAGTCATTCATGTCTGACTAGGATAATATAAAGAGTTTATAAGAACTAATTTCATTAACACTATTATTAATATTAAAATTTAGATTTATGAACAGAAAGTTTTCTACTTTGATGGCCATCGCGATGTTGGCCACGGGAGCAAACGGATGGGCACAGGTAACAATTGACAAGGATGTCACGCTTCCTGGAAATAACGCTTACAAGGTTCAAGCTGCAGCAGCAGGTGGACAGTTTAGTCGTTTTATTCAGGATAATGCTTCAAGCCGCGGAGATAGCCGATTCCCTGCCGTATCTCCTTTCAAATTGTCTACGGTATATGGTGCAAAGCCTATCTCTAGTTTGGCAAAAGTTAACGGTACTGCTGATGGACGTTATTTCCAATTTGTTGTCGGAGGTGCTGATACGGAAGGTACAGAAGTATTGACAATGGTTTGGGTGAATAAAGAAGGTGTGATGGGTAATGGCGAAGCGATTACTGGTGAAGCCAATATTAACGGAAAGTATATGGTTCAGGTTGAGAACGTACAGAACGCTAACGTTCCTACTAACCGTATCACATTGGATCGTACTTTATGGAAAGTTACAGCTCAGAAAGATGCTGCCGGTACTGTATTGTATTATCAATTGCAGAACAAGGCTACTGAAGCTATTCTGCAATTCTCTCCGGAAAACATAGTAGGTACTCCTACTGCCGATGCTGCAGAAGTTGCTTTGACTGTTGTAGACGGTCAGACTACTTGGCGTTGGGCTGATGGACAGTTTGCCGCACAAACTTCTATAGTAGAAGCTGCTGCTGGTAATGTTTTGCAGAATCAGTTGCGTGCTCAGTATAGCAATGGTAAGACTTTGTATTTGGCTAAGAAAGTTGTAAGTGGTAAAACTACTTTGGCTGGTATCTTGTTGAATAGTAATGAGGTGTTTACTACTAAAACTGTAAATGGCACTACTTTTACGCCTATTACTTTCGAAGGTTGGGAAGCTAACCCTATCATCCTGACTGCCGAACAGATTAATGCAGAATTAGGAAATGAAGCACTCTTAACTGAGGATAAGAAAACTCCGAATCAGTTCAACTTCGTATTTGATCCGGACGTTCAGGGCGATACAAACATTATGTTGTCAGGCTCTTTCAAAGCAGAAGCTGCTAAGGATGGTGTCAACCGTGTTCCGGGTGATGCTCCTGATGGTTTCGTACGTTTCGTAACTAATGCAACAAAGGATGAAACATCGGAATTCAAGAAAGAATATCTGCGTGTGGATACTGCTTATTACGATCCGAACCCTAATGGTCGTTACGATTTGAAGTTGACAATAGGACAGATCTTGTATCCGAGATATGCTGTTGCTACCGACAGGCTGAACGTTGATGGAAATGGCGAATTGATCAAAGCGAGTGGTGCTAAGTTGACAGAAGCTGAAATGTATGGTAATTTGTCTGCTTCCTCAAATAGCATTGCTCCTAATACAATGACTACTTATACGCAGTTGAAACGTCAGTCAAACTTCCGTCCTATCTTCTATCCGTCTACTCAGAGCTTACGCTTGCAGGCTGAAATGTTGTATAAGGCAGATAAGAATGATGCAGCTTCTTGGTGGGCACAGATGGCTATTGATGCTGCTGGTGCTTCTAATTCAGACGCGACACCTTGGAATGGTACTGCTGCAACAGTAGGTACTAATAACGTTATGCGTATTGCTCAATGTGCTGCTAATCCAACGATTGACCCGACTCTTTCACGTGGCGCCGCCAGAGGTTATTATCCTTCTTATGCTCAGGAATTAGCCGGATTTAAACAGGGTGCTCGTTTGTTGCATTATGCTTCTCCGTGGAGTGTAACAGATCTTACCGATGCTAAAAAACGTAATGGTTATGCACCACATGGTTTGACAGATGTCAATACAGATAATTTCTTATTATGGAATGCTGTAGGTAATGTATTGCAGATGAATAAAGCAGCTGCTCTTGCATTGGGAACTGCATTTACTGCTGCCGGAACCGATCTGAATGTATGGGTCGCAGATCCTGCTGCTGCAGCCGTACTTACAGGTGATATGGCAGTGCTTGATAAAGCTAATGCTAATACGATAACTTCTGCAACTTATACTGGTCTGATGATCTATGCACCTCAGTATGCAACTGCTCATAGCAACTTGACTCGTCTGGTTACTTTGACTCCGACTCATGTTGTATTGACAGCTGGTCCTCATGATGTAAACGATGATAAATACAACGGTCTGTTGACTTACATCACAATTAAGACAACTAAGACAGAATCGGATTTGAACGAAGTAGCTGATATCGCAGAAGGTTTCTATTATATCCGGAATGCGAAGAAACTTTCTTCTGATCTGACAAAAGAAGGTGACTATCGTTATGAAGATTTAGCTGCTACCAATGCTACATTTACTTATTGGAATGCAATGACTCAGAAATGGGATAGAGGTGATGTTCAAAACGGTAATAATCCGAACAATACTGGTATCAATGCTGATATGCACAAAAACGATCTGAGCAATATCGGTAACCTGGTTTACTCTGAAGATAAGAAAGTTATTCCTTCTGCTCAGTGGTATGTTAAGGGTAACGGTGGTTACTACACAATCATCAACCGTGAGTCAGGACGTACCTGGGGTACTAGCTACTGGTGGAAGACTTCTGAACCGAATACTTATGCAAACATGGCTACTTATTACGATGCAGCTGGTTTGATGCAGACATATCGTGATACTATCCGTATCGAAATGATCCCGCAGGCAGAACTGACTAACCGTACTATGGGTTATCTGGATATGACACAGGCTGAAGCTATTGCTGATACGAGTGTATATGCTATCGGTATGAAGAACCTGGGTGATACTCATTTCTCCCTGACTAGCGTGGATGGCGTATTGAAGCTGGTTCAGGATGCTAAGGGCGAATATAAGATGGAAAGAGTTCTGGTGAAAGATAAAGATATCTATTCTCAGAAAACTATGGGTACAGATGAGTTGATCTATGGTTATGTTCCTACAAAAGGAAATGCTGTTGATACTGCTAAAATGTTGGTTCGCGCTAAATACTATATCTATAAAGATGAAGTAAATGCTAATTCAGGTATTGAACCTTCAAGTATAAAGACTCGTCAGTATATCACACTGGAAAGCGGTAAATATCGCTTGACTTCAATTCAGGTTAAGTTTGATGATAACTTGTTCTCTACTAATCTGGATGCAGATGAAATGTCTGGAACAGAAAATGTGAAGAACCGTCGTGCATTCTATGTAAAACAGATCTCTACTGAAGATCCTACTCAGTTTGTATTGGTTGATCCGCTTGTTGTAACTCAGACTGGTAACGGTACTTCTACAAAGGTTGCTTATGGTGCACGTTTGTTTGTTAACCAGATGACAGCCGAAGTACAGCCAAGCAGCCTTATCTCTGATGGATATGCTAACAGCTATGCTTCAAGTATTTTCAGTGTTGAAAAACAGCAGGCATTCAATTACAAAGATCTTCGTGGCGAATTCAGCCGTGATACTTTGGAATTCTTCAAGGCTGACGATGCAGCAGGTAACTACCTGTTGAGCGAAAACACAGTCAAAGGTGCTAACGTTGGTTTGCTGGAAAGCCTGGATAAGAATCTGAATAAGAACAATGCTATCTTCCTGGATACAGCTAACGTATCTCGTCCGGAATGTCCTCGCTTCTTATTGGGTCTGCGTAATGTTGATACTTATGAACAGAATTCAAGCATTGCTTCACACAACCGTCATCTTTATACAGATGCTGCTTATCTGGTGAACATGATCGACTCTGTCAGTGCAAATCCTGTTTATATGTACAAGAACATCGATCAGAACACTACTAAGTACTATCGTCTGGGCTTCGTTAACGCAAGACACGAAGGTTCTAAGTTGACATTCGATAAGAGTGGTGCTGTTTACGACCTGAGCGATGCAGCTCTGGGAGCAAATAACTTGAACTATGCTACATTCGCCTTCCGTTATTGCGATGCAGCACGTGAAAACTTCTATATCGAAACAATGTACGATAAGAACACTCGCGGTTGGTTGAAGACTATTAACCATGTATTGGTTGTAACTCCGGAAATTCAGGAAGCTGAAGTATTCCAGGCTAAGAAGTCTGAAGGTGCTCCGACAGCTAACGAAGGTATTACTGCAAGCAGCGTAACAGTTGAAGGTGGTAACGGTATCGTAACGATCAAGGGTGCAGCTGCTAAGAAAGTTACAGTATGCAACGTACTTGGCCAGACTCTTGCTTCTACAGTTCTTTCTTCCGACGACGCAACAATCGCAGTACCAGCCGGTATCGTAGTTGTAGCTGTTGAGGGCGAAGCAGCTGTAAAGGCAGTGGTTAAATAATAAAGGATTTTTTATAATCAAATAATTCTAAATTATCACGTGGTGGTAGAGGCGCACGGTGGTGCGTCTCTCTTCTAAACCAACCAATTACCCCGTGAGGGCGAACAAGTGGTAGTTATTAATACTAAAGTAATAAAATAAAGTTCATCTGCCGGTATCGCTGTGAAGCGAGGAAGCAGACACAAGACAAAGCCCCGGCAGGTCGTTGACCGGCAGGGGCTTTTTTCAACTAACAGGGTAAAATCCTTATTACAAAATCACAAATTTCTTTCATAAAATAGATTATAAACTAAAAATATCATGATTATGAAACAACGATTACTTTATGCGGTTCTGATGCTATTTGCAGTGTTGGGAATGGCGAGAGCGGCGGATGTAAATATAAAAGTGACTTCTACCGGTGGCATGCCGGTAACGGTTACGTTGGATCAGATGGCTACAGTGACAGATTTATCAACGACACACAGTGGAAAAGTCACACTGAGTGCCGATAAAAAGACAGTTACCCTTGCGCAAGGGTACACAGCAGAAGTTGAAATAACTTCAACTTCTGCTACAATTGCTACTGTGACCGGACGGATGGATAAATTGGAAATAGCAGGTGAAGATAAACTGAAAACTCTCAATTTGAGTAAAGATAATTATGTAAAGGAACTGGTTGTTTCCGGTTCTGTTCTGGAATCTCTTACTTGTTCCGGCTTAGGACTGGAAACGTTGACTTTAACTGATGCATCTGTTTTGAAAACGCTGAATGCTTCTGATAATAAGTTGGTGTTTAGTAAGGTCACTTTGCCTACTGTTAAAACAAAGTTGACAAGCCTTAATTTATCCGGTAATGCATTAAATGCAGCTTTGGATGTTTCTGGCTATACTGTATTAACTGAGTTAAATGTCTCTAAGAATAAATTAACTGCTTTGACAAATCTTGGAGCTTTGACTGCATTAGCTAAATTGGATATTTCAGACAATAACATTTTGACATTATCGGCTAATCCTGGTAATCCAGCTTGTGTAATTACCTGGGGAGTACAGACATTATCAGTATCTTCGATAAGTGATTGTAAAGCTCATACCGGGGTTCGTATTTCAGCATTAATTACCCAGGCTAATATTCCTTCAACTGGTAAGCCTGAATATTCAAAAGTTACCTGGCAAATAAAGAAGAATAATGTTTACGAAGAAGATAATAATAAAACCGTTCATCAACCGGATGCCTGGGATGGCGAATACCGTTTCTACGATGCAACAACGAAAGAGTTTGTTCAAGGCACTTACCAATGTTCATTGACAGCGGGTGATCGCCAATATAAACTTACTGATCTGGAAGTGAAGCCTGCTGAGTTTAAACTGGGAGGTGTGTTACCTGTAAATGCGAAAGCGAATTCGTTTAAAGTATCAATAAATGGTGTTGCTTCGGCTGATTTTGTCACTACTCCTCAAAATGTAAAGCAAGGGGATAAGCTTCTTTTCACATTAGACCCTGAAGATGGTTACGAAACAGCTGTTTACACGGTAAAAGGCATGGTTCCTGCTATCTTCGGTCAACAGGAACCATATAAAGGTAAATCGATTGAATTTATAGTTAAGGGGCTTTATGATGCAAAGACAATAACTGTTGCTCCTCAGATTACAGCAGTTGTTTTAGGCAAGGAACATCCTGTTTCTTACGAAAACAAAACGCAGGAAGGTGGAAGTTTTACAGTTCAGAAAGTATCCGGTACAACAACATCTGATCTGGCTTCAGGTAAAACGATTGCAACCGGCGAAAAGCTGTTGGTTAAGATCAAACCGAATACAGGATATGATTTTAAGCTAACAGTAAATGGAACTGATAAAACATCTGATGTTAAGACGGATCCAGCCGATGTTGTAAATTATACATATAGCGAGGATATTACTAATGCTAATTATGCAGATAATACATCTATTACGGTTTCTGTTACTTTTATAAATCCTTCAATAAAGGCTTTAGTTAAAGTGAATGGACTGGAACTTGCAGCTTCGGCCGATTATATCGCTGATAATAAGGTGATTATTCAAAAGTCGGATGGCTCTTCACAAGATGTTACTGATGGAACTGCTGTTGATTTACAACCGAATACAACGTATCAGGCTATTTTTACAACTAAAAAATTATCCGGTGGAACTGCCCCTGATGGAGTTTATCGCTTAAAAGATATAACTATCAACGGGGGTGAATTGAAGACTGTTGAGAAAGATAAGTCTGGTCAGGATATGAAATATACAGTTGCATTTACAGTAAAAACCTCAGATGTGACTATTTCTATCACAACAAAGACCATGCAGGAAGTGGATATTAAACCCGTAATTAATGATGGTAGTACTGGTCAGTTACAGACTTATGATGGCAAAGTGAAACCTGTTTTATTCAGTACCGTTCCGGCTAATTTGAATGAACATGTGAAGATTACTTATAAAACGGATGATGCAAATTCTACTCCAGTTGATACTCCTATCAATGCCGGTAAATATAAAGCAACTTTGGTATTTGAAGAGAATGATTCTTATATTCCAAAAGTAGTGGCTGGTGTTGAGGATTTTGGATTGGAAATAACGAAAGCTCCATTGACCATCGAGACTTTACCGACTGTAACGGTTGAAAAGGACAAAACGTACAAAATAACCGGTGGTAAAGTAATTTTTAATAATGCTGAGATAAAGGGTACATTTGAAACATCGTCTCCTTCAACTTCAACTCCGGGTAAATCTCATTCCGTAAAAGTAACTTTCACTCCGACCTTGCCTGCTGATGATGCAAACTTTGAAAATGCAGAAGCAACCGTAAATGTGATGGTTCCGGGAAGTTCCCTCGATCTGTATAAGATTACGATGAATGAGTTGCCAACCTTGTACAGTATTCAATGGCTGAATGGTAATAAACCGGTGGATATTTCGACGGATACTTTTGCTGATGATACAGAATTGACAGCTATTGTTACTTATCCAAAAGGAACAAAAGGTGTTGAGTTGAAGAAAACATCTGATATTAGTCCAACTGTGGTTACTCCTACCACCACAGAAGATGGAATGTTGGTTTATACTGTTACAATAAAAGAAAATACAAACTTTAGTGTTGTCAAGGGCTCCGGTGATACGTATAATATTGAAATAGGAAGTCAGAAAACCGATTTCACGGGCGAACCGCTTGCATATAACTCTGAAACGGGATTGGCGATCTCTGATAAGAATGACCAGCCTGTTTCCTGGGTAACCATTGGCTCTTCTGTATCGGTAACTTATAAAGATGCTTCCGGTAAAGTCGTTGCTCAGCCGGTCGATGCAGGTACATATACTGTTTGTGTGTCGATTGCAGCAGATAAGGCCACAGGGTACGTGGAGACTACTGCTGAAAGTGCCGCTTTTATTGTCAACAAGATTAAACCGGTTATTTACACAATGCCGAAGGCTTCCGTGATTGCGAAAGGACAGGTCCTTTCCTTGTCTGACCTGACAGGAGGTGCTGCCAATATTCCTGGTAAATTTTCCTGGAAAGATGGTACGAAATCTTTCTCTGTTGCCGGATCTTATAAACAGCCGGTGGTATTTACACCGGAAACCGGATATGATAAGAATTATCTGACTGTGGAAACCGGAGGGGAAGGAACTACTGCACAAGTCGATTATGTTTCCGTTAGTGTTTCCGATCTGCAAATAGTCACTTTTGTACAGACGGAAGGAACAATAACCGTAACTAACCAGTTGGGACAAACATTACCTACCGGTAGTGCTGTAACAAAAGGAGATGTGCTTACTATTAAGGTTGAACCTCGTGAAGGTCTGGAACTGAAATCGCTGATAGTAAACGGCTCGAATAATACAGGCGTTTATACAGTGGGAACTTCCTCTGTCGCTATTGAAGCGACTTTCCAGCCTAAGGTGATAGAGCCAAAGCCAGGTGATCCGGTGGATCCGGACAGTCAATACGCAGTAACTTTGCCGAAAGCAGGAGAAGTGCGTGGTGTTGTAATCAGTAAACCGGGAGTAAATGCCGTTCTTAAAAATAAATCTTTTAGTTTTACACTTGGTGCGTTGGCTGCGGATTTTGGCAATATCGTTGTAAAAGTAAACGGAACCGAGCTGAAATCGACAGACGGAACCTATACCATTGCAAAAGTAAGCGAAAATACAACAGTTCAGATCTCGTTGGCTAATCCTACTCCATTGAAAGTTTCAGTGGAAACGATTACGAAGAATGACAATGGATATGTGATGGGTAAAGTACAGGTGGATGGTCCGGCAGACGGTGTATGCTATTTCAACGATGTGATTACATTGGTTGCATATCCGGAAAGTGGGGTGATGTTCAACGGCTGGTCGGATGATAAAGAAGTGAAGAGCCAGTTGCGTACGCTGAAACTTACACAGGATGTAACTATTAAGCCTCTCTTTAGCGGCATACCGACAGGTATTGAGTCTGTTGTAACTGCAAGGATATATGGTACTCAAGGTTACCTCGTGATCGAAGGTGTTACACAAGGTAAAGTAACCATTGTCAGCATGGATGGTCGTATGCAGCGTCAACAGATCAGTGGTGATGGCCGTATTCAGTTGGCAAGTGGTGTGTATGGTGTTATACTGGAAGATGGTTCGAATGTGATTCGTACTAAAGTGATTGTGAAGTAACAGCTAAGTATCCATCGGGTAAAATACCTCTGGTAGAAATGAAATGCCCCCTGGGAGTTATACTTTCGGGGGGCTTTTTGATAGTCTTTATACTGTGATACTTCCGATAACAATCTGTTCTGTTTCGGTAAAGAGTTCAGCGAAGGGTTTAGATTTCACAGGAACAGGGTCGTGTATGATGAGTTCGATACGGTTGCCGAGTCCCAGAGGGAAGGACCCCCATTTCGTCATCTTCCATGAGTTGTTGATGGTGACCGGTACCATGTAGGCCGATGGTGCATATTTACAGAGGATTTTCAGTCCGTTTTCAGCAAAAGGACGGGGCTTTCCTGTTTTGCTTCGTGTCCCTTCCGGGAAAATCACGGCTGAACGTTTGTTTTGTTCGATATATTCAGCCATTACACGGATAGCAGACAATGCTTGTTTCGGGTCTTTCCGGTCGATAAGTACGGAACCACCGTGATTGAGGTTGTATGAGATGCTGGGGATACCTTTTCCCAATTCTATTTTACTGATAAATTTAGGGTGCACTTTGCGCATGAACCAACAGATAGAAGTAATATCATACAGGCTTTGATGGTTTGATGCAATAATCAGGGGTTGGTTGGCCGGAAGTTTTTCCAGTCCGGTAACTTTGTATCTTGTGCCTAGTACATAAGTGTTGGCAACCAGGAAAAAACTCAAAATATCCACGCTTTTTTTGTGTGACTTGTAGCCAAACAGGTTGAAACATATCCACTGTACTACATGAAAGAAAGCCAGTGTAAATCCAAATAACACATAATAGATGGCCGAAAGCAGGTACGAAATAATTTTTTCCATTTTATCATTCAAGTGTGTTAAACATAAAACGACAAGCAGCCGCGTAAATGAGGCAACAAATGTATGAAAAAATTACGGATAATTGTTGTAGTATTTCTGTGTTTGCCAGCGTTGTGCATTTCTTCTTTTGGAGCGTGCGCTAGGCATAAAAACTTGTTGAAGCATATCGTCGAATGAGATGCCTGAAGGTTTTTGAGCGTTAGCCCTGATATCGGGGGAGACGTAGAAGGAACCGAACATTTTGATCCGGGGTAGGGGCTTGTCGAGTCCATAGCGCATGAAAACGGCAGGAGGTAAGTCTTTCAGTGCCACTTTTCGGTTTGGATTGTGCTCTTCCACATCCTCCGGGCGTACATATTCGGAGAAATCTTTCAGTACGCATGAAGCAGGAGAGGTGGATGGTGCCATGATCATGTTTGACGCCGGTTTATCTGTGTTGATGAGTGTTCCGGATTCTATTGCTTTCAATGCTTCGGGGTTCAGTTCTATCTTTTCTTTGCCGGAAATAACCTTTTGAAGCCATACCGAATCCTTTTCTGTCCATTGTCCGTATACATATTCCGTACCGTTCAGGCATATCAACATCCATATAATTAATCTTTTGCTCATCTAAAATCGTTCAGCTTCCCGCATTTTATTTAAAAAACGCGCGGGAAGCTGAAATACTGCGTGGCATTTATGTTTATTTAGTTTCGATTACTTCTTTTACCTTTGCCTTTAATCCATCACCACGCAGGTCGCGGGCTATGATTGTGCCGTCCGGACCAAACAGGATGATATGGGGAATACCGTTGATGCCATATAGTGTTGTTGGGCTATCGCTAGCGTTAGTAATTTGTGGCCAGCTAATTTTCAGCTCTTCAATGGCTTTCTTTGTGTTTTCGGGACTATCCCATACGGCGACACCTAGTACTTCCAGCCCTTTGTTTTTATATTGGTTATATACTTCGGCTAAAACAGGCGTTTCTGCCCGGCAGGGGCCGCACCAGCTAGCCCAGAAATCGACTAATGTGTACTTCCCTTTTC
>NZ_CAJJWO010000008.1 GCF_905196875.1 uncultured Parabacteroides sp. | reverse complement strand
ATTAAATAAATATTTCATATATTTGCCACAAATAAACCATAGTTCCATAAGAACTGTGGTTTACATAAATCCTAAACACCAAATCTAAATGGAAAACACCGTTTTGGTTCATGGGATGAGAATATTTAAACATCAAATATTATTTTTAATCTAAATTTCCATGCGAAAAAAATTAAACTTAGTTAGCTTTATTCTACTGGTGGGAACATTAGCTTCCCCAAGAACAACTTTTGCAGGAACTACCCCGGCAGAGCCTAATACCAGTATTTCCCAACAAACAGGAAGAGTGACATGTGTTGTGGAAGATGCCCTAGGCCCTGTAACCGGAGCATCTGTGATCGTGAAGGGGACAACAACAGGCAATGTATCCGACACCAACGGTAAGGTTGTTTTAGAAGGCCTAAAACGCGGAGACATCATTCAGGTATCTTTCGTCGGTTACATCACGCAGGAGATTCCTTATACCGGACAGGCAAATATCAAGATCGACCTGAAAGAAGATTCCAAGACTTTGGAAGAAGTTGTAATTGTTGGTTACGGCGTACAGAAAAAAGAAAGTTTAACGGGTGCTTTGCAAACCCTGAAAGAAGAGAAACTGACCGACATTACAACACCTTCAGTTGAAAACATGCTGAATGGTAAGGTATCAGGAGTGTACGTAGCCCCGGGTTCCGGACAGCCGGGTTCAAGCGGTGCAGTTGTGGTACGCGGTAAAGCGACATTAAGTGGTTCAACAGCTCCACTTTGGGTAATCGACGGTGTGATCGTTGGAGACGGTGCCGGATTACTGAATCCTTCGGACATTGAAACTATGACTATCCTGAAGGATGCTGCTTCTACCGCCATCTATGGTTCGGAAGGGGCAAACGGTGTTATCCTTATTACAACCAAAGCGGCCAAGAGCGGCAAGATACAGATAAACGCTTCTGCCAAACTAGGTATCAGCACGTTGAACAACGGGAAACTGGAAATGATGAATGGAGCGGAACTATATGACTACTACGCCTCTTTCAACAATCCGGAAATGGTTGCTTTCCCTCGCTGGAACTCGGAATTGCGTAACTCCAATTTCGATTGGTGGGATCTGGCCACACAATCCGGTTTTACACAGGATTATAATATCTCACTTGCCGGAGGTAACGACCAGTTAAATTCGTTTTTTTCTATCGGATACTATGACGAAGAGGGAGCTGTGAAAGGATATGACTATTCACGCTACACTTTCCGCTATCGCACCAACTATAAGCCTTTCAAATGGTTAACTGTAAAACCATCTTTATCTGGAGCCATGCGTACGGTAGAAGATGCACAATATTCCGTTACAGCCATGTACTCCATGCTTCCGTGGGATAGCCCTTATAATGAGAAGGGCGAATTGGTGCCCGACCGATATCAGGGATGGGTCAACAGCCAGCAAACAAACTACCTAAACGATCTTTCGTATGGCAATCATACGGATTACAAGACCTATGAGTTCCTTGGTAATCTGGACTTTGATATCAAGTTTACAGATTGGTTGACATTCCGTTCTGTAAACAGCTACCAATACACCAATTACTACTACCATTCCTATAGCGATCCACGCAGTAACGGAGCATCCGGCGTAAACGGTCGTATTGAGGAATACCAAAGTAATACGACTCGACGCTACACCAACCAATTATTGAACTTCAACAAAATGTTCGGCAAACACTCGATTGATGCAGTGTTAGCTTACGAATTCAAAGACTATCAAGGAAAAGCAACTAAAGCAATAGGTACAGGATTTGCTCCAGGTTTTGAAGTTCTGGATGTAACAGCCTTACCGGAAAAGGTAGGAGGAAGCCTGACTGAATCGGCCGTTCAATCCTATTTCTTCCGTGGTAACTATGCGTATGACAACCGCTACGTAGCCGAACTTTCTCTCCGACGTGACGGTGCGTCCAACTTCGGAACTGACGCCCGCTACGGAAACTTCTATTCTGTCAGTGCCGGCTGGAATATCCACCGGGAGAACTGGTTTAAAGTTAATTGGATAGATGCATTGAAGCTGCGTGCTTCATATGGCATCATGGGTAACCGTCCGGGTGAATATTATCCGCAATATGCACTTTATTCCATTTCGGCAAATTACGACGGAATACCAGCTACTTTAATCAGTCAAGTCGGTAATCCGAATCTAACTTGGGAAGAAACTGGAACATTCGGTATCGGTGTAGATGCCAACCTATTCGACAATCGTCTGCGTATCGTATTCGACTACTATAATAAGTATACGAGTGATGTACTTTATAAAACACCGCTATCCGGTCTTACCGGCGTAACCAGCCGCTGGCAAAATGTGGGCGAAATCAGCAACAAAGGTATCGAGTTAACAATCGGTGGTGATATCATCCGTACTAAAGACTGGAACTGGAGCCTTGAAGCTAATCTGGGACATAACAAAAATACCGTAGAAAAACTGTATGGAGACGATCCTGATATGGAAATCATTGTAGGGGGCGGTATCGGTATTGCTGGTGAAGCAGATAAAATTTTGAAGGTAGGTTACAGTAGTGACGCCTTCTATATGAAAGAATGGGCAGGTGTCAATTCGGAAACAGGTGCTCCGCAATGGTATACGACTGCAGAAGACGGTAGCCGTGTCATTACAGAACAATATGCAGAAGCCGACCAGGTAATCTGCAAACCATCTACCCCGAAACTATTCGGTGGATTCAATACCTCATTAAGCTGGAAGAATATTGACCTGAGTGCCGTGTTCGGCTTCTCTATCGGAGGTAAGATTTATAACTATTCCCGTCAGGAATATGATGCTGATGGTACCTATACCGACCGTAACCAGATGAAGCTGAAAGACGGTTGGAGTCGCTGGGAAAAACCGGGAGATATCGCTACACACCCTGTTGCTTCTTACAACAACCAATCAAAAGCAAACAGTGCTTCCACCCGCTACCTGGAAGACAGCGACTTCCTTAAGTTGCGTTCATTGACAATAGGCTACAACCTCAGCCTCCCGAAATATTACATCCAGAATATGCGTATCTTCTTTGCTGGTGAAAACCTGTTCACGGTTACTGGCTATTCGGGTGTAGATCCGGAAATTCCGGCTAAAACTAACGACGACGGAACAATCTCCGCTATCGGTTCTGCCGGCCCTTCGGTTTATCCTTCTACTCGTAAATTTATGTTCGGTCTTAATTTAACATTCTAAACAAGCAAAGTATATATGAAAAATAATATAAAGAAATTCTTTCTGGCAACCATCTGCATAGGAACACTGTTGACCTCTTGCGATGTCGAACGTTTGCCAAATGGAAGCATGGCAGCCGAAGATATTACTTCGGATCCGAATACTGCCCTCGATGGTTTAGTGCGTGGTGCGTATGCCCAACTGAAAACATGGTCTGACCCGATGCACCGACTCGGGGAATATGCCGGTGACAATATGATGATCCGCGGTTCTTCTACCGATGCTTTTTATGAATTCATTTCTTATGCACGTACGGCCAACAACTATCGATTACAAAACTTCTGGGACTATGGTTACAAAGCAGTTGCCCAAACCTCTAACATCATCAAAATGATCGAAGAGGGACAAAGTGCAGAAATTGATAACAAACTAGGGGAATGTTACTACATCCGCGGAATGATGTATTTCTATCTGACCCGTGCTTTCGCCCGCCCTTACTACCAAGCGCCAGACAAAAACCTGGGTGTCCCCATCGTTAATGGAACTCCTGACGATCTAAACAATCTCCAATTGCCCGACCGTGCTACCGTAACACAAAGTTATGCCCAAGCTATTGCCGACTTGCGTAAAGCTGAAAGTATGCTGAGCATCAACGATGGTCCGGCATACGCATCGAAAGGTGCAGCCCAGGCTATGCTATCACGTATCTACCTGTATATGAGTGGAACATACTCAAATCCAAACACGCAATATGCCGACTCTGCTGTCTACTATGCGACACAAGTTATCAACTCGGGAGACTATCAGTTGCTACCACGCGAAGAATTTCTTAACTACAACACCTATGTACCGGAAAACAATAAAGAATCCATCTTCGTGGTTAAACGGGTAGCATCCGAATTCTCCGGCTTCGATCATTATTATGGGATCGGTGGTATGTATGCCAATATCGGCGGTATGGGTTGGGGTGAAATGTTCGCTAGCGCCAAATATATCGATCTGCTAAACGAAACAGGCCGCAACGACTGGCGTCCAGATCGGAAGAAGATTGTAGATGCACGTGCAAACTTTATCGAACCGCAATATGTAGTAGATGATAGCGGCAACTACACAGAAGTGTTCCGCTTCATTAAGAAGGTTTATAATACTAACGGAGAACATACAAACTTCAACTACGTACAGGCCACATTAAACAAAAACGGCAACCAATATAATTGTACCGAAACTGTCGACGGAACAGAAAAGATCTATCCGATGACTGCAGTAGACGAATCGCAACAAATCTACTCGATCAAATACTCCGACGGGGAAACCTATACCGGTGTAATCGATTATCAAATGACTTTGAACCGCGTCTATCCGGAGTTCTATATAACAAAATGTTCACGTGAAGGCGAAGACTCTCACCTGCACTCTCCAATCATCTCACGCCTAGGTGAAATCTATCTGAACCGTGCAGAAGCGTATGCAAAACTGGGACGTTACGGCGAAGCATTGAGCGACCTGAATACTATCCGCGAACGTTCTATTCCAGGAGCCGGTTATGCTTCTTTGGATGCAAACACCGCATCGGCGCTAATCGATAAAGAACGCCAGCTGGAATTGGCTTATCAGGCTGAACGCAGTTTCGACGTATTCCGCAATGGCGAAACACTGACCCGCCATTATCCCGGTCCGCATTCTGCTATGGAAGATATACCGGCTACAGAATACCGCGTTACATTCTATATTCCGCAAACAGCAATCAACTCCTACCCCAGCGGCAGTACGTTGACACAGAACCCAACGAATAACAGTGGTGTGATACTGAACTAAATAATATGATAAAGACTCGAACGAGAAAATCACTTTTCAAAGTAAAGTAATTACATCTCAACAAATTACGCTGAAGCTTCGTGTTTTGAATAAATAATATTCTTATATGGAACTTCAGCGTAACTATTCAATTAGAAAGAAGTTCTGCTCTTGACGAAAGAAGAAAATCAGGGCATAATGCCCACTTGCGTTCACTTCATTCTTTTATGGAACGCTCTTCCCAAACCGTTGCTTTCCGAGTATGGTCGCAACCTTATTCGGTTAATGAAGTAAAGACTGTTCAGGGAAAACAATTCCGGCTATTTAATTTACCCTTTTACTTGGTAGGAGAATTATCCCGGATCATATCAACAAAAGTTTTCTAAAATAAATCCTTCAATCCTTCAGCTATATGGTCAAATAACTGATTATATAACATTTATGACTGAAGGATTTATAAGCGATATGAAAGAAATAGTTTTATTTTTAGAATAATGCTTCATATTCATGCCTAAAATCTACATATGTTTTAGTTCACTCCTTTAAGTAAAGGTAAGTCAGGGCCAGTAGATAATAACTGGATAGATAACGACCTTTTATTATGAAAGTCAGTACACATTTCTTGTTTGTCAGTTGTCGAACGCTTGTTTGACATATGTCAAACAAGCGTTCGACAACTGACAAACAGAAAATAAGAAAGGACTATTGAACTAAAAGGTCAGGACTCATGCGTTAGAATAGAATATGTAAACAGATAACCAGCCGGAGGCTATTCGCCTTTTCCATACTACCGAAAGCTACCGTTTATGAATAAAAAAACTCAAAAATCAAGATAATTCCTTCAGCCATACAATTTTCCTTCAGTCATATATCAATGACTACCATATATATACATACAATACTGAAGGATTGAAGGATTTATTTAAAAAAACTTTTATTGTATGATTTGAGTATTACCTATTTATTTCTTAAACACCAGATAGACAGCTGCAACCAACAGCAAACAAGCCAACGCATGATTCCACTTAAACGATTCTCCCTTAAAGGCAATCGTACTGAAAGCGATAAAGACAACTAATGTAATAACCTCCTGTATCACTTTCAATTGTATCAGGTTGAACGGACCGCCATTCTCACGGAATCCCATCCGGTTGGCGGGAACCTGAAAACAATATTCAAAGAAAGCAATCCCCCAGCTAAACAAGATAACACCGATCAACGGCAGACTCTCAAACCAACTGAACTGCTGCTTCATCTTCAGATGACCGTACCATGCCAACGTCATAAAGACATTCGATACGACTAATAACAGAATAGCATAAAATCCCTGCATAATTTATTTCTTTTTTTGAGGAAGATAATCGTGTTGTATATTCGACATGCTGCTCCAGATACTGTAACGAGCCTCCGGATTGATCGCTTCCAGCCGTGCCAGTACCTCTTTCATATCCGAACGGCTGGAACCGGATTCGTAAGGGCAATTCTTGATCTGTTTGCGGTAGCCTTTCCAGGCAGCGATACGGATCAACTCTTTTTCTTCAATCAGACACATTGGACGGATAATTTCCATATCGAACTTATCCATCTTCAGGCGAGGCGGCATCGTTCCGAAAGCCCCCTGATGCGTCATATTCATCAGTAACGTTTCAATAATATCATCCTGATGATGACCGAGAGCGATCTTGTTACAGTTCTGCTTTTTAGCAATATCGAACAGTGCTTTCCTACGTGTCCAGGAACAAAGGAAACAAGGAGACTTACGGGTATCAGTCGACGCATCAAAGCATGTTTCGTGCACAATGAACGGTAGTCCGTGTTCATCGGCACAACTCTTCAGATACTCCATATCCGAACTATAAGGGATATTGGTCATCACAATATGGGCGACAACCACTTCAAAGCGGGGATGGTATATCTTGGAACGCCGTCCCAACAGATCGAGCAGGGCTAAAGAGTCCTTTCCGCCCGACAATCCGATCAGGATACGGTCGCCATCAGCAATCAGGCCATATTCGTAAATAGCCTTTTTCACCTTCTCTTCTACTTTCCGGAACAGGAGCTCTTCTGCAGTCAACTTTGCCATATTTATTCTAAATCGGGCACAAAAATAGATATTTATCCAATGAATTGTATGCCTAACTAAAAATATTATTATCTTTGAATCAGTATAATTATATTACAACAAGAGAAAATGAGCCGGTTATCTAAGAAACTGTTTTACACAATTGGAATTACGTTACTTTGCAGCGGCCTGCAGGCTCAAAGCCTGGACCAGGCAAAAAAACTATACAACGAAGGGCAATATGCCGAAGCTAAACCCGCATTTGAGAAGCTGGTGAAACAAGCCCCCAGTAATTCATCCTACAACCATTGGTATGGTGTCTGCTGCTTTGAAACAGGCGACCTGGTCGGTGCGGAAAAACACCTGAAAGTGGCAGTAAAACGTAAAGTACAGGACGCCTACCGTTACCTGTCGGATGTCTACTTTCAGACCTATCGTTTCGACGAAGCAGCTGAAACGCTTGAAGAATACATAGAACTGCTGACTAAAAAGAAGCTGGATACACAGGCTTTCGACGACAAATTATCATTGGCTGAAAATGCACACCGCATGATGGAGAAAACGGAAGATGTCCAGATAATCGACAGTCTTGTAGTCGATAAAGAAGACTTCCTCGCCGCCTATACCCTGAGTGAAGAAAGCGGTACGTTGGCTTCGTTCAAAGATTTCTTCCAGACGAACGAGCCTGTTGCCTCAACAGTCTACATGAACCAGAAGGGAGATAAAATCTATTACGCACATGCAACCGACAACGATCAATATTGTCTCTTTACACAATCCAAGCTATTGGATAAATGGGGAGATGAAAAACAGTTACCGATGAACATTAACAGCAATAGCGACGACAACTACCCGTTTGTCCTGTCTGACGGTGTAACGCTTTATTACGCTTCTAAAGGAAACGGTTCGTTAGGTGGTTATGACCTGTTCGTTACCCGTTATAATATCAACTCTGATACTTATCTGGCTCCGGAACAACTGAGCATGCCTTTTAATTCCCCCTTCAACGACTACATGATGGTTTACGACGAGACAAAAGAATTGGGATGGTTCGTCTCCGACCGTTTTCAGCCGGAAGATAAGGTTTGTGTCTACCTGTTCATTCCGAACAACGAACACAGCCGCGTGGAAAGCGAAGACATAGAAGTAAAACGTGCCCGTGCCGCCATTACTTCCATACAGGATTCATGGAAACCGGGAAGCGATTACACCAGCCTAATCGAACTGGCACATAAAGAAATTCCTTACGGTGAAGCAAAAATCGAAAAAGACTTCGAATTCGTGATAAACAACAGTCTGGTTTATTATAAGCTAGATGAAATAAAAAGTCCCGAAGCGAAAAGCTATTACGAAAAAGTTGTTTCGCTGAACAAACAGATAAAAGAACTGAACGAAAAGCTGGCTGACCTTAGAGCATCTTATTCTTCCGGGAATAGTGCAAAAAAGGAACAGCTCAAACCGACAATTCTCGAGGCTGAAGAGCAACTGAATAATCTGCTCAGCCAGCCTGACGAATTGGAAAAGAAAGCCCGTAACACGGAGATTAACTATTTAAAGAGTAACAGATAGCACAACCGCAACTATTATGATCTGGGAAATAACCATTATTGTCTTTTTAATGCTCGTAGCCATCGTGCTTATCCTGCTGGAAATATTTTTGCTGCCGGGTATAACGATTGCCGGAATCGGAGGATTCCTTTTCGCTGCCGCAGGTGTCATTTACGCTTATTCGGTGGGAGAAATGGCAGGACACATCACTTTATTCCTGTCATTAGTGACTTTCGGTGGTGCATTTGTATGGTTATTGCGTTCCCGGTCGTTTCACAGGGTAGCCTTGAAAACGGATGTTGACTCGAAGCTGACTTCCAGCCGCGACCTGGGTATCGAACCCGGCGACGAAGGAGTCACACTTTCCCGTCTCGCTCCTATCGGAAAGGCTCGTTTCAAAGGCATTACCGTCGAAGCAAAGTCGATGGACGAACTGATAGACGAGAATACGCCGGTAGAAATTGTCCGTGTCGACGGTTATAATGTGTTGGTAAAGAAAAAAGAACAAACTGATATTCACGCTTAATTATATTTATATGGAAGAATTGAACTATTTGCCTTTTATCCTACTGGGTGCAGCGGTTTTGCTGCTGGCAATTTTCTTTTACTATGTGCCGTTCCTGCTGTGGATCTCGGCCAAGGTTTCGGGTGTTAACATTTCGCTTATACAGCTGTTCCTGATGCGTATCCGTAATGTACCTCCTTATGTTATCGCCCGTGCCATGATCGAAGCGCACAAAGCGGGTCTTAAAACGTTGACTCGTGATGAACTGGAAGCGCATTATCTGGCAGGTGGACATGTTGAGAAAGTGGTTCATGCGCTAGTGTCTGCTTCTAAAGCAAACATCGACCTGCCTTTCCAGATGGCTACCGCTATCGACCTGGCCGGCCGTGATGTATTCGAAGCCGTTCAGATGTCGGTTAACCCGAAAGTGATCGACACGCCTCCTGTGACTGCCGTTGCGAAAGATGGTATCCAGCTGATAGCAAAAGCCCGTGTTACCGTTCGCGCCAATATCAAGCAGTTGGTGGGTGGTGCCGGTGAAGAAACGATCCTGGCCCGTGTCGGTGAAGGTATCGTATCATCGATCGGTTCGTCGGAAAGTCATAAGACCGTATTAGAAAATCCGGATTCTATCTCTAAACTGGTATTGCGTAAAGGATTGGATGCTGGTACAGCATTCGAGATCTTGTCTATCGACATCGCGGATATCGATATAGGTAAGAATATCGGAGCCTTCCTGCAGATGGATCAGGCACAGGCTGATAAAAATATCGCTCAGGCTAAGGCAGAGGAACGTCGTGCAATGGCTGTTGCCCTTGAACAGGAAATGAAAGCAAAAGCTCAGGAAGCCCGCGCCAAAGTGATCGAAGCAGAGGCGGAAGTTCCGAAAGCAATGGCAGAAGCCTTCCGTTCCGGAAACCTGGGTATCATGGATTATTATAAGATGAAGAACATTGATGCGGATACATCTATGCGTGAAGCAATAGCCAAACCGACCAGTGCTCCTTCAAAACCGCTTAAAGACTAAAAAATGAGAGTTATTCCCGAATCCGAATTAATTATAAATGCAGATGGAAGCGCATTCCATCTGCATCTTAAGCCGGAACAGCTGGCAGACAGAGTAGTTCTGGTAGGTGACCCTGACAGGGTTTCAACCGTTGCTTCTTACTTCGACACACAAGAATGCGAAGTGTCCAGCCGGGAGTTTCACACCATAACTGGTACCTATAAAGGAAAACGTATTACCGTTGTTTCCCACGGTATCGGTACGGACAATATAGATATCGTACTGAACGAACTGGATGCACTGGCAAACATAGACTTTGCAACCCGTACGGTAAAGCCGGCATTCAAACAATTAACTCTGGTACGCGTCGGAACGTCGGGAGGTCTTCAGCCATTCGTTCCTGTCGGTACTTATGTGGCAGCGGAGAAGTCTATCGGTTTCGATGGGGTTATTTATTTCTATGCAGATACCGAACGTGTCAGGGATACAAACTTTGAAGCAGCATTGAAAGAACAGCTGGACTGGAAACTGTCCGGTCTTTCCCCTTATGTCGTTTCAGCCGATCATTCACTGATAGAACAGATCACCCGCGACGATATCATTCGTGGCGTTACAATTGCTGCCAACGGCTTTTACGGTCCGCAGGGACGTGAATTGCGTCTGCCTCTTGCCGATCCCAAGTTAAATGAAAAAATTGAAGCTTTCAATTACAACGGACAGCAAATCACCAATTTCGAAATGGAAAGTTCATCCCTGGCCGGTCTGGCCGCCCTGATGGGACACCGTGCCATGACAGTTTGCTGCATCATAGCAGGCCGCGTAGATAAGAATATGAACACGAACTATAAAGGTTCACTGACAGGATTAATAGAAACAGTGTTGGAACGTATTTGACCCGTCAATCACGACTAATTATCTAAGCGAAAGACGAACGGTATAATTCCGTTTCTTTCGCTTTCTTTATTTGTAACAAACATAAAACTGGCTACGACTGTTTATATAATAAAGTGAAGAATATCATGGAACGGGAGAAAACAATAATTAATTCGTTGGAATGGGGTAAAGAGATTTCCAACCGAGAGGAGAAAGAAAAGGTCGCCGAGAAAATTGCCGCTATGGTTACTGACAATGATATTATCGGCATAGGCTCAGGTTCGACCGCTTATCTGGCCTTATTGAAGATTGCCGAACGTATCCGGAACGAACAACTTCATATCCAGGCAATCCCGACTTCCCAGGAGATAAAGATGGCCTGTGCTAAACTCGGCATACCTCTAACAAGTCTCCTTGAACATAAACCCAACTGGACTTTTGACGGGGCAGACGAAATAGACTTCAGCCATAATATGATAAAGGGACGTGGCGGTGCCATGTTCAAAGAGAAGCTGCTGATCAGTTCCAGTCCGCGGACATTTATTATAGCAGACTCTTCCAAGATGGTCTCGAAATTAGGCTCCCGCTTCCCGGTACCGGTAGAGATATTTCCGGATGCGTTGATCCATGTAGATCAGGCATTACGGTCGTTAAGCCCGGTAGAAATAAAACTACGGATGGCACAAGGCAAAGACGGCCCGGTCATCACTGAAAACGGTAATCTGATACTCGATGTCTGCTTCGACAATATTCCGGACAACCTGGAAAATGCGATCAAATCCATTACCGGCGTGATAGAAAGCGGGCTTTTCATGCATTATGAAGTTCAGATATTAAGTAGCGAGAAACTATAAGCCAGGGTGATCATCTTCTATTATTTGCCTCGATGAACTCTTTCGGAGTACAGCCATTCTTTTTCAGAAAAGCACGGTAAAAGCTCGTGCGGTTAGAAAAGCCTGATTTGAAGACAATCTCATGAATAGTGAATTTGGATTTCAACAGTAAGTTTTCTGCCACCGCAAGTTTTCCGTCATATATAATTTCCTGCAAGCCTTTATCGGTTATCTCTTTTAATTTACGATACAGGCTACGCACACTCATTCCTAATTCACTGGCGATAAAATCAGGAATTACTGGGTGGCAAACGAAAATCCTGTAAAAAGTTTAAAGACAGACTAATACCGGGCTTTATTTTTACCTTTGATTATTTTATAAAAGAGAAAGCCTCTTGCTTTTCGAACCATTCGTTTGCAAGAGGCTTCCTTTATCTGATAAAGTATGAATTACTTCATAAATCCCTGGTCTTTCAATACTTTCAACAACACTTCCGAAAAATATTCATTATTCTTCTTTGTGTAACGAACATCAGTAAAGACCTGTGCCAGCGTTTCTTTGTTATTCTCTTTTACAAACTGCTTATTGACTTCAAGCGCTTCCTTTTCACCATACAATTCATCGATCGATTCCGGAGTATAATCGACATAGCTCTCCTGATGAACCACTGCGGCCAAAGGCAATCGCTCTACCTGTTCCGGTAGCGGTTGAGCCGGATAACCGACTGTCACCGTAACAATAGGAACTACTAAACGTGGCAGTGACAACGCTTCAATAATTTTATCGGCATTATAAGCCGTCGTTCCCAGATAACAGATTCCCAGCCCCTTTTCTTCTGCTGCATCACAGAAAGTCTGGGCAAATAACATCGCATCGATGGTCGAAGCAATGAACGTTTGCAGATTATCAAAACCAGCCTCAGCCTTACGCTGTTCGGCCCATTTCACAAAACGGTTGGCATCAGCACAGAAAGTCAGCACGACCGGAGCCTTCATAATCATCGGCTGATTAAAGTGAGCCGGAGATAGTTTCTCTTTATTCGCCCGGTCACGGGTAACAACGACACTGTACAACTGCATATTTCCGGTATTGGATGCGCGAGCAGCAACTTCCAGCAGTTCATTCAACAACTCCTCGGGGATATCCTGCTCTGTATATTTACGGATAGTCCTCCGGTTCTTCATTATATCTATCATATCTATTTTTTTATAACGTACAATCAATAACAAAGCCCTAACAACCAGATGGGAAGCTTGTTGTTCTGGCTTTTAGGCTGACCGTAAATGGCAGCAAAGGTATTTTCAGCATCCCTGATACGTTCGTAATCCATTAAAGGATCACCCACCATGAACGTATATTTATCATTTACAACAAAATCATTATTGTTAAGCAAACGGATGGATGCAAAATTCGATAACTGGTCGACAAAGAAAGTTTCACCCAGAATCAAACGATCGTTCATGCCTTCCTCCAGGGCTGTCAACAAATTAGTATTGCCCAGATAAGTCTTCTGAATCCGATTTTGTACAAACCCTTCAGCAGACTGATAATGCCGTATGCATACTGCATCCTTCAAATAATCAAAATACTTTTTCACCACTGCATCATCCAACTTCAACTTAGCAGCAATTTCAGCTAAACGCGGAACATTAGGTACCTGATCGGATATCGACATCATCATTTCTTTGATTACCTTCAATTCCCCATATTCGGTTGGATAGACAGCCGGCAAATCTATTTCAATCGCATCCCTTATACGATCCTGTAAACGAAATGGATAAGCATCAGGATCATCCCAATAGAACGGATAACAACCATGTTCCAGGTAATTACGGAACACAGGTGCAACAACTATCTGGTCATTCACATTCCTTGACACCTCTGCATGGTTCTCCAATAAATCATCCAAAGATATAGGGGCAAGATCCAGGAGGCACTCATAAGATAGATATTCGCGGAACGACATTGTATTTAGTGTATAACAGGAAACTTCTTTCAACCCTTTCACTACTTTCGATATCGGAAGTAAAGATGAGGATGCAAACACGATATGCAACCCGGGACAGCGTTCCAGTAATTTTTTCGTTTCATTGATCCAGTTCGGATAACGGTGCACGCTATCCATGAAAAGGTGAGTCCCCCCAGCCTTATAGAACTGAGTGGCAACATTGATCATCTTTTCCCGTTGAAAAAGGATACTGTCCAGATTTAGGTACAACGCTTTATCCGAATTATCGAAAGCTAACTTGATCCGTTGTAGCAATAATGTCGTCTTCCCTACTCCCTGTGATCCAAAAACTCCAATCAGACGATCATCCCACTGTATCTGCTTATAAAGATATCGCTGAAAATTGCATCTTATCCCCTTCAGTAATTGCTGATGGTTTAATTGGTATATGTCCATAAACTAAACTATTTGTTACAAATGTAATACATTATGTCAAAAAGGAAGACCGGATATAGTAAGAAAATGTTCTTTATAAAAAACATTTTTTTAAACATAATGTTTTCAAGGACTCGTTGAATGGATATAATCATGTACATTTGCATGATAAAACCAATAAGAAAATGGACAAATCGAAAGTTTATTTTACGAATCTTCGTACGACTCCCTCCAGTAACCTGCTGGATAAGATGGAACGGCTTGTAAAACGTGCCGGCATTGCAAATATTGATTTTAAGAACCAGTTCGTAGCCATAAAAATTCATTTCGGGGAACCGGGCAACCTGGCTTATATTCGCCCTAATTATGCCGCCCGCATGGCAACCTTGCTCCGTTCACTGGGAGCAAAACCTTTCCTTACCGATTGTAATACACTGTATTCAGGACGTCGTTCCAATGCAGTCGATCACTTGGAAAGTGCAATGGAGAATGGCTTCAACCCTATCTCCGCCAAATGTGATGTGATCATTGCAGATGGTCTGAAAGGCACCGACTATCGTGAAATCGAAATAAACGGTGAATACTGCAAAGCCCCAAAGATCGGTGCAGCCATCGTAGATGCCGATATTATATTGACCATGAACCATTTCAAAGGCCATGAACAGACCGGCTTCGGAGGTGCGATGAAGAACCTGGGCATGGGCTGTGCCAGTGTAGGAGGTAAACTCGAACTGCATTCGGCTTCCCAACCGGTTGTCGACCGCGAAAGTTGTAAAAGTTGTAATATCTGCGTAAAACATTGTGCTCACGATGCAATCCACCTGGATGCCGATAAAATAGCAACGATCGATTATGATAAATGTGTCGGGTGCGGTCAATGTGTAGCTCTTTGCCAATACAGTGCCGCTGTCATGGGAGATGGAGATACTTCAGAACGATTGAACTACAAGATAGCCGAGTATACCAAAGCGGTATTACTGGGTAAACCGCATTTCCACATCAGCTTTATCATGAATGTTTCTCCGGAATGCGACTGCTGGAACCATAATGACGCAGCTATCGTTCCCGATCTGGGTATTGCAGCCTCATTCGATCCGGTCGCACTCGACAAGGCTTGTGCCGACATGGTGATAAATGCTCCGTTGATAGGAGGAAACAAACTGGCAGAAGCACATCCGCATGAACATCTGGAAGGTGAAGACAAATTCCACCTGATCCATCCCGACACAAACTGGCAGGCCGGATTGGAACATGCCGAAAAGATCGGATTAGGAACTCAGGAATATGAACTAATTACTGTATAAGGACATTCAAACCATGATCAATCAGGATACTATCTGTGCCGTATCGACAGCCCCCGGAGCCGGAGGGGTTGCCGTTATCCGCGTATCGGGCTCTGAAGCAATTGCCATCTGCGACACCATTTTCGTGCCAAAGACTGAAGGTAAAAACCTTCAGACACAAAAAGCGTATACTTTGCGTTACGGTAGTATCCGTCGCCGAGAAGAACTGGTCGACGATGTACTTGTCGCTCTTTTCCGCGCTCCTCATTCATTCACAGGAGAAGACACTGTCGAGATCACTTGTCACGGCTCGGTTTATATCCAGCAGCAAATCCTCCAGTTACTGATCGAAAAGGGTTGTCGTTCCGCTCTTCCTGGCGAATATACACAACGTGCTTTCCTAAATGGGAAGATGGACCTGAGCCAGGCCGAGGCTGTAGCCGACCTGATTGCTTCCACATCCGCCGGGATGCACAAACTGGCTATTAATCAAATGCGTGGAGGCTTCAGTAATGAATTGACCAAACTACGCAGCCAACTGCTCGATTTTACCTCTTTGATCGAACTGGAACTCGATTTCAGCGAAGAAGATGTCGAGTTTGCCGACCGTACCAATCTAAAGCAGCTGGCAACAAACATCGAACAGTTGATACACAAACTGGCCGATTCATTCAGTGTGGGTAATGCCATTAAAAACGGTATCCCTGTTGCCATCATCGGCGAGACGAATGCCGGTAAGTCCACTTTACTCAACCTGTTGGTCGGTGAAGAACGCGCCATCGTTTCCGACATCCACGGAACCACCCGCGATGTGATAGAAGACACGATCAATCTATCAGGCATCACCTTCCGTTTCATCGACACGGCAGGTATCCGAGAAACCAATGATACGATCGAAAGCCTGGGTATCGAACGTACTTTCCAAAAACTCCGCCAGGCTTCTATCGTCCTTTGGGTGATCGACCTGAACACTCCAGCCGAACAAATTGAAGAATTGGCACAAACGATCCTTCCGCAGGCTGAAGGTAAAAAAGTGATTCTTGTATTCAACAAATCCGATTTACTCTCTCCGAACGAATTGGAACTCAAGCAACAATTATTGAGCGACATTCCTGCCGATCGCCTATATATTTCAGCTAAACAGCAAGCAAATACAGAAATACTCAAACAGCATCTTATCCAGGCTGCCGCCCTGCCGGAAGTCTCACAGAACGATGTCATCGTCACCAACGTCCGCCATTACGAGGCCCTGACAAAAGCCCATGAAGCTATACTCCGTGTAATTAATGGACTGGAAATGAATATTTCGGGAGATTTCCTGAGCCAGGATATCAGAGAGTGCATGCATTATCTGGGCGAGATTACAGGACAGATTAGTAATGATGAGATATTGGGGAATATTTTTGGGAAGTTTTGCATCGGGAAGTAATTGGTGATTAGGGGGCGATTAGCATAGATTACTATTGATTAATAAGGCATTGATTCTCAATGCCTTTCTTTTTGCGCTAACTATTGATGTTGATCGTTAATAGTGCATTTTCTGCTCATTTTTGTACCGTATTTGGGTCTCGGTGGTTGGCAACCGAAAACTAATTGGAAAGGTGATAGAGAAACTTTACGCCATTTTACACGGTTTTACGGGATTTTACAGAAATAACAGAGAATTAATACAAATCAAAATGAGTAGTAATATTGACATTAAGAAGATTTATAGCTGGTGTGGTACTGAATTTCGCCCATAAGACTACAACTACATGCTGTTCGCACAGGTGTGCAAATGCGCTGTACAAAAAGAAAAAGCGAGACGAAGTAATCAAGACAAACAATCTGTTTACTGAAAAGATCGTACTCGAAAAACCCATTGAAAAGGTCAAGAAGAAACCGTTTCTCACAATCACAGAAGCAGCGGTCTATTTGGATGTAACTCGTCCGACCTTATACAGTTACTTGAAGAATGGCGAGCTGAAAGCTTCGCGGTTGGGATGCAAATATTTACTGCGTAAAGAAGATATTGATGAGCTTTTCAATCATCCGACAGAGTTCCGCATACAGCCTAAAGAGCGTACCACTATCACCGAGTTCTATACCACAGCCGAAGTCAAAGAGAAATATAATGTGGTTGATTCGTGGATTTTCGTTGTGGCCAAGAAGCACAACATCCCCCGTGTGAAGGTCGGCAAAAACGTCAAAATCTCTCGACCGGAGCTTGACCAACTGTTGCAAATGTACCTTTGGAGAGGTGAATGTGGATCTGTGCAAACGCTTCCGAGCTTACTTACTGAACGCCAAGCAGCTAAAACATACGCAACACAAAGTTTCACTGAACTCCGCCACAGGCTACTACTCAACTTTCAGAGGGTTACTAAAAATAGCTTATCGGGATAAGATGATTCGTGAGAACATCAACGATTTCTTAGAAAAGATTGATTATGAGGACGTAAAGAAGGAGTATTTGACATTGGACGAAGTAAAGCAATTGGCCGCCACTCCTTGCGACATTCCCGTTCTCAAAGCGGCTTCTCTGTTCTCCTGCCTTACAGGACTTCGTATCAGCGACATAATGAACCTGCAATGGTCGGATTTCGGCATTGCTCCCGATCAAGGCTATTGCATTCGTATCCGTACCCAAAAGACCAAAACCGAAGCCACACTCCCCATTAGCCACGAAGCGTTTGAACTATGCGGAGAAGTAGGCATAGGTAAAGTATTCAAAGGGTTTAGTCGAAGCATGATAAATTACCCTCTGAAAAACTGGCTCAAACAAGCTAAGATTCAGAAACACATTACATTCCATTGTTTTAGACATAGCTATGCAACCCTCCAAATTGCCGTAGGGACAGATATATATACGGTCAGCAAGATGTTCACCCACCGCAACGTGTCGACCACGCAAATATATGCGGAGCTGATCAATGAAAAGAAACGAGAATCGGCAAATAAGATCTCGCTGAATAAAAATATAATTCATCAACCTATCATATAATAAACAAATAGCATTATATTTGCATATTATATGATAGGTTATAGCTATGGCAAAAAATACTATGGGAACTAAGCTTCCTCGAAAATTAGAACAACGGATGGAGATTGTAGGCGAACAAATAAAATTGGCCCGCCTACGTCGGAATCTAAGTGTAGCACAAGTGGCAGAACGAGCTACCTGCTCGCCCCTGACGGTATCACGCATCGAAAAGGGTGTGCCTACTGTTGCCATAGGTATCTATCTTCGTGTGCTTTACGCCCTACAATTGGATGAAGATATTCTCTGGCTTGCCAAAGAAGATAAACTGGGGAAATCGTTACAAGATTTGACCTTAAAGAACCGTGAACGTGCATCTAAAAAGGAATAAACAATGAAAAAAATATTGGTATATGCCGACTTTGATTGGCTAAAAGATATTGAATTCATCGGAGAACTAAGCTATGAATCGCTTCGTGGCTCAGATAGTTACGGCTTTAAGTACAATGATAATTGGCTCAAGAAATATGGCAATCTGTTTCTGAGTGATGATTTGAATAATTATCCGGGACAGCAATACACACAGCCCGAAAAAGATATTTTCGGATGTTTCTCCGATGCCTTGCCTGACCGTTGGGGACGTACTTTACTCAACCGCAGAGAGCAAATCTTGGCTACCGAAGAGAAACGTCCTGTCCGTCGCTTATCTTCATTTGATTATCTGCTGGGAATTGATGATTCATCTCGCATGGGTGGATTTCGCTTCAAAGAGACACCCGATGGAGACTTTATCAACTCAAGCAACACCCTACGCATCCCACCACTAACCAATGTCCGTGAATTGATTCATGCCAGCGGAGAGATTGAAAAAAGCGAAGAGGAAAACAAACTACCCGATAAAAAGTGGCTTACTCAATTAGTACAACCGGGCTCCTCATTGGGTGGAGCGAGACCAAAAGCCAGCGTAGTTGACGCCGACAAAGTGTTGTATGTAGCCAAATTCCCTTCTCGCAAAGATGATTACAACGCAGGACTTTGGGAACACTTCTGCCACCTTTTGGCTAAGAAAGCAGGAATTAATGCTGCATCTACACAGGTAATTTCCACAAGCGATAGGTATCACACACTCTTATCACGTCGCTTTGACAGAACCGATGACGGCAAGCGAATACATTTTGCCTCTGCTATGACATTGCTCGGACTTTCGGATGGAGCCAACGCAAGCACCGGAAACGGGTACTTGGATATGGTAGATTTCATACTTCAAAATTGTACGGAGGTAAACAAGAATCTTCAAGAGCTATACCGCCGTGTAGCTTTTAATATTTGCATCGGGAACTCGGACGACCACTTCCGCAACCACGGGTTTCTACTCACTGCTAAAGGTTGGACGCTCTCCCCTGCCTACGATATGAATCCAACGCTAAACGAATATCAGAGTCTACTTGTTTCCAACTCTTCCAACCAAGCAGACTTAGCAATTCTATCAGATGCTTGTGAAGCCTATATGCTACCTCAAGACGTAGCCACAAAGATTATCTCAGAAGTGGTAATAGCAGTTAAAGACTGGAAAGCATTGGCTACTAAATTAGGAATAGCGAACAGCGAAATGGAATTATTCGGGAATACCTTTAATAGTCGAATGAAAGAATACATCTAATTCCTTCGTAAAATAGAGAGTTATTTATCTTATAGTGAAGACAAACGCAGCCATATCAACACCAAATGCGGCCAATTACACAAACAATTTGGAAATACGCATCTCATCCAAATAAAACAAGGTTGGGTGGAGAGTGCCATTTTGTTTGTTGCATTGGTCGGCCGACCGAGTGAGTTATATCCATGCACAGAACAGACGTGGGCTTTGCCTATGGTCGGATGAGATTTCGGCACGGTTCAAGAACTTCAATCGCTATAACAATGGTTCGGAAGAGCAATTTTGGCTATCGGTGTTCAGTTGCAAGCCTGTTATTTCCGACCGTAAGAATGCTAAAAGCTCCGTCTTTATCACCCGTCCGTTTATTCCGGTGATTGGTACGATCCAGAAAAACATCCTCAATGATTTAGCCAAAGACGACCGTTCGAGCAATGGATTTATTGACCGTATCCTATTCGTCATGCCCCAAATCCAACGTAAAGCCCGATGGAATGACAAGGATGCACCTGGGAAATAGTAATCATAATAAACTGCAGCTCGCGTTCTTCCTTCACTCCTTTCTTTCTAATCTGGATGTAGAGTAAGACAAATCACTTTTCAACAATAAACAACTACAAACCTGTTAAATACACTGAAGTTCCACCCATTTCAGGACAAAAGGAACTTCAGTGCATTATCTATTTCTTCAAACCCGCACCGGCACCACAAAATAGCAATTTCCATATGCCCGATGCTTGGGCACAAATCCCATTCCTGAGAGCTTAAAGCTCAGTTGCTTCGCCGTTATTCCCCGTAAAGCGGACGGATTGAAACGATGCATAAAAGCAAATATCTCCGAAGCTGTCATCCAATGGCCTTTCTCGCCTGGCGAAGGCTGATGGAAACAAGTACGGAATACATCTTCCAAAGGCGACTGACAATAATACCGTTTATTTTGCCGTTGTAAAAGGGCTTCTTCTTCTGAGGTAAGAAAATCAGGTTCTCCTTCCAGATACTCCGATTTGAGTTGCGCATATAACTGTTCATACTCTATCGGTTCAGTGGAAATAGGAGAATCTACCTCTACACAAAGGAAACGACGGCTTCCTGTTGCATCGGTCAGGAACTGGCGGGAATTAGTTGTACCGATAAAGGAGGCCAGACGCGCTTCGTTCACCCACCCCAATCGTTTTCCCCGGTAGATAGGAATAGAGAGCATCTGCAACAGATTTTTCAAACTTGCTTGTTGCTTCTCTCCAATACGGTCGAACTCGTCCAGATTAATGAGTCCCGCATTAACCAGTTTACGTTCCGGATTAGCACCGGACGTCAATGGCAAGCTATCCAGGTAGTAATTCTTCAATGTATCAGGAAGCAACTGCCGGCAAAAAGTACTTTTTCCATAGCCCTGTACCGCACTGATCAGAACAGGTGTCAATACATTGGCATGCGACCGCTCACATCCCATCCACTGCGAAACCATTGCCCTGAGCCAGCAACGTCCCCCTTTCAACCATATCTCTTCAGCAGAGACACGGAGCAGCAAAGGCGTTACCCGATCCACTCCATCCCATTCCGGCAATTCATCCATATACAAACGGAAAGGATTGTACGACTGTACTTTATCGGAGAGAATCATCATCTGTACATCTCCCCGGAAGAAAGAAATACCTTTCAGACGCGCATCCACGATCATTCCGTTAATCGCCCGTTCGTCCACAGGAAGGAAAGGCTGTCCAACAGCACCTTTTCCCCTGTATTCCGTCGTACCGTCCAGAAGATTGTAACGAAAGTCAAAACGTTCATTCAGAAAACGACGCAAGTCATTTGTCATCCCCACGATCCAGCGGGATTTGGGCGAACACGTATCTACACGCTGTCTCTTTTTCAATAAAGAACTATTGGCAGCAGACAAAAAATATTGAACAGCCTGCTTCATCCGGTTAATAAGATTGCTAATCATATCGATAAATTTTAGAGGTTAATAAGAATGAAGCACAAATATATACGCATAAATACTCGTTTCACAAATATATAATCAGTTGTTTTTCAATAAACTGATCTAATAAAAAAGATAGCGAAAAGTATTGTTTTACTGCTATATTACTCGTATTTTTGTAAGGAGTTCTTTCTTGAATCACAATATGAGCGATAGCTACGTCACATTATATGATGAAGCTACTTCACAACATGTGACAAAAGTTCGTCATAGTATGTGATTCAAAAAACAATTCACCAGTTAAGTATTAGTAATAAAGCAGGAAAACATTAGTTTGTTTCCACCTAACCAACAGATCCCATGAGTGCACTTTATGACTTCTTCCCTACTCCCCAGCCTAAAGGTTCCAACAAAACGAGATACCATTCCCGGCTTGTCGTAAAAGCACGGATAACCACCGAGATGATGATCGAACAGATAGCCGATCGGTGTAGCCTGTCGACCGGTGACCTGGCAGCTGCTTTTGTTGAATTTGCACATACACTGGAACGTGAAATACGCAAAGGAAACAGCGTACAACTAAAAGGGGTAGGTACATTCCGCGGCAGTGCCAAATCGCCGGCCGTACGTTCGCCCAAAGAAATACGAGCCGAAAATATCCACTTCGGAGGAATCGTTTTTACTCCGGACAAAGCGTTGGAAGATTCACTCAAAGGAATGCCTTTTCAAAGAGTAGCACATACCCACCGCTCTAAGACAATCAGCGAGATCGAGATCGACGGTAAACTGGCCGATTATTTTCAGGATCATGCTTATATCACGACGATAGACATGTGTGTTCTATGCGGACTACGGAAATCGACAGCCCTGCGCAGACTACAAACACGTGTAAAGGAAGGGCGCCTCACACATCCGGGATACAGCAAAGCCCCGTTTTACTATCCTGTACCGGGATATTTTCGGGTAAGCAGGCATACGGAACCGGGAACTTCAGTATAACAAATTAAACAACAGCCTCCTATCTTCTAAAAGTGATTTATGAAGATAGGGTACAGCAAATACATAAACATAGTAGAATTACAATAAACAATAATCATGGCAGATAACTACCTGGAAAAGAAATACGAGGAATACCAATCCAGAAAAAATACCGGAACAAAAACCGGCTACGGTATAAAAAAGAAAAATACGCTCCACAAAACCAGAAGAGTTTTTGTAACGGATGGAACCGGAGAACTCGGCAAAGTGATAGTAAAATCATTCCGCATGGCAGGTAACCGGGTCGCTTTTTGCGGCACAGATGAAGAAGCCGGCCAATTAATGGCTGAAAAGACCGGCACGACTTTCCATCATGCAGATATCAACGACAAGATTTCCCTGGATAACTGCCTGCGACATATCCTGGAGGATTGGGGCGACTTGGATATACTAATCAATACAGGTACCTGCCAGACAAATCCGATCACGGAAACCAGCATGGAAGATTTCGAACAACTTCTTTCCGCCAATCTATTATCTGCCTTCGTCACGTCACGCCACCTGTCCTTACATCGCCGCTCGCAAAGCGAAGCGAATCCGTACGGAAGAATTATAAATCTATCGGAAACTAATGTCACAACCGGAGGTATCCTTTCATTAACCTCCACTCTTGCCACTTCACTCGCGGAATGTCATATAACAGTCAATTCAGTTACTGCAGCCGGGATACCGGAATTTGCAGAAGATATCGCCCGTATGTGCCTGTTCCTCTGTCAGGAAGAAAATGAATCGATTAATGGAGAAAACATAACAATTGGCGGAGGTCTATCGAAAAGAATATATTGAATTGATTATCTTTATACCCAAATAAAAGAGACCTATCATAAACTAAAAGAAAAAGAATATGAAAATTAAAACACTAATAGCACTCCTACTGATCGGCGGTTCACTCTTCTTCAGCAGTTGCGGAAGCTACCAAACCAACAGAAATGCCATCCAGAGAATAGAAAAAGGAATGAGCAAAAGGGAGATAACCAACCTGCTCGGCAACCCGGATTACCGTCGTTTCGACCATGAATATGAACAATGGGAATTCAGAAAAGTAGACATCCTCGGAACCACCATTATTTTAATTGATTTCCAGAATGACAGGGTGACAAACATGGATTCATTCAGCGGAGACGTAGACCAGACTCCGGTTCCTCCCGTTGCCGTCTATCCACCGAATGATATTGAATACGACAGGCCCCGCCCTCCTTACAACAATCATATGCGACCCGGCAGGATTATAAACGACAGAGACTTTCAGAAACTATACAATACAGTCAAATCGAAGCCGTTTAAAGACGATCAGCTGGAATTACTATCCATAGGGGTTGCCGACCGGTATTTTTCCTGTCAGCAATGCATAAGACTGATGTCTATCTATACATTCGACGATGACAAACTGAATGTATTGGATATCGTAGCTCCACGGATAGCCGATCCGGAAAACTATGAAGATATTGTCCGTTCGCTAAGCTTCCTGTCAAGCCAGGATAAAGTACGCAAAATGTTTTCGGGACCACGGAGATAAAAATGGATAAGTTTCATTTTTTCAGTCATCCGGTATCCCACATACCACTACCGGAACAATTTACATTTCCGTTTCATTATATCCCTCATCCTTTGTCGGTAGTGGCTTCAGAAGAGGTACAGGCTTATCTTTTGTCAAGAAAAGACTGGGAGAGCGACTTGCGACAAGGGAAAATGTTCGGTGTACTGATCGTACAGACTGCGACAGGAGAACTGGGTTTCCTGGCCGCATTCTCCGGTATACTGGCCGGCAAAAACCTGCACAGCTATTTCGTTCCCCCGATCTACGATCTGCAACAACCGCAAGGTTTCTTCCGGATCGAAGAAGAACAGATCTCCGCAATCAACGCCCGGATCAGGCAGCTTCAGACAGATAAGGAATATACCGCCTGCAAAGAGCAACTGTCGGAAACAAGCCGTCAGGCCGAACAAAGCCTCAGCGAAGCAAAAGAGCAACTGAAAGTCGCTCAAAAAAATCGTGAAATCAAGCGGCAGGCTAATCCGGATGCAGCAGAACTGGCTGCCATGGTTCGTGAAAGCCAATTTCAGAAAGCGGAACTAAAACGGTTAAAGCAGCAATGGAACGAACGAATGGAGACTTTACAATCCGAAGTAAAAACATTCGAAGCTACGATCGAACAACTGAAAGCAGAACGCAAGACGCGCTCGGCAGCCTTACAACAACAGCTATTCGAACAATTCCGGATACTGAATGCTAAGGGTAATGTGAAAGATCTATGTGAACTATTCAATGAAACGGAGCAAAAAACACCTCCTGCCGGAGCAGGAGAATGCGCAGCTCCCAAGCTCCTGCAATATGCTTACCTGCACCAGCTGAAGCCACTTGCTATGGCCGAATTCTGGTGGGGAGATTCCCCGAAGATGGAAATCCGCCGTCACGGTTATTATTATCCGGCTTGTAAAGGGAAATGCGAGCCTATATTAAAACATATGTTGCAGGGATTGAATGTAGAAGTAAACCCGCTGTCTGTAAACTACCACAAAGAGGCTGAACCGGAAATCTTACTGGAAGACGAATGGTTATTGGTAATCAATAAACCGGCCGGGATGTTATCTGTCCCCGGGAAAATGGATACAGACTCTGTTTATCAGTGGTTAACTATCCGTTATCCGGATGCAACAGGCCCGATGATCGTGCACCGGCTGGATATGGCGACTTCGGGCTTACTTCTTATAGCAAAAACAAAAGCTATTCACCAGAACCTACAAGCACAGTTCAAGAACCGCACGGTAAAGAAACGGTATATCGCCTTACTAGACGGACCGGTCGCGTCCGACCAGGGAACCATCGACCTTCCGTTATGCCTGGATCCGGAGGATCGTCCCCGTCAAATTGTAAGCGAAGAATACGGAAAGCCTGCGATAACATACTACCAGGTTCTGGAACCTAACCTCCATTATACACGTATCGCTTTCTATCCCCTCACCGGCCGGACACACCAACTACGTGTACATGCCGCTCATCCAAAAGGGTTGAACGTACCCATTGCCGGTGATGAATTATATGGAAAAAGAGCCGATCGGCTGTACTTGCATGCCGAATACCTGGAATTCAGGCATCCTATTACAGGAGAAGTAGTTTGCGTGGAAAAAAAGGCTGATTTTTAGTAAAGAATAAAACTCTATGCATATCAAACAGATTGAAATATGGTAAAAAAGCAAACAAAATACGAATTGGCTACCGAGGCGGATTACGATGAACTGCTGCGGGTTTGGGAAGCCTCCGTTCGCAGCTCTCATCATTTCCTGACCGAAGAGGATATACAATATTATAAGCCCCTGATACGGAACGAGTATTTCCGGGCTGTTGAACTTTACCTGATAAGAGATGAACAAAACGGACATATTGCAGCGTTCATGGGACTGAGTGACGAGTTGATCGAAATGCTGTTCGTTCATCCTTCACAACAGGGCAAAGGTTATGGCAGGTTGTTTATAGAATATGCCCTCCGGGAAAAGAACATCCGGAAAGTAGATGTGAACGAGCAAAACGAGCAAGCATCACATTTCTACCTGAGCAGAGGTTTCGAGGTGATCTCACGGGATGCCACAGACGGCCAGGGTAAACCATATCCGATCCTTCATATGCAAATGAAACCGATCCGGATAAGAAAAGCAGATACAGAAGATCTGGCAACACTACACCATGTATTCGAAAAAAGCGTACGTAACACCTGCTGCAAGGATTATTCCCCGGAGCAGATCGATGCATGGATAAACCGTGCCGACTCGGCCCGTTGGCAAGAACTCTTTCATAGCGAACTGCATTTCTTCCTTGCCGAAGATACCGAAACCTTCCAGACAGCAGGTTTCACTTCCGTCGATACACAAGGCTATCTGCATAGCATGTTTGTTCACCCCCGATTCCAGCAAAAAGGGATAGCTACATTACTACTTCAATTAGCGGAAGAATTTGTTAAATATCATCATGCCCCTTCACTATTTGCAGAAGTAAGCCTTACCGCGCGTCCATTTTTTGAAAAACAGGGATTCTTTGTAGAAGAGCAACAAACAGTAACAGTGAGTGGCATTGATATGATCAACTTTGTGATGCGGAAAAACTATTAAAACAAGAAAGTCACTCCTAAAAAGGAATGACTTTCTTTGTTTTTACGGGTGGAAGACGGGATTCGAACCCGCGACACCCTGAACCACAATCAGGTGCTCTACCACTGAACTACAACCACCATGTATATCTTTTTTTCTAAGACGCTGCAAAGATAGCTGTATTTTTTTACTCTGCAAACTTTTTGGCAAAAATATGCAGAATATTTACTTATAAATTGCTTTTTTGCCAGCCAACAGGGTATTACGCATCAATGAAATGATTGTCATAGGCCCCACCCCACCCGGTACAGGTGTTATATAAGAGCATTTTGGTGCCACTTCATCAAACTTCACATCCCCTGTCAACTTGTAACCGCTTTTAGTCACGCTACTCGGCATACGGGTAGTGCCAACATCGACAATAACAGCGCCTTCCTTCACCATATCAGCTTTCAGGAATTCAGGAACTCCTAAAGCGACAATGATAATATCGGCACTTAAACACATTTCTTTCAGATTGTTCGAGCGGCTGTGGCAAACCGTTACCGTACAGTTGCCCGGATAAGCTTTCTGCATCATCAAGGTAGCCATCGGCTTTCCGACGATATTGCTACGTCCCAGTACCACGCAATGTTTACCGCTGGTTTCTATTTCGTAACGTTTCAGCAATTCCAAAATACCTGCCGGTGTGGCAGAAACAAAACAAGGAAGACCGATCGACATACGTCCTACATTGATCGGATGGAAGCCGTCAACGTCTTTACGGTAATCGATCGCCTCAATAATCTTTTGCTCAGAAATGTGTTTCGGGAGAGGAAGCTGTACGATAAAGCCATCCACATCCGGATCATTGTTCAGTTCGTCTACACGGCGAAGCAACTCTTCTTCGGTCACGTCGTCCTCGTAACGAATCAGTGTCGATTTGAAACCGATCTCTTCACAAGTCTTTACTTTACTGGCCACATAGGTCTCACTACCCCCGTCATGACCCACCAGAATAGCAGCCAGGTGAGGGATCTTACCGCCTGCCGCTTTGATCTGGGCGACTTCTTCCGCCATTTCTTTCTTCATTTGAGCAGAAACAGCTTTTCCGTCCAGTAATTGATAATGATTGTCTTCCATAATATGTCTCTTTAATGTTTATCTTTTCAACGAAGGAAATTTCTTACTTCCCGGTTTAGCAGCAGTAAGCATACGCATCATCTTACGGGTTTCATCAAACTGTTTGATCAGCTTATTCACTTCCTGCACAGTCGTACCGCTACCTTTTGCGATACGCGTACGGCGTGTACCGTTCAGAATAGCCGGATTGGTACGTTCGTCGGGAGTCATCGAGTAAATGATCGCTTCGATACTCTTGAAAGCATTGTCGTCGATATCGATATCCTTCAACGCCTTACCGACACCCGGAATCATGGATGCCAATTCTTTCAGGTTACCCATCTTCTTGATTTGCTGGATCTGGGCTATGAAATCGTTGAAGTCAAACTGGTTCTTGGCAATCTTCTTCTGAAGACGCTTAGCCTCTTCTTCATCATATTGTTCCTGGGCACGTTCAACCAACGAAACGATATCACCCATACCGAGGATACGGTCGGCCATACGTTCGGGGTGGAAGATATCGAGGGCATCCATCTTTTCACCGGTTCCGACAAACTTGATGGGCTTGTCTACCACTGTACGGATAGAAAGAGCGGCACCACCACGGGTATCACCATCCAACTTAGTCAGGACAACACCATCGAAGTCCAGGCGTTCGTTAAACTCTTTAGCTGTATTAACGGCATCCTGTCCGGTCATAGAGTCGACAACGAACAAGATTTCGTCAGGCTGGATAGCGCTCTTGATTGCAGCGATCTCATTCATCATCTGCTCGTCGATAGCCAGACGACCGGCGGTATCGACAATTACCACGTCGTTACCTTTAGCACGAGCTTCGCGGATAGCGTTCATTGCTATCTCTACCGGATTCTTATTTTCCAGCTCCATATAAACAGGTACACCAACCTGTTCACCTACAACACGCAACTGTTCGATAGCGGCCGGACGATAAACGTCACAAGCAGCCAATAACGGCTTCTTATTCTTTTTCGTCTTCAGCAGGTTGGCCAATTTCCCTGAGAAAGTGGTTTTACCCGATCCTTGCAGACCCGACATAAGGATTACTGCAGGCGAACCTTTCAGATCGATATCGATAGCTGTACCACCCATCAGGCTGGCCAACTCGTCGTGTACGATCTTCACCATCAACTGACTGGGCTTCACGGAGGTAAGCACATTCTGTCCCAGAGCTTTTTCTTTAACCGTATCGGTAAAAGATTTGGCTACTTTATAGTTAACGTCGGCATCAAGCAATGCTTTACGCACATCTTTCAGTGTTTCAGCCACATTGATCTCGGTGATCTTGCCTTCACCTTTCAACAGTTTAAACGACCTGTCTAACCTTTCGCTTAAATTTTCAAACATAATTCGTATGTATATTTATTTTTTTCTTTCTAATTTCTAATGTAATAGGGTGCAAAGGTAAGAAAAAGGATGTAATCCTCTAAATCTTTTTATTCTGCCACGCCGCTTTTTTCAAATAAATTACACTAGCCAACAACAAACCGCTATAATAAATCCCCTCGGTCAGGAAACAAATCGCCACCGGAAGACGTAAACGCATCCCTGCCACATAAATAAACAACGTATAAAAGACAAGCGTCACTACCTCCATCGCAAAAGCAGAACGGGTATTCCCCGTACCCGTCACCCCGTTAAATACGATATTAGCAACGGCAGCTATCAACAAGGCACCGGAAATGACATAAAGCGAAGGAATAGACGCATGTACTAAAGAGGCATCATTTGTATAAATCGACAATATAGCCGATGGGAAAATACAGGCGATAGAAACACTGACTGCTACGATACCTAATGATATTCCTGCAATCTTGCGAATGATCGGGATAACCTGATCTTTATGCCCGGCACCGATACTGTTACTCACAAAAGAGTTGGTTGCCGTAGATAAAGAATTGACCGGAATCAGCAGGACAATATAGACACTGCGGACAATATTGGCGATTGCCAGCTCCCGTTGTCCCAAATGTTCTACGGCCACGAAAAGCAGAAAATAAGTACTCAGCGATATAAAATACTGCAACATCGTAAATATAGAAATATCCAACACACGCCTCAGCAATTTAACATCGAACGACCGGAACTGGTTCAAGGCATACTTCTTTATATCCACCGTCAAACGGGTATAAACCAAAAAGAAAACAATCGACACTCCCTCTGCTACCACCGAGGCTATAGCCGCCCCCTTAATACCCATTTCAGGGAAACCCCCTTTCCCGAATATCAGCAGGTAGTCGAGTACCACATTGGTCAACGCCATCACAATTGCATTCAAGGTCAGCACCTTTGTCCGGGTTATACCGATAAACAAGGCACGGAACATCACATTGATAAAGGAGAAAAAGAACCCGAACACACGCCAGTCAAGAAACTCTTCCGTTGCCTGAAGGATCGTATCGGAAGAGATCATTACCCCCATGATATCTTTGGCAAAGAAACGGGACAGGGTAAACATCACGGCTGCCAATGCCAAAAGAAAAAACACACCCTGGATCATGACCGGCCCTACATCACTGTACCTCCGTTCACCATTCCTGCGAGCCATCACGATCTGCGACCCGGTACTGAAACCGAAAGCGATCGTAAACACACAGATATAATAGAGACCACCCATCGCGGAGGCCCCCAACTCAACTTCTCCTACCCTTCCCAGGAAAGCCGTATCGGTCACATTGATAATATTCTGTGCCAACAAGCTTAAGAAGATAGGGTAACTCACATTCCAGATTTGCTTATTTGTATACATACTCTATAAGTTAGTTCCACAAGAAAACACAAAGTCACAAAAAAAGCCCACCGGCAACCGGTGAGCTTCTTTATTGTTGTTTAAAACATTCTAAATGCTGCTACCGATGTTCTATATCAGTTTATTCGTTGCTGTATCCGGAAATACAACAGCCGGTTTAAATGTTTTGGCTTCTTCAAAGTCCATCATGGCATACGACATGATAATGACGATATCACCGGGCTGTGCCTTTCGGGCAGCTGCCCCGTTCAGACAAATCACGCCTGATCCGCGTTCGCCTTTAATAATATACGTTTCAAAACGTTCACCGTTATTGTTGTTCACAATAGCTACCTTTTCGTTAGGAATCAGGTTGGCGGCATCCAGCAAATCCGCATCGATAGTGATACTACCGATATAGTTCAGATTGGCTTCCGTTACCGTCACCCGGTGAATCTTTGATTTAACTACCTCTATAAACATCGTTATTTGTATAATTTGATTACCAGCTATTTATATCTTATGTTATCAATCAACCGGACTTCACCACAATAAACGGTAATGCAACCTACGGCATAATCAGTATCTGACCAGTCTTTGATCGACTCCATCGTGATTCCGTCTACGATTTCATAATATTCCACACGCATAACAGGGTCGGCATTAATCGTATTCACAACATAATCAATCACCTCCTGCACACTTTTTCCGGCTGCAAAGTTAGTACTTTCTTTTAACGTACGTGCTATCAGCGGTGCTTTTTGACGTTGTTCGGGTGTCAAACGGACATTACGGCTACTTAAAGCCAGCCCGTCTTCCTCCCGCAAAATCGGGCAGGCATTAATTTTTACCGGGATATTCAGCTGTTTCACCATTGCACGGATCACTGCGATTTGCTGGAAATCCTTCTCCCCGAAATAAGCGTTGTCGGGCTCCACGGCATAAAACAGTTTGCTTACGATCTGAGCAACCCCATTGAAGTGTCCCGGGCGGCGTGCCCCCTCCATCACGGCCGAAACCGTGCCAAAGTCGAAAGTGCGTGTATCCGGCTCGGGATACATTTCCGCTTCTGTCGGCGCAAATACATAATCGCAACCGGCGGGTTCCAACAAGGCGCTGTCTTTATCCAATGTCCGGGGATAGGTGGCAAGGTCATTTTTGTCGTTAAACTGAGTCGGATTCACGAAGATGCTCACTACACACACATCGTTTTCTTCCACGCAACGCTTCACCAGGCTCAGATGTCCGTTGTGTAATGCTCCCATAGTAGGAACAAAGCCTATTTGCTTGTTATGCTGCCTCTCTTCGGCAAGATAACGTTTCAATTCTTGAATGCTGTTTACTATTTTCATCAGTTAGATGCTTATTGACGGTGCAAAGCAAATAAATAATTACCGTAAATGAAAGAAATTTATTATCTTTGTGCCGTCTTTATAAAACTAGTTTACAGAATGGATGCAAAAAAAATCTTGTTTATAGCTCAAGAAATAACACCCTACCTTCCCGAATCTGAGATTGCAACAATATGCAGAAACTTGCCGCAAGGCATTCAGGAGCGTGGTCGCGAAATCAGAACTTTCATGCCCAAATTCGGAAATATCAACGAGCGACGCAATCAGTTGCACGAAGTGATCCGCCTGTCAGGCATGAATCTTATTATTGATGATACAGACCACCCTCTGATCATAAAGGTAGCATCCATTCAGACCGCACGCATGCAGGTTTACTTCATTGATAATGAAGACTTCTTCCAGCGTAAGCACACTGTTTGCGATGAAAACGGGAATGAATACGAAGATAACGATGACCGTTCTATCTTCTATGTTCGTGGCGTATTGGAAACCGTAAAGAAACTACGGTGGATACCGGATGTAATTCATTGTCACGGATGGATATCTGCATTAACAGCATTATATATAAAAAGAATGTATGCGGACGATCCATGTCTTAAAAATGCAAAAATAGTCTATTCTATTTATAATGATGATTTTAAAACACCGTTTAGAAAAGAGTTTGCCAACAAGCTGAAAACAGACGGAGCGAAAGAGGGCGACCTGAAAGGGATAAAAGCCGATACCAGCTTTGCCGGTCTGACTAAGTTGGCTATTGATTTTGCCGACGGCGTGATACAAGGTAGTGAAACGATCAACCAGGATGTTCTGGACTATATTGCAACCAAAAAAGACACTCCGTTCCTTCCTTATCAGTCGCCGGAAACTTATATGGATGCATTCAACGAATTTTACGATGTCGTATTAGATTCTAAATAAGTGAGAGAAAAATGATGAAGATCAAGCCTTTATTAATTGGCCTGGGCTTAGGAATAACAATCCTGAGTGGGTGTAGTGATGATTTGAATCTGGTTGGCTCGACTATTCAGCCCGGCGGAGACAAAATGCCTGTATATGTAGATACTTTTCAGATGCAAGCGACAACCTTGTTGATGGATTCAGTATATGCAAGAACTACTAGTGGACTACTCGGCGAATTTTATGATCCGTTGTATGGTAATGTGAAATCTGATTATATCTGTCAGTTCTACTGTCCGTCAGACTTCAAATTCAAGAAAGAACCTATCAACGGACAGATCGATTCGGTCGATTTTAAGATCATATATTATAGCGGATCATGGGTTGGAGACTCGTTGACTCCAATGCGTGCTCAAATATATCAGGTCGACAAACAACTGGAAAGAGATTTCTACACAAACATCGATCCGTCAGACTACTGTGATATGCAGAATTCTTTGGGTATGCAGACATATACTGCGCATGGTGCAGTTCCTGACAGTGTCAGAAATGACGACGATTATGTTCCAACCGTAACGATCCGAATGCCAAGAGAATTTGGACAGAAGTTTTACGATGAAACAATCAATAACCCCGGAACATTCAGCAGTCAGGAGAATTTCAACAAGTTCTTCCCTGGTTTATACGTAACAAATACGTATGGTAGTGGAAATATCCTCCAGATTAGTTACTCTTCCATATCGATTTATTATAAATACAATCTAAAAGGAAGTCAGAATCAGGACTCAACCGCATATGCAAGTGAAACATTCAATGTAACGAAGGAAGTATTGCAGTTGAACCGATTTGAGAATACCGACCTGACTCCGTTATTACAACCGGATGATTCAATCGCTTATCTGAAAACTCCAGCAGGCGTATATACCCAGTTGACTATTCCAGCTAAAGATATTGCTGAAAAGATTGGTGATCGTATAATCAACAACATTCCTTTGACAATAAAAGCATTGCCACAGGAAAATTGGCAATGGGCTTTAACTGCTCCTGCCAATTTATTATTACTTCCGAAAGACTCTTTGGCAACTTTCTTTGTCAATAATAAGATCGAAGATAGTAAAACGGCTTTTCGTGCAGAATATTCAAGCAGTAATCGATCATATAATTTTGATAATATATCAAATCTGATGCAGGAACATATAAAGAATAATCCGGAAAAGGATATGGTTCTACTTCTTGTCCCCGTAGATCGTGTAGTAGGTCAATCACAAAACTATTATGGTCAGACAACATATTATACAGCCGCTTTAAACAACTACTTGCTTCCATCAGGAGTAAAGTTGCTTAAGACGCAAGATGCAATGAAGATTGTAGTTACAACAACCGACTATAAGTAGATTTTTCAAATACGTAAATATCAAGAAATAAAAAAAGCGAATCGTTTCGATTCGCTTTTTTTATTATCCACTATTCTATTAGGCTTCTTTTTTCTTTGAGGCTTTCTTCTTAAGTTTTTCAAGTTCTTTCTGAAGCCCTTCTATTTCTTCTCCCTGATTCTTGATCGTAGTAAGCAAAGAGTTTAGCTCCTCATTTTCGATTGTTTCCGGGAACTGTCCATTTACGCGAACGATAAAGTCTGACAATACATTCATATAGTTATTAAATGCATCATAAGGATTATCATACGGGCTAAAGCCGCTTCCACCGTGCTTAGTGCTCATATAGAAGAAGTGATCACTACTTTGCAGATAGTTCCAATCCTGTTTGATACGACGCTCCTCTACCAGACGAACACGTTCACTGATACTGTTAATCTTGCGGAATGCTTCCTGCTGCAGGACATTTCCTAACCAAGAACTACAATCTTTCTCTTCGTCAACCCATGACATGGGGTAAGGTACAGAGATTGCATCGACCGGTTTCAACAAAGCAAACACTTCCGACGGTGTAGAGAATCCGATTCCTTTCTCCGCTGCAAAACGAGGCAATGCTTTGAAGAAATCAAAGATGCCGGTTTCAGCCGGATTCAATGATCCTAATACCTCATAATTCATAAACAGATTGATGATCTGTTCCGAATCTGGTGTTGCTGCAATCCACGACATATATTTATCGGCTGTCAATGGATATTCATTCCAGTTATAGTTGTTGAAACGTAAGGACAAATCTTCGCTGAAACGGTCGTTCTTAAGCAATAGTTTCAACTGAGGCTGAACGCAGGAGCTATACATATAGTTCGGACTCTTCCATCCCAGAATATGTTTTGCACCTTCTGTCAACATACCTTTAAAGCCCATCTTATATACTACATCCGAAATATCATCCGAGTAAATCAATTCCGTATTACGGAATACCTTCGGTTTAACTCCAAACAAATCATGTATCTTTTCCTTATGTTTCTTAACCTGATCTTCAAATTCCTCGGTATTATCACCTAAAGAAGCCAAAGAATGAGCATATGTTTCAGCCAGGAACTCAACATTGCCGGTAGCAGCCAGTTCCTTAAAACTATCGATCACTTCCGGAGAATAAATTTCCATCTGTTCCAAAGCAAGACCGGAAATAGAGAAGGCCACTTTAAATTTACCTCCACTCGTTTTGATCATTTCCAGGATAGCCTTATTGGCAGGTAGATAACAACGTTCGGCTATACGACGCATAATCTCTTCGTTCTGAAAATCATCATAGTAATAATGATCGTTACCGATATCGAAGAAACGGTATCTTTTCAGGCGGAATGGCTGATGTATCTGAAAATAAAAGCAGATCGTTTTCATAATATAGTTGTTTTAATTTTTGTCTTGTCGTTATTTATTAATCACTTGTTCATAGATACGGCGAACTTTTTGTCCGGCATATTCCCACTTAATATTATCTACCTCATTCTTTCCTTCCACTTTCAAGAATTCATGCATAGCCGGATAGGAAATGATTGAATACATAGCATCCGCCATGGCTTCAATGTCCCAGTAATCTACTTTTACAGCATAATCCAGGATTTCTGCACAACCGGACTGTTTAGAGATAATAGAAGGAACACCACACTGCATGGCTTCCAGCGGAGATATTCCGAAAGGCTCCGAAACGGATGGCATCACATACACATCACTCGCCTTCAATACTTCGTATACCTGTTTTCCTTTCATAAACCCAGTAAAATGGAAACGATCGGAGATATTACGTTCTGCAGCCAGACGGATCATCTTATCCATCATATCGCCGCTACCAGCCATCACAAAGCGTGTCTTAGGAGCTTTTGCCAATACCTTGGCGGCTGCTTCCACAAAATATTCAGGCCCTTTCTGCATCGTGATACGACCCAGGAAAGTGATTACTTTATCTTTCACACCCTTTTTATCCGGAATTGCCAGAATCTCAGGGCTCAATGGCTCTACCGCATTATGCACTGTCGTAACTTTTGCCGGGTCCTGGTGATATTTTTCAATCACCGTCTGGCGCGTCAGGTTACTAACGGTAATGATATGGTCCGCATTATCCATACCATTCTTTTCTATCGCGTAAACATCGGGGTTTACATTTCCACGACTTCTGTCGTAGTCGGTTGCATGCACATGGATCACCATCGGCTTCCCACTGACATTTTTTGCATGTATACCGGCAGGATAAGTCAGCCAGTCGTGCGCATGGATCACATCGTATTGTTCTGTACGGGCAATTACACCGGCGACGATCGAATAGTTATTGATCTCTTCCAGCAGATTATCCGGATAACGTCCGGAAAACTCCATACAACCCAGATCATTCACATTCCGATACGTAAAATCGGCATAGATATGATCACGAAACTCGTAATACTTTTGAGGATCCATAAACTTGGACAAGCGATTTTTCACATGTTCCATGTCTACATCACGCCATACTATCGGAACATTACAAACTCCTATAATTTTCAGGAAACTCTGGTCTTCATCCCCCCAGGGTTTCGGAATACAAAAGGTTATATCCATATCCGGCTGCATAGCCATACCTCTTGTGAGGCCATAACTAGCCGTTCCTAATCCTCCCAGGATATGAGGAGGAAATTCCCATCCAAACATCAATGCTTTCATCTGGTACTCTTTTTATTCGGCGTTATACTTCTTCAATAAATCCACAACTCGGAGCATAGCAGCTACATTCATTGCAAACGAAATAGCACCGCGTCCGGTAAACGGCGGATTACCATCAAACAATTCTGGTATCGTACCAATACAATGCAATGACATTTCATCCTCCATACTTATCAACATACGTTCTGCAAAAGAGACACCGCTCTTTCCGAATACGCGAAGATAGGCTTCCAGATAAGCTCCCAGTAACCACGGCCAGGCAGTACCTTGATGATAAGCCAGGTCGCGTTCATACTGCGGACCAACATAGTAGGGTTTATAGCCTTCACTTTTCGGACTGAGTGAACGCAGTCCTTTAGGTGTAAGCAATTCTTTTGTTACGATATCGACAACACTGCGTTTCTGTATTCGCGTCAGTGGAGAATAAGGCAATGAAACAGCAAAAATCATATTGGGGCGTACACTCCAATCAACGATGGAACCATTCACAGAATCGAATAGGTAATTGTAACCATTCACAAAAGTGTCTTTGAATGATGTATCCATTGCTTTGATCAGCTTGTCATACTTTTCAATCGGTGCTCCTCCCATCAGTTCTGTATAGAAACAGAGGGCGTTATACCACAATGCATTAAACTCTACAATATAACCGGAACGGGGCACAACTGGTTTACCGTTAATGGTGGAGTTCATCCAGGTAATTGCTTTATCGCGGCCATTGGCGAATACCAACCCGTTATCCATCACCTTCATATCCGGATGTTTCTGACTGGATATAAACTCTAGTATCTCATTTATAAAACTGGCATAAAGTTCTTTGGTACGTTCCAGACTTGTATCTTTAGCGTACTGCTGGATGGCCCATATAGCCCATAAGAACACGTCCGGTTCATCGATCTCACGGATTACTGAATCCAGCCTATTCTCATTCATATAAGCTCTTGCAGCCGGCATAGCGGTATGCATAATCTTTTCGAAACGTACCGGATCATCGATCGACAATGTACATCCCGGAAGTGCGACAAACAGATCGCGGGCTCTTACTTTAAACCAAGGATAACCTGCCAGCAGATAGGCATCATCTTCTTTTGGACGGAAATAAAATTGCTGTGCAGAGTTTTTCAAACAGTTAAAGAAGCTGGTACGCGGCGTACGGGCATTTACCTCGTTTTCATACAAACTCTTCAAACGTGTTGTTGCCACCGGACCATCTCCGGCACTGAATATGATCGACTCACCTTTCTTGATCGGTATTTCAAAATAACCGGGAACATACAGGTCTTCTTTATAAGGATAACCTCTTTCCTGTTCTTTTGGATATTCTATTCCGTTATACCAATAAGGTTCATATACAAATTTCACTTTTTTATTGAACTGCATATATAGTTCGGGATATCCGTGATACATGCAGGTCTTTATACCATTCGGAACTTCTGTGTAAGACTGATTCACATTGCCATTTGCCTGTGTCAGCGATTTCACACTACGGAAAGCAAGGAAAGGACGGAAACGGAGTGTTGTTGCCGAATGAGCATCTTCAAGCGTATACTTGATCATGATCCGGTTTTCATACAGAGAGAATACTTTTTCTTTCGAAAAAATAACGCCACCAACTCGGTAGAGTGTACGTGGAACGGTGTCTGAACTATACTCGCGGATGTATTTATGTCCTTTGGGGCTGTAATTATCCCCCTGGTATTTATGTAAGCCCAGGTTAAACTCTGCACCATGCTGAATTACGGTCTCATCCAGAGATGATAGTAAAACATGATTGTCATCGTCTATCTCAGGGACTGGCATAACGAGCAATCCGTGGTATTTTCGCGTATTACAATCAACAACAGTTGTACAATGATATGCCCCGGTCCTATTGGTTCGGAGCACCTCTCGAGTCAACGATTCCTCCAGGTTTATCATTACTGTCTTGTCAAATTTAAGATAACTCATATGTATTTGGTTTTAAGTTTATGCTTATATAATGAAAATGATACGATATACTGACCAAAAGTATCACTTAAAAACTAAAAAAACAAATCAGCTTTCATATTTATTTAGAAACTGAGTTTTTTTATAACTCCGAAATGATTGATAAATAATCCCTTAGAAAATTAAGGACTTCCGTGAATGTGTTGTCAAACACATGAACAGTTGTTAAAAACTTAAAACCAGCTATTAATACATATGGAAATATAGACAACAAAAACAGACTATCGGAGGTTATAAAACAAAAGCAGGGACCTAATGATAGCATTATTGCAATGTCATTGTCATTCTGTTCCTGAGAAAATAAATATAGAGGGGAGTTATTCAGTAACACAGGTATTTTTTCCATCTTTGTGCCGGAAAAGAAATCGGTTACATCCGACAAGATTCACTATTTAATATATAACGTATAAGAAATATGACACAAACAACTCATAATCCGTTTTTCTTAAAATACAATACACCTTTTGGGACTCCACCTTTCAACGAAATAAAAATCGAACATTATGAACCGGCTTTCGACGAAGGGATCAAACAACTCGACAACGAAGTACAGGCTATCACAGAGAACGAACAGCCTGCCACATTCGAAAACACGATCATTGCTTTAGAGCGAAGCGGCAGATTACTGAACAAAGTCAGTTCCGCCTTCTTCAATGTTTTGAATGCAGAAGCCGACGACGAGATGATGGATATTTCACAAAGGATATCCCCGAAATTATCGGAAAGCTCCAACAATATCTTTCTAAACGAAAAGTTATTTTCACGGGTAAAAAACATTTATGACCAAAAAGGTTGGCTCAACCTTTCTACCGAAGATGCCAAACTATTGGAAGAAACATTCGAATCATTCTCTGTCCGTGGAGCAAATCTGAATTCGGAAGACAAGGAAAAATATCGTAAACTAAGTACAGACCTGAGTATCCTCTCATTGACGTTCGACCAGAATGCGCTGAAAGATAAAAACAGATATGAGTTACTACTCACCAACGAGAAAGATCTCGACGGTCTTCCCGAAAGTATACGTGAAGCCGCGGCTCACCGTGCAAAAGAAAAGGGGAAAGAAGGCTGGTTGTTCAACCTGACTGCTCCAAGCTACATTCCGTTCATGCGTTATGCGTCCTCCCGTCCTTTACGCGAAGCCATGTACAGGGAATATATGAGTGTCGGTAATAAAGGGGATGAATACGACAACAAGGAAATTATCCGTCAGATCGTCAACATCCGGTTGGAGATTGCCCGATTGATGGGTTACAACACCTATGCGGAATACTCACTCAAGCATACGATGGCTAAAAACCCGGTAACCGTCTACAACCTGCTAAACCAATTATTAGAAGCCTACAAACCGGCAGCGATCAACGAATATAATGCCGTACAGGGGTTTGCGATGGGAAGTGAAAAAGAGAACATCACCGTCATGCCCTGGGACTGGAGCTACTATTCTGAGAAACTAAAAAATATCCGTTTTGATGTGAACGATGAAATGACACGTCCTTATTTCAAACTGGAGAATGTCAAAAAAGGTGTTTTCGGACTTGCTACACAACTATATGGCATCACATTCAAAGAGAACAAAGAGATCCCGGTATATCATCCGGAAGTAGATGCTTACGAAGTATATGATGCCGATGGAAAATTTCTTTCCATCCTTTACACCGATTTTCATCCTCGCGACGGTAAACAATCGGGGGCCTGGATGAACAATATAAAAGAACAGTATCACGAAGCCGATGGAACCGACAGCCGTCCGCAGATCATTATAGTAATGAATTTCACGCGCCCAACCGAAACAAAACCATCTTTACTGACTTTCGATGAAGTAAACACGCTTCTTCACGAATTCGGGCACGCACTGCACGGAATGTTCGCCAAAGGGAAATACGCCAGCCTCTCCGGAACAAACGTATACCGCGACTTCGTAGAATTGCCCTCTCAAATCATGGAAAACTGGCTTACTGAAAAAGAATTTCTGGACCAGATAGCCGTACACTATGAAACAGGAGAAAAAATACCACAGGAACTTATTCGGAAATTGATAGATGCTTCCAACTTCAATACTGGTTATTTCTGTTGCCGCCAGTTAAGTTTCGGAATGCTCGATATGGCCTGGCACACACAGACCGCTCCGTTCGAGGGAGATATCGTAGCATTTGAGAAACAGGCCTGGAAACAGACCGTAATCATACCGGAAGTTACCGGAACACTAATGAGTAGCAGTTTCGGACATATCTTCTCAGGAGGTTACTCTGCCGGATATTATGGATATAAATGGGCGGAAGTGTTGGATGCTGACGCTTTTTCGGTTTTCAAAACAAACGGAATATTCAATCAGGAAGTAGCCCGTTCATTCCGCGAAAACATCTTATCAAAGGGAGGAACAGAAGACCCAGCCGTATTGTACAAACGCTTCCGCGGACAGGAGCCTACAATAGACGCTCTGCTTATAAGAAACGGTATCAAACAGGCTGAGCCGAAAGGAAATAGCATTTGATATAAAAATAGCTAAACATACCATAGTTAAATCAATTATATTTACCTTTGCAGGCTAAATAAACAAGGATAAATCAGGTAAACAATGTGCGAAAAAACAGAGAAGCAATATGAATTAGATAAACGTTACTTGCGGATGGCCGCAGTCTGGGCTGAAAATTCGTATTGTAAACGACGTCAGGTCGGAGCACTGATAGTTAAAGACCAGATGATCATTTCCGATGGATACAACGGTACACCTGCCGGTTTTGAAAATATCTGTGAAGATGAAAACAACGTAACCAAACCCTACGTACTACATGCCGAGGCGAATGCGATAACAAAGGTTGCAGCATCTTCGAACAGTAGTAAGGGAGCTACGATTTATGTAACTTCAGCCCCCTGCATAGAGTGTGCCAAGCTGATCATCCAATCAGGTATCAGACGTGTTGTATATTCTGAAAAATACCGCATGGAAGACGGATGTAATTTATTACAGCGAGCCGGTATTAGCATAGAATACATTGATATAAACGAATAAATATACGTTTTTATGGACAAGAACAGAAGGCTGACCATCTGGTTGCCTGTTATTATTGCAGCAAGTATTGCTCTCGGTATCTTTATCGGGAACCATTATCTTTCTCTTACACAAAACGGCAAACGCCGGATGTTTTCCAGCGGCAATAAAATAAATGCCATACTCGATATTATCGACGAACAATATGTCGATACCGTCAATATGGGTAAGTTGGTGGAAGGAACTATCCCGAAAATATTCAGCGAATTGGACCCTCACTCCGTTTATATCTCTGCCGAAGATGCATCCATCGTGAACGAAGACCTGGAAGGTTCGTTCAGCGGCATCGGTGTATCCTTCAATATGCAGACAGACACGATCCTTGTGATCAGTGTGATAACCGGAGGGCCGGCTGAAAAAGCAGGACTTCTTCCATTCGACCGTATCATTACGATAAACGACTCGATTTATTCTGGCAATAGTACCAGCCAGGCAAAGATTATGCGTACATTACGTGGGGCAAAGAACAGTACCGTGAAACTGGGAGTAAAACGTGGCGACACCCCCGACCTGCTTTACTTCGATGTAACACGTGGCGATGTTCCAGTCAACTCTGTCGATGTATCTTACGAAGTCAGCAAAGGAGTGGGATATATCAAAGTCAGCAAATTCGGACGAACTACATATAACGAATTCATCACAGCGATTGCCAAGTTGAAAGAAGCGGGATGTAATTCATTCGTCATCGACCTACGTGGAAATACTGGTGGATATATGGATGCAGCGATCAACATGGTCAACGAGTTTATGCCTGAAGGAAGACTGATCGTTTACACCGAAGGGAAAGCTTTCCCGCGTAACGATGTCTATACAAACGGAACCGGGACCTGCAAAGAAGCCCCGATCGTTGTTCTGACAGACGAATTCTCGGCTTCTGCCAGCGAAATCTTCTCAGGTGCCATCCAAGATAACGACCGCGGACTGATTGTCGGCCGCCGTACCTATGGTAAAGGATTAGTTCAATCGCCGATCAAGCTAAGTGACGGTTCGGAAATTCGATTGACAATTGCCCGTTATTATACACCTTCGGGACGAAGCATCCAGAAAGATTATAAGATGGGGGACTCTGCCGATTATGATCAAGATCTCTATAACCGCTTCATCCATGGTGAATTCGACTCTGCAGACAGTATCAAAAATACACATACGGAAAAATATCATACAATGATAGGTAGAACCGTATACGGTGGTGGTGGCATTATGCCGGATATCTTCATCCCGCGTGACACCAGTGGTATCACTACTTACTTTACAAGTATTGTAAACAGTGGAACACTTTACCTGTATGCACTCGAATATTCAGATAAGAACCGTGAAAAGTTATCTTCTTTTACTACTTATCAGGATCTGTATAAATACCTGCAGTCGCAGCCTCTACTTTACGACTTCACAAACTTTGCTGCATCCAAAGGTATTAAGAAACGTCCAACCCTGATCAACATATCAGGTAAACTGATCGAAAACCAACTACAGGCATATATTGTACGGAACTTCTTCGATGAAGCCGGATTCTATCCGATCTTTCTGAAAGACGATCCAACCTTATTACGTGCCATCCAGATTATAAATGAAGGGAAATCCGTTCCTACAATAGAGAAAGAGAATGCAGACAAAGGAATTGCAGATAGCCAAGCAACAGCTTCGAAAAGATATAGCCTCGCTAAAGAAATCGTACGAGAAGACTATACTGCTTGACTTTTCAGAAAAGATATTGAAGCGGCTGGAAGAGACTGAACTCTTCCGGCAAGCTTCTTGCATTGCTTTATACTACTCCATTTCCGGAGAAGTCCAGACAGCGGCTTTTCTTGAAAAATGGTTCGACAAAAAACTAATTCTGCTCCCGCTGATAGTCGGCGACGACCTATGTCTTTTGCCTTATAAAGGCAAAGACAGCCTGAAACCCGGAGTCTTCGGCATTCCGGAACCCATAGACACAGAGACAACAGTTACAGAATCGGATGTAGACCTGATCATTGTACCGGGCGTGGCTTTCGACCGTCAACTGAATCGCATGGGACGTGGAAAAGGATATTACGACCGGCTATTATCGACCATACAAGCACCTAAAATCGGCATTTGTTTCGATTTTCAAATGCAAAAATCTATTCCGGTCGAATCTTTCGACAAGAAAATGGACATGGTCATCACAGAGAAAGAGATCATCACCGGATAACAATGTCCTGAATAACTGTCGCTCCGGCATACTCATTCAAACTCTTCACCAGCCGTTCGCGACATAAAGTCAATTCGCTCCGCAGCACAGAAGAAGTAAGCGATACATATAATATATGGTCGCGTACATATATATTACGCGTATATTGCATAACCATGGGGCCTAATACTTCTTTCCAGGCACGCTGAACACGGATCTCCAGTATATTTTCGTAAAGTTCCGTATTATCTTCGAAGAAATCTCTCAATACTTCGCCGATTGTCTGTGCATTGCGTCGTTTCATTCCGGATCCTCCATCGGTTGTACTTCCCCTTGCTCGACCCTAAACAAAGCATAATCGTGATTCATCGCCAACAAGATTTCATCCAGATATTTCCGGTTAGTATCGGTAATAAATATCTGGCCGAAGCTATCGTTGCCCACCAGCTTGATAATCTCTGCCACACGTGCAGCATCCAGTTTATCGAAAATATCATCCAGAAGCAAGATCGGAATAGTCTGTCCTTTTTGAGCTAAAAAGGCAAACTGGGCAAGCTTCAGGGCTATCAGGTAAGTTTTATTCTGCCCCTGTGAACCGACACGACGGATCAGGTGCTCATTCAATGTCATTTCCAGTTCATCTTTATGGATACCATTGGATGTATATCCTAAAATACGATCACGCTCTCTGTTGGCTGCCAATAGTTCCGGCAAGTCTTTCTCGGCCAGTTGAGAGATATAACGCAAACCAACCACTTCCGAAGAGCGGCAGATCGTTTGATAATATTCATTGAAGATCGGGATAAAGCTTTCCACCAACAACTGGCGTTTTTCGAAAACCATCCGTCCATACATACCCAATTGCATCTCGAGTACTTCATAAAGCGAGGCATCCATGCTTTGATTCTTCAGGAGTATATTCCGTTGGAGCAAAGCTTTATTGTATTGGATCAATGCATGTAAATACTGTTTATCCTGTTGCGAAATGATTAGGTCCAGAAAACGGCGGCGCTCGTCACTTCCTCCCTGGATCAGATCCGAATCGGCAGGGGAAACCATCCCCAAAGGCAAAAAGCCGATATGCTCCGACAACTTATCGTATTCTTTCTTATTCCGTTTGAACTGTTTCCGCTGGCGACGGCGGATCGCACAGAAAATCTCCTCCCCCCTTCCTTCATAATCATATTCACCCTGAATCACGCACATATCCTGGTCATTGTTTATTATTTGACTATCAGGAGTATTCACATGACTTTTGCAAAACGAAAGATAATGGATAACATCCAGTAGGTTTGTCTTTCCCATCCCGTTATTTCCAAAGAAACAATTCATTTTGGGCGAAAAGGCAACTTCCGACTGAAGAATATTTTTATAATTAAGAATAGAAAGCTTTTTGAGTATCATCTGTACCGTATTAATCGTACAAAATTAAAAAATATACTTCTAAGTATAGATTATATCAGTAAAAAAAACTACTTTTGCGCTTTGAATTGCCATTGGCATAAAATCAGGATAAAATAATAAATAACTATAACACATTATGGCTACTAAGGAAAAAAACACCAACACGGAGTTAGAAGTAGAAGAAATTGTTTCGAAGTCGGAGCAGTTTATTGAAAACAATTCAAAAAAGATCATTTACGGAATTATAGCTATCGCACTCGTTGTTGGAGCTGTTTTGGGAATTAAACACGGTTACATGATTCCTCAGCAAAAGAAAGCAGCCGCTGCTATATTTAAAGGAGAACAATATTTTGCTAAAGATTCTTTCGCGTTGGCATTGAACGGTAATGGTGCAGACTATGAAGGTTTCGAAGGTATCATCGACCAATATGGAAGTACTGCTTCCGGAAACCTGGCTAAAGCTTATGCAGGTATCTGTTATTTTAAGATGGGTGACACTGAAAAAGCATTAGACAAACTGAAATCATTCAGTGGAGACGACAACATGATTTCTCCGGCTATCATCGGTCTGATCGGTGACTGCTATGTAAATATGGGTAACATTAAAGAAGGTATCAGCTATTTCGAAAAAGCTGCCAATAAAGCAGACAACGAGGTAATCAGTCCTGTTTATCTGAAAAAGGCTGGTATCGCTTATGAAAACCAAAAACAATACAGCGATGCTGTTAAAGCATACACTACGATTAAAGAAAAATATTTCAACTCAATGGAAGCAGCCGACATCGATAAATATATCGCCCGTGCTTCTGCTGCTAAATAATATGAATCGTACGATATAAACAATAACAAGAGGATGTCTCATCAAAAAAGGCATCCTTTTATTTTTTAAATACAAAGTTATGGCTACAGCTTATCAAAATTTATCAGACTACGACTTCAACAGCGTACCGGATGGCTCAGAAATGACCTTCGGAATTGTAGTTGCAGAGTGGAACAAGCACATCACAGAAAAATTACTGGAAGGTGCATGTAACACACTGGAAAAACATGGTGTCAAACCGGAAAACATATACGTAAAACGTGTTCCGGGTAGCTTCGAACTGACTTTCGGTGCAAAACGTATGGCGGAAACAAAAGATGTGAATGCCGTTATCGTTTTAGGATGTGTCGTAAGAGGCGATACTCCACATTTTGATTATGTTTGTTCTGGTGTCACACAAGGTATCACCGAGCTGAATTTAATGTATGATATTCCATTCATTTTCGGATTGTTAACTACCGACAACATGCAGCAATCAGAGGATCGCGCAGGCGGTAAGTACGGAAATAAAGGAGATGAAGCCGCAGTAACTGCATTAAAAATGATACATTTTTCCGAGTAAACACTTGCAGGTTTCAAAAATAATCGTACCTTTGCACTGCAATTGAAAATAATAGGGGCAGTTACCAGAGTGGCCAAATGGGGCTGACTGTAACTCAGCTGTCTTTCGACTTCGGTGGTTCGAATCCATCACTGCCCACTACTAAAGAACAATTCAAAACGAGAATTGGTTCGTGAAAGAATTAAAATTGCGGAAGTAGCTCAGTTGATAGAGCATTAGCCTTCCAAGCTGAGGGTCGCGGGTTTGAGCCCCGTCTTCCGCTCTCAAGAAAAGGATAATCGAAAAGTTATCCTTTTTTATATACAAAAGTCCCGACTTTCACAAGCCGGGACTTTTTCGATTTAACTAAAACTTAACCATTATGAAAAATCAAAAAAACCGGTTGATCAACCTCCATCAAAACGCAAACCTTTCCATAGGCTCCACTTTCTTAGAAAAGGTAGTCCAACAAACGTCTCTATCGGACTACCTGAAAGAAGAATCCCTTCTTCTTTTCTTCTTCATAGATTAAGGTATGCCTACTCATTTCAATATGCGCTATAACACTTTTTACTTTTATCTCTTTCTCTGATGCAAATAAACGACAAAAAAAGACGCCGTCCAAAGAAATACAAGGCACGTATAAGACATTATCAACCCACCATAGGACAAAATCGTTTTTGTCCTATCGACGAACTGTTTATAAGTAAAATCAGCATTTCTTTAATCCATAACGGTTCCGATATTCACTTGGAGTCATATTATATACAGCTTTGAAATTACGCACGAATGTCCGGGAATTATTAAAACTGGCTTCTTCTGCTACTACTTCAATCAGCTTGTTAGAAGGGTCCAGCAATAGATTTGTTGCATAAATAACACGCTGCTTGTTTATGTAGCCATGAAAAGCCAGATTTTCTTTTAACCGAAGAATTTTATTCAATAACTTTTTCTTGACATCACATTGACGAACAATTGTATTTACGGTTATATCTTTATCCAGAAAATGCCTTTCTGTCACTACATATTTATGAATCTTATTATAGACTTCTACATCTTGTATATTATTAGAAAACTCTAGGACTTCAAAACAAGGTATATTCCCATTTAAAAGGAATATTAGAATACACAAGTTTGGATGTTCTATTTTGAGGAAACGAATTTTAGATTTTTCATTCATGCGTTTACTGTATTAATCAAAATGTTGTAGGGGTAGACTCAGTAAGCTTAAGGTAAAAACTATATCTCGATATATTAGATTTAGATTCGACAATAACAAATTCAATCCCCATACTTAAACAAATATAAGATTTAACATTTTCATTTCCAAAGAAAATATCTAAATATCATTCTATCCCATATTTTCGTAGTCATTTTGCTTTTTATTTATAACTTTGGGGCAACATAAATATAATAATAATCCACAGAGATGAACGAACAGATAAAACAAATAGCAGAACGCCTGGCAGGACTTCGGGATGCATTAGAAATCAGCCCCGAAGAAATGGCTAAGGTATGCAATCTGACCACCGAGCAATACTTACTGATGGAAAGTGGTACAGTTGATATTTCAGTTAGCATATTACATCAAATCTCGCAAGCTTACGGAGTGGAACTTACCACGCTGATGTTTGGCGATGAACCCAAGATGAGTACCTATTTCATCACGCGTAAAGGTAAAGGTATCACTGTAGAACGAACGAAAGCCTACAAATATCAATCGCTGGCTGCCGGATTTGCAGGACGTAAAGCTGATCCGTTCATGGTTACCGTTCATCCCAAACCGGAAGAAGAGCCTATCTATCTGAACTCACATCCAGGACAGGAATATAATCTTGTATTAAAAGGCCGCATGCTCCTTCAGATCAATAACAAGAAACTAATCCTCGAAGAAGGCGACAGTATATATTTCAACTCTGAGCTGCCACACGGCATGAAAGCTCTGGACGGAGAAAAGGTCAGTTTTCTGGCTATAATACTTTAAAACGAAAAATTTAATTATGTTAGAAAGATTCTTAGATCAGACGACTTTCACGTCGCAGGAAGATTTTATCAATAACTTCAAAATAAAAGTTCCGGAAAATTTCAACTTCGGATATGACGTAGTAGATGCATGGGCTGCAGAAGAACCCAACAAAAAAGCATTATGCTGGACCAACGATCAAGGTGAACATATCGACTTCACATTTGCCGAACTGAAAAAGTATACCGATCAGACAGCCTCTTATTTTCAGTCACTGGGTATTGGCCACGGCGATATGGTAATGCTGATACTGAAACGTCGTTATGAGTTTTGGTTCTCTATTATTGCATTACACAAACTCGGAGCAGTCGTTATCCCGGCAACTCACTTGTTAACAAAAAAAGATATTATCTATCGTAATAACGCAGCCGATATAAAAATGATCGTTTGTGCCGGCGAAGATATTATCACCAAACATATTATCGATGCACTGCCGGAATCTCCGACTATTGAGAAATTAGTCTCCGTAGGACCGGAAATACCGGAAGGTTTCGAAGATTTCCATAAAGGGATCGAGAGTGCTGCTCCATACGTCCGCCCGTCTCATCCAAACAGCAATGATGATATTTCATTGATGTATTTTACATCCGGAACGACTGGTAATCCGAAAATGGTGGCACACGATTTCACTTATCCGCTGGGGCATATCGTAACCGGTAGTTTCTGGCACAATCTGCATCGTGACAGCCTCCATCTGACTATCGCCGATACCGGTTGGGGAAAAGCTGTTTGGGGAAAACTATACGGACAATGGATTGCCGGGGCGACCGTATTCGTTTACGATCATGAGAAGTTCACTCCTGCCGATATGTTGCAGATGATCCAGGATTACAAAATCACCTCTTTGTGTGCACCTCCTACGATCTTCCGCTTTCTGATCCGCGAAGACATGACGAAGTACGATCTTTCATCCCTGCAATATTGCACAATTGCCGGTGAAGCACTGAACCCAGCCGTATTTGAAGCATTCTATAAACTGACAGGCATCAAATTGATGGAAGGATTCGGCCAGACGGAAACGACACTGACAGTTGCTACATTCCCATGGATGGAACCGAAACCCGGTTCTATGGGTGTACCTAACCCACAATATGATGTAGATCTGATCCGCCCGGACGGAAGTCGCGCAGAAGACGGCGAGCAGGGACAAATCGTTATACATACGACCCAAGGTAAACCGATCGGTCTGTTCAAAGAATATTACCGCGATGCCGAACTGACTCACGAAGCCTGGCATGATGGCATGTATTATACAGGCGACGTTGCCTGGCGTGACGAAGATGGCTATCTGTGGTTTGTCGGCCGTGCTGACGATGTGATTAAAAGTTCCGGTTACCGCATCGGCCCCTTCGAAGTGGAAAGCGCACTGATGACACACCCGGCCGTTGTTGAATGTGCGATTACAGGTGTACCTGATGAAATTCGTGGACAAGTGGTAAAAGCAACAATTGTACTGGCGAAGGATTACAAGGACAAGGCAGGCGAAGCATTGATCAAAGAGTTACAGGATCATGTAAAACGTGTTACAGCTCCATATAAATATCCCCGTGTAGTTGAATTTGTCGAAGAATTGCCTAAAACCATCAGCGGAAAGATCCGTCGTGTGGAAATCAGGGATAAAGATAAGAAATAGAAGATTACACGAAAATGACATATCAGTTTACACGGATAGCAGTAAAGATAGGAAGTAACGTACTGACAAGAAAAGACGGCTCCCTCGATGTCACGCGCATGTCGGCATTAGTCGATCAGGTCGCGGAATTACATCGACACGGAGTAGAAGTGGTTTTAATTTCTTCCGGAGCAGTAGCCTCCGGAAGAAGCGAAGTAAAACCCGGAAAGAAGCTCGATGCCGTCTCTGCCCGCCAGCTCTACTCAGCAGTAGGACAGGCCAAATTGATCAACCGTTACTTCGAGTTATTCCGCGAACATAAAATCGCTTGCGGTCAGGTTCTCACGACAAAGGAGAACTTTGGTAGCCGCACGCATTACCTCAACCAGAAACATTGCATGGAGGTAATGCTTGACAACAAGGTGATACCCATTGTAAACGAAAACGATACAATATCCGTTACAGAACTGATGTTTACCGATAATGACGAGTTGTCCGGCCTGATCGCTACCATGATGGGGATGGATGCACTTATTATCCTGAGTAATATCGACGGTATCTATAACGGCAACCCGGCCGATCCGGCAGCAACGGTCATTCGGGAGATTGACGGTGGCAAACAGGATCTTTCAGAATATGTACAGACAAGCAAGTCCTCTTTCGGACGTGGCGGCATGCTGACCAAATGTACTATTGCACAGAAAGTAGCAGACGAAGGTATCACCGTGATCATTGCAAATGGCAAGAAGGAGAATATCCTGCCTGCGTTACTGGCTAAAGGTAGTCAAACTGTATGCACACGTTTTATACCAACAGCCAAACCTGTCAGCAGTGTTAAGAAATGGATCGCTCACTCCGAAGGCTTTGCCAAAGGAGAGATACATATCAATCGGGGAACAGAGGAAGCCCTGACCGGTAGTAAGGCCACCAGCCTGTTACTGGTAGGTGTCACCGCTATCATCGGAGACTTCGAAAAGAATGATATTGTAAAGATCATCAATGAAGAAGGCGTACAGATCGGTGTCGGGTGTGCCGGATACGATAGCCGGGAAGCTACCGGTCTGATCGGTCAACGAGATTTGAAGCCGCTTGTTCACTACGATTACTTATACCTGGACTAATATGTCAACAAATATAACAAAGCTATTAAAGCAGAGCGTTACAGCATCCCGTCAACTTATCACGTTAAGCGACGAGGCGATAAACCGTATACTGACTGATACAGCAGACGAGCTGATAAACAGACAGGCAGAAGTTCTTACAGCCAACGAGAAAGACCTGACCCGTATGGACCCGGCCAATCCTAAATACGATCGCTTGAAACTGACAACCGATCGCTTGGCCGGTATTGCCGGAGACATGCGGAATGTAGCCTCACTCCCCTCTCCGCTCAGCAAAGTGATCAGTGAAGCCATCCGCCCGAACGGCATGGCAATCCGTAAAGTATCGGTGCCATTCGGAGTGATAGGCGTTATCTACGAAGCACGTCCGAATGTTACTTTCGATGTATTCTCTTTATGTTTCAAAAGCGCAAACGCCTGTATACTGAAAGGAGGCTCGGATGCGGATGATTCCAATCGCGCACTGGTTACTATCATCCATTCCGTATTGGAACGCCACGGTATCAACCCAGACGTCTGTACTTTATTACCTCCCGAGCGGGAAGCGACTACGGAATTATTGAATGCCGTCGGCTTGGTTGACCTTATTATTCCACGCGGAAGCAGTGCGCTGATCAATTTCGTACGCGACAATGCCCGCGTGCCGGTGATCGAGACGGGAGCCGGTATTTGCCATACCTACTTCGACAAAGAGGGGGACAAAGAAAAAGGGCAAGCTATCGTAAACAACGCAAAGACCCGCCGCGTAAGCGTTTGCAACGCACTCGATTGCCTCATCATCCACAAAGACCGCTTGGCCGACCTGCCGCATATCTGCCGTAAGCTGGTCGAGAGTAATGTTGCGATCTATGCCGACGAACAAGCCTTTGCCGCCCTCGACGGTATCTACCCGCCAGCCTTGCTACAGCCCGCTACCGAAAACAGTTTCGGCACCGAGTTCCTCGACTACAAGATGAGTATCCGCACGGTTTCCAACATCAACGAGGCGCTGGAACATATCTCCCGTTACAGTTCGAAGCATAGCGAAAGCATCATCAGCGAGTCGGAAGATACGATCCGCCTGTTCCAGCAAATGGTCGATGCAGCCTGCGTCTACGCCAATGTGTCGACGGCCTTTACCGACGGTGCACAGTTCGGCTTCGGGGCAGAGATCGGTATCAGTACGCAGAAGTTACATGCACGCGGTCCTATGGCGTTGCCGGAGTTGACTACCTACAAGTACATCATCGAAGGAGATGGACAGGTCAGGAAGTAGACCTGTCCCAGCTACCATACGTGTAATGTAAGGTGCTATACCAAATCGTTCAGTTTTTGAACTCTCGAAGAGCGATTAATACCATCATCAACAAGCCATCTCGCATACAATCCATATATTTGCCGGCACTAGTATTGATTACACGGACAAATATATGGATTATCACACACAGACTATCAGATACACTCTCTTTCCATCTGCCAAACATAGTAGTTACCGCCATCGAGGGTACAGCAGCGGCAGATCAAGCTGGCGGCGGCCAAATACAACCCGACGGTAGCTATCGGCTTCAAGAAGTCGTGGGGCACGCCGACGATCAACACCAAAGGATCCAACCGCTTCCGGAACTCCATGCTCTATGCCTCGGTACAGATCCCGCTCTTCCGTTGGGGCACGCTTTCGCGGACGTAATACGCAGCGGACTATCCTGCACAGCAAAGAGTTACACTTTTTGGTACAACGGAGGAGATTACGAATGACTTTTTCTCTTTCTCGTTACCCCATGACAAATGGGGCATAATACATCATCATTATCTATTTATGTTATCCGATTTTTCCAACAAAAGCGATTCTGTAAGATGAACGCAAAACCATTTCTATCTGAAAACTGATTCGGAAATGGTACAATGAATGATACATTCTCCCATATTTTGATCTTTTTCCCTTTATTAATAAAACTTACGAGCTCTTAGAAGGAGAAAATAGAGATAAACACACTACTTTTTTGATACATGTGAAACCGGAGCATTACAAAGCCTCGCTATACCTTTGCAACAAGTAAAATTCATAATTGATTTATAAGGGAGGTTTTAATATGGCTCTATTATTCTTTTTACAATCTAACATAGGGACAATCTGTTTTCTTTTTGCATTTGTTTTAGTATTCGCTGCTTACTATTACAAAAGCCAAAAGAAACTCCGGGAAGATAAGACACTTCATGATGTCATGGATGTCATACCTGAGTCTATTTTTATCCTGGACAACAAGAAAAAAATTATAGACATATATAATGTAAAGTCTGATACTTTAGGTGGCTACAAAATCAATGATATTCTTGGCAGCAATCTCGAAGATTATGTCAAAGACAATAATTCGACGCTTCACCAGGCATGTACCCTTATTAATAAAAGTCATGAAAATGTACTACAGACCGGAATCACGGAAAATCTGAAATACATCATAGGAGAATCTCATCTGGAAGCTACTATCAAACTATTGGGCACCAATAAAGTGATATGCATGGTTCATGACATTTCACCCCTTTCTCTCGAACTTAAACGTTATCAGAAAGAAGCAGCTTTGGCTCTGGAAGCCGGTGGACTCAGTACCTGGAGCTATAACACTGCAACTCGCAACTTCACTTCAGTTGCACGTGATTCGGTTATTGGTACAAACTCCTCGTATGAAGATCTGGTAAACCGTCTGCTTCCCGAATACCGCACAATTGTAGAAACAAAGCTGAACCTCTTGCTCACAGGAAAAGCCAGCCACGTTAACTTCCGAACACAGGTAAAAGACCTGCATGGAAACATTATATGGACAAATGTGGATGCTATTCCGTATGCTTATGATTTACAAGGAAATGTACAATCCATCTTCGGTTCTCAGAAAATTATTACCCACGAGGTAGAAGCAGAGATGGAGCGGATCAAGAACCGTACAGAGATGGAGAAGGCTATCTTCATGCGTGAGAAAGCAGAAGAAGCCAACCTGATGAAGTCTGCATTCCTGGCAAACATGAGCCATGAAATCCGTACTCCGCTTAATGCAATTGTCGGTTTCTCAAATCTGATTGCCGAGGCTGATGATAAAAACGAAATTAACGAATATATCCAAATTATCAATGAAAACAATCATCTGTTACTAAACTTGATTAATGATATCCTCGATTTGTCACGCATCGAAGCCGGACGTATCAACATGATCACATCTACTTTTAACGTAACCGATGTGATCTCTAGTCTGGCTCAGTCTATCACTCTGAAAGTAAAAGAAGGAGTTAAGGTAAAAACCGTTTTGCCCGAGAAACCGGTCGTAATTGTATCCGACCATCTGCGCCTCTCACAAGTGATCATGAACTTCCTGAACAATGCCTCCAAATTTACAAACGAAGGTTCTATTGAAATTGGCTGTTCCGTACAAGACGACAAACTCTATTGTTACGTTAAAGATTCAGGGATCGGGATACCGAAAGAAAAAGTCAACCAAGTATTCGAACGGTTCGTCAAATTAAATGATTTCGCACAAGGTAGCGGTCTGGGTCTCAGTATTGCCCGCATGATCATCGATTTGCTAGGAGGAGAAATCGGAGTTGAGTCGGAAGAAGGAAAAGGATCGACTTTTTGGTTTAAAGTTCCATATCAGGAAGCAGAGGCAGAACAAATCAATTCAATCGTACCGACTTCTCTTACACATTTCTCGAACAAAAGCAAAGAGAAATTAAAGAACAAATATCGTATCCTTATCGCCGAAGATAATGACAGTAATTATTTACTCTATAATAAAATCCTGTCCGACCATAATCTTTTCAGAGCAACCAACGGAGCAGAAGCCATCGAGTTGTTCCAGCGGGAGAGTCCTGACATCATTCTGATGGATATTAAGATGCCGGTCATGGACGGACTGGAAGCCGGACGCAAAATACGTCAGCAATCCAAAACAATCCCTATGGTTGCCGTCAGTGCCTCCATCCTACCGGAAGAGCAGCAACAAGCATTGCTTAACGGATTTACCGACTTCATGCCGAAGCCCATCACTCCGCATCTACTGACCGGAATGCTTCAAACTCATTTACCCGAGTGATAAAAAGATATCTTTCTATCTATACCATCCCTATTTAGGCAAAAATAGTTACATTTGTGGCTCACAATAAAATAGGATAGTATGAGAAACTTCACTTGTGTACAGGATTTGGGCGACCTCCGGCAGGCGCTTGTCGAAGCGTTTGAAATCAAAAAAGACCGCTTCCAATTTACTGAATTAGGTAAGAACAAAACGTTACTGATGATATTCTTCAACTCCAGCCTGCGTACGCGCCTCTCTACCCAGAAGGCTGCGATGAACCTGGGGATGAACACCATGGTACTTGACGTAAACCAGGGTGCCTGGAAACTGGAAACCGAACGCGGCGTCATCATGGATGGCGACAAACCGGAACACTTGCTGGAAGCAATCCCGGTTATGGGCTGCTACTGCGACATTATCGGCGTGCGCTCTTTCGCCCGCTTCGAAAACAAAGCAGACGATTACAACGAGAAGATTATCTCCGAGTTTATCAAATACTCTGGTCGTCCGGTATTCAGCATGGAAGCCGCTACCCGCCACCCATTGCAGAGCTTCGCCGACCTGATCACCATCGAAGAATATAAAAAGACTGCCCGTCCGAAAGTGGTTATGACTTGGGCTCCTCATCCGAAAGCATTGCCGCAGGCTGTCCCCAACAGTTTCGCCGAATGGATGAATGCTACAGATTATGAATTCGTTATTACCCATCCGGAAGGCTACGAGTTGGATCCGAAGTTCGTCGGCAATGCCCGTGTTGAATACGACCAGAAGAAAGCCTTCGAAGGTGCAGACTTTATCTATGCCAAGAACTGGGCTGCTTACACCGATCCCAATTACGGTCAAGTGCTGAGTAAAGACCGTGCCTGGACTGTCGATAGGGAAAAGATGGCGCTGACCAACAACGCTTACTTCATGCATTGCCTTCCCGTCCGCCGTAACATGATCGTCACTGACGACGTGATCGAAAGCCCACAAAGCATTGTCATCCCGGAAGCTGCCAACCGCGAGATCTCTGCACAGACTGTCCTGAAGAAAATCCTTATGGGGTTATAGGAATATAAGTTATGCCATAGGTGTGGCACAGATATGCATTCCCTATGGCACAATAGTGCCATAGGGAATGCATAAATATTTATTACCGGTCTACAATCCGAAATAGTATGAAACACAAACATCTTACCCTCACCTTCTCCTTCCTTATTATCCTCTTGCTGAATAGTTGCAAACAACCAAAACAGTACTTCGAAGTAACGGGGATGCTCCATACACCTTACACGATCAAGTTAGAATACACAAAATCACTGGAAGACGAGATACAAGCAGAGCTTCAGTGTTATTACCACTGTCTGAATCCATTCGACTCTACCTCCATTATCTCACAGGTGAACAGGAACAAAGAGATAGAAGTGGACGATCTCTTTGTCGAAGTATTCAACAAAGCAAAGGAAGTATCCGAACAGACCAATGGCATTTACGACATCACTTGTGCCCCGCTGATAAACCTCTGGGGATTCGGTTTCAGTAAAAGCGACAGTATCACGCCCGCCATAATAGATAGTGTCCGTTCGTTTGTCGGTTACCGAAAAGTACGTCTGGAAGGGAAAAAGATTGTCAAGGATGATCCCCGGCTTCTGCTGAACTGTTCTTCCCTGGGAGATGGTTGTAGCTGTGAAGTCATTGCCCGTCTGTTCGATAGCAAAGGCATAGAAAACTACCTGATCGATATCGGCGGCGAAACGACAGCCAAAGGTGTCAACCCCAAAGGGGAATGCTGGCGTATAGGCATCACCAAACCGGCTGACGATCCTACGGGCGTCAACCGGGAGTTACAGGAAATCGTACAGCTATGTGGTCGTCATGGCCTTGCCACTTCCGGCGACTATCGTAATTTCTATATCAAAGACGGAAAGAAATACGCCCACACCATCGATCCCCGAACCGGTTATCCAGCGGGCCAACCCATCCTCAGTGCCACCGTCATCGCCGCCGACTGCATGACTGCCGACGCTTACGCTACTGCCTTTATGGCCATGGGCCGGGAAGAAGCCCACAAAATCCAGCAGCAGCATCCAGAGCTGGAATATCTATTCATCTATGCGGATGAGAACGGAGAATACCGTACCGACTATTCGGAAGGCTTCCGGCAATACCTCGTCCCAAAGCCCTAGAAGCAGACACCTTCAGTTACAAATCAAAGCCTTAGCTTATTTCCACCGAACTTATTCCCTTCCCGATTGTTCTATTATAAAACATAAAATAGAACATCATGGGCTTCAACATTGCAAAGACAGATAAGAAGCGGGTAGTCATTATCGGTGGCGGCTTCGGGGGATTAAAGCTGGCCAATAAACTGAAAGGGAGCAACTTCCAGGTAGTCTTGATAGATAAGAACAATTTCCATCAATTTCCCCCTCTGTTGTATCAGGTAGCATCATCCGGCTTAGAACCGGGATCGATCATATTTCCTTTCCGTAAGATATTCCAGAAACAGGAAGACTTCTACTTCCGGATGGCGGAAGTGAAAGCCGTTATCGCCGAACGTAATCTGATCGAGACTTCCATCGGCGAATTAACCTACGACTATCTGGTAATCGCCTCTGGAACCGTTACTAACTTTTTTGGCAACAAGACCATTGAAGAAAAGGCATTGCCGATGAAAACCATCCAGGAGGCTCTCGAACTCAGGAACACGCTACTTTCCAACTTTGAGAAAGCGACAATCTGCACCGATCCGGAAGAAAGGCAGGCACTGATGAATGTCGTTATTGTAGGCGGTGGTGCCACAGGAGTTGAAGTCTCCGGCGTGCTGGCTGAAATGAAAAAGTTCGTCATGCCGAAAGATTATCCGGACCTGAAGCAATCGGATATGAATATCTATCTGATAGAAGGTTCTCCTAAATTACTTGGAGCAATGTCTCCTGAAGCATCAGTCAACGCAGAAAAGTTCCTGAAAGAAATGGGTGTAAACGTCATTTTGAATAAACGGGTAACAGACTATCAGGACGGGAAAGTCATACTGGACGATAATTCCACTATCACGACAAAAACACTCGTTTGGGTGAGTGGTGTGACCGCCACTCATTTCGATCATATCAATAAGGAATCGTTGAATCGGGGTGGTCGGATTACAGTGAACGAATTTAACCAGATGCAGGGAATGACAAACGTATTTGCCATAGGCGACGTCTGTTTCCAAACGGAAGAAGAATATCCGAACGGGCACCCGCAAGTTGCCCAGGTGGCTATCCAGCAAGGAAACCTCCTGGCCGAGAATCTCAAACAGCTGGAAGCCGGTAAAAAACTAAAGCCCTTCCATTACGTAAACCTGGGAACACTGGCTACCGTAGGACGCAACAAAGCCGTTGCCGACCTGAAAAAACTGAAGTTACAGGGATTCATTGCCTGGATGGTTTGGATGGGGGTACACCTTCGTTCCATCCTGGGGATCAAGAATAAACTGATGGTGCTGATAGAATGGGTATGGAGTTACTTCACTTACGATCAGTCCATCCGCCTGATAATATATATCCCTAAAAGAAAAAAGGATGAGTAAAAAACAAAAAGTCCCTGAGCCGGGGACTTCTTGTTATAAGCTATATGTCAGTGTCAGCCACGTAACCCGTGCATCACGATTACGGATCTGCTCTATCTGCATTTTATCAGTATCGATAATGGTCGTCTCTTCCAGGCCATCAAATATATTATTGATGCTTAAATTAGCACGCAACTTACGATTCATGAAATACTGGGAGAGCCCGGCATTCACACTGCTGTGGCTTTTTATTTTCCCTTGCGGAGTCAGCTGGTCGGAGATATAGAAACCATCCACTTGCAGTTCCGTAGTCGGAGTTATATGAATACTTATACTCCCTTTAAGATCGGCACAAACCATCGACTTCTTCTCTTCATATCCGATTGTACGTCCGTCTATCTCGTCGCGATAAACATTCCCCGAGAAACTGATATTGAGGATACGGATCGGATCCCAGTTGCCGGACAATTCAACACCCAGCGCCTGGCTATGACCGATATTCATCTTCTGCCAGATCGATTCCTCGTCCATCACTTCCATGATACGGTTCGACTTATTCCGGTAATAGAGAGCCGGGGTAACACGAAAAGACTTCGTAACCCACGAATAAGAAAGCTCCAACGAATGGATAAACTCATCTTTCAAATCCGGATTTCCCTGTGTCAGATGGGTCGGGTCGCCATACTGAATAAATGGATTCAGGTCAGCACCATAGGGACGGATCACACGTTGCAGATAACTCAAAGACAGGTTTCCATTCTTATTTGTTTCCAAAGAAAACGTTGCTCTTGGATAAACATGGAAACGAGTAGAGCTCTTCTCTTCAAATTTTTGAGCATTTACTTCACCTTGTACCCCCACTTCGGCAGATAAGCGATCCCAGTGTTTATCCAGAGAGGCATAAAGCAAATGTGTATTACGATTAAAAGAATAATCATACGATTTGTTTGCTACCAGAGTCCAGGCGCCAGTCTCCATATTTATATCATTCGTTTCCGTATAATATTTCTCATGTTTAATACGTCCGATATAGCCGGCTTTAAAATACCAGTCATCCGCAAACAACTTACTGAAGGCTGCCGACAGATAATAATTATGTTTATCCTGATTGATAAACATATTATCTTTCTTTAGAATAACTCCTGTACCTGGTTTCTCATTCTCGTACTGATTATCCTCATCGTATCCGAAGTCGTTATAGTTGAAAGTAACCGTCAACCGATCCAACGGATTAGCGAACTGGTGATTCCAACGAGCTTCCACGGCATATGCATCCTGCCGCTGATCATTATAGCGGTGACGAGTCATCTGATTCTTTACACTGCCATCAGGGTTCAATACTTTATTATTTATACCACCATACCGGCTGTAATCCATCAGATGATACAATCCATATACCGTCAGCAAATCAGTGGAAGTCAGATCATACCCTACACTCAGGTCGGCCAGATGAACATCCGGACGGGCAGCCGCATTGTTATTCATGATCGTTGTCCCCGTTTCCGTTTTTGTTGTCTTATCGAACGAACGTTTACGATATTCCTTACGATAGTTATACTTACCCACGATATGGAATTTACCCGGATGTAGATTCACGATAGCTCCGGCATTATACCGTTCCTGCAAACCCGCCCCTAGCGTAACAGTCAATGGCGAATCATCCTTCGTGTAAGAGGAAGAAGACAAGTTCAGTAATCCGGCATCCCCATCAGGTACCAAAGAGATATCCGGCAACGCAGACATAGAGATATGATTAAAAAACAAGGCTGGCAACTGGATCAGTACATCACCGCTATATTCTTCTAACAACCCATAAGGAATCCCATTGATAAGCATTCCTGTTTTAGCGGAACCACGATATGTTATCCCTCCTTCAATATCCGTAACCAGGGAAGGCATCTGGCGAAAAGCTTCCGACACCGTATTGCTTACACTACTCAGGTTATTTTCAACCTGCAGGCGTTTTACCTCTCCACCACTAAGTCCGGTGAAACGTTTACCCTGTATTTCAACATTTTGTAACGACAGGTTCATATCGACCGGAGTTTGTGCACAGACAGTATGACTTAATAATGCGATTGCGGGAAAGATGAGTAGATTTCTTTTCATATTATTATACCGTTATAAACAAAAAAAGTCTGTATGTGTAAGCATACAGACTGTCCTTTTAACTGATTACTGAATATTATTCAGCAGGAGCAGCTTCTGTTTCAGTAGCAACAGCAGTTGAATCACCTTCAGCAGGAGCAACTTCTTCTGTTACAGTTTCTTCTTCTACAACTGCAGGAGTTTCTTCTACTGTAGTTTCTGTTTCAGCAACTTCAGCATTTGATTCTGCAGATTTGTTACCACATGATGTGAAAGAAACGGCTGCAACGATAGCAGCAAATGCAACTAACTTTTTCATTTTGTCTTTAATTTAAACGGTCTATAATGTCTTCTTGTTGTAAAACGATGCAAATGTATGTATTAATTATACATGTTGTACAACATAAGAGACTTTTTTTTCAACTATTTTTCAGGAAAAACGCAATCGACTGTCTATCAGTATATAAATATTTATCAGTAATTACTATATAAATATCTTTTGATGCTCTTCTTCGGTGTTTTCTCAAATTCGGTCGGGTACAATTGTATTTCCGAAACATATTCATAAGAAGCCAACTGCTTATTCAGTTCAGTCCGGTTCTGCTCCATAATGACCGGCAAGTCGGTGTGTGAGATCCCGGTACCGTCCACCGTGTCATAATCGGGATAGACCAAAGCCACCAGTTTACCGTTTTTCTCTATAACGATACTTTCCATTACGAAAGGCAGGTTGTTTATCTTCGATTCGATCTCTTCCGGATAAATATTCTGTCCGCTTGCACCCAGGATCATTGTCTTGCTACGGCCACGAATAAAGATACGGTTATCATGATCGATCGTACCCAAGTCACCAGTATGAAGCCAGCCATCTTCGGTAAAGACATTCTTTGTAGCCTCTTCATTCTTATAATAGCCTTTCATCACGTTCTCACCACGAACCTGAATCTCTCCTACCTTATTATACGGATCGTCGGAATCGATGCGGACTTCCATTATTCCTTTCAATACCTGTCCACAAGAACCCGGAACGTATTCATCGTTATGATCATAACTGATCAGCGGTCCGCATTCCGTCATTCCGTAACCGATCGTAAACGGAAACTTGATCTTATACAGAAAATCGCTTACTTCCTGGTTCATGGCGGCACCACCGACAATCACTTCACGGAAGCGGCCTCCCATAGCATCCACCAGATGTTTACGGATCTGCGCATAAATACGTGAGTCCAGCAAAGGAATATTTAAGGCCAGCTTCATCGTCGTCTTACTCAGTTGCGGAAGGATCATTTTCTTATAGATCTTTTCCAGAATCAACGGAACCGTCAGGATCAGGTTCGGCTTCACCTCTTCAAATGCTTTCAGCAGGATCTTCGGGGAAGGGACTTTACCTAACATATATACGTGGGCTCCTACGGCCATCGGCACAAGGAAGTTGAAAGCACAACTATAAGCATGGGCCAACGGAAGGAAGCATAATTCACGGTCGCCACGATACATCAGGTCGAGTGTCTTGGCGTACGTCACGTTCCCTGCCAGGTTATTACCGGTCAGCATGACGCCTTTACTGAAACCGGTGGTTCCGGAAGTATAGTTCAGCAATACCACCTTATCGTTATCCAACTCGGCGTATTTGATATCCTCTTTGGAAAATCCTTTCGGATACTTCTCCTCCATCTTTTCATCCATCGACTTCATCAGCTTCTGGATGCTCTCGCCGTCACGCTGGTGCAGGCATCGGAAATCAGAAAGAGAGAACACACCGCGTACCTCTTCGATCTTATCCTCTTCCAGCGAATCCCAGATACGATCACTGACAAAAAGGAACACCGATTCGGAATGGTTGATTATATGATGCACATCGTTCGGATTGAAATCCTGCAGGATCGGCACGATAATCGCTCCATACGTAACAGCCGCCATATAGACGATGCACCAGCGGGCACTGTCTTTACCGATCAGGGCAATCTTATCCCCCCGACGGATCTGACATTCTTCAAACAGGATGTGGATACGGGCAATCTCCTTTGCCACATCTTCAAAAGTAAAAGTAACGTTCTTGCTGTAATCTGTCAGAGCAGGTAAGACCCAGTTCTCTTTGAAACTGTTCTCATATATCTTAATGAAGTTTTCTTGTATCATAGCACAAATGCTTATATTTTGTGCAAAAATAAAGACTCTCCGGCAGATACACAACAGATAAACTGAGTTTAACCCTTATACTTTACCAACATGACCACCGGATTTGATTCTTCATCCAACTCAGCCACAATTTCTTTCAGTTTGCCTTTTAACTCTCCTTTTTTGTAGGCTTCTACAAGTTCCAGAGCATCTAAAGAATAACAGGTGGCTATCTTCTGATCTACGGTTCCTCCTATTTCCTGTCCTAATGAGACTTGTTTCTTTTTTGAATAATCATCATTGTAGACGGTATATTGGAAAATAGCATTTTCCTGCTTGTCATACATCAGGTCGGTATTGGAGAATCCTTTGAACGTTGTAAAGTTAACTTCCTTTTTCATAGCGCGCATGAAACAATAACGCTCGGTAATAACAGACGGAAACAGAAATACCTTAGTCTCCATCGAGTGTATGGAAGGAGTCCTTACAATAAAGGGAGTCAAGTTATTATCCAGCGAATAATTATAAATCGTATCGGACGACGTATTTACAAGTGCCCAGTTGCCGCGACTGGGAGATGTCAGGAAGTATGCAGGCATAATAGTCAACTCATCCTTTGTTATGACCGGTGTTTCATATTCTTTAAAAGGAATACGAATTTCATGGGTGACACTTCCATCCTGCTTGGAGATAATCAGATGACAGGCCTGTTCGTCTTCTTTCGGTGTGTAATATTTCTTATAGCAAATCAGGTGATCTCGGTCATAATTGAAAATGTCGTCATAATAACCGGTATCTGCAAATTTGAAACTTCTCTTAAAGTTACCGGATAAGTCATACACCAGTATTTTTCTGGGAGAATGGTCTTTGACATAGATTTCGTTGTTATCCTCATCAAGGATGATTCTTGAAACCGATGAATATTCCTCAGCACCTTGTCCCAGACGGTTTATCTTTCTTACTCCTTTTCCTGTCCGGTCAAAAACAAAGATATTCCCGTCATTCCGGTTTCTTATCAATAGGATATTCTTACCGACCGCTTCCACTATACCGTGGGTAATAAACTCATCAGTTGTTTCCAACGGAATGTATTCCACATCCATAAAGTCTTGTAGAATCAGTTCTTTTTCAGGATAGCTTGCGGTGACATCGACGGTGATTACCTCGTCATTCAGGGGGGCAGACTGACGACACCCTGTACATCCTACTATTATAAGAAGGATAATTGCTAGATTTACAGTTAGTTTTTCCATTACTTTTTGCTTGTTGTGAGTAATAATTACGAACCCTTTTACGCTAAAACGAATAATCCGTACGAAATATACGTAATAAACTAAATAAAAGCAATTTAATCCATATACACGCTATAATATTTAACAATTTTTATTAATAATCCGGTGTCACTACGGGAATACTGTTCTGATACGGCTTACTTCGAACATAGCAGGAGAAAGTTGAGGGTGTTGCAAAATTTCGCTACATTTGCGCGATAATTCAATCGCAATGATAGACAAAACCGTATTTGAAAATAAAATAGCTGCTTATTATACCCTGGGCTGCAAGCTCAATTTCGCAGAAACCTCTACCATCGGGAAGGTACTGGCAGAACAGGGCGTACGTAAAGCCCGTGCGGGTGAGAAAGCAGATATTTGTGTTGTAAATACCTGCTCGGTAACGGAACTGGCCGATAAGAAATGCCGTCAAGCCATCCGCCGGATCAGCAAGCAGCATCCCGGAGCCTTTATAGTAGTGACCGGTTGCTACGCCCAGCTCAAGCCCGAAGAAGTAGCCCATATCGAAGGTGTCGACCTGGTATTGGGCGCCGAACAAAAACTGGATATATTAATGTATCTGGACGACCTGAAAAAGAAAGAAAACGATGGCGCCATCATCGCCTCCGAAAGCAAAGATATCCGTAGCTTCTCTCCTTCCTGCTCGGCAGACGACCGTACGCGTCATTTCCTGAAAGTACAGGACGGATGCGACTACTACTGCTCTTACTGTACTATACCTTTTGCCCGCGGACGAAGCCGAAACGGTACTATCGCCAGCATGGTGAAACAGGCACAGGAAGTAGCCCGCAAAGGCGGAAAGGAGATCGTGTTGACGGGAGTCAATATCGGCGACTTCGGCAAGTCTACCGGTGAAACCTTCATCGACCTGATCCGCACACTCGACGAAGTGGAAGATATCGTACGTTACCGTATCTCTTCCATCGAGCCCAATCTGATTACGGACGAGGCCATCGACTTCGTAGCATCCAGCAAACGTTTCGCCCCGCATTTCCATATCCCTTTGCAGAGCGGAAGCGACGATGTATTGAAACTGATGCGCCGCCGTTACGATACCGAACTGTTTCGTCATAAGATAGAAAAGATCAAAGAGATCATGCCGCATGCCTTTATCGGTGTGGATGTAATTGTCGGTACCCGTGGCGAGACAGACGAGTTCTTCGAAGATGCCCGTCGCTTTATCGACAGCCTGGATATAAGCCAGCTGCATGTGTTCAGCTACTCCGAGCGTCCCGGCACACAGGCGCTGAAGATCGCCCATTCGGTAGACCCGAAAGTAAAACATGCCCGTAGCCAGCAACTGCTGGATATCTCCGACAGGAAACTGCATGCCTTCTACGACGCCCATATCGGCAACCAGGCGGAAGTCCTGTTCGAGCATACCCGCAAAGACGGCCGGATGCACGGCTTCACTGAGAACTATATTAAAGTAGAGACACCTTACGACAATTCACTGGTTAACGAAACCCGCCGGGTGACGCTGACCGGATGGAATGAAGACCGTACCGCACTGAATTGCGAACTAGTAACTATCGGTTGATATGTGGAATAAAATTCAATATGGATTGATCTTTGCATGGGCCAAGCTCCATGCATTCTTACCGATGCCGGTATTATATATCCTGTCCGATATCCTGTATGTGCTTATATATAGAGTAATCCGTTACAGGTTAAGAGTAGTACGCCATAATATGGAGGCCTCTTTCCCCGATAAATCTCAAATAGAGTTACGCAGGATGGAGAAAGCTTTCTATCATCATTTCGCCGATTATATTGTCGAGACGATCAAACTGGCCCACATTTCTCCGGAAGAGGTCTTGCGGCGCGCGCATATCAAGAACCCGGAAGTAGCCACCAAGCTACAGGCAAAAGGACAGAAGACAGTCATGATGCTGATGGGACATTACGGCAATTGGGAATGGTTCAGTGCCTCCAGTCTGGTATACACAGACTCACGCCTGTGGCAGATATACCGTCCGCTAAACAACAAGGCTGTCGACCGCCTGTTTATCTACCTTCGTACCCGCTTCGGGTCATACGGAATGAAAAAAAACGACACAGTACGCGATATGATGACTCTGAAGAGAGAAGGCAGTAATAATATCGTGATCTTCATAGCAGACCAGACACCGAGCAAAGGTAACCTGCATTACTGGACGAACTTCCTCAATCAGGATACAGCCATACTGAACGGGGCCGAACGTATTGCTCGCAAACTGGATCTGCCGGTAATCTTCCTGGATGTACAGAAAGTAAAACGTGGCTATTATACGGTAGAAATGAAGCTGATGACAACCCATGCCAAACAAACAGCCGAAAACGAGATCACCGAATCGTACGCCCGTATGACGGAAAAGATGATCCTGCGTAATCCCGCTTACTGGCTCTGGACTCACAAACGTTGGAAATACAAGAGAGAAGATGCACAATAACACAAAGAAAATAGCCGTCGTCATCCTTAACTGGAACGGTGCGAAGCTGATGGAGGAATTTCTTCCGTCGGTAGTAGAGTACAGTCCGGCGGAACTGGCAGAAGTGATTGTGGCCGACAATGGTTCCACCGACAACTCAATTCTCCTCTTGCAGGAAAAGTTTCCTTCTGTACGCATCATCGGGCTGGATAAAAACTACGGCTTTGCCGAAGGCTATAATCAGGCCTTACAGCAGATCGACAACGAATACACCGTCTTGTTGAACAGCGACGTCGAAGTAACACCCGGTTGGCTGGACGCCCCGCTAGCCGCTATGGGAACCGACTCTACAATCGTTGCCGCACAGCCCAGGATCAGGGCACAGCGTAACAAGGAATATTTCGAATACGCCGGAGCTGCCGGCGGTTTTATGGATATTTACGGCTATCCTTACTGTCGCGGCCGCATACTGCATATCGTTGAGAAAGACGAAGGGCAGTACGACACGCCTGTCGATATTCTATGGGCTACCGGTGCCTGCCTGTTCATCCGCACCGCTGTTTATAAGGAAGTAGGCGGACTGGATGCAGGCTTCTTTGCCCACCAGGAAGAGATAGATATGTGTTGGCGATTACGTTCGCGTGGCTACCGGTTGGTTTGCACACCTCAATCCGTAGTCTACCATGTCGGCGGTGCCACCCTGAACGTAGAAAGTCCGCGCAAAACCTTCCTCAACTTCCGCAATAACCTGTTGATGCTTTATAAAAACCTTGCCGAAAAAGACCTGAAGCATGTGATGCATGTCCGCTTCTGGCTGGATTATATTGCGGCGGCAAAGTTCCTGCTATGCGGTCACTGGCCCAATGCCCGTGCAGTATATGAGGCACGCAAAGCCTTCTTCGAGATGAAGCCGGAGTATGCAGAGAAACGTCGGGAGAATCAGAAAAAGACGACACTCGTCACTATACCCGAATTGATGCGCAGCAGTCTGATTGTGGCTTTCTATTTAAAAGGGAAGAAAAAGTTTATTGATTTATAATCGTGTAAGGAAGTAGTGAAGTCACTTCCCAAAGCGAGTCCGCAGTATGGAAGCGCGGATGAATGACTGGTTCATCTACCAGTTCATGCGCCCAGGTCGTCTGGTAAGGGACGTGGATAGCATAGCTACCCAGTTGCAAGGGAGGAAGTATGTCGGAACGAAGGGAGTTGCCGATCATCAGGAATTCTTCGGGACGGATATCCAGATGATTCAATAAAGAATGATATTCACGGTCGGTCTTGTCGCTCATTATTTCGACATGGTGGAAAAGATGTTCGATACCCGAACGGCGCAGTTTCTGTTCCTGATCGAGCAGGTCGCCTTTAGTGACAACGATCAGACGGTAGCGGCCGACAAGGGCATTCAGGGTCTCCTCCACTCCATCCAATAGCTCTACAGGTTTGGTCAGTTGTTCTTTACCGAGGGTAAGGATCTGTTGCAGGACACTTGCCGGGACTTTTCCGTTCGTGATACGGATAGCTGTTTCAAGAACAGAAAGGATATAGGCTTTCACGCCATAGCCATAGAGGGGCATGTTGCGGCTCTCCGTACGGAAGAGTTCAGCCGAGACAGTTTCGCTATCCACATAAGGAGACAGCAAAAGACGGAGTTTCTGCTCCGTCTCCAGAAAATAAGTTTCGTTAACCCAAAGGGTGTCGTCGGCATCGAAGCCGATCACCTGTATTCCTTCAATCATAAATTAGCTTGTTGCAGTATATCGATCATTATGGGCTTGAAACCGCTTACAAAGCATTCCACGGCAATAACCATCAGGATAAGCCCCATCAGACGCATCATCACGTTGTTGCCCGTTTCCCCCATATACTTGTTCAGCCGGGTAGATGCCCGGAGGATCAGGAAGGTAATGAAGTAAACGGATGCGATCACACTAACCAGCAGGATTTTCTTTATCAATGTATTCGCATCCTCCATCAGCATGATCCCGTTGGCGATAGCACCCGGACCGCAAAGCATCGGGATGGCAAGCGGGGTGACGGAGATATCGTTTACATAGGTTTTCACCTCTTCGTCTTTGAGTTTTGCCTTGGAATAACGTGCCTGAAGCATATCAAATCCGATGGTAAAGATAATAATACCTCCGGCAATACGAAAACCGTTCGTAGAAATACCGAAGAATTTAAACAGGAACTGCCCGGAGAAGGTGAAGACCATCAAGGTGATAAAAGAGACGATAGTGGCACGACGTACGATGGTTTTGCGTTCGTCGTCACTCATGCCGTTGGTCATTGTCAGGAAGACAGGCATGGTACCCAAAGGGTTTGTCAGCGTGAAAAAGGAAGTGAAGCACAAAAGTGCGAAAGGTAATAATGTATCCATAATAATAATGATTTAACAGGTTGATAGTAGGGGCGGGATTGGCCCGCCCCTACTATCATATTAATCTTCATCCCAAACCAGATAGGCGGAAACCAGCCAATGATTCAACTTATTACCATCTACTTCCTGGGCCTCGGGGATACTTACGGTAAAGGTATGCTTACCCGGCTGAATGTCGGAAAGGACTACCTCTTCCGGCACAACATCGGAACCCGGACACCAGTTGGAACGGGAGAAGTCGGAAGAAGCGACAGGCTCTTCCACTTCTTTTTCTTCATACCCTTTATCACCGATATAAGAAGCCAGACGTTTTTCCAGCCACACGCCCGTAGCCGGATTGAAACGGCGGAAAGAGGCACAGTCGTTACGCCAGGGAATGAAATCCAGCACTTCCTTTCCATCCACCGAGATAATGTTTTGCTTCTGGACAAACTCATCGCCACCGCTATGGCCGCCATGCCCGGTTACAATATATTTCAAGCGAACGTTCTTCGCTCCCTCCGGTATGGTAAACTCGGTCGAAACATCTTTACGAGCGAAGATATCAGGATAAGATTGTCCGATATAATAAATAGTGTTCATTAACGGTTCGACATGCCGCTTCGTTAAGGCATCACAGGAGATGTCAGATTCATCCACATCGATCGTCACACTGGCGATATAACCCTCGGCCGTCCAGGTATCGATAAATACACCGACGTAAGCACCACCTTCAAACAAAGGATAAAGGTCGGTAATATTCTGCTCCCAGCTTACGCTGTCGGCCCACTGGTCGATATAAACAGGCTTACGCTTGCTGCTCAGGCTGTCGTCCGCACTGCTGTAATGACCTACACCGAACGGAGTCATAAAGCGCATCAATTCGACAGTAGGTTCGTAATCTTCACCGGAAACGATACCGATCATATTCTCCAGCTTCGTACTGTCTATAGCCGGGAACTGCTTCTCCCCTTTCGCGATGTTCAGCAAATTGATCGCCGACGCTTTCGGCAAGATAAAACAAGAGCCGGACTTATCCCAGCGATCGCCGTTGGAAGCAATCGTCACTTTTAGATTTACAGAGACGTTACGTTTATAGTCGGGCAAGGTCACCTTCTTCAAAATGATACGCCCGTTTACCAGATGATAAATACTGTCGGCACCCGCTTCGCTATACCCGCCGTACTGGTCGGGAGCGAACCTCACCGGAGTATCGTGGAATACCTGCACGGAGTAATCTCCCACAGCCGGCAATTCCCGATGACCACATGCCGTCAGCAGCATGGCACCCGCCAGTGAGAATGATAATAAGATTTTCTTTGTCATTTATGTTTAGTATTTAGTTAGTTCCTTCATCAGCTGCTTCTGTCCCGTCACTTTATCGGCATGGATACAAGGGCCGGTCACACAACCTCCTTCGCAGGCCATGACTTCTATGAACTGTGCCGGAGCTTTGCCTGTTTTGGCGTAGGCACGAAGCAAGGCGACGTTCTTTTTTGTCAGGTTAGCTACCTGCACAGCGTTTACCTGCTCTTCTTTCAGGTAGACTTTCACTGCGTTGATCACACCGCCACTCTGGGCGAAACCATGCGCTTCACGCACGGAGTTGAAAAGGACAGAGAAAGGTTTTGCTTCCTCCACTTTGATGTCGAGTCCTTCCAGAATAGAGCCGATCTCTTCGAATGTCAGTGTAAAGTCTACCGCCGGATCCATCTTTACTTCCTTGCGCTTGGCTACGCACGGGCCGATAAATACGATCTTGCAATCAGGATATTTCTGTTTGACAAGACGTGCCGTGTAATACATCGGAGAGCCTGTGGAAGAGATATATTTCTTCAGATCCGGGATATGCTTTTCAGCCAGCTGAACGTATGAAGGACAACAACTGGTCGTCATGAAAGGTTGTCCTTCTTCGAGTTTTTCTTTCAGTTCTTCCGCTTCACGGCGGGTAGTCTCCATCGCTCCCTGAGCTACTTCTACGATCTCCGTAAATCCCATCGCCTTAATCGCTCCGTATACACTTTCTACCGGAGCGCTGAACTGTGCCAGGATAGAGGGTGCCACGATAGCAACAATTTGTTCCTTATTACGTAACCGTTGCAGAATATCGAATACCTGGGATATTTCGAATATCGCTCCAAACGGACAGGCATTGATACATTTACCGCAGTAGATACATTTAGACTCGTCGATATGCTCCACACCGTATTCATCCTTACTGATGGCTTTCACCGGACAAACCTCTTCACAGGGAATAGGAATATATACGATAGCATGATAGGGACAATTCTGATGGCATTTGCCACAACTGATACAAGTATCGTGATCGATCCTCGCCTGTCCATTCTTCTTGAACTGGATAGCATCTTTCGGACAGTTCATGTAGCAGCTACGTGCCACACAACCACGGCATAGGTTGGTGATCTCATAATTTACCTGTACACAGGACGAACAGGCTTCGTCGACTACGCACATCAGGTTGTCTTTCTTATTCTCCGGGCGGAGCAAGGCGCGTTTGGCATACTCCGACAAAGGAGTCAGTTCGTCTATCTCGTCCTGCATATCGAATCCGAGCAGGGGAAGCGTCTTATATTTCCATACGGCACGCTCCTTGTGTACACAGCAACGGCCTATTACTTTCGATTTACGGGGACTCAATTCTATGGGCAGACGATCGATCTCGTCGAGCAGACGGTTTTCTTTCCAAAGTTTAACTAACTTCGCCATCAAGCCGTGGCGGACAATCATTACGTTGTTGGTAAATGCCATGGTGTATATTATTTGTGCTTTAAAAATGCAAAGATAGAGAAAGTTATCGAAATACTAGCTGTACGTCTCTTCCAGAATTACGGAGGCGCTGTAAACATCCCCGCCAAAAGGAGGATTTAGTTTGGATAGCTTCAGCTTAACAGCCAGTAGTTGGGGAAATGCTCTTTTGAGCGCATGCAGGATCCGCCCGGCTACATGTTCGAGCAGCTTCGACGGGATAGCCATTTCGCTTTTCACGATCTCATACACTTCGGCGTAATTGATCGTGTCGTCCAGATCATCACTAGCCACTGCTTTTTCAAGGGGTGCAGTCAGTATAAGGTTCACCACAAAAGTGTTACCAACACGTGTCTCCTGAGGCGACACGCCATGCCAGGCATAGAATTTCATGGTTTCCAGTTCTATTCGTACTGTCATTTTACGTTATTTTATCTGTAAAAGTAGATAAAGTAGTCCTCTCTGCAAAAAAAATAGCCTATATTTGCGAGACAAGCAACAAAGTATTTATATGATGGGAATAAAACAAAAAGATGAAAATTCCGCCGGTGGCCTACATAACACCCTTGCTGCCGGAACAGCCGTTAAAGGTAATATTATTACAGAAACCGATTTCAGACTGGACGGTCAAGTTGAAGGAGATATCAATTGCAACGGAAAGATCGTGATCGGCCCCAAAGGACGTGTTGCCGGTAATATCGTTTCTGCCAACGCCGAAATTCTGGGAGAAGTGGAAGGATCGGTACGTGTCAGTGAAAAACTGGTTCTGAAAGCTACCGCCAATATTAAAGGGGATGTATTTGCACAGTCTCTGGAAATCGAACCGAATGCTCGCTTCAACGGAGTTTGCAATATGTGTTCCAAAACGACGAAATAAGCAGGACTATAGTCCTACCTGCATCAGCACTACTGTGTTAACAACATCAATACTACTGTGCCGGTACGGGTAGGACTATAGTGCCGGTTAAAGCAAATAACTCTCCTTATTTCCTTCCCGACGACCGGATCAATTGTGACACTTTCTCATTAAACCGGTCTTCCGTCAACAGCCTTTCCAAAGGTATATGCATCCGGTAACGCCAGTAATGATTCGGGATAGCCGGAATATTAATCCGCTCGGATTCTATATCTTTCCTCTTCACCGTGTCGTCGATAGCGAACCAGTCCTGTATAGGAATAATGGTCAGCATGGAATTAGTAGCCAGATGGTTTGTGACGATCTGGGTCGCTATATCTTCCGAACATTCTTCCGGGGCAGTACCTTCTCGCTGCAATACATTATTATAATAGCGTTGTATCTTTTCGCGGTCTTCATTCCACCAATTACGAAGTGGGGTCATATCATGCGTAGATGTCGTACAGACCGAGTGATAGGGTAAGTTGAACATATCCGTAAACTCCCGTTGGGGTGTCTTCGGCATTCGCTCGATCTCCAGGCTGAGTATCTGAAGTTTATTCATTACATCGGGCACTGATTCAGGGATCATTCCCAGGTCTTCACCGCATACCAACATATTGGTACTTGCCACCAAAGGTGTCAGACGTTTAAATGCCTGCGCTTTCCAGAAGTCATTATGACGATGATAGAAGAACTCCCAATACAGTTGATCGAACGCATATCTGTCGGAGGTACTCAATTCACTGTACATGTATGACTGGCTTGCTGAAATACGAGGATGGAATTTATCCTTTTCCTGCGGATCACGGAGGAATAAGACCTCATTGGTAATAGAGAAGAGTCCTTCTTTTATGCGCAAGGAAGCTTCGTCGGTCTTTCCTGCAAACAACGCTTCGATTTTCCGCTGCGTATCGCAGAAAGATTTCAGCACAAAATGATTGGAAGAGGATTGTGCCAGATAGGTTCCCACCACTTCTTCAGACAGAATACCGAATAATTCCGGCAGGAATTTATGATTGATATGCGGAGTCGTGAAACGGGCTTCATTGAAAGTAAATCCATATTGCTCTATCTCCTCTTTTGTCAAAGGAAGAGCCGGATTAAAATGACCGCAAAGCCCCTGAATATAATCCTGCGGTACTTCCCAGATTCGGAAGAAGCCTAAGATGTGGTCAATACGGAAACTGTCGAAATAGTCGCTCATTTTATGGAAGCGTCTCTTCCACCAGGAGTAATTATCCTTCTCCATCACCTCCCAGTTGTAGGTCGGGAACATCCAGTTCTGGCCATTCACCGAAAAATCGTCCGGGGGAGCTCCTGCCTGACCGTTCATATTAAAATATTGCGGCTCTGTCCAGGCATCGATACTGGTGCGGTTCACACCGATCGGGAGGTCGCCTTTCAGGACAATCCCGTTCTTACGGGCATAGTCAGATACAGATTTAAATTGTGTGTGCAGAATATATTGCAGGAAATAATAAAAAGATATTTCCGGATAAGCACCACTATCTTCCGAACAAAGTTCACGTATCTGCGACTTGTTGTAGGTAGCATTATTTCCCCAGCTCGTAAAGTCGGATGTTTTATATTTATCACGAAGGTAACTGTATGCTGCATACGGTACCAGCCAGGATTGACTTTGAGCAAAGAATTCCTGATATTCGGGACTGGCCAGAATAGCAGTTCCCTCCTGACTGAAAAACTCCCGGCAATAAGCCAGTTTATATTTTACTGCTTCTTCATAGTCGACAGCATCCTTCGCGTTCAGTTCTTCCTGCTTTGCCTTATAAAAGGCGGACCTTCCCGCATCCTTCAACTCTCCCATCGACGGCAGGCTGATATACATTGGATGAAGCGCATAAATAGAGATTGCACTGTACGGATAAGAGTCCCCTTTCGTATGGCTCATCGTCGTATCATTCATCGGCAAGACCTGTATGATACGCTGGCGGGTTTTCTTTGCCCAGTCGACCAGCATACGCAGATCCCCGAGGTCACCAACTCCAAATCCTTGTTCGGAACGGAGAGAAAATACCGGGATCACTGTTCCCGCACATCGCCATAAAGGTAGATTGTCGCGGAAATAAAGCCCGGATACGGTAACGGTTTCTCCGAAATCCTGCGGAGGCAGATCGAGTTTCCGGTTCTCGTCTTCTTCCCAGTATACCGGCTGATGCTTATCGTTATCATAGACAAGGAATTTGTATTCCAACGGATAAACTATATCGTTTGCATCCAGGTCGATATGCCAGTCGGGGAAGGTGTCGCAACTAAGGATCAAAGCTTTATCGGGATGCCAGTTTCCCAGACATTCCTGATTGCCGGTGATGGCAACGCTTTGGTTCTTCTCCACACGCGGGGCCGAGATCTTAATGGTCAGCCTTTTCCCGCTTTTGACAACCCGTTCATAGGTGTTGCAGGGATGAGCAAACAGGCTTTTCGTGAAAGCAGAAGAATAGAAAGCCAGATTGTTAGGACGTATCTGCCAATAGTCATACAAGGTGTAATGATTGGCATGCCCTTCAAATACTATCTGATGGTTCTTCTCCCATTCTTCAAATACCTGCTTGTCATTTATACTTAAAAAGTAACGATATTCGATAGTCTGTTGAGGCGATGTAAGTTCCAGATCCAGCTCAAGCTGCCAGTTTCCATCCCCTTTGTAGTTCATTTCCTTAGCCAAAGCAGGCTCCCATGAGCCAAGCTCCGGAATAGATCCTACTACACATAACTTCTGCCCCCAAACGGTATGGAAGTTGATATTAAAGGTGACTTTCATGTGTATCAAATTTAGTTCCAGTCGCGAAGATATGAAAAATGCGGAGATTTCTCTCCGCATTCATTAAAAATATTTACGATGTTACACTTATCCACACTTTGATGCTCCACAGTTCGTGCAAATCAGACATCCTTCCTGGTAGATCAGGGTTTCCTGACCACAGTTAGGACATTTCTGCCCTTTTAGCTCGGTTCCATTCGGCAAGTATTTCTTCAAGGCACGTTCAACACCATTCTTCCAGGTATTGATAGACTCGTTGTTCAACTCCATTCCCTGAACCAGCTTGATCACCTGATCGATAGGCATACCATAACGCAACACACCGGAGATTAGTTTTGCATAGTTCCAGAACTCAGGGTCGAACTTACCGTCCAGGCCTTCGATAGTCATTTTATAACCACGTTTGTTCTTGAACTGGAAGTCGTAATGCTTCTGTCCATCCTCATCATAACTCTTGATGATCGAACCTTTCGATACGTTCTTCGGAAGCATGATACCTTCATCATCGTCTGCAAGACCGGTAAAAATCTCATAAGGACGTCCATTCAGCAAACCGACAAAGGCAATCCACTTTTCGCGGTTATTCTGGAACTTAACGACGTCTGCTTCCAGTTCACGCGGTCGGGTAGCCACGATAACAGGCGGCTCCATGCAATTGCAATCGTCTTTCTTATTCTTTTTCTCTGTCGACAACAATACACCTGAACGGGAACCGTCACGATAAACCGTACATCCTTTACATCCGCACTTCCATGCTTCAACATATAAAGAATCGACCAGATCTTCCGTTACGTCAGCCGGCAGGTTGATAGTCACACTGATAGAATGATCCACCCATTTCTGGATACGCCCTTGCATACGGACTTTCTGCAACCAGTCGACATCATTGGAAGTCGCCTTATAATAAGGTGATTTAGCAACCAACTCATCAATTTCCTCCTGAGTATATCGCTTGGAAGCGGAATAACCGTTTGCCAACATCCAGGTTACAAACTTATGATGGAATACCACATATTCCTCGAATGCATCACCTGTTTCATCGACAAAGTCGACACGCGCATCCGAATCATTAGGATTAACTTTACGACGACGTCTGTACACTGGAAGGAAGACTGGCTCGATACCGGAAGTCGTCTGTGTCATCAGACTGGTTGTTCCCGTAGGAGCAATAGTCAGACAGGCAATATTACGACGTCCGTATTTCAGCATATTTTCATAGAGTCCCGGATCGGCTTCACGCAGACGGTTGATGAACGGATTCTTTTCTTCACGTTTTGAATCATAGATTTCGAAAGCACCACGTTCCTTAGCCATCATAACAGAAGAACGGTAAGCCTCCAAAGCTAATGTTTTCTGAATCTCCTCAGCACATTCGGTAGCTTCTTCCGTACCGTAACGGAGACCTAATGCTGCGATCATATCGCCTTCCGCAGTGATACCCACACCGGTACGACGTCCCTGTAATGTTTTCTTCTGGATCTTTTCCCACAAATGACGTTCCGTTTCCTTCACTTCCATCGATTCCGGATCGGAGTCGATCTTTTCAAGGATCTTCTCAATCTTTTCTGATTCAAGATCGATAATATCATCCATGATGCGCTGTGCCAATGCTACATGTTTTTTGAATAGATCAAAATCAAAGTAAGCATCTTTTGTAAACGGATTCACAACGTATGAATAAAGATTAATCGCCAGCAAACGGCAACTATCATACGGACAAAGCGGTATTTCGCCGCAAGGATTGGTGGAAACCGTACGGAAACCGAGGTCGGCATATGTATCGGGAACCGATTCACGTAGAATAGTATCCCAGAACAAAACACCCGGTTCAGCAGATTTCCATGCATTGTGTATAATCTTCTTCCACAGAGCCGGAGCATCTATTTCTTTTTTAGTAGTAGGATTTTCCGAATCGATAGGATATTGCTGCGTATATGGAGTTCCGCTAACAACGGAATTCATAAAATCATCATCTATTTTCACCGATACGTTTGCACCGGTTACTTTTCCTTCCGTCATCTTCGCATCGATAAAGGATTCTGAATCCGGATGCTTGATCGACACACTCAACATCAATGCACCACGACGTCCGTCCTGCGCTACTTCACGTGTAGAATTAGAGTAACGTTCCATGAACGGCACCAACCCTGTCGAAGTAAGAGCGGAGTTCTTAACAGGAGATCCCTTAGGACGAATATGAGACAAATCATGTCCTACACCTCCACGACGTTTCATCAACTGAACCTGCTCTTCGTCAATCCTGATAATTGCACCATAGGAATCGGCTTCTCCATCCAATCCTATCACAAAACAATTAGAGAGTGAGGCAATCTGATAATCGTTGCCTATCCCCGTCATCGGGCTTCCCTGCGGAACGATGTAGCGGAAATGATCAAATAGGTCAAAAAGTTCCTGTTCCGACAACGGATTAGGATACTTTTTTTCTACACGGGCAATTTCTTTTGCCAACCGGTGATGCATATCATTAGGGGATTCCTCATAAATATTCCCGAATGCATCTTTCAAAGCATACTTGTTTACCCATACTTTCGCGGCAAGCTCGTCGCCCGTAAAGTAGTCCAGTGAAGCCTTAAATGCTTCATCGAATGTGTAAGTTTTATGGTTCACGATAATTACTGTATTTAATAATAGTGCAAGTTTAAGAATACTTTATTTATTAACCAAATTATTCAACAACTAAAATCGAAACAGGCGACAAGTTTTCCACTTCAAGCCAAATCACCAATGAATATCAATACATTACATTTCCACTCACCAAACAAAGTTTTCCAAAACGAAAACCTCCCACTTTTCGAGGTTATCCAAAAACAGAAAAGGATGCCATACAAAATGACATCCTTTCAGACTATATTTTAAGGCTTTCTTAGCCTTTCAACTTAACTTCGATTTCTTCGACAGACGACCGGAAAGATTTGCTCGTTTCCATCTGATCTTTGATTGTTTTGCAGGCATGCAAAACTGTGGCATGATCTTTTTTACCTACTATCTTTCCGATATGGGAAAATGAACAATCGGTATACTTTTTGGCAAGATACATCGTAATCTGACGAGCTTGTACAATTTCACGCTTTCTGGAACGCGTCTGAATGACTGACTGATCCAGATTAAAGTAATTACACACAATTTCCTGAATCATCTGAACAGACAACTGTTTCTTTTCAAGACGAACCGCCTGGCTAACCACACGTTTGGTCAAAGGCAAATCTATTTCCTTATTATTAATGACAGCATTTGCCATCAGAGAAACAAGAATACCTTCCAGGTCACGAACATTTTCCGTTACGTTATTGGCTATAAAGTTGAATACTTCATCCGGAATAACGATTCCGTCATGATTGATCTTGTTTTTAAGAATCTTCTTTCTCAGATCAAGGTCCGGACGACTCAATTCAGCAGTCAAGCCCCATTTCAAACGAGTAATCAAACGCTCCTCCATTCCTTGTAAGTCGACAGGAGCCTTATCGGATGTAAGGATCAACTGTTTTCCTAACTGGTGAAGGTGATTAAATATATGGAAAAATGTGTTCTGTGTTTTATCCATACCGATCAACTCCTGGATATCATCCAATAGTAAGACATCGATATTCTGATAAAAGTTCAGGAAGTCATTTGTCGTATTCTTACGGATCGCATCAGTAAACTGTACACGGAAAAGATGAGACGAAACATATAACACTTTCTTATCTGGATGAAGTTCACGGATACGTGTTCCTATGGCATGACACAAATGTGTTTTACCCACCCCTGAAGGGCCAAAGATAAATAATGGATTAAATGTTGTCTTTCCAGGATTCTGAGCGACAGCTTCTCCCGCAGTACGTACTAATTTATTACTGGTTCCTTCAAAATAGTTTTCAAAGTTATATTTGGGATTCAATTGAGGATCCAAATCCTGAGGTGCAGTTTGTACAAATGGACTAGGAGCCTTGTTCGCATCTTTGGGAGTTATTTTCTTTACAGCTACTGAACCATTCTCTGCCGGATAATCTACCGTACCACCAGTCGTCTTATCTACCATAACACGGTAATTAAGAATCGTACCCTGACCGATAACACGATATAATGTAACCTTCAGTACATTTACGTATTTCTCTTCAAGATACTCATAAAAAAACTGGCTCGGTACCTGAATCGTAAATTTGTTATCCTCATACGATAGAGGTATGATCGGCATGAACCATGTGTTAAAAGCGGCCTCCGGCACGATGTCTTTTATGACAGCGAGGCATTTATTCCACAATGTCTGATATTCAGTTTGCATGATTTATTACTCTCCCAACTATAGCTTTTATATTTCTTTCGGACTACAAAGTTTAGAAATTAATTCGGAAAAAAAAAGCTCCGAATTATTTGGTTCTTTTGAATGTTCAATATCCCATTTAGCATCAAGCAGTTACAAGAAATACATCTGATTAACAAGCACTTACTATTCGCGATATTCAAGAGCCCTTTATTTTGGGGCACTTTTACTATCCACGCTTTCCCCCCTTTCCCTATGCAAAAAGACTCCGATGTCAGGTTATTTTCCTCTATCTAAAGGCCTTAAGCCTGCCTGAAATTAGGTTTGTATATTTTTTTCTTTAATTGGAATAATTCTAAATAACATTAGATGTTTTAATATTCCTTTCAGTTAAAAAACAGAAAAATGAACATATCTTTTCGGATTCTTCTTCAAGTCTATTAATAAATTGGAAGCATTCACCATTGTGCTATCCAGATTATCATATAAACTTCTGTCATTCAACAATAATCCGAGGCTATTATCTTTTTGATTCAACTTATCAGTAGTAAGCTTGAGGTTAGCCAATGTTGCATTTATCGAGTTAACTGTTGTAGCCAGATCCAACTCTTTCAGCCCGGCACTGACCTCATTAAAATTACCTGTTATCACTTTCAGATCCGATACAATTCCGGGAACGTCTTTGCTCAGCAAGACATTCAACTGACGAGTGGAAGCTTCCAGGTTACCAGTTGTTTTCTCAATATGATTCAGAGACTGGGCGATTGCCGGATGAGCAATCAACGTTTGCAGACCTCCCAGGATCGAATCTATCTTAGGTAACAGATCTGCCACACCAGGCAGAATTTTATCTTGTACAGCCTGCATCATATCTTCTTCCATCCGTCCTTCAAGCGTCGCTCCAGGCTTCAGATAATCTTTTACATACTTATTCAGGTGAATATGGAGTTCTCCTCCACTCAGCAAAGTCTTAATAATCGTAATATAACTACCCGAAGTTAGCTTCATCTCATCATCTAAACTGATTTCAACTGTTATTTTATCCGTATTTTCATAATCATAGGCAATGCTTCTAACCAATCCGACTTTAAAACCATCAATAAAAACAGGACTGGAAACAGTAACGTCCTTCACATTATGAAATGTAACAAAATAATGATTTACCGGCTTGAATAAATTTATTCCTTTCAGATAATTAATCCCGAAATACAGCAACGCCAGACTGATAATACTTACGAGTCCGATTTTTGCCTCTTTGGTCAGTATATTTTTCATCCCTTTAAATTATATGTTTCTTTATTTAATATTTCACCTTTTTGCCATCTTTAAAGGCTACGATAAACGCATCTTTAAAGTCCTTAGCTACCTGTCGGCGTAACTTCCTGATTGAATCAAAATCCGTTGTTTCGCCATAAGTATATTTATAAATTCCTTTTTCAACAAAGAAGTTCACATTCTTATATCCTTTAAACACTTTTGCCCCCGGAGAAAGTTTTTTATCGGAGGTAAGAATTTGCACTTTATAGATTATTTTACCTGTCGTATCTGACTTTTCCCTGGACGCCACCGTAGTCTGAGTCCGTTTTCTTTGTGAAGATGAATTTTTCTTTTTGTTAAGAATATCTTCCTCACTCCCTACCGGAGCATCAGAAAGATCGCTCCGTGTCTGCTTATCTTCACTTAACGCTGGGATATTACGGGTTTCCGATGATACAACCGAACTATTTGCACCTACAGAGACACCTCCCTGTTTTCTGTCATATTCTTTTTTGTATTTCGTAAAAGCATCACTAAGAGCACTAGCCAGTTTATTCTGTCCGTCCGACGACTTCATAAAACGTTCTTCTTCCCGGTTGGAGATATAACCAAGTTCTACCAAAACACTAGGCATACTTGTTTTCCTTAAAACCAGAAAACCTGCTTGCCTCACACCTCTGTCACCACGATTGGCCGAGGTGAAACACTTCTGAATTTCAGAAGCCAGGCTGATACTCTGCTCCATATGCTTATTCTGCATAAACTCGAATATGATATATGACTCGGAAGAATTAGGATCGAATCCTTCATATTTCTGCAGATAATTATCTTCTAATAAGATAGCAGAGTTTTCGCGCATAGCAACTGCCAGGTTCTCATCTGTACGGGCCAAACCTAAGGTATAAGTTTCAGTACCGCGGGCTGTACTTCCTTTTTTAACGGAGTTTGTGTGTATCGAGATAAACAGGTCAGCCTTATTCCGGTTGGCGATGTTGGCACGTTCATCCAGTTCTATGAAACGGTCAGTCTTGCGAGTATAAATAACTTTTACATCGTCATGGTTGGCAGAGATCTTCTCCCCCAGCTTTAAAGCGACCGACAGGTTTATTACCTTCTCATCAATAACAGTACCGCGTGCACCAGGGTCTTTCCCCCCGTGACCGGCATCGATCACGACAGTAAACGTTCTCTCCCTGGCCTGAACTCCAGACAAGGAAAGAAACAGGGCTATCAGCAAAGTTATATATAGAAAAGATCTTTTTGCCACGTTATACTTTTATTGCAAATTCGGGGCAAATGTAGCATTTTTTTACTGATTACGAGAAGTCTTTTTCTATAAATAATTGGTCGTCTCTTGTTTACAGTAATAGATCTATCAAATCCACTTAATTAGTAGGCTGCACTTTCTTTATCGTCCCATCCGGATTAAACTCCATACGATCGATACAAACCTCACGGTGTGTACCAGGACTTTCCTTCAGGTAATTTTTATTTATGCGGTGATATATAATATACCATTCATCCGTCCCGGGGATTTGCAGAACAGAGTTATGAGCCGGACCGTATATTCCCTTTGCCGGGTTCTGAACCAATATAACCGGATCATCGGCTACCGAAATAGGACCTAGCGGAGATTTGGATGTACCATAAGCAAGATGATAATTAGGCGATCCGGTATCGTCTACCGACCACAAAAAATAATAAAGCCCGTTCCGGTAAAACACATAAGGAGCTTCACGATAAGCATAATCCTGCAGAGTTCCTCCTTCCGGGGTCATCACGGTAATTGTTTTCTCTTTGAGAGAAGTCATATCTTTATTAAGTTCAGCCCCCGCCATATAGCCATTACCCCAATAAATATAAGGTTTGCCCGATACAGGATCGGTAAAGACATCGACATCGATCTGTTGCCCATGACCGACAGGAGACGATGTAATAATAGGATGTCCTAAGTCAACAAAAGGGCCTGTTGGCGAATCGGCAATGGCAACACCAATCTGTTTGCCACTATCATCATTCGGATTGCCGCTATAATAAAAGAAGTATTTATATTTCCCGTCTATCATTTTTTCTTCTATACAGGGTGCCCAAGCATTCCCGTTAGCCCAGGAGACCTGCCCGGATTTCAAATCGAGCATAGTTCCCTCGTCCGTCCAGTCTTTCAGGTTATCAGACGAAAAGACATTGAAACTCCAACCACCCCATCCATCGTGTCCATCCGTTGTCGAATAGATATAATATTTCTTTGTCTGTTGGGAATATAAGATTTCAGGATCGGCATGGAAACCAGGCAAGATTGGGTTATCGGGTAATTCACCCAGTTCGGCAGGTTTCCCCCACTTACCGGTGATACGTCTTAATTCATCGCGGGTAATAGGAATAATCGTTCCATGACGCGGATGGAAATTCATATTGACCTCACTGTCTATCACTTTGAAGCTCTTCAAATCAATTGTTTCTGTGAACTGATATTTGCCGGAAGTATAAACATCATACATCAAAATATATTTATCCTGATTGATCAGTTTAAAAGTGCCGGCACCCTCCACTGGTTTGTCCGTCTGCTGCTTATAATCTGGTTCTTCATTCCATTGACCGGATGTAAGCGAACGAGTGGTAGCAACTTTGATACCGTTTCCATGCCCTTCCGTTTTATAGAATAAATGATAGGTACCATCTTTATAAACAATATCTCCATCTATACAAGACAGTTTATTTTCGGGTATGAACAACGGCTTAGGTTCTCCTTCCAGGTCCGTAAAGTCGTTATTCGCATAAGCATAATAAATAACATCCGGGCCATCCCCATATTTCATCGACCAATACACCATATACTTTCCGGCTTCCGGATCAAAAACAGTTTGCGGAGCCCAGACACGTTTCAGCTTCTCCTGTCCGACATAGCGCTTCTGCATATTGATCACCGAATGAGACCAATTTACCAGGTCGGTAGATTTCAGTAAAACCATTGCCCGGTTAGAATCCCAGCCATTATCAGAGACCATATCGGTTACAACCATGTAAAAAGTTTTTCCGTCTTCCGAACGTAAAATATGAGGATCACGTACACCACCGGTAGAACTGATCACTTTGGAATCGATCACCGGTTTATTATCATTCAAAGCCCAGTAATTATATCCATCCATACTCACAGCAAAACAGACAGCTTCCTGGCTGATATGGTTTCCCGTAAAATAGGTAAACAGATACGCTACATAATCTTTTTCAAGAACTCTATCCGACGCAGATTGTGACTGAACGATCCACGGCAACAAACAACTAAACAGTAGTAAATAAATTCGGTTTCTCATGTTATTAATATCCTTTGGTTTTAACAATAATCTTAATGACAGACACAAAAGTACAATATACATTTAATAGAGATGGGGGAGAAATTAAGCAAAAAGGGAGACTTTTCAGTCAAAGAGAAGGGGAAAAGGCAATCTAAGAACAAAAAAGGGCAATTCTATGACGAACTGCCCTTTTAAATTTATATCGTTTACTGAATTATTCAGAAACCACTTCGAAAGGAATTTCAACAGAAACTTCTTTGTGAAGTTTAAGAATAGCTTTGTAGCTACCAACTTCCTTAACAGCTTCTTTGATATAGATAATCTTGCGTTCTACTTCGAAACCAGCCTTTGCCAAAGCTTCAGCAACCTGAATATTCGTTACAGAACCAAAGATTGTACCTGTTGAGCTGGTCTTTGCACCGATAGTCAATGCAACACCTTCCAACTTAGCAGCCAATGCCTGAGCGTCTTCTTTGATCTTAGCCAACTTGTGAGCACGTTGTCTCAGGTTTTCAGCTAATACTTTCTTAGCAGACTCAGAAGCGATTACTGCCTTACCCTGGGGGATTAGAAAGTTACGTCCGTAACCATCTTTTACTGTTACGATATCGTCTTTGTAACCTAAGTTGATTACATCTTCTTTCAAAATAACTTGCATATTCTGTCTCCTCTCTTTTTATTATTTCATTAAATCGGTTACGTAAGGAAGCAACGCCAGGTGACGAGCTCTTTTTACAGCCTGAGCAATACGACGCTGGAACTTCAAAGAAGTACCTGTGATACGACGCGGAAGAATTTTACCCTGTTCGTTCAGGAATTTCTTCAGGAATTCAGGATCTTTGTAATCGATATACTTGATACCGTTCTTTTTGAAACGGCAATATTTCTTTTTCTTAACGTCTACTGAAGGCGGAGTTAAATATCTGATTTCTGATTGAGTTGCTGCCATGATTAATTCTCCTTTACTGTTTCTTTAGATGATTTCAGATTTCTTCTCTTAGCGGCATATTCTGCTGCATATTTGTCCTGGCGGAAAGTCAGGAAACGGATTACACGTTCGTCACGACGGAACTGAACTTCCAAAGCGGCGATAGTTTCCGGATTTGCCTTGAATTCAACCAGCTGATAGAAGCCTGTTGTTTTCTTGTCGATAGGATAAGCTAATTTGCGCAATCCCCAATTTTCTTCGTTCACGATTTCAGCCCCCTGTTCTTTCAGGATGTTCGTGAATTTTTCTACCGCTTCCTTCATCTGTGCGTCAGACAAAACGGGAGTTAAAATGAAAACGGTTTCATAATTGTTCATAAAACGCTGTTTTATATTTGTTAGTACTTAAAAATTTGCGGGGCAAAGGTAAGGAGTTTTTTTTATTCTGCAAACTTTGTTTCAAAAAAAGCCATATCAGGACGAACTTCATGCCCATCAAAATCGACGGGATAAAGTGCACCTTCATTTTCAAGACGAACAATCATACGACGAAGCATATCAAGAGTCTTTACAGGATTCAAGGCTGATATTTCTTTTTGTTCTCCCGGATCTTCTACCAGATTGAACAAAAGACAATCCGGTCGCTCAAGATGTTCCGGGTTATAATAATAAACCAGCTTCCAATCTCCTTCCCGATAAACCGTAAAATAACTGCCACGATGGTTATGAGGAAAATGCATTAAAAAACAGTCCTCCCGTGTACGATCTGCCTTTCCGGTCAAAAGCGTTCTCAAATCTTGTCCGTCGACAGGATAAGAATCCGGGATTTCCACTCCGGCAAAAGTAGCCAAAGTTGGCAAAACATCCATTACAGTTCCCATTTGTGTCTGCACAGCTCCTTCGGCCACAGTAAATTGTTTTTGCCATTTATTAGATTTATCTGGTTTTGCCCAGGCTACGATACAAGGGACACGCATGCCTCCCTCAAATTCGGTTCCCTTTTTCCCCCGAAGCGGAGCTGAAGAAGAATATTCCCGGGAAGGACCAAGCGGAGCGTCAGATCCGTTATCCCCTAAAAAGAGAATCAATGTATTCTCCGCAATTCCCAAAGAATCGAGATGATCCATCATATCTCCAAGCGATTTATCCATTCCTTCGATCAGTGTGGCAAAAGACTTTGCATCTGCCGGTTTATCAGACGATTCATAATGAGCCGAAAAACGATTATCTGTTTCGAATGGATAATGAACGGCATAATGGGACATATAAAGAAAAAAAGGTGCTTTCTCCGCTATTGCCTGATCTATCTGTGCATTTGCTTCAATGGTCAGCGCCTCCGTCAAGAAAGTGTCCGTACCATGGTATTTTTCCAAATCCGGAACAGCACGTAGCTTATTGCCTTTTATATATCCATACCCAGATTTACCATAATAACTACCGGGAGAACCAATGGAAGATCCTGCTATTACCACATCAAAACCAAGATTCTGTGGGACCTCCCCTTCACTTTCTTTACAACCGAAGTGAGCTTTTCCTACATGGATCGTCCGGTATCCTTGTTTTTGGAGTAACCGGGGCAATGTCAGACTGTTCGTTTTCAGACCTTCCCAATTCCAATTGTAAGGGCCGTATTGATCACGATTATTAGACTCGGCTTTGATCCAGTTCGTTGTATGATGCCGTGTAGCATTCTGGCCTGTCATAATCGAAGCACGTGAAGGAGAACTCACACTTTGGGCATAAAAAGTAGAAAAACGTATTCCTCGTTGTGCCAGTCTCTCCATATTCGGAGTCCGATACCAATCATTCAAAGGGTAACGAACCGGATTTCCATTCTTATCTGTCAGAAAAGGAAGCGACGTATCCATTACTCCCATATCATCAACCAGGAATACTATTATATTAGGACGTTCCTGAGCCCCTATCAACTGACTCGACAGAATCAATCCTCCCATCAATAGACTTTTCATATTATTCAAAATTTCACTTATTTACACTGAAAAGTAACTTTAATCAATTAAGCTTTTCTAAAAGGGTCTTTCTTCCGAATTACTTTCCATACCCAGGATTAAGCATTGTAGGAATCGGAGCCTCTACCTTTTGTTTCCATATCTGCAACCAATCGAACAATTCATCCCGCTTGTCTTTATTCTGCAAAGCCAGATTCTCCTTTTCAGACACGTCCGTCCGGATATTATACAGTTCAACATTTCCAGTTTCGTAATTTTCGATAAGTTTCCAATCATCCATTCGAATCACGGAAACCGGTCGTGTACGAAAACCATCACTACCAGTCTCTTCCGTTTCTTTTTCATTTCCTTCCAAATAAGCAGGAAAATGCCAAAACAACGGCCTTCCCTTAAAACTTGTTTCATTCCCCTCCAACAACGGAAGAAGACTGACTCCATCCAACAGTAAGTCAGACCGTCTTACTCCTGCTATTTCCAAAAATGTGGGAAACAAATCGAGCTGCATGACCGGCATATTACAAATTTCCCGTTTTTCATATTTACCTTTCTGATAAATAACCATCGGTATTCGAATTCCTCCTTCATAAAAAGAACCTTTTCCTGCTCTTAAAGGCCACTGACGTGATATTCCATATACACCTCCATTATCTGAGGTAAATACAATAAAAGTATTTTCCTCTATTCCCAAAGCCTGTACCTCATCAAGGACTCTTCCGATATTCCAGTCCATATTCTCCACCATAGCGGCATAAACCGGATTATTGTGAGCCGATGTTGATGGCTTTTTTCTATATTTATCAATCAGGTCAGCTTTTGCTTGTAAAGGAGTATGCACTGCATATGTCGCATAATATAGAAAGAATGGTTTACTCTTATCTACTTCCCGAAGATAATCAACAGCTTCCGAACCTAACCGATCCATCAAATACTCCCCTTCCGGACCATTTGTCAAATCTTCATTATAATAAGGAGAAAAGTAGCTAACAGGATGTCCGGCATGATTTCCGGCAATATTAACATCGACGCCATTTTGCTGCGGATCTTCAGTTACGTGCCATTTTCCAATATGGCAAGTCTGATAACCGGAATTTTTCAATACTTCCGGAAGAAGCCGGATACCCGACTCCAATGATGTCCGGTTCGGAATTGCAACCAATTTACGTTTACTGGCATCACCACGGTTAGGTTCCCCGACCGTATAAATACCATGGCGAGGTGTATACATCCCTGTCAGTAAACAAGCACGACTGGGAGCACTGTTAGCTGCACCGGCATAGGCTTCATTCATCCAGATACCTTTTTCACGAAGACGATCGATATTCGGAGTTTCGTAATATTGGCTTCCGTTATTACTCATATCCGTCCAACCCAAATCATCTATATTGATCAGTATGATATTCGGACGATCGGATGCTACTGCGAGGCAAGGAACTAAACCTGCAAAAGCCGTATAATATAATATGTATTTTTTCATGGTACATCGTTTTTACAGGCAGACATGTAAAAATCATATCTGCCTGAACTTTACCTATGCTTACTTATCCCAAGGTTGTTGAAAACCTTTCTGCATCTCCTGTTCGAGGATCTTTTTAAATGCAGAGACTTTGTCAGGATGTAAGGATGACAAATTATTCTTCTCACCAATGTCCTCACGAAGATTATAAAGCTGATCTTCTTTTGAGTTGCCAAGTTCCGTATTTGTCAGCTTATTATATGCAGGTCCATTATTCGGGGTGATATATTTCCATTCGCCGTCACTGATAGATAATGAACCGGAAGATTCGATTACATATTCACGTCCTCTCTGACTTTTGCCGGTCAATACTGTCAGGTAGTCATGGCTATCCGATCCAGCTTCCGCACTCATCTCCTGACCTGTCAGCTTTTCCATCGATGCGAACATATCGATATGAGAAAATAAAGCATTGGATACACCCGGTTTTACCCGCTCAGGCCAGCAAACAATAAACGGGATACGTGTACCAGCTTCAAAGTTACTGTATTTACCACCACGGAAATCCCCCCAGGGACGATGATCGCCTAAAAGTTCCACGGCACGATCCGCATATCCATCGTCGACAACAGGACCATTATCGCTCGTTAATACAATCATTGTGTTTTCATAAATACCAGCGGCCTCAAGTGCCTTTATGATCTCGCCGACAGTCCAGTCGAATTGCAGGATTGCATCCCCCCGATACCCCATGCCACTTTTATCACGAAAACGTTCATGCGGATAACGCGGAACATGGACATCGTTCGTTCCAACATACAGGAAGAAAGGAGCATCCTTATGCAGGTCGATAAACCGGACAGCCTTAGTCGCAATCGAATCGGCAATATTTTCATCCTCCCAAAGAGCCGTACCGCCTCCCTTCATATAACCTATACGAGAGATGCCGTTCACAATTGCCATATCATGTCCATGATTAAGAGAAGGTTTCAGCTTGGTTAAAAGCTCCGGATGATCTTTACCTAAAGGTTCTCCGGGGAAAGGTTCTTTATAACTGACAGATATAGGAGCCGACGGATCATAATTGGCAACTTTCTGGTTTTCCATCCACACACAGGGGACACGGTCGCCTGTAGCAGCCATCAAATAAGAATAGTCAAAGCCCAGATCACCCGGTCCGGGTGTCACCGTGCCGTTCCAATCCTGCGTACCAGCTTCTGCTCCCATCCCTAAATGCCATTTACCGATCGCACCGGTAGTATAACCGGCAGACTTAAATATATCGGCTACTGTCGTTTGCTCCGGACGAATGACCATGCCCGCATCTCCTGTCGCAATCCCGGTATCGTTACGCCGCCAGCTATAAAGCCCTGTAAACAAAGAATAACGGGAAGGAGTACTGGTCGATGCGACCGCATGTGCATCTGTAAAACGTAACCCATCAGAAGCCAGACGGTCTACATTCGGCGTACTGATACGATGGGCGCCATAGCAACTCATATCACCATATCCCAAATCGTCAGCCACAATAAAGATCACATTGGGTTGTGCTTTCGCCTGCTTACTTTCACCGGATTTGGAAGCTGAACCACCACAGCTTGCAAGAGAGACCAAGCTTAATCCATATATTAATTCCAATTTAATATCCATACTATCTCTATTTTTTATTCGTATTTCTTTTCTTTATAATCAAAAGGCCGCCCCACTCTCATGAGACAGCCTTTGATTCCTATCATCATCCAAAATCAGTCTTCAAAGGTGTCAACGTAAATTCGGATTAATATTCTTTTCAGCTAATGGGATCGGCCAGATATCCTGTCCTTTCTGGAAACTACGTGTGTTTACATACCAACGGTTATGCGGATCCGGTTGCCCGTCTTTCATCTTCATCAAACTCTGATCCGACACATAGAACGGTGAACCGTAAATATCAGCATTCAACTTCTCTTCTGCAATACCCCAACGGAACAAATCCCACAATCTCCATCCTTCGAAAGCCAATTCTATCATTCTTTCTTTCTGAATCAGTTTAAACAGCTTATCCGGATTCGTTTCTGTCAATGCCGGCATGCCTACACTCTGACGCCCCCGAACTGCATTGATTGTCTGATCCAGCAACTGCTGCGTGATCGCTTGACCACCACGAACTTTGGCTTCAAGATACATTAACAAGACATCGGCATAACGCGCCAACGGAACATTTACGCCATAAGAGTTGACATCTCCGCTCCAGGACTCATCCAGGAATTTACGCAAAAGATATCCCGTTTGCGTTGTCTGCCCCGGTCCGATTTTATCAGCAGTCGTGCTCTCCGGATTACAACGATACACAGAACCTCTAAAAGTAGCACCTTCATAATAAAGCGTATAATCCAGACGAGGATCGCGGTTCGCTCCGAAATTAGTCTTATCGAAACGTACATCTTCATAACTGAAAGGCGTTCCATCCAGAAAATCGTATGCTTCAAACAAGAAGTTCGAGATATTCACCAAACACCAGCCACCGTCTTTGATCGGATAAGCATGTTGCGGCAAACCTATACCGGCAAGATCATCAACAAACTGAGTAGCAAAAATATGCTCACTGCTACCTTCTCCGGATTGATAAAACAAGGTTTGATAATTCGGGTCCAGCGTATTATCCCCCCAGGAAATAATCTGTTCGCAAGCAGCCGCAGCATTCGTAAAATCTTCCATCACGAGATATGTACGTGCAAGATAGACCAACGCAGCCTGAGCCGTAGCCCGTCCCTGCTCCGAAGAGGGCAAATCTTTATGACGGGGTAGTATTTCAGAAACAGCTTTCAGCTCATCCGCCGCATATTTCAGAACCTCAGCCCGTGCAGATTTCGTCACGCTATTTGCTTCCTCCAGAGTCATTGTTTTAGTCACAAGAGGAACATCATGATAAAAAGAAGCCAGATAAAAATACTGAACCGCGCGGATAAAACGAGCTTCAGCTTTCATTCGTTCCATCTCAGCACTCTCATTGGTCAGTGCATCCAAACCATCAATAAAACGACAACAAGCACTTATTCGCTTATAAGGTTTCTGATAAAGATTGGTAACCCATAGATTGGTTTCCGTAATTGTTCCGGCAGTCAACTGCCCTATCGCATTATTAAAACCGCGACGATCATAACCTATATCGGATATCCCATCAAAAAGAATCGTTGCACTATATGCCCACCAGTCAGAGACATTGTAATCAACTCCCAAAGTAATACCTCCGCGATATAAACCATTCAAAGCTAATTTTACATTCGCCTCATCATGGTAAAAAGTTTCTTCACTAAAGCTAGTCAACGGATAGCGATCCATGTCACAACCACCCAGCAATAACAGAGAAACTGCTGCCAGACCAATCGTTCTTATTATTTTATTTGATTTAATCATTGTATACATACTCATAACCTCCATTAAAATTTAAGATTCACGCCAAATGTGAAATTACGTAAAACAGGATAGAATTGTCCTCCACTATAGGAATCGTCTTTAGCCGAATTAATTTCAGGATCCCAGCCATCCGGATAACTATGGAATGTATATGGGTTTTCCGCAGCTGCATAAACACGTAAACTTGAAATCACCGAATTTTGCAACCACTTCTTCGGAAGTGTATATCCCAGCTGTATATTTTTGATACGCAGATAAGAAGCATTACGAACCCAATAGTCAGAAGTCTGTGTATTATGTCCACCCGCAGTTCCGATATTCTCCAGACGTGGGTACTTCGCATAACGATTCGGATTTTCCGGATCGAAAGCTTCTTCCATCTGCCATTTCTGCACATTACCTTCTGAGAAGAATGCCCAGGCAGCATAATTATTCAACATACCTTTCACACCGGCAACACCCTGTAAGAAGATATTCAGGTCAAAACCTTTATAAGCAGCATTCAAAGAGACACCAAATGTATATTTCGGGATTCTGGAACCCAGATAAACACGGTCATAGGTTGCATCGACTTTTCCATCAGGAACACCGTCCGGACCGGAAATATCTTTGTAACGAATATCACCAGGCTTTGTATTTGCGTGATTTCTACCGAATGCAGACTGGTCCGTATGAGCAAACCATGCATCGATATCAGCCTGATCTGTAAATACGCCATCAGTCAGATAACCGTAATACATTTGCATCGGATACCCGATGAACAGATCGGAACCGTTACCAACCATGCCATTCGGTTGATCCACATTACCCACTCCCAGTGATTTCACTTCGTTATTGATAATACTAAAATTAGCATTTACACCATAACTGAACCCACCGATCGTATTTCTGTGTCCTACTTCAAACTCCCAACCATGATTGAGCGCTTCACCTGTATTGACCTCGCTCATGTTAAGTCCGAAAATAGAAGAAGCACTGGCATTCGGCTTAAACAAAATGTCGTATGTATAACGATGAAAATAAGAGATATTGGCACTCAGCAAGCCATTCCACAAAATAGACTCGAAACCGGCATCGACCGTACGTGTTGTTTCCCACTTCAATCTGGGATCCGTATAGTTGACCAATTGTGCCCCTTGCTGTATAACACCTCCAAGCGGATAGTTATATTCATTACCCAGCACATAGACAGAGTGGTAAGCATAATCACCGATATTATTATTACCCAGAATTCCGACAGATGCTTTCAACTTCAGGTTGCTAATGAACGATAGTTTTTCATTCTCCTTCATGAAGTTTTCTTCCGAAATACGCCAGCCAATAGCTCCTGAAGGGAAAAATGCATAACGGGAATCCGACGGGAAGCGGGAAGAACCGTCATAACGCATGGTTACTTCTGCCAGATAACGCTCCGCATAGTTATATTGAGCACGTCCGAAAACAGACTGGATCACCCAATCTTTACCACCGCCAGTATTCGTCTGTACATCCGGCGAACCAACCGTTAGATACGGATAGTTATTGTTCGGGAAGTTTTGGCGTCCTGCTTCCAGGTCACGTTCCCTTTCATCTTCCCAGGAGTAACCGATCAATACATCCAGGTTATGCAATTCATTAAAAGTCTTCACATAATTAGCTGTCGCCTGGAATGACTTATATTCTGTATTTTTATTCTTCTCCGTCAATTTAGATGGGCCTAACGTATTAATCGTCCCGTCAATATTCACCGGAAGAGTCGCTTTATAATCTTTCTCCTGTGCATTCGTAAAATTATACGCTCCGGTAGCAGTCAACTTCAAACCTTTTATCGGTTCATAATCCAGACTGACAGTAGCATTAAAGCGTTTAACGGGATCTTCCGAGAAAGACTCGGAAGCCAGCCAGGCTTTCGGAGTACCAAAGTTTTTAACACCCGGTCCCCAAGTTCCGTCACTAAGAACAGACGGACGATATCCCGGAAAACGTAATCCCTGCTGGATCAACAACAACATTCCGTCGCCATCGATAGCACCTGCCGTACCCGGTTCTTTGGTCGTTGCATGATCACCACGCATACGGACCGTCATTTTCAGATTATCAGTCAAATTGGATGTCAGGTTTACGCGAGCCGTATATCGGGAATAGTTATTTCCCGGAACTATACCATCCTGACTCAAATAGCCGAATGAGGTAAAATACTGGCTACGATCGTTACCGCCCGTAACAGATATATCATGGCCGGTTTGAAAACCGTTTCCTGAAAAAATATCATCGGCAAACTTCTCATTTGCCCAACGGTCCGGTTGGCTACCGTCACGCATGGATTGGATATCTGCATCGGTAAAGCGGGTAATACCTTCAGCCTGATTCAACAAACGGGCATAATCCCATGAATCTACATATTGAGGCAGTTCTGTTGCCCGGTTAAAACCGACATAACCGTTGTAGGAGATCGCTACTTTCTGTTCTTTACCCAGCTTAGTCGTCACCAACACAACACCATTCGCCGCACGTGCTCCATAGATTGCAGCTGTAGAAGCATCTTTCAGGACAGAAACCGATTCAATATCATTCGGATTAATATCCGTCATATTACCAGGAATACCATCGATCAATACCAACGCATCCGGTGTCGCACCAAAAGAACCGACACCACGTACACGAATCGTACCAGTATTATCACCCGGACGTCCTCCCGGCTGGGTAATCGTTACACCCGGCATCTGACCAGTCAATGCGGAAACGACAGAAGAAGTCGCACGATTCTCCAGTTTTTCAGCACCTACCATCGCAATAGATCCGATCACATTCACCTTTTTCTGTGTACCGTATCCTACAACCACGACTTCATCCAATGCCTGGGAATCTTCCTTCAGAACAACGGCCAATACAGATTCGTTGCCTACTTTCATTTCCTGCTCTACGTAACCTATATAAGTAATGGATAAAACAGCTCCGGACGGAACTTCAAGGCTAAACTTCCCGTCCAGATCCGTTACAGTTCCGTTCGTTGTTCCCTTTACAATTACATTCGCCCCGATCACAGGATATCCGGTCTGGTCGACAACTGTTCCGGTGATCTTACGGTCCTGTTGGGTTGCTTGTGCGGAAGCATTCTCACCTCTTTCGGACAAAACGATATTCACGCCTTCCAACTTAAAGGTCAACCCTGTGTTTTTCAAAATAGTTTCTAAGACTTCACGGACAGAAACGTCCGACACATTCACTGATACATTCTGTTTCAAATCGATGTTTCGATTTGAAATAAACAGATAGTCTGTTTGACTTTCGATAGCTTCAAGAACTTCGCTCAAATGAGCCTGTTGCTTGTTCAAACTGACTTTTGCATTTTGAGAGTTTGCCGGATTAGCAAACGCAAAAGCTGAACATAATAACAAAAAACCCGTCGTTAACTTCATAACTCTACCCGTTTGTTTTCCTCCCGAATCTTTTTCTTCTAAAGACCCGGATAAAAAAAGTTTTTTCATACCTTTGTTTACGATTTTAAATTAGTAAGTATATTTATAAATGTACTGCTTGACCGGTAGTTGTTAGCGCAACTGCCGGTTCTTTTTGTCAGCGTGTTTTTTCATGTTCTTTTCCTCATAGGCAATTCCATTTTTTATTAGTTAATATATATAATGTTAGTTTCTTCATCGCGCTTATAAGTGAATGGAAAATCGTTCTGCAACACACGTAAGGCGTGGTCTACCCCATCCGAAATACGCAGCTTCCCATGATATCCAAGATCACCGACTTTCTGGTTATTAACCACAATCCGGACATCATAAAATTTCTCAAACAATTCCATAACAGCATCAAACGATTTATTCTCAATATAAATCAGACCGTCTTTCCAACGGCAACTATTCCCGTCGGTTGTAGAAGATACTTCCAGACGGCCTCCCACCAACTGAGCTGTTTGTCCGGGCGAGAGAAAAACGGCTTCGGGATCTGTCGAATTATATAGTTTCACTTTTCCGTTGTAAAGCATTGTCCTGAATGCCGGCTTATCGGCATAAGCTTCTACATTGAAAGTCGTACCCAACACCTCTACATTATATTTATCCGTTTTTACAATGAAAGGTTTCTTGTCTTTTACCACCTCAAAATAAGCTTCCCCGTCCAATATGATTTCCCTGTTTTTAGAAGAGAATGCGATGGGATAGCGCAAAGTCGTATTGGCATTCAACCAGACACTCGTTCCATCCGGCAAGATAATGTTCGTCCGATTACCGACAGGAACATACACAGTCTGGACAGCATGCAGCAGTTGTTCGTTCCGATAAGTGTCATAAGCATAGAAACCACCCAGCAAAAACAACACCGATGCAGCAATCCCCACATAACGGACGATCCGCGGAGAAAGATGAAAATACTTTTTACGGGCCAATGCCTGTTCGTCTACCAACAAAGAAGCATCGAACCGAATCCTTTCGTTTATGAAAACCCGGCGATTGGCTTCATCAGTTTCCAACCATTGCCGTATCTCTTCTTTTTCAGGCTCCGGGCTTTGTCCTAAAAAGTAACGTGTCAATATATGTCGATCCATTTGCATCTATATTCTTTTGTGTATACAATAATAGAGCAACCGATCAGGCAAAAATCCCAAACAACTATGGCACTTTTTTCAAAAAAAATTCAATTAAAGAATAAAAGGAGAAAGGGGACGTAGTCTTTCAGGCGATATTTAAGATGGTCATTCGCCTTATTTATATGGTAATCGATTTTCTGCTGGGAGACACCCAACAGTTGGGCAATTTCTTTCCTGGGTTTATTTTTCAGTCTGTTTAACAAAAAGATCTCCCTGGTTTGTTCGGGCAACTCAGCCAGGGAGTCTTCTACTATCTTGAGAATATCTTTTGTAAAAATAGTTGCATAGCTTTCACTCTCCAACGTCTGGATACGCATATCGATCTCCCAGTCGTACAAATTGGCATAATTCTTACTATACTCCCATTCTACCTGCACATGCTTCAGGTAATTAAGGCATTTATTCTTTACCGACTGAAGTATATAACCTAACACATCCATGTCTGCCGCCAGCTTATGCCGGTTTTCCCAATAATAAAGCAAAGCATCATGGGTCATATCTTCAGCCGTCGGTTTATCATTCACATAATAATAAGCATATCTTACAAAACGCTGGTAATACGTATTGTAAAACGTTGCAAAGTTCATTTCAGAATTGACTTCCAAAGGATTTATTATGTCTCTATAGGTACTCAAAGATGTATTAGTTTTCTCACTATGCAAAAATAGCTAATTTTATGATAGCTACCACTAAATAGACCTAAGTTGTCAGATAGAGCCAGAGAAGAACGGCTTCAGCACATTCCCTTTCGCATCCTCCGGATAAAGCGCCCCTTCGGCTTCGAGCTGTGCCGTCATTGCTTTTATCATCTTTACCAATAATTTAGGATTTCTTTCCGATACATCGAGCGATTCGCCCGGATCTTTCTTCAGGTTATACAGACGGTAACGGGGTTCTGATGGATTTTCCGGGTTATAATAATAGATCAGTTTCCAGTCTCCTTCTATATAGGTCGTAAAGTAACTTCCCCGGTGTTCATGCGGGAAATGCATCAGGACAGTTTCCGGACGGCTATTGTTTCTCTTCCCTTCCAATTGTTCCCGCAAGTCGATACCATCCACAATATGTCCCTGCGGATTTTTTGCTCCGCCCAAAGAAACAAGTGTCGGATAAATATCCATTACAGTTCCCATCTGCAACTGGACTCCTCCCACTTCAATCGGTAATTGCTTCTGAACCGGATTATTCATATCCGGCTTACCCCAGCAGGCGATAAACGGAACGCGAACCCCTCCTTCAAATTCGGAACCTTTCTTTCCGCGCAAAGGAGCAGAAGAAGTGTAGCCCTTATCATCCCCCAAAGGAGCATCGGAACCATTGTCCCCCAGGAATATTATTAATGTGTTTTCAGCAATCCCCATTTCTTCCAGATGATCCATAATATCACCCAGTGATTTATCCATTCCTTCGATCAACGTAGCAAAATCGGCCGCCACTTTCGGCTTTCCCGTATATCGGTAATGATCGGCAAATCGCTTGTCAGCCTCGAAAGGAGAATGCACTGCATAATGGGACATATATAAGAAGAAAGGTTTCTTTTCCCCTACCGCCTGCGAAATCTGTTCGTTCGCTTCCAATGTAAGGGCTTCACTCAGGAAGGTATCCGTACCATGATACTTTTGTAAGCCCGGTACGGCACGAGCTTTTTGTCCTTTGATATTTCCATATCCGTTCTCTCCGTAATAACTACCCGGATGTCCGATAGAGGAACCGGCAATATTCACATCGAAACCGATATTTTGCGGAAGTTCACCTTCGCTATTCTGGCAACCGAAGTGAGCCTTGCCGACATGGATCGTTTTATATCCGGCATCATGCAACACACGGGGTAATGTTGCATCATTCTTCGATATTCCTTTCCAGTTCCATGCCGTAGGTCCGTAAGGTGTTTTGTTGTTTGTTTCGGAATTGATCCAGTTAGTTGTTCCATGCCGGGTCGAGTTTTGCCCGGTCATGATGGATGCACGGGAAGGGGAACTGACACTCTGCGCATAGAAAGTAGAAAAGCGGATTCCCTGACGAGCCATACGCTCCATATTCGGTGTCTGATACCAGTCGTTCAACGGATAACGAACCGGATTACCGGCTTCATCCGTCAGAAACGGCAACGAGGTATCCATCAAGCCCATATCATCGACCAGAAAAACAATAATATTCGGACGCTCTTGTGCCATAAGCGGCTGTCCGGCTAAACATAAAAGAGTTGATACGCATAGAGTTTTTTTCATGATATTTATTTTATAAGATTATCCCTAGAAGATCTGTTATTCGAATGACTGCAAATTTAAACAATATCTCCTAAACCTGAAGCTTCTACTCTCCATAATCACAGGAAACGGACTTTTTCCCTTTCATCAAGTAAATCACTCCGTTCGTCAGGTTAATTTGATAGCTGTATTGCTTCGGATTAGTTTTGTCTCAGAAATCAAAAACAATAAAGTTATGAAATACAACAAAATGTATATCCTGGCCGTATTACTGATTCTGTCTATCAGTATATCCGCACAATCCGTCATATCAGGAAAAGTAATAGACAAAGACAATACACCTATTGCAGGTGTGACAATATTATTAATCACCCATGCCGATTCAACCTACATAACAGGCGCTATCTCTGATCTGGACGGGCTATTTGAAATTCCTAATCTCAAACCGGATAATTATATCCTCTCATTTTCTATGATGGGATTAAAAAAGAGCAACATAGAGCAACAAGTCGGACTAAATACAAAAAACGAATTGGGTAACATCGTTATGGAAGAAGATTCTTATATGTTGTCTGCTGTAACTATAACCGGTAAACGCCCTTCAGTGAAAGTCGAACCAGGGAAAATGACAATCAACCTGTCGTCCGCATTATTGAGTACGGATGGCAATATACTGGATGCACTAAAGAAACTTCCGGGCGTGATCGTTCAAAATGACGGATCGATCATTCTAAATGGCAAACCAGGTGCAAAAGTATTGATCAATGATAAAGTAACTTACCTGTCAGGAGAAAACCTGGTCAATTATTTGCGTTCCATCCCCGCCAACTCCATTGAAAATATCGAACTGATATCCCAACCATCATCAAAATATGATGCAGCAGGTAGTTCAGGTATGATTAATATTCAAAAAAAGAAGGTCAAAGAACAAGGTATAAATATGACAGTATCTTCCGGTTTGGAGAGAGGAAAATATACCAAAGGGAATGATAATTTATCCTTAAACTTTCGTCATAACAAATTAAACGTATATGCGGATTACTCCTATTATTGGGGGAAAGATTATATAGAACTCACAGTCTCCGGCCATTACATAGATCCGGTCACACTAAAACCACTCGAACTACGAAAAGACTTTGTAAATGATATAGAAAGGAAATATAGAGGACATTATGTAAACACCGGAATAGATTATGACTTTTCGGATAAAGTTACCGTCGGAGCCTATCTATCGTCAAGTTGGTTTAACCGGGATAAAAACGAAGTTATCATATCAGATTTCTTTAAGAATAACAGCACGCAAAGCGATTCTACTCTAACAGCATTAAGCGCATTAGATCATAGCTACACCAATATCACAGGCGGAGCCAATATGGTATACCAATTTGCGAAAGCGGGGAAATGGGATGCATCCTTCGACTTCCAGCTATTCGACCAGAAAGACGATCAGTTGCTGAAATCCTTTTTCCAGACTCATATCAAACCATTACAGGAAGATACAATGTCCGGCAAAACAAATGGGGACATTAAAATATACAGCGGACAAACTAATTTGAGTTATGATCTGTCCGGGAAATTTGGAATAAAAGCCGGTCTGAAAACCGTTTTCGTTAATATAGGAAGCGATGCTTTGTATAAAAACCTGATTAATGGCAATTGGCAGGAAGACAACAACCTCAGCAGTAATTTTGCTTATAATGAAAACATCAACGCAGGGTATTTTCAATTCAACGCGAAATGGTCTCCCCGCTTTTCAACCGAAATAGGTTTGCGAGTAGAAAATACATATACCAAAAGTGATTATAGTTCGACAACCCGGGACACAACTTTCAGTAAAAGATATACAGACCTTTTCCCTTCTTTAATGGCTCAATATCAGCTTTCTGAAAATCATGGTCTGTCTATGGTATACAACCGCCGTATTGTCCGGCCGAATTATAGAAATATGAATCCTTTTGTAGAGGTTAGAGATCAGTTTTTATATGAACAAGGGAATACGGAGCTGAAACCCGAGTTAATAGATAATATAGAAATTTCATGGCTATTCAAAAAACGATATTCATTTAATGTATTCTACTCTCATACAAAGGATCCGATCTCTACAAGTTTTCTGGTGGAGGATAGCCGTGTCATGATTATGCCGCTAAACTTATCCGGCAACAATTCACTCGGATTAAGAGTCGGATTAAATAACCTGCAACCTTTTAGTTGGTGGACAGCCCACATAAACGGTTCCTTAACTTATAAACAATACGATTGGGCGGCATCCGGAAAAACGTTAAAAAATGAAGCTATCACCCCGATGTTACATATCAGCAATCAATTTAGATTACCTTACGAATGGGGCGGAGAAGTCCAGGGATTTTATAGTGGCAAGATGATCGAAGGACAAACCAGGGTGAAATCTTTATGGACTGTATCACTCGGAGTTCGCAAAAACCTGTTCAAAGACAGATTTAGTATGTATATTTACGCAAACGATATCTTTCACTCTCTTCGTCCCCGTGTTAGTATAGATAGTAATTATCTGTATTATACATCTAAAGAAAAGAATGACAGTAGAATGATAGGAATATCGCTCGGTTACCGTTTTAATCGTGGCAGGGAAATAAAGAATTCTCAGAAAGCCAACAGGATCGAAGAAAGTAAACGAATAGGTTTGTAACATTTAAGATAAAGACAAATGAACTTAAAGCATGACTGGATTAATTCCCTGCTTATCGCATTAACACTCACATTGTGCATGTTTATTGTTGTAGATATTACTTATAATGAGCAAATGTGGGAGTTTTCCCCCTTCGCCTTTAAAACCCGTTTACAGGCGATGGGCATAACCGTTGTCACCTTCTTTTCAGGAAGCTATATTTATCAAAGAATAGCCAGACACTTCATCAATAAAAGCAAAGATAAGAAGAGAGCAAGCTGGAAAGAATACGTATTGGTTTTTCTGATAAATTTCGTCCTCTTAAATATCACACACACGTTTATTCAGTTTTATGTAAATCTGAACGATACTTTTAAATGGGGCGAATCGGCACTGATCAATGTGGTTGTATCTCTTCTATTGTTTCTATATTATACGCTGGTACGCAATGGTATTTTATTCAAAAGCTTTATCGAGCAAAACCTTCAACTGGAAAAGGTTAAAGTCGACCAGTTAGAAACCGAACTGAAATTCCTTAAATCGCAATACCACCCGCATTTCCTGTTCAATGCCTTAAATACCATTTATTTTCAGGTAGACGACAAAAACAGGGAAGCCAAACAAAGTATCGAGCAGTTATCCGACCTGTTGCGCTATCAGCTCTACGATATAGAAAAGGAAGTGAGAATGGAGCAGGAAATAAACTATCTGAGATCATACATTGCTTTTCAGCAGTTACGGATGACTGAAAGGCTTGTATTGGATTTGTATTTCGACCCGGAATTGAAAGACCGGAAGATACATCCCCTTTTGTTTCAGCCTCTGATTGAAAATGCTTTTAAATATGTAAGAGGCGAATACAGAATACAACTGGAAATGAAATCGGACGGGGGACAAATTCTGTTTGAAATAGCAAATACAATATCCCAGTCGCAAAGCACCAACAAGAAAAAAGGGAAAGGAATAGGCATCGAGAATTTAAAACGGCGACTCGACCTTCTGTATCCCGGCAAATATAACTTAGAGATTAAACAAACAGAAAATCTGTTTGTTGCTAAACTAATTATAAGCACAAACTGACATGAAAATAAAATGTATCATTACAGATGACGAACCCATGGCAAGAAAGGGTTTACGAGGATATATCGAAAAGATAGAATTCCTCACGCTAACCGGTGAATGCGAAGATGCTATTCAACTAAACACAATGTTAAAGACGCAACAGGTCGATCTTATCTTTCTCGATATTGAAATGCCAGAGATGACAGGGCTGGAATTATTATCAAATTTAACGAATCCACCTAAAGTCATCATCGTATCCGCTTATGAGCAATATGCCCTTAAAGGATATGAGTTTGAGGTTGTGGATTATCTTTTGAAACCGGTATCTTTCGACCGCTTCCTAAAATCGGCAAACAGGGTCCATGACCTGTTACAAACGGAACAGAAAGAAGCTGACGACTATATATTCGTAAAGAGCGACAAGCAGTTAAAGAAGATTATGTTCAGGGATATCCTCTTTATCGAAAGCATGGAAAACTATGTTATCATCCAAACGGTGTCTTCTAAAGAAATAGTGTACACTACTTTGAAACAAATCCATGAGTCGTTGCCACAAGATATCTTTCAACAGACTCATCGTTCATACATTGTAAATATCGATCAGGTAAACGCAATCGACGGAAATCTGCTGAACATAAATTCGCACAAAATCCCCGTAGCCCGGAATTTAAGGGATAACGTATTCAACCTGATTCTGAATAACCGGTTAATAACCAAAGGTTAGATAGCTATTTCTGTAGCCAGCGGTTCAGATGATTACCCGGAGCAGCGACGACAAACTTATAGAACTTTGATGCCGGCAAAACTTGCAGGTCGACCGTATAACTTTTCGTTCCGGCCGGCAGTGTCGCCAGCTTGATCCACTCATCTTCCCCACCCTCTTTGAATTTATTTGCGGCGGCGGCATAAACAGTCACCGGAACATCCTCCGAATAACATTTCCAGGACAGCCCGACCGTATCGTCATAAGGCATTGTCTGTAAATCATAAATATCGGCATCCCCGACAAAAGGCATACCATCCTGCTCCCACAAGACAGGCTGCGGAACCTCAAAACCGACAAACCGGCAGATCGAAGGCACAATATCGGTAATCGCCAGGCCACCGGAAGTAAAATGGCTGTTTACCGGCACATTCGTTGAAATCCAGGTAGTACGTTCACGCCAGGACTGTCCTCCGTGACCGTGGCCATTCTCCCCGCGTCCGTGATCGGTAGTGATTACGACCATCCATTCTTCATCGAAATTAGCCTCCCGGTATTTCACGGCTTCCCAGATACGGGCAACCTGATCGTCCGCTTTGCGTACATATTCGTCGAAAAAAGCGCCGTTACCGGCAATATGTCCCGCGTCGTCGGTGTACCACAAGTACACCCAGCTCAGATCAGGCGCATCTTTGCGGATACCTTCTGCCGCATCTTTCGAGATTTGTTCGTCTATATCGAAAATATGCAAATCCTTCTCTTTCTTCGGGAAACGGATGGTATCCAGATCGTAACCGTCTTTTACGTAATCGATCTTGAGATAGTTTGTCTCCTTTTTCCCCTCCCCGATCAGGACAGTCCGGTTATCCGTCCAGCTGGAATAGATGGCCGTTTTATATTCTTTCGGTTGCTCTTTGGCAATCCGGAAGATTGTCCAGTAGTTATAATTCGGTTTCAGGTCGGAGTTACCGCCTACGTTATGTTTATTAAACCAGGTAGATGTCAGCAGATTGGTGTAACCAATGGCCGAGATCGTCGCCGTCTGCGAATATCCGCCTATCTCCCCTCCGGTATATGCCCGGCTATAAGCGCCTTTCGAAGCAATATCGAATACAGCCGGCGTATGAAGCCTTTCGATCTGATCGGCCGGAACCCCGTCGACAATTACATATACAGCTTTCTTCGTTTTAGCAAACAAGCCGGTACAACACAAACTAACCAGCAACAGATAATAAAAACGTCTCATAACTATCTTCCCTTATTGATTTAACCAAGTCTTAAATATACATATTTCTTTCATTCCACAAAAAAACAAACGACTATTCAGCGGCTTGTACCGACTCTTCCTGAATGCGTCTGATCGAAACCACTCGTCGATGTGCCTCTTTCAGCAGATTCAATTCCTTTAAACTCATAATAATCTTGCACGTCTGCGAACAATACGGAAAACTCGCCTGTAAAATCTGGGTCTGCTTATTATCAGCATTATAACAAATCACCTCCACTTGATTATCGACCTCAATAATATCATCCGTAAAGATCACGACATTCTTATCTATCGTAGATACTCCCAGATAGGAAACCTTCGTAAAATTCTGCTTTCCGTTCTCAAATTCCATCGGAGAATACAACGTATTTTGAAGTCCTTCGATAAGTCCGGCACTCCCCTTCCCTAATATCTCCCCGGCAACTTTCCCTATCGAGTCGGCATTCTTCGTCAGCAATTTACTTAAAGATTTCCCGACGCCTTTTCCTACTTCTCCTAAACCATCGGCAGCTTTCTCGCCGGTTTCTCCCCCCCGGTCTTTCAGTGCGTCCGATATTCCATCAATCACATCCAGCGTTTTCTCGGTAACTTTCTTTGAACTATCCCGTGTGCTGCAAGAAATCACAGGCAACAGAAACAGGATACTTCCCAAAACAATAAACCACCTTTTGACCATAATAACAGGAATTTAATTAACACTAATGAGTTTGTTTTCGCATCATTTATCAATGAAGTTCTAAAAGTACGCAAATCTTTTATTTTACGAAACAAAGCCTGACTCTTATTATTTTATTTGCCCGGACGCTACTCTTTAGTTTGTACATATACTACTTTTAATATTTTGTTCCTGTATTTTTATATTTTTGCCCATGCTAAAAATCAATTTTGAGCTAGCTCAAAATTAAATTCATGCTAGCTCGAAATTAAATTTTAGCATGCTCAAAAGAAAAAAAATACAGATACTAAGAGTTAGTTATAAGGTAGAAAAAGATTAGATTACAAGCACCTTTCTATTAGTTGTTTCCTACCTTTGCAGACTGAACAAAGGCTAACAAGTTATAGTTATAAAAAGAAAAACAGCTATGATACGCAAGTTACTTCTTACTTCCCTGGTATTTTTCTTTGCAATAAGCATTTACGCGCAATATGTTCCCGACGTACTCGGTGATGGTTATCTGCGCCGGACGTTTCAGATGCCGGATGATTATGAAGGAAAAGTGGTCTGCACGCTTGTAAAAAAGCCGCAACTACCGGATGTAAAGAAAGCGGTTTTATACATTCATGGTTACAACGATTATTTCTTTCAGAAGCAATTGGGAGACAGCGTGAATGCACATGGCTACAATTTCTATGCGATGGATTTGAGAAAGTACGGCCGTTCCATCCTACCCAACCAGAACCCTTTCTTCTGTAAAAGCCTGACGGAATATTTTGCCGACATCGATACGGCGCTAGCAACCATACGGTCGGAAGGGAACGATAAAATCCTGCTGATGGCACATTCCACCGGGGGATTGATCACACCCTTATATCTGGATAGCAAAAAGGATAACCTGCCGGTAGACGGCTTGATACTGAACAGTCCTTTCCTGGACTGGAACTTCGGTTGGTTTATGGAGAAGGTGGCTATTCCGGCCGTCGCATTTATAGGGCGGTTCTTCCCTAACCTGACTGTACAGGGTGAAGGCGACGCATCATACGCACACAGTCTCCTGAAACAATTCAAAGGGGAATGGGAATATGATACAAACTGGAAAATGATCAACGGACACCCGAAAAAAGCCGGTTGGATCAAGGCGATCCAGGAAGGACAAAAAAAGGTCAGAAAAGGATTGCAACTGGATTGCCCGATACTGGTTATGTCGTCCGACAAATCGTTTCCGGAGACCAGTGAATGGCATAACGAATATCTGTCATCCGATATTGTACTCAATGTGCACGACATCCAGAAGTATGCTCCCAAACTAGGTGATTATGTAACCCGCGACACGATACCGAACGGCATGCACGACTTGATCCTCTCCGAAAAACCATCGCGTGATTACACCTACCTGATGGTTTTCGACTGGATGGAAAAGAAATAAGTTCGTTTACTTTCTGCGGGGAGACGTCACATGCTGTTTCGTCAGATTATTCATATCTTCAAGAATATATCGGTTGACATAGCTGAAGCTGAACCGGAAAAAGTAGTCCCGTAACGTTCCGATATTGGCCGGATTGATCAGGCTATGCAAGTGGTTCAATGCAATGAAAAAGTAACCTTCGCGAGGCAACCGGTTATAAAACTCGATCTTTGTACGGTCGAGGGCTATTATATCGCCATCGCTCTCGGCAAATCCGTTCATTGCCTCTTCCCAGGTTATCAATGTGCGGTCCTCGTAGACAGCCCAACGATAGACATCTTTGCCGTTAACCTTTTCAGGGGACGTATTGGAATGATGCACAAGGATATAGTCATTACGCATATCGGTATCGCTATGTATCCAGATATCGAGGATACGAAGTTGGGCCGAATTGTCGAACTTGATATAACCGTTCTTGCATAGCTGCGGAGAAAATATATTCCGCTCGACATCTGTAAAATAGACAAGGTTACTTCCAAAGAATTCCTTTCTTTCGACGAATTCGGAGAACAGTTTGTTTATCTTCTTCTGGTCCGAGCAGTGTACAAACTCGGGCAGTTCTTTCGGAAAGTTCTTACGGCATATCAGACTGAACTCTTTCAACAGGTCGTTCGGATCGCGTTCCTTCTGGATCTCGACAAATGCCAGCATCTCTTCCACCGTATGAAAACGCTGACGGGAGTCTTGTGTCAAACAACGTTCTACTATACGATCATAGAATTTCAAAGCAGGAAAAACCTTACTGATAGTTACATCGCCGTTCGTATTACCAAAAGCATACCATCGCAGGATTTCTCCTATGGCGGTTATATCGGAATAGTCCGGATCTGTATTCTCTGCCATCGCAATATCTGTCAGCACAAAATCATTATGATCGTCAACCAGTATATTACGCGGGGTGATGGCACCGTGTATAATCCCCATACTATGCAGGAACTGAACGGTATTAGTAAGGAAATGGAATAACTTAAGAAAAGAATCCACAGAAAGGATGCTCCTGTATTCTTCCAATGAACATCTGTACAGTTTCATTATCAACACAGGGATTTCCTGTCCCTGCACGGTTATCATATCAAAGTCTGCATATTGAACAATATTATTCCTCGTTTCAAGCAAGGATATTACCAGATATTTAGCTTTAAGTTTACTTAACCATTTTTCTTTTCCTGCATCGTCCCCATTATATAGAAAAAACTTCAGGGCAACATCGTTCCCATTCATTCGGCCCTTGAAGACTATGCCAGCTTCGCTTCTGCCCAAAGGCTTGGAATCAAGCTGACACTCTCCCAAAGATAATGAAATTCTATGCTTTTCGCTTTCTAGAAATTCCAAAAATAACTGTTTTTCATTCATATCAAACGTTGTAAATCAAGGAACGGAAACAAAGATACAATTATATTTGTATTTTTATAATGCTTAAGCTTCTTTTTTAAATCTCCCGACAGAGAGATTATTTTAATCATTACCTTTGTTGCAGACAAAAAGTATATTGAATGAAAGCCTTACATATTATAATAGCAGGAACTATTTTACTAGGTATATCCAATTATAGTTATTCCCAGACAACCGATATCCCAGAAGCGACAATCTACAAAACAGAATTGTTCGGTTCGGCGGCAACTGGCTCCAACACCCCCTTCTGGATGGTAAGCAACCGTTATGGGATCGTTCCCCTGGATGCAGGTAACGGTTTATTGAATGCGGGAGTATTCCACAACCAACATTTCGGCAAAGGCTTTCGCTGGGGAGCCGGACTCGATATTGTTGCTGCCGTACCCCGCCATCGTAATGTATTCATCCAGCAGGCTTATGCGGAGATAGGATACAAAAGTCTATTACTTAGCTTTGGTAGTAAAGAAAGATATAACTCTCTGTGGGACCGGAATCTGAGTTCCGGTGATATGGTCCATTCGGCAAATGCACGACCTATCCCGGAAGTTAACTTAAGTATGCCGGAATTTACGTTAGTGCCTTTAACTAAAGGTTGGTTACAGATAAAAGGAGATTTTGCAGTCGGCAGATCATTCGATACCGATTACCTGGAAGATTTCGTTAACACCAAGCAAGTCTATATAAAGAATGTCTTATGGCATCATAAATCGTTATTCCTCCGTATCAAGGATACAGAAAATGATTTTCCCTTATCACTTACTCTAGGTGCCCAGCATTTTGCTCAATGGGGAGGGACTTCCACTAATCCGAAGATCGGTAAACAGCCTCAATCCTTCAAAGACCTGATCCGGGTGATCTGTGGACAAAAAGGAGGTAGCGATGCTACGGAATCCGACCAGATCAATGTATTAGGAAGTCATTACGGTTCTTACGATTTCAAATTGAGTTATACAGAGAAAGACTGGGCGGCTCACGTCTACTATCAACATTATTTTAATGATAAGTCCGGCATGGAGTTTGCCAATAAAACAGACGGTTTGTGGGGAGTACAATTTGATTTGCCTTTCCTTCCCTGGCTGAACAAAGTGGTTGCCGAATATCTTGTAACAATGAATCAAAGCGGTCCCATGCACTTTATCATATTCGACCGGGACAAATGGCAAGGCGGACGTGGAGGAGGAAACGACGATTATTACAACAACGGGGAATACACAACCGGATTCTCTTACTTCAACCGGGGAATAGGTTCTCCGCTAATTCCGGCTCCCGAATATAATTCAAACGGTTCCCTGGGTTTCAAAAACAACCGTGTTAAAAGCTGGCATTTTGCTGCTGAAGGGGATATTAATACACAACTCTCCTACCGTATCCTGTTCACGGCGATGAATGGCTGGGGAACTTCATATTTTCCGTTCCTGAATAAAAAGTTCGGAACATCCAGCCTGGTCGATATAAATTATACCCACCCTAAACTGCAAGGATGGAAGTTTTCCGGATCAGTAGCAGCAGACACGGGAACCATGTTAGGGAAAAGTGTAGGCTTTAGCTTAGGTGTAACAAAAACAGGAATTCTGAAAGCCTGGTAACAAACACTATTTATATTTATCCCATAAAGCAGAAGCGATTATCTCTTGCGTATGATCGGCAAATTGTTGCATCCCTTTATGGGATGTATCCATATCACTCGTCGATATAGCGGGGTGAATAATCATTTCCATCTTATGCCTATGCACATTCAATGACCCGATGGGCAATACATCAAAAGGTCCGTTCAACGTAATTGGAATAACCGACAAATGCTGATCGAGAGCCATCTGGTAAGCTCCCTTTTTGAAACGGATCATCTTTCCGGTATATGTACGGGAACCTTCGGGAAAGACAACCACAGAAGCACCGTTCCTGAGACAACGTTCAGCTTCCCTCACACTACGAGCCGCCGCCTTGGAAGTCGAATTATCAACAAAGATGAAACCGGCAGCCCGACAGGCAGCTCCGACAAAAGGTATCTTTCCTATCCCTGCCTTCATAACCCACTTGATAGGGACACCGAGAAAACCATATATCAAAAAGATATCGAACGCACCCTGATGATTTGAAACGAATACATAAGATTGGTTACGGTCAATATTCTCCCGCCCTTTTACTTTTACCGGACAAAGGGCCAGATAACAGGTTAATCTCGACCAAATCATACCCGGATAATAGGCAAATATCTTCTCCCCCCCCAAAAGGCAACCGATAATAACAGTCAAGGCCGTAAGTATAGTCAGTACCACAAATACAGGTACAAAAAACAGCCATAAATAAACCAAGTAAAGTATTCGTATCATATATAACTGTGTTGATACTACAAATATAGAAGCTAAATTTGTAGGATTCATTATTTTTATTCTAAAATATTTTTGCAATCGGGTTATTATTACTTTATTTGCGGTAGAAAAGAAAATAATTATAAAAACATCTATAACCATGAACGAATTAATCAAATATCTTGGGGTAATCGTACTCCTGATCGGTGTAATTATTCTTGCAGTACCGGCTATTAGCGGAGGTATGACAAATACTATCCTTCTGGCAGGTTTAGGAGTTATTATTTTAGGTTACATCGGCCATATTGTTATCAACAAGAAGATGGAGTAAGACAACGCAAGTTTAAAAAATTAAAAAGGATTGTTCCCTGATTGGAAACAATCCTTTTTTGCTATCGATAAAAGGTTGAAATATTTTAAGCTTCTCCCTGAACCCCACCCATAGGAGGAATAAAGTCTTCAAAATTAGCTGTCTTGTTTCCACCCTTCAACTGTTCTTCATATTTTACCAGATTATCCTGCAAAGCAAAAAGTAAACGTTTTGCATTATCCGGTGTCAGAATCACGCGGCTCTTTACCTGTGCCTTAGGTACACCGGGAACCACACGGATAAAGTCCAGTATAAACTCGGATGTTGAATGTGAAATAATAGCTAGATTAGCATAAGTACCTTGTGCCATTTCTTCAGACAGCTCTACCTGTATCTCATTAGATTGCTTGTTATCGTTTTCCATTTCTTTTATGTTTTATATTTAACAAATCGGGCACAAATATACAGATATAAGAGGGTTTCATGAAATATATTGCAAATAAAAAGGGCCACCTTCACAGGCAGCCCTTTTCCAGTTGTGTTTTTAATTCTCAATTCTTTAGACCAATGTAAAAAAAATACCTTATTGTGTTTAATATTTATTATCCTGACTTTTAGGCTAAGGTTTTACGTCCAGATGCATATTTATACATTTTGAACAATGCAAAGATACAAACTGTACAAAAAACCTCCAAACGCAAATAACTCATTAACTAATATTACTCCAATAATTAACAAAATAAAACATATATAAAACTGGTGTAAATGTGATTATTAGAAAGATATGTATTTACAACAGTCCGTATTTTCTATTGAATGATTAAAGTAGCCATAACCGGACAGTGATCCGAAGGATAAAGACTATTTAATGTATCAGTAAGAACACCGTTACGCAACACCTTAATGTCTCCTTTTACAAAAATATAATCGATCCATTCTCTTTTTTCGTTCGGTATACGTCCATAATCGTGGAATGTCCACTCCGGACCATATTTTAAAGAAGCGATTTCACGTGAATGTATGATATGGCGAGGATCATTTTTATCTGTCAATACCTTGATCGGATCATCATCCGGTGTTGCATTGAAGTCGCCTGTAACGATAACCGGAAGCCCTTTAGCTAATTTATGTGCTTCTTCTAACACCAGGGAGGCACCCTCGTGGCGTGCCACTTTCCCCATATGGTCCAAATGAGTATTCAGGAAAAAGAATTTCTTTCCGGATTCCTTATCCTTAAAAATTCCCCAGGTAGCAACACGCTCACAGGCTGCATCCCAGCCTTTCTTACCCACAGCGTTTATGTCTTCCGCCAACCAGAAGTTACCACTGTCTTCCAGGACAAAACGATCCTTCTTGTAAAATATCGCGGCATATTCTCCTTTTGTCTTACCGTCTTCACGTCCGACACCAACATAAGCATATTCCGGCAAACACGTCAAAAGGTCATTCAACTGATGATTCAACACCTCCTGGGCACCAAAAATATCTACATTATGGAATTTAACCAGACCGGCAGCCAGATCCTTACGGTTACTCCATTGGTTAGCCCCGTCGTCTTTTGTATCCATTCGTATATTAAAAGTCATTACATTTAATGGGACATCCGGTTGCTTGGCAGATAAAAAACTCACTGACAAGAAGAGTGACAAGAAGCTTAACAGAATTTTTTTCATGATATTTGATATGTTTATTATTAAAGTCTACCTACAAAAGTAAAGGTTATGCTTTGATTAACCAAATTAGTAAAAACAAAAAGGCTTCCGGAAATCAATCCGGAAGCCTTTTCTATTGTGTGATAAGTATTATTACTCGTCGTCTTTATCCATAGCGTTAAAATCGACTACGTTCTTACGATTAGCAAAAATACGTTCGAATTCATCTTTAGCACCAACAACCAGTTTGTCGAAATCTCTCTGACCTGTACCTGCCGGTATCAAGTGACCGCAGATAACATTTTCTTTCAAGCCTTCCAGACGGTCTACCTTTCCATTGATAGCAGCTTCGTTCAACACTTTCGTTGTTTCCTGGAATGATGCAGCCGACATAAAGCTAGTTGTTTGCAGTGCAGCACGTGTAATACCCTGAAGAATCTGATTGGCAGTAGCAGGAACGGCATCACGAACTTCTACAAGTTTCATGTCACGACGTTTCAACATACTGTTTTCATCTCTCAACTTACGGGCGGTTACAATCTGACCAGCTTGTAATGTCTGAGAGTCTCCCGGTTCCAAAACAACCTTCTTGCCCCAGATACGATCGTTTTCATCCATTACTTCCAACTTATCAACAATCTGCTGTTCCAGGAAGCGAGTATCTCCCGGATCAACCACTTCTACCTTACGCATCATCTGACGAACGATAACTTCGAAGTGTTTGTCATTGATCTTCACACCCTGCAGACGGTAAACATCCTGTACTTCATTCACGATATATTCCTGAACGGCAGTCGGACCCTTGATAGCAAGGATATCCGAAGGAGTAGTTGCTCCGTCAGACAACGGCATACCTGCACGGATATAGTCGTTTTCCTGAACCAAAAGCTGTTTTGACAGAGGTACCATGTACTTCTTCACTTCACCCAGCTTAGAAGTTACAGTGATCTCACGGTTACCACGTTTGATCTTACCGAAGCCAACTTCACCGTCGATTTCAGAAACGACAGCCGGGTTAGACGGGTTACGAGCTTCAAACAACTCGGTAACACGGGGAAGACCTCCGGTGATATCACCAGCCTTACCAACTGCACGCGGAATCTTAACCAAAACCTCACCAGCCTTAACCGGATCGCCGTTCTCTTTGACAACGTGAGCGCCCAGTGGCAATGAATAGTTCTTCAGATAATTTCCGTTTTCATCTACGATGTGGGCAGCCGGAGCTTTTGTCTTATCCTTAGATTCGATAATGATCTTTTCTTTCAAACCTGTAGTTTCGTCACTTTCAACTTTGTAAGTAACACCTTCTACAACGCTTTCGAATTCGATCTTACCGGAAACTTCCGATACGATAACCGCATTGAACGGGTCCCATTCGATGATTACGTCCCCTTTAGTAATTTTATCTCCGTTATTGAAGAACAACTTAGAACCGTAAGGGATATTATGAGTCAGCAATACAATCTTCGTATTCGGATCAACGATACGCATTTCAGCCAGACGGCTTACAACAACCTGATATTTCTTTCCGGTTGTTGCATCAGTAGCTTCTACTGCGCGAAGTTCATCAATTTCCAGAATACCGTCATATTTAGATGTAATACTGTTTTCTGTTGCAATGTTAGATGCGATACCACCGACGTGGAATGTACGCAGTGTCAACTGTGTACCCGGTTCACCGATAGACTGGGCAGCGATAACCCCAACGACTTCACCTTTCTGAACCATACGTCCGGTTGCCAGGTTACGTCCGTAACACTTAGCACAAACACCTTTCTTCGATTCACAGGTAAGTACTGAACGAATCTCCACACTTTCGATCGGAGAATCCTGGATCATCTTAGCTGCATCTTCACGGATCTCTTCACCGGCAGAAACAATCAGTTCACCGGTAAGCGGATGCTGGATATCATGTACGGATACACGGCCGAGGATACGTTCGTACAGAGAAGCAATCACTTCTTCGTTATTCTTCAGTTCTGTACAAATCAGACCACGCAATGTACCACAGTCTTCTTCATTAATAATCACATCATGCGATACGTCTACCAGACGACGAGTCAGGTAACCAGCATCGGCAGTCTTCAAAGCGGTATCGGCCAAACCTTTACGAGCACCGTGGGTAGAGATAAAGTACTCCAACACAGACAAACCTTCTTTAAAGTTTGAAAGGATCGGGTTTTCAATAATCTGACCACCTTCAGCACCACTCTTCTGCGGTTTTGCCATCAAACCACGCATACCAGACAGCTGACGAATCTGTTCCTTAGAACCACGGGCTCCGGAATCCATCATCATGTATACAGAGTTGAATCCGTCGTTATCCGCAGTCAACTGCTTCATCAGGATATTAGACAACTTACTGTTGACATGTGTCCAGGTATCGATAATCTGGTTGTAACGTTCGTTGAAGGTAATGAAACCCATGCTATAGTTAGCCAGGATCTGTTCCACTTCATCGTAACCTTCTTTAACCAGTTCGTCTTTTTCGGGTGGGATAAGTACGTCGGCCAGGTTGAAGGACAGACCTCCCTTAAATGCCATGTAGTATCCTAAGTTCTTGATATCATCCAGGAACTGAGCCGTACGGGCAACACCACAAGTCTTAATAACCTTACCAATGATATCACGAAGAGATTTCTTACCAAGCACTTCGTTGATATAACCTACTTCAGCAGGAACGAATTCGTTCACCATCAAACGACCTACCGATGTTTCAGTCAATACCTTAACAATCTCACCATTTTCATTCACATCTTCTACATACACTTTGATCGGAGCATGGATATCCACTTTCTTTTCATTGTATGCGATAGTTGCTTCTTCCGGTCCGTAGAATACTAAACCTTCTCCCAGTGTACCGGGACGCATTTTAGTAATGTAGTACAAACCAAGCACCATATCCTGTGAAGGAACGGTAATAGGCGCACCGTTAGCCGGGTTCAAAATGTTATGAGATGCAAGCATCAGCATCTGTGCTTCCAATACAGCCTCATTACCTAAAGGCAAGTGAACAGCCATCTGGTCACCGTCGAAGTCGGCGTTGAATGCCGTACAAGCCAACGGGTGCAACTGGATAGCCTTACCTTCGATCAGTTTCGGCTGGAATGCCTGGATACCCAAACGGTGCAATGTCGGTGCACGGTTCAGCAACACAGGGTGACCTTTCATTACATATTCCAGGATATCCCAAACAACCGGTTCTTTACGGTCTACGATCTTCTTAGCAGACTTAACCGTTTTAACGATACCGCGTTCGATCAATTTACGGATAACGAAAGGTTTATAAAGTTCGGCAGCCATATTCTTCGGCAGACCGCACTCGTGCATCTTTAATTCAGGACCTACAACGATAACCGAACGGGCAGAATAGTCAACACGTTTACCCAACAAGTTCTGACGGAAACGACCTTGTTTACCTTTCAAACTGTCGGACAGTGACTTCAGCGGACGGTTAGCATCTGTCTTAACTGCACTCGATTTACGAGAGTTGTCGAACAGAGAGTCCACAGCTTCCTGAAGCATACGTTTTTCATTACGTAAGATCACTTCCGGAGCCTTAATATCAATTAATCGTTTCAGACGGTTATTACGGATAATAACACGACGATACAAATCATTCAAGTCGGAGGTTGCGAAACGTCCACCGTCCAGCGGAACCAACGGACGCAGTTCAGGAGGAATAACAGGAACAACCTTCACGATCATCCATTCCGGTTTGTTACGACCTCTGGACGCACGGAAAGATTCAACTACCTGCAAACGTTTCAAAGCTTCGTTCTTACGTTGCTGTGAACCGTCCGTACTTGCACGGTGACGCAGTTCGTAAGATAGAGAATCCAGGTCCAGACGAGCCAACAAATCATAAACGGCTTCAGCACCGATCTTTGCGATGAACTTGTTAGGATCTGTATCTTCCAGCATCTGGTTTTCCTTAGGCAGGTTATCCAGGATCTGCAGGTATTCTTCTTCCGAAAGCAAGTCTAATTCAGCAACAGTGTCTACACAACCCGGCTGAATAACCACATAACGTTCATAGTAAATGATAGAATCCAGTTTCTTGGTAGGCAAGCCTAACAGATAACCGATTTTATTAGGTAGAGAACGGAAATACCAGATATGAGCGACCGGAACCACCAAATGGATATGTCCCATACGTTCGCGACGCACTTTCTTCTCTGTAACTTCTACCCCGCAACGATCGCAGACAATACCTTTATAACGGATACGTTTGTATTTTCCGCAATGGCACTCATAGTCCTTGATAGGACCGAAGATACGTTCGCAGAAAAGACCGTCACGCTCAGGTTTGTACGTACGATAGTTAATCGTTTCCGGTTTCAGAACTTCGCCGCTAGAGTTTTCAAGAATCTCTTCAGGAGAAGCCAGACCGATGGTTATTTTTGAAAAGTTACTCTTTATCTTGTTTTCTTTTCTAAAAGCCATATTGTTTATTTATAAAGAGTTATCAATAGATAAAGTAGATGAGCCGAAACTCACCTACTTATATTGTTGTTGAATTAATCCAGAGTAAAGCTTAAACCTAAACCTCGCAGCTCATGAAGCAATACATTCAGAGATTCCGGAATACCCGGTTGTGGCATCGGATCACCTTTTACAATAGCCTCGTAAGCTTTAGAACGTCCTACAACGTCGTCAGACTTAATTGTAAGGATTTCCTGCAGAACATGTGCGGCACCGAAAGCTTCCAGTGCCCAAACTTCCATCTCTCCGAAACGCTGACCACCGAACTGAGCTTTACCACCCAGAGGCTGTTGAGTAATCAGAGAGTACGGACCGATCGAACGGGCGTGCATCTTATCGTCAACCATGTGACCCAGCTTCAGGAAGTAAGTTACACCTACTGTTGCCGGCTGGTCGAAACGCTCACCGGTTCCACCATCATACAGGTAAGACTTACCATACCGGGGAATACCGGCTTTGTCAGTCATTTCATTCAGGTCATCCAAAGATGCACCATCGAAAATCGGAGTCGCGAACTTAACATCCATTGTTCTACCTGCCCAACCTAATACAGCTTCAAAGATCTGTCCCAGGTTCATACGAGAAGGCACACCCAGCGGGTTCAAACAGATATCGACCGGAGTTCCGTCTTCCAGGAACGGCATATCTTCCTGACGAACGATCTTGGAAACAATACCCTTGTTACCGTGACGACCGGCCATCTTATCACCCACCTGAATCTTACGTTTCTTAGCAATATAAACTTTTGCCATCTGAACAATACCTGTAGGCAGTTCATCACCGATAGTAAGATCGAATTTCTTACGTCTCAGTTCGGCATCCAGCTCTTTGTATTTCTTCAGATAGTTCAGGATAACCTGCTTGATAAGTTCGTTCTTATCTGCATCGGCAGTCCATTTACTTACCTGAACAGCATTATAATCCAGATCTTCCAGTGCTTTACGAGAGAACTTGGCTCCCTTCGCAATCACTTCTGTATTCATATAGTCTTTGACACCCTGAGAAACCTTACCGTTAGTAAGAGTCAATAATTTCTCTACCAACAGATTTTTCAGGTCGGCCATCTTCATTTCGTATTCTTCATCCAACTTCGGAAGAATAGCCTTGTCTGTCAATCTTGACTTACGTTTCTTAACAGCTTTAGAGAATAAAGCAGTATCGATAACAACACCACGAAGAGACGGAGTAGCTTTCAAAGAAGCGTCCTTCACATCACCTGCCTTATCACCGAAGATGGCACGCAGCAATTTTTCTTCAGGAGAAGGATCCGATTCACCCTTCGGAGTAATCTTACCGATCAGAATATCACCCGGTTCGATGCGAGCACCTACACGAACGATACCTCTTTCATCCAAATCCTTAGTAGCTTCCTCACTTACGTTAGGAATATCAGATGTCAGCTCTTCCATACCACGCTTTGTTTCACGTACTTCAAGGATATATTCATCCACGTGAACAGAAGTAAAGAAGTCTTCACGAACCATACGTTCGTTCAATACGATAGCATCCTCATAGTTGTAACCCTTCCAAGGCATATAAGCCACTTTCACGTTACGTCCCAAAGCAAGTTCACCCTTCTGTGTAGAATAACCTTCAGTCAGGATATCCCCCGTCTTCACACGCTGTCCACGATGACAGATCGGACGAAGATCGACAGTCGTACTCTGGTTCGTTTTGCGCCATTTCGGAATTACATATGTCTTGATAGCATCTTCGAAGCTTACAAAGTCTTCGTCTTCGCTACGGTCATATTTGATCTTGATACAAGTTGCATCAACAAAAACAATTTCACCGTCACGTTCAGCCATGATCTGAGTACGTGAGTCGCGGGCAACCTGTGCCTCGATACCAGTACCGACAATCGGAGCATCCGTACGCAACAAAGGAACTGCCTGGCGCATCATGTTAGATCCCATCAACGCACGGTTAGCATCGTCATGTTCCAGGAACGGAATCAAAGATGCGGCAATTGAAGCAATCTGCTGCGGAGCCACGTCCATCAAGTCGATTTCAGAAGGCGGAACAACAGGGAAGTCTGCTTCAAAACGAGCTTTAACCCTGTCGAGGATAAATTTACCTTCATCGTCCAATGGAGCATTACCCTGTGCGATTGTCATTTCCTCTTCTTCCTCTGCTGTGTAATATTGCAGACTCTCTTCTGAAAAGTCCACTTTACCATCCACAACATTACGATACGGAGTAGAAATGAATCCCAGGTCATTGATCTTTGCATATACACACAGAGAAGAAATCAAACCGATGTTCGGTCCTTCAGGTGTTTCAATCGGACAAAGACGACCATAGTGAGTATAGTGAACGTCACGAACCTCGAATCCGGCACGTTCTCTTGACAAACCACCCGGTCCAAGGGCAGACAGACGACGTTTGTGAGTAATCTCTGCCAACGGGTTTGTCTGGTCCATAAACTGTGACAAAGCATTTGTTCCGAAGAATGAATTAACCACTGAAGAAATAGTCTTCGCGTTAATCAAGTCGATCGGAGTAAACACTTCGTTGTCGCGAACGTTCATACGTTCACGAACGGTACGTGACATACGAGCCAGACCGATACCGAACTGGTTGTATAACTGCTCACCTACTGTACGTACACGACGGTTACTTAAGTGGTCGATATCATCCACGATCGCTTTCGAGTTGATCAACTCGATCAGATACTTGATGATCTCGATTATATCTTCTTTCGTTAAAACCTTTACATCATCGCTGGTAGTAAGGTTCAACTTCTTATTAATTCTGTAACGGCCTACTTCACCTAAATCATAACGTTTTTCAGAGAAGAAAAGGTTCTGTATAACTTCACGGGCACTTGCTTCGTCTGCAGGTTCTGCGTTACGCAACTGACGGTAAATATACAAAACTGCCTCTTTTTCAGAGTTACTGGGGTCTTTCTGAAGCGTATTATAGATGATTGCATAATCCGAAAGATTCTGGTCTTCACGATGTAATAATACATTCTGCGTTCCAGATTCCAGAATAGCTTCAATATTATCGCTATCCAACACCGATTCACGGTCGATGATAACGTCATTACGTTCAATAGAAACAACTTCGCCGGTATCTTCATCCACGAAATCTTCCACCCATGTTTTCAACACGCGGGCAGCCAGCTTACGACCGATCAGTTTCTTCAGGTTTGCCTTCGAAACTTTTACTTCTTCTGCCAGATTAAAGATTTCAAGAATGTCTCTATCGCCTTCAAAACCAATAGCTCTTAAAAGGGTGGTTACAGGTAATTTCTTTTTACGGTCGATATAAGCATACATCACATTATTGATGTCTGTTGCAAATTCGATCCATGAGCCTTTAAACGGAATGATACGTGCTGAATACAATTTTGTTCCGTTGGCATGTGTACTCTGACCGAAAAACACACCCGGAGAACGGTGTAACTGTGAAACAACAACACGCTCAGCACCATTTATAACAAAAGTACCACGTTCCGTCATATAAGGGATCGGGCCTAAATATACGTCCTGGATAACCGTGTCGAAATCTTCGTGATCCGGATCCGTACAATATAGTTTTAACTTTGCTTTTAAAGGCACACTATAGGTTAATCCGCGGGCAATACATTCGTCGATCGTATAGCGGGGCGGATCTATATAGTAATCTAAGAACTCCAACACAAAATTGTTTCTGGTATCTGCAATCGGAAAATTCTCTGCAAACACCTTATACAATCCCTCCTTCTTTCTCTTTTCAGGAGGTGTGTCAAGTTGAAGAAAGTCTTGGAATGACTTCAATTGAACTTCGAGAAAGTCCGGATACGGAAACTGATTCTTAATCGAAGCAAAATTAACTCTTTGGTTTTCAGCTGTTGAAGACATCTAGTAAGGAATTTATTGAACTTATTGAAATTATAGACACAAAAAGGTTAAGAATCTCCTTTAAGGGAGACTCTTAACCAAATCACCTGGAAACCAGGTTATAAATACTATTTAAGCTCAACTTCAGCTCCAGCTTCTTCCAAGCTCTTCTTTAATGCTTCAGCATCAGCTTTAGCGATTCCTTCTTTGATTGCGCTAGGTGCACCGTCTACTAAATCTTTAGCTTCTTTCAAGCCAAGACCAGTTAATTCTTTTACTGCTTTAACAACAGCCAATTTATTAGCACCAGCTGCTTTCAAAACTACATCGAAAGAAGTCTTTTCTTCTTCTGCAGCAGCAGCGCCACCAGCAGCAGGACCAGCAACAGCAACAGCTGCAGCTGCAGGTTCAATACCATATTCTTCTTTAAGGATTGTAGCCAGTTCGCTAACTTCTTTTACGGTCAGGTTTACTAATTGTTCTGCAAAAGCTTTCAAATCTGCCATTTTTGTATGATTTAAATGATTGTTTACTGTAAAAATTAAATTATTATCTTTCTTCCAGAGTCTTCAACAGACCATGGATAGTTTGTCCTGATGACTGAAGAGCAGAGATAACGTTCTTCGCCGGAGACTGCAGCAATGCAATAACGTCGCCGATAAGTTCATTTTTGCTCTTGATATTTACAAGGGCTTCCAGGTTTTCAGCACCGATGTAGAAACTTTCCTGTACATAGGCAGCCTTCAGTTCCGGTTTAGCGATTTCGCCCTTCTTTGCACCTTTTGTAAATTCTTTGATCAGACGAGCAGGAGCATTAGCTGTCTGTGAAAACATAACAGCTGTATTGCCCTTTAAAGCAATCTGCAACTGAGAGAAATCACCCTCTACGTTTTCCAGTGCTTTTTTAAGCAAGTTGTTCTTAACAACAACCAACTTCACATCCTGTTTAAAACATTCTCTTCTCAATTTGCTTGTCTTCTCAGCATTCAATGCTTCGATATCAGTCAAATAGAAATTAGGATATTCTTTTACAGTTTCTGTAAGCTGGCTTATTACTATGCCTTTATCTTCCTTTTTCATTGTGCAATAATTTTAAATTAGTTTTCTTCAACTGATTTCGGGTCAATCTTAATACCCGCGCTCATTGTACTTGAAAGATAAATGCTCTTTATATATGTACCTTTAGCTGCAGACGGTTTCAACTTCAAAAGAGTTGAAATGAATTCCTTGGCGTTATCACGAATCTGATCGGCATTGAAAGATACCTTTCCGATTGATGTATGAACGATACCGGTTTTGTCTACCTTAAAGTCGATCTTACCTTGCTTAACTTCCTTCACTGCATTGCCGATTTCATTGGTAACCGTTCCGCTTTTAGGGTTAGGCATCAAACCACGAGGGCCTAATACTCTACCCAGAGCACCGATTTTACCCATGATAGAAGGCATAGTGATGATAACGTCAATATCAGTCCAACCACCTTTAATTTTATCAATATACTCATCCAAGCCAACATAGTCAGCTCCAGCAGCAGTTGCTTCAGCTTCCTTGTCTGGTGTACATAATGCGAGAACCCTAACTTGTTTACCAGTTCCGTGAGGTAATGAAACAACACCTCTAACCATTTGATTGGCTTTACGGGGGTCAACACCTAAACGAACATCCACATCTACAGAGGCATCGAACTTAGACGTAGTAATTTCTTTTACTAATTCTGATGCTTCCTTTAATGTATATGCTTTCCCAGCTTCAATTTTGCCTAAAGCCAACTTTTGATTTTTTGTCAGTTTACTCATTTCAATTGAAGTTTATTAATTATTACCCGGGAATGTCCCTTTAACAGTGATACCCATACTTCTGGCTGTTCCGGCAACCATTCTCATGGCAGCTTCAACAGTAAAACAGTTCAAGTCGACAATTTTGTCTTCTGCGATAGTTTTTACCTGATCCCAAGAGATTTCAGCAATCTTCTTACGATTCGGCTCTGCAGAACCACTCTTCTGTTTGGATGCTTCCAGCAATTGGATAGCAACAGGAGGGGTTTTAACGACAAAGTCGAAAGACTTATCGACATAGTAAGTAATTACCACAGGTAATACTTTACCAGCCTTGTCTTGGGTTCTGGCATTAAATTGCTTGCAAAACTCCATAATATTAATACCCTTAGAACCTAAGGCAGGTCCTACTGGGGGAGAAGGGTTTGCTGCTCCTCCTTTAATCTGCAATTTGATTTGTCCAGCAACTTCTTTAGCCATTTTTCTAAAATTTAGATATATAACATCAATAACAGAAAGAAAACACTTCTCGTAACAAAAGCGTTACTCCTTCTCAACTTGCATATAGCCTAACTCAAGCGGTGTTTTACGTCCGAAGACTTTTACCATCACTTTAAGTTTCTTTTTCTCGGCGTTAACCTCTTCGATCACACCCGTAAAACCGCTGAACGGTCCAAAGGTGATTTTCACACTCTCGCCAACATAGAATTGGATATCCAGTTCTTCCTGTTGATCCTGCAATTCGTCTACCGTACCTAAAATACGGCTTACTTCGGAAGGACGCAACGGGACCGGGTTATCAGACCCGCCCAAAAATCCGATTACATTGGGAATGTTTCTTAATCGATGTGCAACTTCTCCAACCAATGCAGCTTCTACCAATACATAACCCGGCAAGTAAGCTCTTTCTTTCATCACTTTCTTACCATTACGCACCGTAAAAGTTTTCTCCGTAGGAATCAGAACCTGGTTGACATACTCACCCAAGTCTGTATTCTTCAATTCAGCTTCTAGATATTCTCTTACCTTATTCTCCTTACCACTAATGGCGCGCAGAACATAAAATTTTTTCTGGATATCAGACATATCTAAAACTGATTAAAAGATTTTCTCGTAGAAGAAACGCATTACGCTCTCAAAGCCTAAGTCAACAACAAAGATTACTGCTGCGATTATAAGGGAAGCAAACATAACAACCACAGCACTATTGGAAAGCTCTGTTCTAGTAGGCCAAGAAACTTTATAAACAAGTTCGTTATAAGATTCCTTAATATAAGTAATTATCTTTTTCATCGAATCTATAGATTTTTTGCACGGAAGGAGAGGCTCGAACTCCCGACACCTGGTTTTGGAGACCAGTGCTCTACCAACTGAGCTACTTCCGTAAAATAGCCAGTCTCTTCATAAGACTGGCTATAAGTATTGTCTTAATTATTAGTCGATCAATTCTGTAATCTGACCAGCACCTACTGTACGTCCACCTTCGCGGATAGCGAAACGAAGACCTACGCTACAAGCTACCGGGTAGATCAGTTCAACGTCGATTGTTACGTTATCACCAGGCATAACCATTTCAGTTCCTTCCGGAAGAGTAATTTCACCTGTTACGTCCAATGTACGGATGTAGAACTGAGGACGGTATTTGTTGTGGAACGGAGTGTGACGACCACCTTCTTCTTTCTTCAAAACGTAGATAGAAGCTTTGAACTTAGAGTGAGGTTTAATCTGACCGGGCTTACAAAGAACCATACCACGTTTGATTTCGTTCTTGTCGATACCACGGAGCAACAGACCTACGTTGTCACCAGCTTCACCTTGATCCAGCAACTTGCGGAACATTTCAACACCAGTTACAACAGACTTCTTGTCTTCACCCAAACCGAGGATTTCAACTTCGTCACCTACATGGATAACACCAGCTTCGATACGACCAGTAGCTACAGTACCACGACCAGTGATTGAGAATACGTCTTCAACCGGCATCAAGAACGGTTTGTCAATATCACGCGGAGGCAGAGGAATCCAAGTGTCGCAAGCATCCATCAGCTCCATAACCTTCTCTTCCCACTTTTCAACGCCATTCAACGCACCAAGAGCAGAACCCTGGATGAACGGAGTGTTGTCGCCGTCGAATTCGTAGGCTGAAAGCAGTTCACGCATTTCCATTTCAACGAGTTCCAACATTTCAGCGTCGTCTACCATGTCACACTTGTTCATGAATACAACCAGTCTCGGTACGTTTACCTGACGAGCCAGCAAGATATGCTCACGAGTCTGAGGCATCGGACCATCAGTAGCAGCAACTACGATGATAGCACCGTCCATCTGAGCAGCACCAGTTACCATGTTCTTTACGTAGTCGGCGTGACCCGGACAGTCTACGTGAGCATAGTGACGATTTGCAGTCTGATACTCTACGTGAGAAGTGTTAATAGTAATACCTCTTTCTTTTTCTTCAGGAGCGTTGTCGATAGAATCGAATGAACGCAGTTCTGAAAGACCTCTCTTTGCCAATACTGTTGTGATAGCAGCTGTCAAAGTTGTTTTACCGTGGTCAACGTGACCAATCGTACCAATGTTCACATGTGGTTTCGATCTGTCAAATTTCTCTTTTGCCATAACTTAATTGTTCTTTATTTGATTAATGATCATGTTCTAAATTCATCTTATGAGCCGGTGCCGAGACTTGAACTCGGGACCTCTTCCTTACCAAGGAAGTGCTCTACCGCTGAGCTACACAGGCGAAATAAAAAGAGCGGAAGACGGGGCTCAAACCCGCGACCCTCAGCTTGGAAGGCTAATGCTC